>JAHHHF010000078.1 GCA_019359495.1 Goleter apudmare HA4340-LM2
AACTGTTCTGGTATACAATCATTTTTATTTGGGGTCATACTTCAAACTGCTGAAATTGTTGTGCAATATGCATTTTGGCAGTTTTTGACCCCTGTTTCTTCAAGCTTTGTGAGAAATCCGGGTTAAGGGTGACATTTGAGAGTAATCGTCCACTTTGATCTGTCGCCGAAGCGTAGCTTCTAGCAATGTTGTGAAACGGAAAATATTTGCTTCTATCTGGCGGAAATCGAGGCTCCCTTGGATCGCATGTTGCTGAAATTTCCAGTGGTAGAAAAATTTTATTGTAAAGACCTAAATTGAAGTAGTGTGATGTTCGTTTTTGTATTTCTGTATTGTAAATATCGATGGGAGAGTTCTGATATTTGACTTCTGTCTCGTGGTAAGGTTCACGGAGAGCGTATTTTGCGTATAAAAAGTGAAAAATCCCAATAGTGGTATTAGAGTATGTCCTAGTTCCTATAGGTGTGTTCAGTTCTCGACCTTTACTTAGTCGTGTTGAGATATGTTCACCGCCTCCGTCTCTTTTAAACCCTGCTTTGTGCTGAAGCAGATCGGCGATCTGAACCGTCTCATAATAGGGGTGAGCCATGCGCCGCCATCGGAAAGGAAGATAAGCTGTCATAGGGGTGCGTTCAATCCGATTGCTGTCGGTGGTCGCCTTCAAGACCAAGACCGTCGTGAAGAGCTTTGTAACGCTCCCAATTGCAGTTTCGGTATCAAGATCGAAGGCTTCACCACTAGAACCTGAATCGCATGGATCTACCGCCCAACCAGCACGCCGAAAGCCAAGCCTTTTTCCATCAGTACCAGTCAAGATGACAGCGTAACCCTTGAATTTTCCATCTAAGTCTTTTACAACTCTATCTAGAAAGCGCTGTGTATTAATATTCGGTGTAGTTCGTTCGACATCCATCTTTGATGGCATGGGCAAGTTGCATCTTTTGGCCTGGGCGATATTTTGACTCGCAAAACCCATCTTTGCATAAGTGACCCAGACAAAACCCATCCCTCCACAGGCTAATGCGAGAACTAAAGCCGCATGTTTGAAAGGAATAATCATCATTGACTCCTTTAATTCCTTAACAAAGGCTTTAACTTAAGTTTAAGTTGATGCGATCGCCTAAATGAACAAACAATCAGGAAAGAGCGATCGCACTATTGAGACTTTTTAACTTTACTATTAGCAGGTTCCGCCTCTACCAGGACCATCGCAAGGGAAGCGGAATCCATCGGTCGATGAATTTTGCTGATTATAAGGAATAAATAAGAGAATAACTGCGGGAGTAACTTGTATTCCTCCTGATAATGATTCCTCATTTTTTTCATCTAGTTCGACGATGAGTTTTTGTAAGGTTTGAGAATCTGTGATTGCAGGCTGACGCAGCATTTTTTTGCTCCTCTATTTTAGTGCGATCAATTTGGGATAATTATTCGGTAATTTTTAGTTCGTAGATGACATTGTTAACTTTTTGTATTAGGAGTGAAGAGCGCCTAACATCTCCGAACCGAATACTCCAAGCCAAGCAACCCTCTGCTCCGCCAGAAACAGTTTCTGCTTGTTTATCGTCAAGTTCTTGCCAAAGTTTTCTTTTCATTTTGAACCTCTTTACTCGGTGGAAAAATAGTTTGATTAATCATTGAAATCACTACTCCAACTTATCACCAAATGGGTATTATACCCGTATAAAAATTACCTGCATTTGTATGAGGTTTATATATTTTAAACTTTTCCTTCGCACCACCAGATAATGATTCCTCATTTTTATCATCCAATGTGATGACGAGTTTTTGGAATGGTACAGAATTTAAGCTAGATTGTAAAGAATGTTTGATAGAAGACTTAATAAGGCATCTTGTTTAACTCCCTACTGAATTTTAACTTAGATAGATTTGGCAGATGCAATTCTTATATTTTCTGTGTCCTTGTCTGATACGAAAACTATCCAAACATAGGTACTTCAAACTGTATATTAGATTTTTATTTGAGATTTAGTCCCACTCAGGCTAAAGGGTCAATATTAATGTTCCTCTAATAACAGTTGCTTTTTCAGCCACTTTATTAATCAGCTGGCCTTTATTCATTCCTGCTGATAACTTTTCAGCTTGTTGGTCATTTAATTCTTGCCAAAGTTTCTTTTTCATCGTTTCACCCTCTAAAAAGCTAAACTTAATATTGAGTTTCCCTCTTAAGCAAAAGGATTAGCGAAGAGTAGGACAAGTGCAACAGTAGATGATTGATGTGGTACATTACCTAATTCTCTAGGAGATGTGCCAATACCTCCTCCTAAAACTTTTTCTGACTGTTGTTCATTTAAGTCTTGCCAAAGTTCTGGGTATGATTTTGAAGAAGTTTGAATTGGTTGCTTACTAGACATTTTGAATCCCTTTGTTACTACTTTTGACCAAGCAATTGCACCTGATATGCTCAGATATAAAAGTTAGAGAATCTAGCAAAATTTGCTTAACTATTTGCAAGTTATATACTGATGAATCTCCACAGATGTGATTGCTCAAGCATTGACACAGATGCAATTTTTACTAAATTTATCCTCTACCAAAGACTTGTATTGACTCCATCATCAAACTTAATTTCGTTTTTTCCTCCACCACTTGGAGATAGGAGAATGACTTTTATTTGGGAAGGAATCACATAACTTTTTTGAGTCACATGAGTTAATTCATGGGTTGTTACTCCTCCTCGCCAATTACCGGATTCAATTTCAGAAATCTCTTGATATAAGCTTCCATTCCATTGAAATGGCTGCCTTTTTGATGTCTTGGACATGTTTACTTCATAATCTTGTGATGATATCTGATTGGTTTTTTCGGCTCATCGCTACTCCACGCATTCTAATTGGGAGCATCCCAAATGTGTAAATTTATTTTTTGTAGTGATGGCTCTCTAGCCCGCTTCCTGGACATTAGGGAGCAAGATGCTCCCACTACAAATTTTATTTTTGCAAAATTGGGATGCTCCCTTCTAATTGCACCTTAATCATACTTTCTTGCATATGGATCATACGTCCAACCCCATCCTCTTGCATTATCTCTTATCCACTCCCAGACCGAGACTCCCCCTGATACTTGAGCAGCTACCTCATCATTGAGTTCTGTCCATAGAGCTGGAGTTGCTTCTTTTTGTGTAGTTTGCAATTTTTGAGACGATTTTGTATTCATTTTATTGTCTCCTGTATGTAATTTCCGCGAAGCTTTCCTTAAATTTAGATATTTGTGCTAAATGATGCACACATATACTTCACTTAAATAGTGACAGGCTATAAAGTAGAAATATTGCACATTCGTGCATTTTTTGCGTGATCTTGCTATAAATTGAGGAAATGTTTAGGTGTAATCCCGGTCAATCGTTTAAAGTGGCGATAAAGATGACTTTGATGGGCAAAGCCGCAAACTAGAGCAGTATCCGCAATACTCAACTTGCCTTGTAGCAATAGCTGTTTTGCCCGTTCTACCCGTTGTTGAATCACGTATTGGTGTAGACTCAGACCTATAGATTGTTTGAATAAGCGGCAAAAGTAATAGCGACTGATACCAAGATAATTAGCGATCGCATCCAGAGAAATCTCCTGTGCTAAATTGTCTTGGATATAATCAACTGCTTGTTTTAGCTGCTGTTGCGGTAAGCCTCCTGCATACTCCGGTACAGAGGTTAGTCGAGTAGAGTAGTTTTGCAGAAGATGAACAGCTAAAAACGTTGCGGCTGATTCAGCATAGAGACGGCTACCTGAATGATTGTTTTGCAGTTGTGCCTTTAGTCCCAGTCCAATTTGATAAATCAGTGGATCTTGGGTGATGAGATGCGGTAACATCTCATACTGATCCGTATCCAGCAACTCTATAGCATTCTGAGTCAGTAATTCAGGCTCCAAATTGAGCAACAGAATGTTGGCATCCCGATCCCAACGGATTGCTTGGGAAGTATGCATTGGACAAAGCCCAACAGCACCCGTAAACATTAAACCTGTTTTTAGATGTCTATCTAGGGTTCGCTCCACCTGAACACTATGACCAAGATTAATGGTGATGGCAAATTGTTTGAGAGAATATTTAGGAGTTTCCCCTGGTGGTAGGTAGCGCTGTTCCAAGCTCATCCAACGCCACTTTGCCGTACCACTAGAAAGCATAGGTGGTTTGGAGAAAACCTGTGAAAAGTCATTTTCTCTGTTTGTACCAATATCTGAGGTATCTTTGCCTGACATCATTAACCTCATGGCAATCAGGTATATAAGCTTGGTAAGGAGAGGGTGCGCGTTAGCGCGGGTTGGGTCTTTATATTAAATTGGTATTAGATCCCGTATTTATGGAATAAGTCCAGGACATTAGCAGCAATTTTTACTTCAGCTATTCATTATTAGAATACATCAGACTTGAGAAGTTGGTGAGGATGAAAAGATTCTTGATATCTGAAGCACCTTACAGGGGAATTTAATGCTAAGTATCTGGGCGATCGCATCACAGCAGGCAGTTGGTTAATATACTGTGATTTAAGACCTACGGAAATCTTGATCGTGATCACTCTCCAATCAGCACTCACGACGCAGCTACAATAGTACCCTAAAGGAAGATTATGCCGAATTTTTGATTTTATGACTTCTGCTACAACTGTAAAAACTGAGTACGAGGCGATTATTGGGCTAGAAACCCATTGTCAGCTAAATACAAACACCAAAATTTTCTCTAGCAGTTCTACAGCCTTTGGTGCCGACCCCAACACTAACATCGACCCAGTATGTATGGGTTTACCTGGGGTGTTACCTGTACTCAACCAAAAAGTTCTAGAGTATGCCGTGAAAGCGGGTTTGGCTTTAAATTGCCAAATCGCCAAATATAGCAAATTTGACCGTAAACAGTATTTTTATCCTGATTTACCGAAAAATTACCAAATTTCTCAATATGACCTACCGATCGCTGAACATGGTTGGTTAGAAATTGAGTTGGTAGATGCGGAAGGTAACCCCACTCGCAAACGCATTGGCATCACGCGCCTGCACATGGAGGAAGATGCTGGTAAATTAGTACACGCAGGTAGTGAGCGTCTTTCTGGTTCTACTTATTCTTTGGTAGATTACAACCGAGCTGGTGTACCTTTGGTAGAAATTGTCTCAGAACCGGATTTGCGGACTGGACAAGAAGCTGCCGAATACGCCCAAGAAATCCGCCGGATTGTTAGATATCTGGGTGTGAGTGACGGTAACATGCAAGAAGGTTCTCTGCGTTGTGATGTCAATATCTCTGTGCGTCCTGTGGGACGAAAAGAGTTTGGCACGAAAGTAGAAATTAAAAACATGAATTCATTCAACGCCATCCAACGGGCGATTGAATACGAGATTGAACGGCAAATCGCCGCCGTGGAAGCAGGCGATCGCATTATCCAAGAAACACGTCTGTGGGAAGAAGGTTCACAACGCACAATCAGTATGCGGACTAAGGAAGGTTCTAGCGATTATCGCTACTTCCCGGAACCAGATTTAGCGCCAATTGAGGTTGCTAGCGAACAATTAGAGCAATGGCGTAGTGAATTGCCAGAACTCCCAGCACAAAAACGCCATCGTTATGAAAATGAGTTGGGTTTGTCGGCATACGACACGCGAGTCTTGACAGAAGACCGTCCTGTTTCTGAATATTTTGAAGCAGCGATCGCTTCTGGAGCAAATCCCAAAGCCGCAGCTAACTGGATTACCCAAGATATCGCTGCCTACCTCAATAAGCAAAAACTCACCATCAGCGAAATTGCTCTGACTCCCATTAATCTAGCTGATGTGATCATTCGCATTGAACAAGGTAAAATTAGCAACGCCCAAGCTAAACAAAAGTTACCAGACTTGCTTACAGGCCTACTTCCTGAAAAGGCTTTTGCTGGTCAAGAACTGATTAGCGATCTCAGTGTGCTAGAACCCATCGTTGATGAAGTGATCGCCGCCAATCCCCAACAATTAGAAAAATATCGTAGTGGTAACACTAACCTTAAGGGCTTCTTTGTGGGGCAAGTTCTGAAAAAAACTGACAAACGTGCCGATCCTAAGCTGACTAATGAATTGGTAGAGCAGAAATTGAATGCCTAGTGGTTCATTCCTGTAATTATTAGGCAGTAGTAGTCTCTCAATATAAAAATGATGGACTGTAGTCTGGGCATCTTGCCCGCGTGAGCGAGACGCTGTAGTCTGGGCATCTTGCCTGCGTGAGCGAGACGCTCACACTACCAAAAATCCCACAAAACAAAATTGACAGACTAGTAGACCTATTCGTAGTAAGGGCTTTACTCCTGATCTTCTGAGCACTAAAGTGCTTACTACCAACCTGGTAAATCTCAAAAGAGCAGTGATCACCTTGATCCCAAAGTGGTATATTCTCCTAAATAGATGTACCCTGATGATCTAGAGAGCTATCCAAGTAACTCTCAAAACCCCACAATAACTATTTCTTATGCCATAGTAGGGTGATTGTCGATAAATATTTATGCAAAAACCAGATGATGGGTCTTGCCCCTCAGCCCTAACATGTTATACTGTGTTATGTAGATGCACCCTGATGATCTGGAGAGATGCCCAAGCGGCTCTCTTTTTTTTTGCCATATTTTTGGAGAGTTGGACAAAGTCAGGAATATCGCAACTAGCATCTGTACAATTTATACATAAATTTAGAAGTTAGGTATTCCTGAAGAAAGAGCTAGACGTTATGGCGATCGCATTTGAATGTTGACTCTGGCTAACAGGGAAAGACGAGCAGATCCACAGTGCAGAAAGCATTGTGCGGAACGATGATCTTCAATACTGGGGTATTGATCATCCTTTGAGAGAATCGCTATTTTGGTTTGCTGTTTAACCTATAAACATTCAGCATCCTTCTCTGGTGTCAGATTTGCTTTTTACTTGTAAATGTTGAAGATAGAAAACTTTTGCCACATTGGCATGACTCCATCAATCAAAAATTGGTACAAATATCCAGAGGTTTGCAGCATAACAGGGTGTATTTATCAATATGATTTTTAATGCTTGTCAGTATCGACTGCTCGAATTAGCTAGAAAAATAAAATTAACATACAAATAGAAATACTATTGTATGTTATCAATAGATAGAGATTTTTCCGAAAATTAATCTTCTCAAGCATTCAATAAAATCTCTTAGTGTAGCAAACTATTCACAGAAACTATACCCAGATTTAAAATAGGTATCTGTGGCATCACAAAGAGGATTAGCCACGAAAAATCAGCATAGGTATAGTATTCCTCAATCACGGGCGATCGCCTAACAATTTCTCATACTTTATAGAACTTTCTCTAGGCTGCGATCGCAATAAATCAGGTATAAAATTTTGTCTATTTAAGTTGCTTATATTCGGCATCTATACTGACAACTAAAATTCAGTTTTACGATTAAGAATTGCCCAGCATAGCTGATCAACAGAGGAAATTTTAAAAAAATGCAACAGAATAAACAACTCACACTGTACCACAATTTCTCATGGATATTTCTTGGTAATGCTATTTATACAGTCTGTCAGTGGGGGATGCTCATAGCGCTAGCTAAACTTGGCAACCCGTTGATGGTAGGTCAGTTTGCTTTAGGAATGGCGGTGACAACACCCGTAGTGATGTTTACCAATTTGCAACTGCGATCTGTGCAAGTAACAGATGTGAGAAAACAATATTGTTTTAGCGATTATCTAGGACTCAGGTTGATTTCAGCAGCCTTATCGCTGTTAGTTATTACAATCATTAGTTTATTGGCAGGATATCATTGGGAAACAGCCTTAGTTGTTTTTTTAGTGGGTGTAGCTAAAGTATTCGAGTCTATTAGTGATCTATTTTATGGTCTTATTCAGCAGCATGAATGCAAGGATAGAATTGCAATATCGCTGATGATTAGAGGTCTTTTATCACTACTACTGCTATCTATCGGAGTATATACATTTGGTAGTGTTTTATGGGGAGTCATAGGGTTGGTGTTTGCTTGGGCTGCGGTGTTAATCGCCTACGACATTCCTAATGGTGTCTTGGTGCTCAAGCATATATTAAAATTACAGCCTCGTTGGCAGTTGAAAACCCTAGTCAAGTTGGTACTGCTATGTTTACCTTTAGGGTTGATGACCATGCTAATTTCGCTCAATATCAATATTCCTCGTTACTTTATTGCGCGGTATTTAGGAGAGCAAGAATTGGGGATTTTTGCAGCCATAGCCTACCTCATGGTAGTAGGAGGTATGATCGTTAGTGCCTTGGGAGAATCAAGCATTGCCAAACTAGCTAAATATCATGAGCACAAAAACGTCATAGCCTTCCATACCCTTTTACTCAAGCTGTTAGGAATCGCTGGCTTGTTTGGGGGAATAGGTGTCTTATTAGCTTTGATAGCAGGAAAGCAGATTCTGACTCTACTCTACGGATATGAGTACGGTGAGCAGACAAATGTGTTGGTTTGGCTGATGTTTGCTGCTGGAATTAGCTACATGTCCTCTTTTCTTGCCTATGCAATGACAGCAGCTAAACATTTTTTCATTCAAATACCTTTATTATCTGCTGTGGTAATTATCTCACCCATAGCTTGTATATGGTTAGTACCACAATTGGGATTAGTAGGAGCAGCGATCGCTCTCAGTATAGCAGCCACGGTACAGGCTGTTTTGAGTTGGGCAGTCATTCTTTACCCTGGGAATGGGAAATAGCAGAGATATAAATCTTGACCAGTGATGTCTCAGACCCCTCTACTCTTGCTGTCTTTTCACAAAGATAATGCTTTTTACTTCACATCAAGATGGGAGTGAGTTCAAGTGATGGGAAAACGAATCCTTCATGTGATTGGGGGGATGAATCGGGGTGAAGTTCAAACTTGGCTAATGTACATTTTGCGACATATTGATCGTAAATATTTTCAGATGGACTTTTTAGTTCATACAATTCAACCCTGTGCTTACGATGAGGAAATTTTTGGTCTTGGTAGCCAAATTATTCCTTGTCTATATCCATCGGAACTATGGATATATGCTAGCAACTTTAAGCAGATTTTACGTAAGTATGGCCCTTATGATGTGGTTCATAGTCATGTTTATCACTTTAGTGGCTATGTTTTGCGATTAGCGCAACAGATGGGTGTGCCAACTTGCATTGTCCATAGCCATCTTGATACTTCTATGGTTGAGAATCAGGCAGAATTTTCACGGCAGTTGTATTTTACTTTAATGAAAGGATGGATTAAGCGTTATGCTACTCATGGCTTAGGATATAGCCACAACGCATTAGTAAATCTGTTTGGAGAAGACTGGAAAACGGATTCTAGATGGCAGATTCTACATCCGTTTAATATTGAACAATCTCTGCTGCATCTACAAAGCATTTATCAACCAGAATCAACTCACAAAGCAATTTAGTAAGAATAAGTTGGTTGATGCTAATAAAGTTCACTAGTTAAGGTTATTTCTGATCATTTGTTATTTATAAGCCACTGCTTTAAATGGGTTCTCAGCCACTGAGTGTAGTTTCCTGCGGGGAAGCAAGCTATGCGGAACGTCTCAGAGGAAAGGAGACGAGAGGCTTGTAGCAAGTCGCGTCATTGGTAAAGGCTTCATCGCTGTTTATGTGTCGTTACATAATTTAGTTTTTTCGTGCTTACCTAATGAAATTCCGTGCCAATAATAACATCATTAACGTAATTTTATTCAACAAAGGTGAAATTTTATGCTCAAGATTTTACATTTAATTAACAGCTTAAATAGAGGTGGTATTGAGCAATGGTTACTTTATATGTTGGGAGAAATACCACGAATTCAATATGAAATTGACTTCTGTTGCAAAGGAGCAAATATTGGCGTACTAGCTCAAGTTGCACAGCATTTGAATGCCAAAGTTATTTGTTGTCCATTAGGTATTAATCAAGTCTTATTTGCTCAACAACTCAGACAAATATTACAAGAAGGAAAATATGACATATTACACAACCATCTGCAAGTATATAGTGGTTTGCCTGTGTGGGTAGCCAACCAATTAGGAATTCCGGTGATTACTTCTTTTCATAACACTGTTTTTGATCATCAGATACCTTTAACGCGCCTCCCTTTGATTCGACGGATGCGGTCAGTTTATGCGGAAATTAGTGTGCGGTATGCACTCCGCCATTCTCGTCTAGTCACGGGTTGTTCTCAAGGAGTGATTGCTAGTCTGGATTCCCAGGGAACAAAATTACCAAAACGTTCTTGTGTACTTAACTATGGCGTCAATATTCCAGAATTAGTGACCACTGAAGACCGTCATGTTTTTCGTGAATCTTTTGGTTGGTCAAATAATGTCCCAATTATTCTGCATGTTGGACGCTTCATTGAAGCAAAAAATCATTTGGGATTGCTATCTATATTTAAACTAGTTTTAAAGCATATTCCCACAGCAAAGCTATTATTAGTTGGGGAAGGCCCATTACATACAGTAATCGAAAAGAATATAACTCAACGCAAACTATCTCATGCCGTTTACCTCTTGGGTGCGCGTGACGATGTAGCATCAATAATGAGTAAGTGTGATGTATTCTTGCTGCCTTCTTTACATGAGGGTTTACCAGTTATGGCCTTAGAAGCTAATGCAGCTGGACTTCCTATAGTTGGTTCAAAAATCCCTGGAATGATAGAAGCCGTGGTAGACGGTAAAACAGCAATATTGCACGATGTTGAAGATATTGAAGGTATGGCAAATTCTGCGATCGCACTCATTCATAATCGGCAATACTGTCGCCAAATTGGCAATGCTGGAAGAAAATGGGTAATAGACAACTACTCTACATCAGTCAGTGCTCAAAAGTTAATAGAAATTTATGATTCTGTGGTAAAAAGCTCAAGTAAATACTTGCTACCAAAATCAGATTAAATCATCGTTTTTTAGTAGCTAAAAGCTAAATTTTTTTAATTAGAGGCACAAACAACATCGTTGTGCCTCTACTGCGCGTCCCATGCAAAATATAACTTATATAGTGACAATTTGAATTACTTTTATCTGAAAAAAACAGAAAAAAGTGCCATTATGGCAAGTTTTATTTTGATTTATATTGGACTAGCCTGCGCTTGTGCTTAAATTGCAAGGTTCACCTCGATTTCCCATAAACATGAATGACGAAGGGTAGAACTTCGGGATATAGGTGTTCACAAATGATTGAGGAATGCTGCATTTTCATATTGGCACGGGAATTTGTTGTTTTCTTTACATCAATCTCTTGGAATAGCCAAAATTTCTCTTTCTTGAGATAGACGAGATAAAAATTTTAAAAAAGTTAAATAGTTTAGCTAAGTAATGTTTTTAAATTAATCCAATTAGTAGTTTGTGGTTAGCTAATGAATGAGAATATGGCGACATCAGAGATACTTGGATTGTGTTCCATTTGGTAGAAATTTGACTAATTCAGAGATGCAAGTAAATATTATGATGTAGATTCATCTGATGAGACAATCAAAAGTAGCAGCTATTATTGTTACTTGGAACAAACTAGATTACATTTGTTCATTGCTTGCAGATATTAATCAACTGCAATTACCGGGTATAACTCTGGATATCTACATTATAGATAATGCTTCAGTTGATGGTACTCAAGTCTACCTTGAACAACACTATTCTCAAAAAGTAAAGGTTTTACAAACAGGTATTAATTTAGGTGGCTCAGGGGGATTTTCTTACGGTTTGGAGTTGGTTAGTAAGCTTGGATATGATTACTTCTGGCTACTTGACAATGATGTGCGTTTAGACTCAATGGCAATAGCTTCACTAATTTCAACTTTGCAAAATCATCATGAAGTAGGCTTGGTAGGTTCTCAAATCCGTAAATTAAATGAACCCAGTACAATTCAAGAATTAGGCAGCATTATCAACCCTAAAAAAGCACACCTGAAAACAAATTTTGCTAACCTTAGTAACATTTCAAATCAAGAAATACTTAAAGGCAAACCGTACCTGAGTGTAGATATTTGTGCGGCTGCTTCACTACTAGTGCGTTGTGAAGTTGTGGAACAAATTGGTGTATTTGAAAATTATTTTCTGCACTTTGATGATGTAGAGTGGTGCTTACGAGCCAAGGAAGCAGGCTGGATTATTGCTGTGAATCCAGAGTCGGTTATTTGGCATCATTCCGCAGATTTTAAATGTAGACCTTGGATTAATTATTACGATGAGCGTAATCTCTGTTACTGTTGGCAAAAACATCGACCAGAGCTTTTATTAAAAAGGCTAATTGTGAGTTTACCACGGCTAATTTATTACGCTGCAACAGGAAGGTACTTGCTCACAGAGATGTCTATTGCGGGTTTTCAAGACTTTATTAAGGGTATTCAGGGAAAAATGCCTGGAACAGTTAATTACATTGAATATTCTTTGGAAGAGATTATTCATAATCAAGCGAAAGTTCTAGTGCAATCTAGCATCTATCAGGATGAGTTACAAACCCAATTATTAAATAAGTTGGAGGTTGAGAAAAAACTAACTCTTTGGGTTCCATCTAAGAACTTAGTATGCCGTTTTTGGGTTTGGTTATGTGCTTGGATTAGGAAACCAATTGATATTGCTCTTGTTAGCTATCAGCATCCTCAAATTGATACCATAAATTTAGCTAAACGGGTTTACTACTTTACAGGTAATGGCTATGTACCTGTTACCATTAACCTATTATTTTTGACGAAAGCAGTTATCAACACCATCAGCCAAATCTGGCAGATATACTGGCAAATTCGCAAACTTAAGATATCACAAATGGTGAAACATACTCCTTTAACTCCTTTAGTTTCTATTATAATTTGTACAAGCGATCGCCCAATTTTTTTAGAGAAAGCTTTGCACTCATTAACATACCTCAGCTACCAAAACTTTGAGGCTATTGTGATTGATGCTTCCTCCACAAAAGAAACAAGTGAAATAGTCTATAGTTTAGCTAGCAATAGTAGTTTCAAACTACATTTTCAAAAAGTTGAACCTAAAAATATTAGCTATTCTCGCAATGTGGGAATTAAGTTAGCAACAGGCTCAATTGTCGCCTTTTTTGATGATGATGCTATTCCACCATCTGATTGGATAGAACAATTACTGAAGGTTTATGCAGTGCATGGAGATAAATGTGCTGCGGTTGGGGGTACAGTCCGAGATTTAACTCGCCCTGGCTATCCTCTACAATTTCGTCATGGTATTAGCAATCTCTTCAGTGAAACCATTGCTATTCGTCCGGATAATGCTGCTGATTATAACCAAGTTAATGGTTTTTGGTTTAATGGTTTGATGGGTACTAATATATCTTTTCGTAAAGACTTAGTGGAAAAAATCAACGGCTATGATGAGTTTTTTGATTACTTTCTTGATGAGACGGATGTTTGTTTACGTTTAATTCAAGCAGGTTATGAAGTTCACTATGCTGATGTAGTTATAGATCATTATCCTCAACCTAGCCATAATCGTATTGACCAAAAACATCTCACATGTTGGTATTCTTTGGCTAAAAATACAACTTATTTTGCGGTAAAACATGGATTTAAAAAAGTTTGGCTACCTGTTTTCTTCACTCGCTTAACTCTACTCTTAACTTATCGTTGTTTATTGAGAATTTTGAGACTTAAATTTACCCATCATCTACCAAATACAACTTTAATCAATTATATCCAGCAAACTTTTGCAGGAATACATATTGGTTGGGAGACTGGTTTGAATCTACATAAAGTCAATTTTCCTCAAGCTTGGTTTGTAGTAAACACTTTAGTGTTTAGAAAATAAAGACTTTAATCTTTAATACAAGCTTGCTCGTGTTTCACTGCTATATCTTAGGTATTTCGATATGTTTCTTTCATGGAAAGCAGAAACCACCACTGAAGCACAACACTACTGGGAATTGTTACAAGTTCTAATAGCCAGAAATCTGAAGATCCGCTATCGAGGTTCGTTTTTGGGTGTATATTGGTCACTGTTTAATCCCTTACTGATGACAGGGGTTTATACAGCAATTTTTGGCACTGCATTTGCATCTTATTATGGTAATTCTATTGCTAACTATGTGTTGGCAGTTTTTACGGGCTTAGTGGTGATTAATTTCTTCTCAGCATCTACGACACAAGCATTATGGAGTGTGGTAAATAATGGGGCTTTGTTGAATAAGATTTCTTTGCCAGTCAGTGTTTTTCCTATTTCATTAGTGGTGGCGAATATATTTCAGTTTGTCGTTGGAGTATTACCTTTACTAATAGTAGTAACATTGATTAATTCTAGGAGTTTTCTAAATGTCTTATTGCTTTTATGTCCATTGTTGGGATTAGTTTTAGTTTGCACTGGAATTAGTTTATTAGCTAGTGCTTTGTTCGTATTTTTTAGGGATTTGCCTTACTTTTATGAATTGATTGTTTTTATGCTGTGGTTGAGTAGCCCTATATTTTATCCAGCAGCAATTGTTCCTACATCAGTAAAATCATTTTTAATCCTAAATCCGTTATTGCCAGTGATTGAAAGTATCCGTCAAATCGCTTTATCAGGAACAACACCGAATGTTTATTTAATTACACATTCACTATTGAGTGGGATGATTTTTTTTGCACTTGGATTGAGTTGCTTTCGTTGGTGGCGGCATTCATTTATGGATTTGTTATAGATGGAAGTTATTCGTCTGAATCATGTTTCTTTGTGGCGAAGGACACAAGAGGAATTTGCTTATGATTTAAAAAAGATTGTCTTATCTTTTTTAGAAAACAAATATCGCCACCCTGCTAAAAAACTAGTATTAGATCGAATTAATTTAGTAGTCAATTCAGGAGAAAAAGTCGGTATAATTGGAGCAAATGGTGCTGGTAAATCTACACTTTTAAAAGTAATTTGTGGAATTTTACAGCCCACACATGGATTTGTGCGTGTAGCAAGAAGAATTGCACCATTAATTGAGTTAGGTGCTGGTTTTGACACCGAAATTTCAGTGATTGATAATATTATCCTTTATGGCGTGATGTTGGGTTTTTCGCGCCAAGAAATGATTGCTAGAGTACCATCGATTTTAGAGTTTGCGGAACTCCAAGATTACTCTTCAGTACCAGTGAAGGTTTTATCATCTGGTATGGTAGCACGATTGGGTTTTGCGATCGCTACCGATGTCCAACCAGAAATACTGATTCTGGATGAAGTGCTGTCTGTGGGAGATGAGAGTTTTAGACATAAGTGTAAACAGCGTATAGATAAGTTTTGGGCTGCGGATGCAACAGTTTTAGTTGTCTCTCATGATTTGCACTTTATCCAACAATCATGTGAGTGGGTAATTTGGTTAGAGAAAGGAAAGATAAAGCAAGTTGGAGATACAAAGCAAATTGTTCAAGAGTACCTAGAAAGCACAAATTGTGTTTTTTACCATTAGGAGAAACCCCACATGTCAGATGTTTTAACTAACCCACGATTTGAAAGTCAATATACTCAGACTACTGTTAAACTGCAAAATATAATTTTGCCTAATTTAGATATCTGTACTACTGAGGAACTTTTTTTAAGATTAAATCCTCAGTGTTTACTAAATTATGAAGACAATAGTGTTGAACTTAAAGATGGTGGTTTCATTAGCTTTGATACTTACTTCAATTCTTTTTCAATTCAAAAATGGCAAGAGCATACAAAGGTAAAATCTATCGGTATTAATTTATATTTACAAGGTAAGTTTCAGGTTAAGCTATTAAATATAGATAATTGCACATATCCACCAAAAATAATCAGTCAAAAGTTAGTACATAATCCCCATTTAGACGAAGTTACATTATTTGATAATGTAGATATTAAAGGATACCAAGGATTATTTTATATTGAATTGAGAGCCTTACAAAGAAATTGTCTGTTTAAAGGTGGTTATTTTTATACTGATTTATTTAACTTAGAAAAAAGCTTAGATAAAAAACTAGCTATTGTTATATGTACATATAAAAGGGAATCTTATGTAATTAAAAACATTCGGTTATTAGAAAAACATCTGCTTTCTGAACCTGAGTCAGAAAAGGAATTTGAGATATTTATAATTGATAATGGCAGAACATTAGATAATTTTCACAGTTCTCAAATCCACGTCATACCTAATAAAAATGCTGGTGGTAGTGGTGGATATACTAGGGGGATTATCGAAGTTTTAGAACGGAAAAGTAATTTTTCCCATATTATATTTATGGATGATGATGTAATTATCTATCCTGAAATATTTACAAGAATTTATAACTTTCAGTCTTTGGCTAATAATCAGGATCTGTGTATTGGTGGTAGTATGCTGAGATTAGACACCAAGTATATGCAGCATGAAAATGGAGCAATTTGGAATCAAGAGGTGATTAGACTTAAACCCGATCTTGATTTGAGAGATATCAACCATGTTTTGTTCAATGAAATTGAAGAATATATTAGTTATAACGGCTGGTGGCTATTTTGCTTCCCTACCCAGATAATAGATGAATATAAGTTGCCATATCCATTTTTTATCAAGATGGATGATATGGAACTACCAATGAGATTGAAATGTAAAATTATTACTCTCAATGGTGTATGTGTTTGGCATGAAGCATTAGAGAATAAATACTCTCCGATGATGAACTATTATCTGAGGCGAAATGAACTAATTTTTAATGTGATTACTGATGATGATTTCAATGAGCTAAAAGTGATTAAGCGTTTTGTGAAATTTACACTCAGAGAGGCATTCTGCTATAGGTATAAGAGTGCAAAAATTACTCTTGAGGCTGTTGCTGATTTCTTAAAAGGCCCTTACTATCTAAAAACCCTCGATCCTGAGAAAAAAAACTTGGAAGTTTTAAGTATGGGAGAGAAAGCGGTAAAAAACTATGATCTTCCCTTTATATACGAAAAATATCAGGAAAGTATTGATGAATCAGAAAGCAGTATTCACCGTTGGCTGAGATTCATAACATTAAATGGGCATCTTTTACCCTCTTTTTTCTTTCATAAGACTAGTAGATTAATTGATCGGGGATACAGAGTTATTCCTATGCAGGGTTACAGACCAGTTAATATTTTTAAAGCTCAAAAAGCTTTATACTACAACCTACATAATCGGGAAGGGTTTGTTGTGAAATTTTCTAGGACAGAGTTTTTTAAAATTTCTATGCAGACAATGAATCTAGCCTGGAAAGTATGCTTGAGATTTTCTCAAATTAAATATCTCTACAAAGAAACTCTACCTGAACTTACTAATAAAGCTTTTTGGCAAAGATATTTAGAAATCAACAAATATTCTGATTGCGGATAATTATCAACATCATTTCTTTTAAAGTTCCCAGAGGAAATTATGGTAATTCATCGTAGTTTACCTACTTTGGCACGAGATATTCTGGATATAGTTTGCCTATCTGATGTAGGTTGGAATTTGGATGTTCAACGATCGCTATATCTATGCCATCATTGTTTTGAAGGAGGGCGAGTCTTCTTTATCGAGAAGCCAACCTTCCATCAAGAGAAGTTGGGACGCCTGGATGTCAGCCAAGATCCAAGTGGTGTAATGGTTGTTGTGCCACATTTACCACAACATCTCACAGAAGATGTCGCCAACGCAGATTTACAACTATTGATTGATGATTTGTTAATCGAGTATCAAGTCTGCAAATATATCTGTTGGTATTACACAGCAGTTGCGATCGCTTTTACTCGTCACTTACAACCCCAAACAATCATATACGATCGCAGAAATGATTGCCCTGTTTTCCCAGAAGCATCACCGCAGCTGAAAGACTACGAAGCCGAACTATTCCACAGTGCAGATTTGGTGTTGACAACAGAAAACAGTCTTGATGCAAGTCACCCCAATGTCCATGTATTTCCTGACAGTTCAGCAGCAGAGTATACTTGGTCTGCAATGAGTAAGTTGATTAACTCCACTATTACCACCCCCCATCAGCCAGAGAAAATAGACTCCAAAGCTGGGATACCAAGTTTCTTTACCAAAGATTTTGTCTTCGATTACCTGATTGTCGGTGCTGGTTTCTCCGGAAGCGTGATTGCAGAACGTTTAGCCACACAATCTGGTAAACAAGTCTTGCTGGTGGACAGACGCAACCATATCGGCGGTAACGCCTACGATCATTATGATGATCATGGGATTCTCGTCCACAAATACGGCCCCCACATCTTTCACACCAATTCCCGTGCAGTCTTTGAATATCTCTCCCAGTTTACCCAGTGGCGGGCTTACGAACATCGCGTCCTGGCTAGCGTGGACGGACAACTAGTCCCCATCCCCATTAATTTGGATACCATTAACCAACTCTACGGTATGAACCTCAACTCCTTTCAAGCGGCGGAGTTCTTAGAATCAATCGCAGAACCGCAAGCATATATCCGCACTTCTGAGGACGTGGTATTGAGTAAAGTCGGTAAAGAATTGTACGAAAAATTCTTTCGGGGATACACAAAAAAGCAATGGGGACTCGATCCATCGGAACTAGATAAATCAGTGATTGCGCGGATTCCCACTCGCACCAACCGCGATAACCGCTACTTTAGCGATACTTATCAAGCAATGCCATTACACGGTTTTACCCGGATGTTTGAGAATATGTTAGCCCATCCCCACATCAAAGTCATGCTCAACACCGATTACCGGGAAATAGCTCAAGCCATACCTTACCGTGAGATGATTTATACTGGCCCCGTTGATGAATTTTTTGGCGATCGCTACGGTAAATTACCCTACCGTTCCCTAGACTTTAAACATGAGACGCACAACACCCCTGTTTTTCAACCAGCGCCAGTGATTAATTATCCCAACGAACATTTATACACCCGTGTAACGGAGTTTAAGTATTTAACGGGACAGGAACACGCTAAAACTAGCATTGTGTACGAATTTCCCAAAGGTGAAGGCGATCCTTATTATCCGATACCGCGTCCAGAAAATCATGAAATTTATCAGAAATATCACGCGTTAGCTGATGCTACGCCAGGGGTTTATTTTGTAGGAAGGTTGGCGACTTACAAATATTTAAATATGGATCAATGTGTGGCGCAGGCTTTATCGGTTTATAAACAAATTGCTGTTAGTTCTAAGTTGTGAAAAATACTTTTTTGAACCAACCTCAGAGAACTCAAAGAACACGAGGAAAGGAAGATAAATCAAATTATGAACTATCAAACAGATAAATTTCTTGTTACTCTCTGCGGCTTTGCGTCTCTGCGTGATACAAAATTTGTATCCGCTCAATTTTAGCAATGCTGAGAAAAGAATTTTAAAAAGCCTCTTTGGTGAAATTGCACTGATTTACTTCAGATAAATTAGCAAATTCAATCCTGGAATTGTGCGGGAGAGAGTCCACAAAACAAGGATAATGTACATTACACCCAAACTCCATTCATACCAAGCAAGTGTGGCAATGATACCGGGTAAATGTTCATCTCGCATCCGAATGTCGTTAAATCCCAACCTCACCAAATTGTTGAGACTAAAGTCGTAATAATTTAGCCAATTCCAATTGCGATTCCACAACAAAGGCATATATCGTTCACGGAAGGTTTGATTTCTGGGAATCACCGGTAAACGTCCTATTAGTAATCTTAACTGTCTCATGCTGCCGTCTTCTGTGAAGTAGGAAACATCCATTAAATCGTGATAACGTCCTTGTTGGTAAAGTCGGCACAATAAAGCTACTGGTATGGGGACAATGATCATTAACAGACAGCCCAATGTTAACCAAGGCTGTTCGGAATTACGAAAGATAGCCAGTAAACTCAAGAATGCTAAAAAGCTAAAACTAACTAATATTGATATAGTTTCAGTGGCTGTAGGAATAATGGGTAATGGATGTAGACGACGATAGCGATCTACCAGCCAAAATATTAAACCAAAAAAAGCGATCGCCAATCCCCCAACGCCAAACACTAACCAGAAATTTGTGCCATATCCACTCAACAGCAGCAGCACACTCAACGCCAACCACCCCCAAGCTTGCAGCAACCAGCCACCAAACGCCAGAGGTTCGCTGACAACTAAGCGATCGCTCAATTTGGTATATGTTTCTAAATCAATATCTGGTAATATCAGCAACTCGCTGCTGTTACGAAATAATCTAATTAAACGGCGTTGGATAATGGCTTGCGCCTGAGTTGGAGAAAAACCTAGTTTCTGCAAACTGGCGATATCAGCACTATTAATATTTGTCGCCACTAGACGGCGAGTTAATTCTATAAATCGCAATCGCTGTTTTGTGTACTCTAATTGGTTAGTATCAGCAATTTGCTGTTGTTGGCGAAAGTTTTGCCCTAAGTTACGTAAAACGCTTTGATTACCCTGCAATGTCGGCACACAAAACATCTGACCAATTTGACCAAGATTACCTAAAATTTTCGCTTGGTTAGAGTTAAAAGTTAGACCAGGTACCTTTAAACAAGCTACCTCCGCAAACCTCGCATCGCTAAAATCTGCTTGATTGAGAATACTCGCGCCTTGCAAATTCACAACCTGATTAAATTGTGCTTCCCGAAAGCTTACCGCTTGCTCAAAACTTGTTTCTGTGAGTAAAAGAGACTGTGCAAAATTAGCTTTGGTAAATTGTACTTGATTAGTAAAAATAACCTCCGAAAAATCTGTATTGCCTTGCCATTGGACACTACTAAATTTAGCTATTTGCTTAAAACTTGCTTGATTGAAGTTAGCAGTATCTGTAAAGATGTCACCATAAAAATCAGCAATCTCTTGAAATTTAGCCTGTTTAAAATTAGCCTTATTAAAAAAAATACTTCCTTGGAAATTACTCAATTGCCGGAAGATAGCATTATTAAAGCTCACACCACGGCTAAATCTAGTTTCATACCAATTAGTAGGTTGCATAAAAGTTGCACCTTGGGCATTTACTGACTGAAGAAAGAATGTATTAGCAAAACTTACTTCACCATTGAAACGAGATTCTACTAACGTCAAAGCACCACGAAACACATTGATTTCACTAGATGTATTTGGTTGAGTTCCCAAAAGCGATCGACAATCTTTAGATTCCGGTAATTCAATAGCGAAAGACTCCAAACAAACCAGGCGGAGGCGTTCTAATTGTTCTTGTTCTGTAGAAGTAAAAATGGGTGCAATAGCTTGCTCATAAAGAGGTGTTCTCAAACCCAAATCACTACCCACAAAATCCCCTAAAATTAGAGAATAGCTGAGGTCTAAACCTAAAACTTTGCCCCCAGTCTTTTGCAATTCTTTTCGCAGTAGTTGGTAAAAATTATCCCGAAAACTGGCATTTTCTGGTCGTAAATCAATCACCATCCGCCGCAAATCTACAGTTAAATTACCTTCATGTAGTGTTGGCGTGCGGATTCTTTCTTGTAAAACTTCCAGGGTTAAGGGAGTGCGTTCTGGTTGTGCGGCGTGAGCTGGTAGGGGAAGGAGGAGGAATAAAACCCAAAGTAACGCAAAGTAACACAAAGGTACACAGAGACTTTTCTTTGCGTACCTCTGCGCTTCCCTTAGCGCCCCTTTGCGTTGAAAAAATAAATTACTCAATATTCATCATTAATCAGCAGCACAATTTTACCCGCGATCGCTCCCTTTTCCAGTAATTGATGAGCTTTCGCCACCTCCATCAAAGGAAACTGGTGACTGACATGGATTTTTAACTTACCCTCATCTATCCAAGCTGCACATTGTTCCAAAATTTCTGCTTGGTGCTGGAGGCTTTCGGTAATTCCCAGCGACATTGGTGTCAGCATCAACTCTAAGCCGATGCGGAGATTCCGGAGTCTGGCAGTTTTCCAGACTGTATTGGCGACTGGTTCCAGAATCGTCACAATATCCCCATATATCCGCACTGCGGGAAAGGTTTTCTCAAAAGTATCACCACCAACAGTGTCAAAAGCCAAATCTACACCCTCACCACCAGTCCAATTTAAGGCTGCTTGTGCAAAATCTGTTTGTTTGTAAAAAATTATTTCATCAGCACCAAGTTGCTTGACAAACTCCGCCTTATCCCCAGTGCTGACAGTGGTAGCGACAGCAGCACCCTTGAGTTTCGCTAGTTGAATTGCTACATGACCCACACCCCCAGCACCCGCATGAATTAACACCCGTTCCCTGGGTTCTAATCGTCCCCGTTCATACAAAGCTTCCCAGGCAGTGATTAAGACTAAAGGTGCGGCGGCGGCTTCAGCAAAGGATATGGAAGTCGGTTTACGCGCCACAAACCGCTCATCAATCACAGTGTACTCAGCGTAATTACCTTGGTGCGCGCCCAAGCCGCCATGGCAAAAATATACCTTATCTCCTAGATGGAAACGCTGAACACCAGTACCTACCGCTTCCACAACACCCGCACCATCGCATCCCAAAATAGCAGGCATTTGCTCAGGGTAAAAAGTGCCTCGTTTCCGGAGTTTAGTATCAATGGGGTTGACACCAGCAGCTACTAGGCGTACTAAAAGTTCTCCATTTCCTGGTGTCGGTTTTGCTACTTCCTGCACTTGCAGCACTTCTGGACTACCAGATGCTGTCATCAAGACTGCTTTCACAACTCTTTCCTCCTGGTTTAAGCTAGATGCGCGGTTACTAGCAAATTGATTTAGTAGTCATCTTCCTTCTGTAACTGTGCTACTCATTCCACAGTTAACCCTTTGTTTTTTCCCACCGACTTACTTAGGCGATCGCTCTTTAATTTCACTGTATTATTTAACCATCGCTGCGGCCGAAACGACGCATTCCGGAAACTGGCGCTTTAATGCGGGAAAAACCGGACATGGCGCTTGTTCTTGTAAATTCTCTGGTTTACTCCAAGTGAATGGCGCTTTTTGCGATGCAGACATCCACAATAGCCGCTTGGCGCGTGTCATCGCCACGTAAAGCAAACGGTATTCCTCGGCTGTTTTTAGGTGTTTTGCTTGTTCCCAGGCTTGGGTAATTTCTGGTATGTTGGCATCGTGCAGCGCCGCCCGGACTTGGGCGCGGGCTACTTCAGATAAGGTAAAGTTACCTAAAAACTGGCTTTGGGGTGGCACCCAAAACCGACCGGGAATCAAGTTTTCGTGCAAAAAGGGCAGAAAAACATAGTCCCAATCTAGCCCTTTGGCTTTGTGCATGGTAATAATAGTTAGTTGACCGTTGCGGGTATAACGAGCTTCTAAATCTTCAGTTTCTACCGCTTCAAACCGTTCGGAACTGACAATTTCACTTAAAGCTGCTAGCATTGCACCCATTGAACTATCACTAGTTATTTGCTGGTTGATTCGTTCTGTGAGTTTGTCAGCCGTAGCTAATTCTGGTTGGTCGTAATTTAAGGTCAAGGCTAGGAAAGAAATTAAATGGTAAATAGGCAATTCCAGCCGAGCGCGCAGTAAGCTACGACATAGATGTGAGGCTTTTTGGACTGGTTCTGACTGGGGTGATGCTAAAGGGCCGGGATACAAAAAGTCTTCTGGTAAACTAGCTAAAGCATTCAGGTCTTGAGTGGGTATTAACTGACGCCCTACCAAAACTTCTAGGGCGGCTTTGAGGTAATCAGGGGAATGGGGGCGATCGCAAAATTGCAATAGTGCTAATATCTCCTGGGGAATATGAGAACGGCGATCGCGTTCCCCCACATCATAAAGTGTAATATTATGCTCTTTGCATACAGGTGTGAGTGCCTCAGCTAACCAGCGTCCTTGGCGATTTTCTCTGACTAGAATGGCTGCACTGACTTGCGTTGCGTCTTCAGCAAATAACTCAATCACCCTCCGAGATAACAACTCAACACTGTGATGAATATCACGCGGGGTGTATAATTCCAATCCTCCCTCGACTGGCGCAGGGTTCGCATCTTTTTGAGGGTCGCCTGTATCTACCGGGCGAATGTATTGCGGACGAAAGGGGAGAGAGACAGGGGAAAGGGGAGGACGGGGTGAATTATCTTGGTTTTCCTTTTGCTTGCTGCCATAGAAGCTGTTGATCCATTGCAGCGCAAAATTAGCGGCGTTGATGATCATTCTGGTACTGCGACCGGCTTGATCCATTGTCGCTAGTAGTTGCTGGCGATCGCATTCTTCGCAAAATTGCCGAAAATAAATCGGATCGGCTGGCGTGAAGGTAGAGTTAATCGCTTGGTTAGGGTCACCAACTCGGATTAAGTTGATTTGGGATGAGGGGGATATTGTTCTTACTTCCTCATCTCCCTGATCACTCGCCAAAATCTCTAGCAACTGCGTCTGCAAAGGACTTGAATCTTGGGCTTCGTCTTCAAAGACAGCGAAGACTTGGTTTTGCTCACTGCGACAGGCGCTATTGTTATCGAGTACGCGCAACGCCGCTAAAATCATATCGTCATAGTCGATGAACTCACGCGATCGCATTAAGTTCTGATATTGCTCGTACAAACCTGCGGCGACAGTTAAAATTTCATAGGCGTTTGTGGTTTGTTTACCCCACTCCCGCAACTTTTCTGGCGATAGACCAGAACTTTTGGCTTCATGAATGACTGTCGTTGCTAATTCCGGTAATACTTCTGTCCGCAGCACCGATTGGCGACGTAACCTTTCTGTTTCCTCGCCGTCAAATTGGCTACCTTCTAATAACCGCAAATAAAGTCGAGAATTGCTGTTAATCCATTTCTCTACAGCAGTCCGGATGAAGCGATGACTTTGATTTGGAGTAATTAATGTCACATTATCTAACTGCAAACCGGATAAATCAGGATGACGGCTAGCAATGTTCAACGCCAAACCATGCAAAGTAAAAACAGCAAAGCCAGTTTGGGGTAGTGATAAATCCTCCCGTAAATATTTGCGGATTTTGGCTTTAATATTCGCAGCCGCAGAACGGGTAAAAGTCACAACCACCAACTGACGACGAGTAGCACCACCTTCATACTGACGTGCGATCGCAATCGCCGCCGCCGCCGCCATCCCTGTAGATTTACCCGCACCCGGTACAGCCGAAACAGCTAATGGCCCAGCGTACCAATCAGCCATTTGTTGTTGTCCGGGACGCAAACCATCACGAATGCGGGCGATCGCCTCTGCACGTAGGGACGAAACAGGCGATCGTGGCAATAATTCTGAAGCCAAAGATTCTGGAGGCACAGGAGCAGTAAACCTAGCAGCTGACATTATAAAATTCTAAACGTTGTTGAATAAATTCACCTCGACGCCCCTCTGCGTTTCACACTCCAAAATTCATCACTGGAGATTGCCCGTAATCTGACACCCAGGGGTCTAGCTGAAACTCTTTAGAAAGGAAATCAATCAAACAACGCACTTTCGCTGGCACAAATCGACCCCGACGGTAGACAGCATAAATCGGTAGTGGCACAGGTTGATAGTCTTTGAGGATCACTTGCAGACTGCCATCGCCCAGCGCATCACCAAATAACCAGACCGGAGAGACCGCAATCCCTAACCCCGCACACACGGCGGCTCGAATCGCAGTGGAGTTATTCGCCTGAAAGTTGCCACTCACTGCAACTTGGATGACTCCCTGAGTTCCTTGAAAGTGCCATTCATTACCTGTAGCCAAGCGGGTATAAACAAGACAGTTGTGCTTTACCAAGTCTTCTGGTGTTTGCGGTTCACCTGCCCGCTCAAAGTAGGATTGATGCCCAATTGTGACTCGCCGTGTAGTCCCAATGCGTTGTGTAATCAATGAGGTATCCTGCACGTTGCCAATCCGAATTGCCAAATCTACCCCTTCTTCGATCAAGTCTGCAAAATGATCTGCCATCATCAAATCAATTTTGAGATCTGGGTAGCGTTCCAGAAAGGCTTTCAATCGTGGTACTACTTGCAGTTGACCAAAAGCCACAGGACAACTCACCCGCAATCCCCCTGTAGGCTTTTGCCGTTTTCCCACACTCGATTCTGCTTCTGCAACTGCCTCCAACACCCGTTGACAGTGTTCGTAGAAGCGGATACCTGCATCGGTCAAACTCAAGGTGCGAGTGGAGCGCAGGAGTAACTGCACATCCAAATATTCTTCTAGTGCCGCAATCTGCTTACTGATAGTGGGTTGAGTGGTGTCCATCTCGCGGGCGACGGCAGAAAAACTGCCAGTCTCTACTGTCCGGACAAAGCTTTTCATACAAGCAATGCGATCCATTGCTAACTCCATTCTGATTTGGCATAAATCATATTCCTTTTTGCCGTCTTCTCAAATATATGAGCATCAATCATGATGAAGATGTCAGCAACAAATGGCACATCAACCGCCAGGAGACTTTTATGAATATCAATGGTTCTGTGGCACTAGTTACGGGTGCAAATCGTGGAATTGGTCAGGCTTTTGTCGAGGCATTGGTAAAAGCAGATGCAACCCGGATCTACGCAACTGCGCGTAACGTGGATTCTTTGAAAGATGTGGTGGCGATCGCTCCCGATAGGATTGTACCCATAGCACTGGATGTGACAAATCTTGAGCAAATTACCGCGATCGCCCAAACTGCTCAAGATGTCAATCTGCTAATTAATAACGCTGGAGTATCTGGTACAGGTGGCTTCTTTGCTGCTGCTAGTTTGGAAACGGCTCGGTGGGAAATGGAAACTAACTATTTTGGTTCACTGAATATAATTCGTGCCTTTGCTCCCATCCTCAAACAAAACGGCGGTGGGGCGATCGTCAATCTGCTCTCAATCGCATCGATAGTTAATGTTCCAGTTTTTGCCTCTTACAGTGCATCTAAAGCAGCGTTGTATTCGTTGACACAGGGAGTGCGGGCAGAACTGGTTGAACAAGGAACACTAGTTGTCGGTGTCTTTCCCGGCCCTGTCGATACGGCAATGGCTGAAAATGTCCCCCTTGATAAAGTACCCCCGATTCAGATTGCTCAAGCCACATTGCAAGCAGTAGCGCAGAGAGTTGAAGATGTGCAGCCTGACCCGGTTTCTCAGCAAGTATTTGCCGAATTCGCCAAGACCCCAAAGCAGTTGAAAAACAATTTGCCAGTATGTTGCCTCAGTAGCACTTTTGCAAGTCGTTGTGCATAATCAATTATCTGGTTGGGACAGGCAATAGGCAATAGTAATCGGATACAGCGACTTCAGTGGAATTTAAAGATATCTAAGTAATTCTATTTAGGGACTTAAGCTAAGGAGAATACGACCATGAACCTGAAAACAGCACTTGATAACTTTCGGGCTGAATTTCTGGAAAAGTTTCCGGCTGAGAAAGCTGCGATCATGCAACAGGCAACGGATGCCCTAGCGGAAAAATTTCCAACCAGACAACCAATCCAAGCTGGAGATCAAGCACCTGATTTTACATTAACCAATGCCGTTGGTGAAACTGTGAGATTGGGCGATCGCCTCTCTCAAGGTGCGGTGATTCTCACATTTTATCGGGGTGGTTGGTGTCCCTATTGCAACCTGGAATTACGGGCTTATCAACAGGTTTTACCTAAAATTCGGGAATTGGGTGCTTCACTGATTGCCATTTCGCCACAGACACCTGATGCTTCTCTGACCACAGTTGAGAAAAATAATCTGGAATTTGATGTTCTGAGTGATGTGGGTTCTCAAGTTGCACAAGCTTATGGTATTGCCTTTGAACTGCCGGATGATTTGCGACAACTTTACACTGAATTGGGGCATTCCCTCCCTGAGAACAATGGTACAGAAGATTGGCAGTTGCCTGTGCCTGCAACTTTTGTGATTGTTCCAGATGGACAAGTAGTTCTAGCTCACGTTGATGTAGACTATCGCCAGCGCTTAGAACCTGCCGATGCGATCGCTGCATTGCTACAAATGTCTCAAAAAGTAGTTGTTTAAGAACGTGGATTAAATAAATTGCAAAAGTAGCGTGTGTTAGACGAGAGTACAATGTCCTTGATTTTGCAGGAGCACGTTATGAGCCAACCCTTTGCAGAAACATCTCAACAGCGATGGTCACTCACTGGAAAAAAAGCAGTGATTACAGGAGCAACGAAAGGAAGAAGAGGAGTATGCCACAATCTTTCAAACCAATCTCACTGCTGTTTTTCAACTGTGCCAACTTAGTTATCTACTGTTGAAGACTGGAGTTAACAGCAGCATCGTCAATGTGGGTTCTGTTGCCGGGTTAACCTCTGTGCGTACAGGCGCACCCTATGGGATGACGAAAGCTGCATTGGTGCAGCTCACTCGCTCTCTGGCTGTGGAATGGGCAGTTGATGGTATTCGAGTCAATACCGTTGCACCTTGGTTTATTCGTACACCATTAACAGAACCATTATTGACTAATCCAGAAATGTTACATGCTGTTGAGTCACGTACTCCAATGGGGCGAGTAGGCGCACCAGAGGAAATTGCAGGTTTAGTTGCCTTTTTGTGTATGCCAACGGCCAGTTACATTACGGGGCAGTGTATAGCAGTCGATGGCGGTTTTTTAGCCTTGGGATTTTAACCACACAGCTTTAAGACGGAAAACATTTGCCAAAAGCTAACAGCAACTTCAACGAACCCTTAACCCGAATTTTTCTAGTAACTATAGCCCAGACAATATTTTCCTCTTTCGCCAAAAACCGCAACCAAGTTTTACTATCAGCCCTCACATGTAGGTTAGCTTTACCCACATGACCATCCTGCACTTGCACCGTCTGCTCCCTAATCATTACTGTCGCCTTCTTGTACTCCTTACCAGTAAATGTGAAATGGTAAATAGTATCTAAACCTTTTGATTGCTGACGTTGAAATAATAAGGGCAATCCAAACAAAAACCCCTGGATAGAATTAGGACGAATCCCACTACTAACTGACTTCACTTGTTTGTGAGGAAACCGACGTGCTACGTAGTCTTGAGCATCAGAACCAGGAACCACATAAATAGTTTCCTCTTTATCTTGCAACGGCTTCACTACTTCTTGCACAAACCCTGTTTTATTCTGTAAAAATTGCCCAATCACATCTTCCCCTGCCGGACAAGCAGCTACACAATAAGCGGCTTTGTAATTGGCTTTAAAACTCAAACTCTGCCACATTGATGCTGATTCGGCATCATTAACTTTTTGGCGGTATTCACGGGCGTTTTTACTCTCGACAATATCTTCTACCCAGTTTGTGAAACCTCCCATAAACTCACGGTAATTGTGGGTGTAACAAGCTGAGAAATTAAAATGACCATCTGTACCAATGGCTCCTACTGGACAGGCGACGACGCACAGTTTACATTCCAAGCAAGGGTTATAGTCAATTGGTTTGTTACGTGCGGTGACTTCCCGATCTATTAAAATCGTCCCTAATAATATGAAATTCCCAAATTGGGGATGAATCACATTGCGATGAATTCCCATGTGTCCCAAACCTGCGGCTACTGCTACGGGTTTATGGGAAACCACCCAAACTTTTCCCGGAAAGCAATCCATTTCCATCGGAAACCCCATTGCTGGGTTTAGGGCGCGAATACCCTGTTTCTCCAGGGTTGCAACAATCTCACGCCCAACTTGGTTAACTTCTTCACCAGTTGTATGGAATTCTACATTCGCTACTGACCTGGCTGGCGATCGCACATTTTCCCGATTCATCCGACACACAAAGCTAATTAGTGTTTTCGTCACCGGAAAAGCTTGGAGAATCTCTTGGCGTTGATCTGCAATCTCTGCTCGCTCAATCTCCACAAAACCCACATCATCTGCTCCAGCCTCTAAACACAACTTCCGCAGCCAATCAGCATCCAATGGTGCTTTGTCCTCATTCAGGATATTCTGCTCACGAAACTTTTTAACTGTCGGATGGCGATCAAACTTAGACATACTACTCTCCTTTAATACAAGTGTATATACACTTTTTCTGCCAAAAAAATTAGCTATGACGCAGCACAGACACAGTATCAGACAAACCAGATAACAATAAACTCCACTTCTCCCTTCCCAATTGCTCAATTACACGGGCTTGCGCCACCTCCCACAAAGGTAAAGCTTTTACCAAAGCCGCCTGTCCTGCTTTCGTGAGACTCACAACTCGCACGCGTTGATCCTGTCCTGGCTGAACTTGAATCAACCCCTCTCTTAACAGTGGCTTGAGGTTGCGTGTGAGGGTAGTGCGATCCATGACTAATTCTTGGGCGAGGTGCGTAATGGCGATCGCACCAGCTAGGTTGACAGCAACCAGTAGTGTAAATTGATTGACTAGCACTCCACTTGGTTGCAACACCTCATCAAATATTTGGGTGACTACGCGGGATGCTTTACGGAGATGGAAGCAGGTACAGGTAGTTCCTACTTTTTGAAGTTGATCTAGGTGAGCAGGCTGGTTTTGCATAATAGAATTAGTGTATATGCACTTTTTGATTAAGTCAATAAAATAGAGATGGCGGAATAAATTCTTATTTATCAACTAATTTGCTTCTGTTCCTTAAGGTATTGGAGGATACCCTGAGCGATCGCCTCAGCTAATTTTTTTTGAAAATCTGGATTTCTTAGTAGAGCCGCATCATTTTTATTATCAACAAAACCAGTTTCTATTAAAATTGCAGGTATAGTAACACCCCTAAAAATGGCGAAACGATCACCATCTTTCAATCCCCGATTAGATAAACCAATAACACTCTTAAAAAGAGTACTACTAACTAGTTTAGCCAAACGTTGGCTATTACTATTGCTAGTAGAAAATATTTCTAGCCCACTAGACTTGCTATTGAATGCATTAGCGTGAACACTGACAAACAAATTGGCATTAACTAGTTTGGTGATTTGTTTTCTATATTCCAAGCTGCTGCTAACGTTCTCTGTAAGTACACATTCAGTATTACGTGTTAGCAATGCTTGTACACCATTTTTCTCTAAAACTGTTGCTATATTTTTACTAATAGGTATAACTATATCGTCTTCTAGTATAATTCCCCTATTACCCGTATCTGGAGGAATACCATGTCCGGGGTCAATCATCACTAAAACACCTTTTCTAGGAAGAGGAGGAGATGATGTGTTAACTGAGGCGATATTGCAAATTGGTAAAGATGTTGGCGTTGAATTTACAGGCTTTGTATTGACTGGAATTGGTATTGGTTTACTGCTTGTGTTTATCCATTGCCAATTGCTTAACAATGTACCCCCACCTACTACTATTATCCCCAGCACTGTAGAGCCGATAAAAAATTTTTGAATAGTTTTATTATTAGTTGCAAATAACCTATTTCTGATTGATTTGGTCGGAACATTAGCACCATCAACAGAAGCAATAGATTGTCCATGATGTTGTTCAGCCGCCGATTTAGGAGAAGAAAATTGAGACAATGAAACATTATCAGGTCGCTGATTGATAACTTCCTGTTCAATCGGCTCAGTATCTTCTTTTCTCAGCCCTAAAATTGTTTGCAAATCATTTAACTCAGATTGAGCTTCACTACTGAGCGGGTATTCGTACACAATGGCTGATGCAAATGCCTGTTGATATCGTTGCAAATTTTCCAGACGTTTTTTATATGGGCGTAACACCTCCTGTTCAATTTCTCTAGCAACCTCTAAAGATATACCCAACTGATACTGCAAAGTATCCAAAATTGTGCGCCCAATTGAAGAAATCTTGCCACGACTAGAGTACTTTTCCACCTGCCTACGATACTTGAGCCGAGGGTCAGTAATTTTGGCTTTTGCTAACACAATATCAAAGCCCATATCCTTGATAGTAATTAGCTTGGGCGTCATATTGGGTGCTGTTTCCTGCACTTTGCTAGCAGCATATTCATGCAGTTCCCGAATTGAGATTTTACCGTCTTCGTTTTGGTCTCCTGCCCCTGTCTCAATACCTTCTACTAGGTAACGAGTGTAAAGCGATAGATGGTAACCTGTCTGCTCAAAGGAATATTGCGTCGAACTGGATGAAGCAAGAACTACTCGCCCCTCTGCCCCCAACTGACTTTGTAAATCTATGAAGCTATCATCTTTCGCCTGCAAAGCAGGATCAAATGCCCCACTGAAGCAACAGTCTAAAATCACTACTTGTCGCCGCGCACGGCTATTTTTCATCACTTCATGAACAAAACTGGCAGGAACTGTAGTTGACCTGATTAATTCTCCTTTCAAATTATTACGGGTAATACTGGTAGCAAAATAGAGCTTACCACTGTTATCTCTGATTCCATGTCCAGAGAAAAACAGTAGTACTAAATCGTCTTTATTGCACTCTGAAAACAGAGTTTCAATTTCGTATTGCATCAACTGCGGATCAGGATTAGTCAAAGGCTTGACCTGATCAAATGCACCCATTTCTGGGTCGTTCAAAACCCGTGCGATTGCTTCTACATCTTTAACGGCTGCTGGCAGTGGATTCAATCCTGGTTCGTACTCACTTATACCAATCAGCAATGCCACCTTTGCCATATTTGCCTGCCTAATCTGCTACAAAATTTTGCGCTGTTCTGAATAATACTTCCACTTTCTCGCAAATATTAAGTAGTAACCTCACATCTTTATGATTGGTGACTTGGCGTTTATACCAAAAATAATATCAAGATAAAACCCCTATCAGGTAGGGGTGGCGGTAATTCTATATATTGCTATTCGTCAATTTGCCAAGAATCTTTGGTGACTTCCTCATCCAGAATTCTCTTTGGACGCACGATGACAATTACTCGTCCTAATACGGGAGTTTCTGGTTCAGTTTCCAGCCATTGAATATCTAATTCCCCAACGTGTTCCACAACAAAGTAGCTAGAAGCATCCCAGTCTCTTTGGGCGCGATCTACAACTATGAGTACTTTTCCGGGTTGGGGTTGTGTATTGTTGGGGAGGCGATCGCTAGATGCTAAAATTGCGACTGGGTCTTCTGCACTCAATAGAGTTTGCCAACCAGGTAAGGGTATCCAAGCTTGCTCACCATTAAATTTCACTAAGCGGAATGGTTCAATTTCTGTCACTATGGGGACAGCTTGTAGGTCTTGTGGTGTTAATGGTAACTCGCCAACTACAGGAATAATTCTAGGTAATTCTTCCTCAGAATCCAGGCGGTAAAAGGGTAAGAGTGGAGCCGGACGTTTAGGAATAGTGGTAAAGTCTGTAAGTAACTGTTCTATTTGTTGCCTAGCTGATTGCGTATGAGCAAAGCGTAACCCTTTGGCAATTAAGCGCGATCGCTCTTGCAAATCTGAGTTTTGGCGAGCCAGTTTCCACGCTTGATAAGCTACAGCGTCGCCTGGATGGGCCTCGAATCCTGCGGGTAAAGTGCGGAATCGGGAGAAATCTTTAATAGCCTTGGCTACTTCCCGTGCTTCATCAGCATCAACTTTGTGGAGGAAAGTTAAGTCAGCTGCCGCCGCCCGTTCTTCGTGGGTGAGCAGGCGTAGTTCATATAAAATATCACTCCCCCGTTGGGCATAATACGATCGCGTTGCCTCCGATGCCCCGCCCTTTTCTAAAGAATTGTAAACTTGAGAGCCAACCACCACCTGATTTTGTTGCACCGGCTCAAATCCAGTCGCCTCAAAAATCTCTTGGGGATTGTAACCAGCTTTGAGCAAGTAAGCGATCGCTACTCCCCATTCCACCCAGTTACCTTGTTTTTGCCTCAACTTGCGTAAAAATTCTTCTACAACTTCGGAAGCAGCTTGATCAGCATTTTGAGCGTTTGGTGGTGTATCTGTCATAAACAATGCAAAATTCAAAAATAGGGAGGATAAGAAAAGGATTACGAATTAAGGTCTATAATCTGGTATTTTTGACTCAGCCAGATGTCATTGGTCATTAGGTAATAAATAACTAGCCTGTACTATTTTAATGTAACAGTGGATTAGCTCTACCCATCGCTGCTTATCCCCATTCCCCATGACGCCACTTGCTACAACGGAGCCGGTGACTCCGAAAGCTCCGGGAAACCTCCCGAAGTTTGCCGGAAAGAACGGCAATTTCTCTCCGCAACCCAGGGCTGCCCCCATGCCCGATTCCCATTAGTTTCATTTAACCCATAATACATCCGCAAATACCCGCAAGGCTTGTTGCAAATTATCAACTAAGCTGAGTATGGAATATAACAAAAGAGTAAATATTTAAAGGCATTATCTTATGGATAATCCCAGTACAGAAATTAATACAGTTCGTCGTCAATTAATGAGTTTAGTCAGACCAAAAAAACTCAAAATTCTTGTAGTGGATGATGAGCCAGATAATCTGGATTTGCTGTATCGCACATTTCGTCGAGATTTTCATGTTCTTAAAGCTGATAGCGGCATGAACGCATTGGAAATACTAGCAACTGAAGGCGAAGTAGCGGTGATTATTTCCGATCAACGGATGCCTGAAATGAAGGGAACAGAGTTTCTTAGCAAAACTGTACCTCAGTTTCCTGATACAGTCAGGATTATCCTCACCGGGTTTACGGATATTGAAGACTTAGTAGAGGCGATTAACGCCGGGCAAGTTTACAAATATATTACCAAGCCTTGGGACCCTGGGGAACTCAAAGCTGTAGTTCAAAGGGCCGCAGAAACCTACGACTTACTCAAGCAACGGACAGAAGAATTACGCTGTGCTAATGCCCAAATGGCGTTGCTGACTGTTTTGGTAGAAGTAACACAAGCTGCTACTAGCTTAGAGGAAACCTTAACACCAATTGCTACAGCTTTCAGTGATAGCTTTGGGTCAGATGGCTGTATTCTACAGCTAATTGAGGGAAATACCCTAGTGACAACTCAAGGGTCTTACAGTCATGAAGGTATTTTAGAAAACTGGCTATCTCAAGATCCATTGGCAACTGAGGCGATCGCCACTGGAAAAATCCAACTATCATCAAATATACTCAAGGATCAAAAATTAGCTAGTGTTCCCCACTACCAACAGACTGGTGTGCAAGCACACTTAGTCATCCCCATTGCCTACCGCAATCAAGTTATGGGAGTGTTGTCGCTACAGTGGAAAGAACCATACACTTTGCGCGATGATGAATTAAAGTTAATCCATTTATCAGTGGAACTGGTAGCGATCGCTCTAACTAGTAGTCGTCGCCATCCCACCACCGTCTAGTCATCCGGCGTCATTTGTCCCTAGTGAATGACAAAGGAAAAAGGACAAATGACCAATGACAAATAAACCATGACTGATGAAATTCGCGCCATTTTTGATCGTATTGCTCCTGTTTATGATCAATTGAATGATTGGTTGAGTCTGGGACAACATCGCATCTGGAAAGAAATGGCTATCAAATGGAGCGCTGCTCAACCGGGACATACTTGCCTAGACTTATGTTGTGGCAGTGGTGATATCGCTTTGAGTTTGGCTAGGCGTGTAGGTGCAACTGGGCATGTTTACGGCGTGGATTTTTCCTGCAACCTCTTAGCAACTGCCAAAGAACGCTCCCAAAGGCAATACCCCCAACCGCATATCACCTGGGTAGAAGCCGATGTCCTCAATTTACCGTTTGCAGACAATCAATTTGACGCCGCCACAATGGGATATGGGTTAAGAAATGTTAAAGATGTTCCTCGCAGCCTCCAAGAGTTACACCGCGTCTTAAAACCAGATGCCAAAGCCGCAATTCTAGATTTTCATCGGCCTAGTCATCCCCAGCTACGCACCTTTCAGCAGTGGTATCTAGAGAATATTGTCGTACCAATGGCGACGAGATTAGGTGTCAAGGAAGAATATGCTTACATCAGTCCTAGCTTAGATCGCTTTCCCATCGGCAAAGAGCAAGTAGAGTTAGCGCATCAAGTTGGTTTTGCACACGCCACACACTATCCCATTGCGAACGGTATGATGGGAGTGCTGGTAGTCAGTAAATCTTAAATTAGGGAATAGGGCATCGGGCGTGGGGCATGGGCAATAGGGAATAGCTATTATATGTTAATAACTTTTGACTTTTGACCCTGGACTCTGGACTCTAAAACCTTGACAGATTACCAGTTATCAACTGTAAGTCCAAAATCCTGTGGATTGGTCTCATTTCTGGCTTTACATATCTCCCCCGATATTAGGTGGAGTCATTGGCTATTTCACGAATGATATAGCCATCAAAATGTTATTTCGTCCCTACCGAGCAATTTATGTTGCTGGGCGAAGATTACCATTCACTCCTGGCTTGATTCCTCACAACCAGGAACGCCTGGCTCAGAGGATTTCCGATACAATTATGGGGTCACTATTGACACCAGAGGAGTTGCAAAAGCTGACGCGTCGTCTCTTGCAAACAGAACGGGTGCAGGCAGCTATTCTTTGGTTGTTACAGCTAGCGATCGCCCAAGTACAATCGGAGGATAAAAGTCAAAAAAGTGCCAAAATTGTGGCAGGAATTTTGCGGGATTTACTAGGAGAATCCTTGCCACGTCTTTTGAAGGTTTTGGCACGGCGCGAAGACTTTTTGGAAGTCCAGATCAATCAGATTTTTGACCAAGTATTGCTGGAATTTCAGCTGAGTGAAGAACAATCAATCAGGCTAGCTGATTGGTTGTTGCAAGTAGTCATACCACCAGATGTGTTGCGACAAACGATAGTTGATTTTTTGACGGATCGCACAATTCAAATTGTCGATGAAAGCTTTCGGGAAAAAAGCAGTGGTACTTATTGGGTAGTAGCAAATTTATTTGGCTTACGGAATACCCTCACCAGATTACGGACTTACTGCTTGGATGAAAAAGAGGCTACTAATCGTCGTTTGCAAGAATTAACTCAAGATTTGCAAATGCGCGATCGCATCAAAAAGCTACTACAAAATTTATCATTACAAAACTTGCCAATTGGCACAGTCCGGCAATTACGCAAGACGACAAGAGAAAGTGTCCGTCATTATCTCCAAAATAGTGGCAGTGATTTACTCCAAGGATTAACTGAATCTGTAGATTGGGAAAATATTGCTCTGTTGCTGCTAAATCGTCTCAGTGCTTCACCTGTTGTCAGTACTTCGTTAGAAGTTGTCAGTCAAGAGTTAGCTCTAATTTTAGAGCGATATTTGGAAAAAGATTTGGAAGCAATTGTGACTCAGGTAATTCCCATTTTGTCAATAGATCAAGTAATTGTTGATCGCGTCAAATCCACCTCGCCTGCCGATTTAGAAGCTGCTATTGAGGGAATTGTCAAAAATGAATTACAGGCAATTGTGACTTTGGGTGGTATCTTAGGTTTTATTGTGGGATTATGCCAAACAGCATTTTTTCTGTTTAATCAATAAACATGAATCAATTCAAAATAAAATTCTAGATAATAGAAGCTTGAGATTTAAGGGACGACTCCAACAAGTGAAATCGTCCCTGTCAATTTATAAAAGAGAGATATTCCCTACCTGCTTACTCTGGCAGGTTCAACCCACTCATCCCAAGAGCTATCGTAGTCATTATAAGTAATTTTATAAAGACCATTAATAACTTCTAAAACTCGCCCTTGATACCATTTCCCTTTCCATAAAATTCTCACTGAATCCCCGACTTGAAATGATGCCCGGAAGCGTACAGTGCTGACCCATTCATCCCAAGAACTATCATAGCCATCGTAGGTAATATAGCACTTATTATTACAGGGTCAGCGCGTCTCAAACCCTATTGACAAGCGGACTTGTCTGATCAGCAATCAAGTTGGAAACAAAGTGGCACTATCTGAGGTAGGGTAATATTTAATACATTGAGGTGCAAGGTTCGAGTAATGCCAACCGGATTTGAGAACAAGAAAAGCAAAACCAAAGCATCTTTTGCACCCAGCATAGATAGCTTTGAGATAACGACTAATGTTCAGGAATACTTCACACAAATAAAAGACCCTAGAGTGGAAAGGACAAGATATCATTTACTCACAGATATCATCACCATAGCGATTTTGGCAGTAAGATTTACTGGATTTTCACCATTGCCAAAACGTGCAAAATCCGCAGCAAAATCTGGATATTCTTGATATTCTTTCAGTATCAAGGCATCGATAACTTCTTGACTCCAGAGTGTTGGTACAATTACACTATCAGAACCTAGTTCCTTGGCAACTTCCCAACACAACGTGACGCTGAGATAGTGTAGCAAATAGGAACCAGCCCAAAAATCTAAAAACTTCCGCGAAGACTTAATGAATTCTTGAACTGGGGAAAAGGAAAATATCAATAAATAAGGTGTCTTAGGTTTTGATAAATCACCAGCATCGGGAAACATTGCACCAGATAACGCAGACACCGTACTTTGGTAGCTATGCAACGGACAATCTGGAATCACTTTATATGCTGGATACAGCAAAGCATCGGGTTGCTGGCTTTGTAGTACTTCTGGATAAAATCGCCAAAACCACCAAAATACTATCTTGGCATCAGTTTCACGAGTAATCCAACCGGGAATATCAGCTATGCTGTTGTTGACATTCCCTGCATCAATTTGTTGCTCTTGTCCACTGATGGGGTGCTTGATAGTAATTTGTGGCGGTTGAGTGGGATTCTCCAACAGGTTGATACAGTCAGAGGAAGCAGCGATTTTTTCTGCAATATTGTCTGGCTGAGTGTTGTTCCCGTTTTGACTCCACCATTGGTTTAGTTCATTTTCATGTGACTTCAGACACGACAAGTGCTGTAAAATATTTTGCTGTGGGTTTGGTGTTGTAGGCGATCGCAATAACGCGTATAACTTACGCTGGTAAAGACTAATTTTCATTAAATTTATACTTTCATATCAAGATAAATAGCCCTGTCAATTACGTCACTTGGTGCTTCGTACTGTATCACATAGTATTTTTAAGCACCATGATTGTAATCACAAGAGAACATCTCTATTCCGGAAAATTACAGAGAAATTTCCAAGATTATATACTTAGATATGAATGTAAACTTAAATACTAAACAAGGGGATTTTTGTAGCTTGATTTCAGGAACGTATATCAATCCGATTTGATTAGTGAAATTATACTGATTTGAAAAAGAATGCGAAAAATAGATTGCAGGGTACGGTTGCCCTTACCAACCATTCATCTATGGCAAAGATTATTAAAATTGGTATTACTTGCGTAGTGAGAGAACAAGAAAAAGGAAGTTCACTTTTTACTTTTATCTTTTTAGTTTTTACTTCATTCCATGTGCCACGTACGCTGAATCAACAACTACGCCCATCAAGCTGACGGGAGTATTTGCAGAAGCATAGTATTTCACAGATTTTGACAATTCATCAATGGCATTTATCCTTTGCTTGCCAGGACGAATATAGACAACCAGTATAGATTTAGAATTCACTCTATTAACAATTTTGTTGAGTGTTTCTGCAACTCGTATTTCCAGCAGTTGAGCATTTTCTGCTTCCGATTTATTAATTTTTTCGCTATCGTCTATCAAAGCATAATTTACTAAATCTAAAATTACCACATCTCCGGAAAATTTAACTCGCTTAGAGGCACTCAATAAACGAGTTTCTTTAAAACCTCTTGCTGCTAAAAACTCATATTCTTCGGGATAATCATCTGGCAAGATTGCTTGAGGTGAGGGGATAAAATAATCAATAGTTATTTCACCAACAATTTTTTCTCGGTCTAAAACTTGTTTTAAGTTACTAACTTCTTGTCCAACTGTCTCATCAACAACAGATTTCAGCCGTCGTTCAACTTCTTCACGTATCAATAGCTTGGCATCTTTAAGACTTTGGTTAAAAAAGTAAATACTAATCGCAGCAATAACTCCAAAAAGTACACCAAGTACGACAAAAGAAAGATTTATTGCACTCACAAAGCTGCCAAAACTATTATTAAGTTGCGTATTGGCATCTTGTAAAAATTGAATTTGACTTTTAAGTAACTCAACATCCGCAGCAGGAGAGGGAGATGTTTTAGGTGTAGGAGTGGGGGACGGGGTAGCTTGGGCAATGAAGGCGGAAATCTGGAATAGCCAATTTTGAGATAAATTGATTAATGGATGCGACCAATGCATATTTTGTTTCCTTGAGTGATTGATTTCTTCAGCAGTAAGTGTAGAGGCTTGAGTTTAAGAAGTAAAAAGTAATTATTCCTGTGCCCCAGCTTGCTGTAAAATCCTGACTATATTTCTGTAGCCATTAAATTCCGCAATCATCAAAGCTGTGTAACCACCGCGATTTTTTAAATTTACATCTGCCCCAGCTTGTAGCAGTACCTGTACAGCTTGATAATAACCTCCTGACGCTGCCCATATTAAAGCTGTTGCGCCGGCAGAGTCTTGAACATTTACATTTGCCCCCTTAGCCAGTAGTAGCTGCATCACCTCTGGGTGGTTACGTTCTACTGCCTTGAGTAAAGGCGTTTTGCCATCATCAGTAGGGATATTAACATCAGCACCGTAATTTAGTAGCACCTCCACTGTCTGGGTATGTCCTTGGGATGCTGCTAGGGTTAAAGGTGTCTCACCCAGATTTTTCCCGTGAATTTCCCCCCCGGAACGCAGCAAAGCCTCAACAATTTGGCTGTGTCCCTGCAAGGCGGCTACAAGTAGAGGTGTATCACCCAGGTAGTTCCTAATTTGAAAATTTGCACCCCTGTTAAGTAATTCCTGCACCACATCAACGTAACCTTCCACAACCGCAAGATGTAGGGCTGTTTCACCATCTCCATCTTGGAGATTCATCTCGGCACATTGATCAAGTAACGCTGCCACAATCCCGCTATTTCCTGCGGCTGCGGCTGCTAATAGGGCAGTTGTGCCATCCTGATTTCTTACCTGCACATCAGCCCCAGCTGCTAGCAGTGTTTGCACAACATCCACATATCCCAAGTCTGCGGCGATCATTAACAGTGTCTCGCCATCTTCATCTTTAGTATTGACATCTGTATTACTTTGTAGGATTGCTTGCACAACGGCTGTATGTCCGTGCTTCACTGCTAATTTCAAGGCGGTGTCATCATCTTGATCTGCGACATTTACCTGAGCTCCAGCAGCCAGTAGAACTTTTACTACATCAACATAACCTTTAAGCGCTGCTGCCATCAAAGCTGTGCTGCCATCTTCGTTGGTGGTATTAACATCAGCACCCCTAGACACTAAAAGTTTTACGGTATCCAGTTGATTAGCACTCGCAGCTAACATCAAAGCCGTCAATCCGTAGCGCCTTCTGGGTAAATTAATTTTAGCTCCAGCATCCAATAGCGATCGCACAATTTCTGTATAGCCTAGATTAGCAGCAAACATTAACGCCGTAGTGCCATCTTGATCGCACACGTCTACCTCGACACCGGCAGCTAGTAGGGTACACAGCCGCTTCATATCACCACTTTTAGCAGCTACCAGCAACAGCAAATCTTTGTTTTCAGTCATGGATAAGATTCCGCATAGGCGGGTTTTGTGGATTTAGCCTCAGAATTTAGTCTGAGATTGTTTATCCACTTTTGCAAGAGGGGGAGTGGAGGATGAGGGAGATCAGGGTAATTTGCAAATTGCTTACTCATCTCCGTATCTCTACTTTCCGCCATCTACTTCTGCGAACACTGAAAATAGAGTTATGCTAATTTTTATGAAGATTTAAGAATCAAGCGAGAACACTATGAGTTTGGAACTTTCTGCATCATTTAAGTATTGGCTGAATTTCTTTCACCCACTGATCATGTGGGCACTATTCGCACTCTCGCTTTATGCTGCCTACCTGGGGTTACAAGTACAGCGTACTAGAAACGCTCAAGGTGAAGAGAAAAAAGAACTAATTAAAGGTAGATATACCATTAAGCATCACCAAATTGGGTCTATACTCTTAGGTCTCTTAGTAGCAGGCTCAATTGGCGGTATGGCTGTTACTTACATTAATAATGGTAAGTTGTTTGTTGGGCCTCATCTTTTAGTAGGACTCGGCGTCACAAGTATTGTGGCTTTTTCTGCTGCTTTGTCTCCTTATATGCAAAAAGGAGCAAATTGGGCGCGTGTAACCCATATTTTACTGAATTTTACACTTTTGGGGCTGTTTGCTTGGCAGGCTGTGACTGGTATGCAAATTGTCCAAAGAATTCTGACTAATGCATAGTTAGTCAAGAGTCCAGAGTCATGAAATTTGACCCTTGACTCTGGACTCCGGACTCATTTCTTTTTCTTAAAACTGGCGGGAAAAGTTAATCCTAAAGACTGATGAAAATCTTCTTGGACTTTGCGTGTTAAACGGCGGGAGACTTGGCGAACAATTTGATTAAGTAAGCGATCGCCTGTAGATTGAATTAAAGACTTGGGTAATCGCTGAATAAACCGGGGAAAATGAAGTTCAACCTCCAAATCTAATTCCCATTCCACTCGTGTTACCTCCGCTAGATGAGAGGGAGCATCCTTGACTACATCCTCTAATAGCTGTAGCGATGCTCGATAGTCTACGTCATAACCAGGGGGATGGTAATCAGGAACAGGGATAGTCCGAATGCGGTAGACACCTGACTCTGGGGGTAAGAGTTCCAAGCCAACTTTTGGCTCAATTTCATAACCAAAAGAGCCAAATTTCCCCACGATTACAGCGTAGCCATTTTCTCCCAGTGGATGCACCTTCATGGGTTCAGCACAGCGCAAAAACCATGAAGCATGACCATTAAGATACTCAGCAACTGTTTGTGCTGGTGCATACATTTCCATATAATCTTGATAGCGACCATAAAATTTTGTAGGCGTCGCTACATTTACTCCTGTGAGTGCATCCTCAGCTTCTGCTTGGCCTGACGCCACAGGTAAAATTGCTTCTGTTATTTCCAAAGATGGGTATTCACCGTTTCTCGAAAGCATACATGCGTTCCTGTATTCTTTGGCGTTTGTCTATATTCATCATTCCCGGCCTGCGTGGGTAGTTTCGCACTCAGATTATATTTTGGCGAAATCCTTATCAATCTGTCATGAACTTCATAGAATCACTACAATAGGAAGCTGAACAATCATATAACAGATTTATAGGATAGCGTTTATCATGAGAGCATTTGTAGCAGGGGCCACAGGCGAAACGGGTCGCCGAATTGTGCAAGAACTGATAGCGCGTAATATTCTTGTCCGTGCTTTGGTGCGAGATACACAGAAAGCCAGAGAGATTTTACCTCCTGAAGCTGAGTTAATAGTGGGTGATATATTAAACTCAGACAGCTTAAATGCTGCTTTGGGAGATAGCACAGTCCTACTGTGTGCTACTGGAGCCAGACCTAGCTTTGATCCCACTGGCCCCTATAAAGTGGATTTTGAAGGAACTAAAAATTTAGTTAATGTAGCTAAAGCCAAGGGAATTGAGCATTTTGTTTTGGTTTCTTCTTTGTGTACTTCCCTGCTATTCCATCCCCTGAATTTGTTTTGGCTGGTTTTGGTTTGGAAAAAGCAAGCTGAGGAATACATTCAAAAAAGCGGTCTTACATACACGATTGTCCGTCCCGGTGGGTTAAAGAATGAAGATAACTCCAACCCGATCATCATGCAGAGTGCTGATACCTTATTTGATGGCAGCATTCCCCGGCAAAAAGTTGCCCAGGTTAGTGTAGAAGCCCTATTTGAACCAACAGCAAAAAATAAAATTGTCGAGATTGTGTCTCAACCAGATGCGGCGGCTAAAAGCTTTGGGGAATTATTTCAACAGTGCTAATGGTAACGAAAAATTTATTTTTTCTCCGGCAAATTCCGTGGGGGAATGGCTCTACCAATGTAAAATTTTTGCTCTAAGTTACTCAGTCCCAGCCATGTAGCACCAAAGGCTAGGGGGGTGACTGTGGTAAACCCAACTGCTAACAATGATGTGTTGTCCAAAAAGAACACCAGCAGTGGTAGAGTTATCCAAGCGATCGCACCCAACACCGCACACCAAAATTTCAATTGCTGAATTCTAGCTAACGCCGCCCTACAGCTAGCACACTTCTTTGTATGAGAATGATAACGGTCTAATAACTGCTCTTTAGACAATCTCGGCGGTAATGCTTCTCCTGGAAATGGGTTGGCTTGGTAATCATTCACCCACTGGCGCAACTCAAAGACAAAGCTGTCTGCTTTGGTGGGGAGGTAGAAAGCCTTAGCAAAATTACTGCTCCCACCCTTGGCTTCCAAATAACGTTCCTGGTAGTGCAAGAAAATTTGGTCATCTTCCAAAATTGCATTTTGTCCCAGGTGGGAATACCAACGTGGGGTCAACTTCATCAATAAACCAGGAAGTTTATTGGGAAACTTAAAAGGAAAACGGGCGAACAGGCGACATTCACCTTTGCGGATGGGTGTAGCATAGACAACAGTCACAGTCCTACCAAACTGCTGAGATGTGAGGTCATGCCACATTAACCCAGGGGCAATAAACTTTGTGTCTTGGCGTCCTAGTGTACCCCGGCGTGGCCCTTCCTCCCAGACACCTGTGAACCCTTGTTTTCCAGAGTATATGACCTCCAACTCCACCGGAACAGCGTTGGCTCTATTGCCTACCGAACGGTGATGCGTGAAAGGCAGATGGCTGGAATCCAAAACATTTTCTAGCAGTGTCAGCGCATCGTAAGGTAAATCACGAAATGTATTCAAACATACCCATTCACTTGGTGTTTCCGCTAATGGGTCAACGATGGGAACCTTAGTTTTAGTGGCGTTCTCTGGTTTTCCAGGGTAGACAAACAATAAACCCTGGCGTTCTGTTGTCGGTAGCGATGCCACACAAGCCCGCCCAGAAGTCTCTGCCGTACCACCTGTAACCTGCTGCGGAATGCGATCGCATTTACCAGAACCCGCAAACGCCCAGCCATGATAGGGACACTCCAACAGCCCATCCTCCGTAACCCTGCCTTCTGAAAGAGGTGCAAGGCGATGGGGACATTGATCGGCAAACGCCCGCCAAAGTTGAGCTTGCTTGTCCCACCAGATCACAATATCTCTCCCCAATAATGTAAAAGGCATCGGCTGGGATTTATCCAGATCATCAAGATAAAATACTGGATACCATACCTCTTGAGAGTCAAAATAATCCGGGTCATTGCCACCTGCGGGAATCTCTTCCACAGTGCGATCGCCTAGGTTGGGGCGTAGCCCATCGCTTAAATTAACCACGCTTTCCAGCATTTTCTTAGTTGACAAGCTTTATATCTACAACCAACTGTATTCTACTGATCAAAACTATAAATTTGCTGGAAATACTTGCCATCTCCGATAAAATTATTTCATCAGGTGTAACTCTCTTGCTAGATGCTCACAACCTTGCACAAATTTCACACTTTATTTTGCTGTAAATCTGATACAGCAAGACTTTTTAGCATCAACATAAATGAAAATTAGCTGATTCTTTTTATTCTGAATGCTAACCGAAATGCATAATGAGTAAGATGTGGGAACCCCCTACATTGATCAATCTGTCTCATCTGATAGGTAGACGCTATTGTAGAGAGAATATGAAAACTCCAGCTTGAGTCAAAAAAACAAAAAACACGCCTAGCGCGTTGTTAGTTCCTGGTAGTTCATCTAGATGAGTGAGTTCCTGTATTATCTATGGGAAACTACTGTATAAGCAAGTGTCCAATAGATACTCAATGTGATTAGACGAGCAGCATGAAATTCCAACTGTTATTAGGCTCTTTATTTTCCCAAATTAAAGGACGTCCTTGGTGGGTAGGTATCCTCCTGTGGTTTGCTTTAGTTGCTCCAGCACAAGCATCTGTCATCTTGCGGGTAGCAATAGAGAGGAATGTCAACCAAGTAAGTGTTGGCAGTTCTACAACTGCAACAGTCAAAGATAGCACTGGTCGTAGTCTCGGACAATTACCAGCGAGAACTGCTTTTTATGCCCAAGCTGTGCCCGGTGGAGTAGCTTTAGATAAATGGCAATCTGGTTTATTTTGGATTGAGCCGACAGACAAAGGATTTGTTTATATTGGCGATCGCTGGTATCGGGGGAGAACTCTAGTTGTCCCCACCGACAAAGGCTTAACTGCTGTTAACTGGGTAGCTTTAGAAGAATATCTCTATAGCGTCATCGGTGGCGAAATGGATTCTAGATGGCCCCCAGAAGCACTAAAAGCCCAAGCGATCGCTGCCCGTACCTATGCCCTCTACGAGCGAGAAAAACAGCGCACTACTAATCCCATTTATGATTTAGGTGCTAGCCCAGATCGTTGGCAAATTTACAAAGGCGTGATTAGTGAATCTCCTAATACTTACGCCGCCGTGGATTCTACCGCCGGGAAAGTACTAACTCATAACAACAAAATTATTCTCTCTGTTTTCCATGCTTGCTCTGGTGGACATACGGAAAATGTGGAAGATGTTTGGGGTAACACCTTACCATACCTGCGTGCTGTACAAGACTACGATCAAAATATTAAAGAGTGCAATTGGGTAAGAACCTTCTCCCCAACTGAAATTAGCGCCAGAATTTCTGGTGTAGGTAATGTCAAAGATGTAGTTGCAGAGGCATTCTCTCCTTTCCGCAGTGTGAAAGCTTTGAGAATTGTCGGTGATAAGGGCACAAAGGTATTACAAGGTGAAGATGTGCGTACCGCCCTCAGACTCAAAAGCACCCGTTTCAATGTCAGCAAAGGGGCAGACGGTAGCTTTGTACTCCAAGGATTGGGTTACGGCCACGGCTTAGGTATGAGTCAGTGGGGAGCGTATAATCTTGCCCAGCGAGGTGCAAACCATCTGCAAATTTTGGGACACTATTACAAAGGTGTAGCCTTGACGCCCATTCAGCCGAAGTAGTTGTAAGTGAGGCAGATGAGGGGTAATTGACTCGCTCCTCTATCTTGCCTCACACAGATAAATTTGGATTTCTAGTTAGTACATGATTTCATAAGTTCATAACGAATTAAATTCATCAAGACTCTGCACCCCTGCACGCTGACTCAGCATACCTCTGCATTAAAAAAACCACAAATTAATGCAAAGCTGTACTTAACTGTGAGCGATCGCTTTTTCCTAAAAATTTTGCATGTGGAAGAAAGAGTTAATTGCTCAACTAAATTTTTTCTTTAACCTTTGTTGCAACTTATTTTTAACCTCACAAAAACTCGATATCTTAAAGGTAATTCCTACTGTGATAAAGCCGGGGGATATAGTAGCCATGATGCAAATATTTTGGTTTTCAATTCTCTGCTTTGTTTTTTTAATTGGGCTGACACTTGTGGCAGAAGCTTGGTTCTATGACGAAGAACAGGAGTTGTAACAGTACCTATCTGCACTCTGTCATCTCCCTCATGTCCTTCACCCCCAATGCCCCATGCCCTAATCTGCAATCAACTCCACCGCATCCCGACCATCCAAGTCTTGTAAATAAACCTTGACCACCTCTTCTTTCGCTGTAGGTAGTTTTTTCCCAACAAAATCTGGATGTATCGGTAACTCTCGATGACCCCTATCTACCAAAACAGCCAAACGAATTACCTCTGGTCTACCGTATTCATTAACTGCATTCAAAGCAGCGCGAATCGTCCTACCTTTAAAAATTACATCATCCACGAGGACAACTGTCTTCCCTGTCAGGTCAAAAGGGATATTGGTTTTCGCTGGAGTCCGCAACCCAATTTTGTCGAGGTCATCTCGATAAAATGTGATATCCAACGCACCTACCTCTACAGATATGCCTTCTAGTACCTCAATTTGTCGCGCCAGTAATTCAGCTAACAGTGGACCCCTAGTGTAAATGCCCAAGAGTACCAGTTGCGATAAATCCCGCGTCCGCTCCACAATCTGAGAGGCAAGGCGAGTCACGGTGCGACGGAGTTCTTCTGATGATAGAATTTCAACTACTTTGACAGACATAGCCATAAACCGATACCTCTGAGCAGTAAATTAACTATATTTACCTATTTAGGGGTATTAATAATATAGCGATCGCTACCCCTAACCAAAGTAAAAAACAATATGCTGTCAATTGCAAAGCTCTCTCAATAGTACTTGGTGTTATGGGATAAATTGCATCTCCCAAAGGTGGTTTATATTTAGCAACTCCCCGATACCAGTTCGTACCTCCCATTTGTACACCCAAAATCGCCGCATAGACACACTCACTCCATCCAGAATTAGGGCTAGGATCACTAACAGCATCCCGGCGACAAATTCGCCACACATACAACGGTTCACCTGACAATAATGCCAAAGTCATTACTGTGAAGCGACAAGGAACCCAAGTTAAGCAATCTTCTAACCTGGCGCTAAACCACCCCAAATAAGTATAAGGTGCTTCTCGATAACCAATCATCGAATCCAGGGTACTACTAGCTTTGTATGCTAAAGCTAAAGGGGCAGCCCCTACAAATGGGATGAATGCTCCCACAATTGCATAAAAAAGCGGAGCCATCACCCCATCAGTAGCATTTTCTGTGACTGTTTCTAAAACGGCACGCAAAATTTCTACTTCTGAAAGATTTTCTGTATCTCGACCCACATAATTACTTAAAATATTACGAGCCTCTGCCAACTTTCCGCCTCTTAATGGTTTTAAAACAGCAACTGCTGCTGTTCTCAAACTTGACAAAGCAAAACAGCTGGCGAGGAGAATGCTTTCTAAGGAAATTCCCAATAACGGATGTAGGGATTTAGCACTATAAATTATCAACCAGCCAATAGAACCACTCCCAACTATTAAGATTATGCCTAGTGCAATTCCAGCTAGGCGTTGTGTTAAAGAATGATGACAATATTTGTGAGCGGATTTAGTCAGGTGAGAAATTACCCACCCCATAGCTTGCACTGGATGGGGCCATCCCCAGGGATCACCAATTAAGTAATCTAAACCGGCAGCAATAATTAAGATGATGGCCGATGTCATTTCTCCTTTGTCCTTTGTGAATAACCAATGACCATTGACCATTGACTAAACCACAAAATTGGCTTCTTCTCCAAGGGATGCTTGCCAGCTGCGAGCATCATAATAAAGGTCGGCCAGCGTAATACTATACAAAGCTTCTTTGAGTTTTTGGTTGAGTCTCTGCCAGAGGGTGAATGTTACCCAGTCTTCAGTTTGTGCTGGTGTGGGTGTAGGTCTAGGTAAATGGGTAATCGCTTCACCGACTGCTTCTAAAATTTGTCCGATAGAAATTTGTACAGGCTCTCGTGCTAATTGGTATCCACCAATGCTACCGCGAATTGATTTGACTAAACCAGCACGACGCATTTCTATCAGCAACTTTTCTAGGTAAGGAGCAGGAATATCTTGACGCTTGGCAATTGCTCTGACAGATGCAGGCCCATAACTTGGTTGTAAGCTTAAATCTAGCAAAGCTTTTACACTGTAGTGTCCTTTGGTAGTTAGTTTCATGCTTGCAGGGTTTATTGTTTAGTCCAGAGTCAAAAGCTCAAAGTCCAGAGTTCTAATATTTAGTTTTGAATCTTGACTCTTGACCCTTGACTAAGGATCAGTTTTGCTTATCATTTTGTGCCCCAAGCATCAAATTCAGCAAGTAGACAACCTTTTTAGCGGTAGTTTAGAAAACTTAAACAACTATAGTCTAGCAGTAATTCACAAACTATATATAGTTATCAGCATTCCCCGCATTCAAAAAAATAGATTGTCTAAAAATATTTAGTAATTGAGTAACAATTACGCCTATGAGTGTAATATACTTGGCTAGGCTGAGATCAAAAATAAAGGAGTATGTTCCTACTAGCTCAATGTCAGCTAAAATAAAATCGATTCAGCCACTTCAAACATTCGTTTTCGACCTAAGTTGATGCCTAAACAGAAAAAAATTGAACCCCTAGTCGGTGAAGAACTCCTTAAGAAAGTCAAGGAGTTGGAGAGTGAGAGCAAAGAAGACAAAGCCAAGAAGTGCGGTTACTATACCGTTACTAAAAATGGCATAGAGCGCGTCAATATGATGAAGTTCTTAAACGCCCTAATTGATGCTGAAGGCATTCAGTTAGACAGCACACCCAGCGCTAATGGGCGTGGTGGACGCAGTGCTAGCTATAGAATTAGTGTGCAATCAAACGGTAACTTACTAATAGGTTCAGCTTATACTAAACAGATGAATCTTCAGCCAGGTGATGAGTTTCTGATCACTTTGGGTAAGAAGCACATTCGTTTAAGGCAAGTAGACCCAGAAGAAAGGGAAGAAGCTGAAACTTTAGAAGTTACAGCTTAATAAATATAGTCAAGATTCCAAAGTCTAGAGTCCAAAGTCAAGAATCTAAGTATTGACTGTTGTGTGTTGAACTAGTGAATAGTAAACGGTTATCAAGGTTGCAAACGGATATTCATGCTCCGTTTGCAACATACCACCTATGAAAAATAGGTGTCTCTTACCCCTGATAACTGAGATTTTTGGCTAACGACTATTGACTAATCACCATATCTGTTGTGGACACTATTGGTAAGTAGTGACGGATTGCCTTGCGTGTTAACGCCAAATTGCAAGCTAATGTAATTTGTTCGCGTTCTAGTAAACCCAAAATGCGCTCATGGTTATCTCGTGCTACTACTGGTAATTGATGCAAACCTCGTAAAGCCATGCGATCTAAAGCTTCTGATAAGGGTTCATCCCTCCAGGCATAAAGGATCTCAGTGGTGCAGATTTCCATGAGAGTTTGGCTGGATAAATTACTGGGAATTTCGGTTGTTGAATTCTGGTAATTTTGCCAAATGGCAAGGGCACGGTTAATATCTTCTAGAGAAACGATGCCAACTAATTGTTCGGCTTCATCAACTACTAAAGCACTATGAGTGCGATCGCCTGTCATTTCTATAGCTGCCTCTAACACTCCTAAAGTTTTAGGCAGCTTTTTTGGACAGGTGAGCATAGCATCTTCTACTAAGATTTGCTCTAGAATGTCCACCTTATCATCTTTCAACTCAGAAAGACCTATTTGTTGCAGATTAGAATTAGAATTAAAAGTCGGCTGAATACGCTCAACTAACCACACACTTAAACCCACCGCCGCCATCAAAGGTAAAACAATTCGATAGTCACGGGTGAGTTCAAACAGCATTAAAATTGCTGTTAACGGTGCTCTAACACTGCCAGCTAAAACTGCTGCCATGCCTACCATTGCATAAGCTGGAGGTGCTGCCATTTGTGCGGCAATCGTGGGTGCGATCGCCGCTACAACTTTGGCATAAGCCGACCCCAAAGAAGCACCTAAAAACATCGCTGGCGCAAACAACCCACCCACGAAACCACTTCCAGCACTAATTGCTGTCATCAGCAACTTGACTAGCAGCAGCACTACCAATAGTTGCAGCGAAAACTCCACATCTTGCAGCATCGCTTGCACAGTGCCATAGCCAGTACCCATAATCTGGGGGAAATATAAAGCCATTGCACCGATGAGCACACCGCCAATAATCGGATGAATATACTTAGGAATTCGTCCTAAAAATTTAAAACCGGGAACCTGTCCAGCAAAGCAGGCTTTAGCTAGACGAATTGATTGGGTATAAGTTAGAGAAACTAGACTGGCCCCCAAACCCAAGCCCAGATAAATGGGTAATTCCAGAGGACTACGGACTTGATAAACAGGTAAGGCAAAAGCAGGTTGTGCCCCTAATCCAATTTGAGCAATTAATGCCGCGACTACTGCTGCTAATAGCACTACACTGACAGCAGAAGTAGCAAAAGAAGTAGCTCCTATTACTACCTCTAGCGCAAAAAATACACCAGCAATCGGAGCATTAAATCCAGCTGCCAAGCCTGCTGCCGCGCCAGCACCCAAAAGCAAACGCTGTTGCTCTCGAGATACTTGTAGCACCAGAGACAATAACATCCCAAAATTAGCGCCAATTTCTACACTTGGCCCTTCTGGCCCCAAAGAAGCACCAGTCCCCAAAGACACAGATGCCGCAAACATCTTCGTCACAGGTCGTAGTTGTTGTCTCAGTTCGGTGCCTTGAGAAGCAGCAATCAAAGATGATAGTCCAGGGCCAAAGTCTTGGGTACGCCAGCGCATCAAACCGACAATTAAGCCCCCTAGAGTGGGCACACAGGCTAGAGTCCAAGCACCCCAAACACCAATCACACCCATGAGATTGACTAGGGTCAGGTCGTGAATCAGCTCGATTAAATAGTGAAAAGTAACTACACCCATACCAGTGCCACCGCCAATTAGTACGGCTAAAAAAAGCATGACGGTTTCTGGGGATGGCTGAATCCGGTTGATCAGGTGGGCTAAACGGCCAGCAAGTGAAGGCAAGGCAGATTGTTCCGTCACCTTCCTCAGTTCAGTGGGAGGCAAGAGAGTCATTGAGAAGCGGGGTAAATGTAAGAAAAAATTTAAATTTTTAGCTGTTACTTCTCATTGTGAGGCATTATTTAGCAACCAGACAAGTATGCTCTATTTCCTTGATTTGCTAAATTTACAAAGTTTTGGTAAAAAAAATTTCCACTGCTTAAAATTTTTATGGAGAGAATGGTTAAATGGGAGAGAATTAATATTCAATAGTCAGCAGGCAGTGGTTTGGTGGGAGTGAGTACGGAGTTGAGACTCTGTAGGGACAATTGACTATATGTAGATTAGTGGGTGCAGCATAGAGCAATAGTAACGAGGAGTCATCCTCTACTAAATCTAGTTATACTCATGTTGCAGCCATTGAACCATCCTTAGTAGGAACATAACTTTTATGTGTGATTCATGATTAATGTCAGAACACACCCGGTAGTCTACTAAGTGTTGCTGGGAAATTCAATATAGCTACTGTTATAGAGCGAGTAAATGGACTAAGCGGACGAGGTAGATGAATATACACACCTTTGATAATCATTATGTTACTTGCCCAATTTGCCAAAGAAATGCCACTCCAAAACCAGTCAAGACGTGCATTGGCCTATTTACCTGTCCGTATTGCCAGGAACGATTAGTAGTATGTCAAAGCGGCCATTATGTCCGCGATCCGTTTACTCTCAAACAGATGATGATCTCTTCGGCGCTACGTCGTCAAAGTAGACCTTTAGCTAGGATTATACGAGATTTCATCCTCCTTAAACGCCCTATGGTAGCTTTGGCTGTGGGCAGTGCCATTGTCCTGAGTATAATTACTATGACTCAGCAAAGCACTAGCTACGAACAACTACCAACTGAAAAAACGGAAAATATGAGGAATTGGGAATAAGGCATGGGAGATGGGAAATATTTGCAGGGTGTAGGGGGAATAACTCTGAACACTTGACCAATACCCCATGCCCTATCTCTTTTTACAATCGATTGACGTCTTTTGTGATTAATTTCCAGCCTTCAGTTTGGTCAATTAGCTTGACTGAGTCTAGGTGGAGATTGTTATAGACAGATGTACTCAGTAGAAAGTAGGGTTGCCCCTGGTAGTGCCAATAGTATTGCAGTTCCCCTAGGGATGCAGGAACAATGGTGCGATCGCTATAAAAATCTAATGATGGGCGATTGTAATGAAAGGACGTGTAAATCTTCTTCACTGCTGGATTTGCCCGCGATATCATAGCGGCGACTGGTTTAACTGGGTAGGCTTCCCATAATTCCCAAACCCAGAAGTTAGATTTCATCAACAGTAACAGTGAAATATAACTTCCCCATAGCAGAACCTTGAAGAATTGCCCATCGCCACGTTCTGCCAAAATCGCAGCTAAAGTCATAGTCAAGGCAAATACTGCACAAATCACCTGTAAGTCTGTTTTTGGTGCTGTACCCCAACTGAATAAAATGCTGCCAGCAGAACCTACCAGAGCGAGTATAGCTAAACCAGTGATCCAAGACCGGGGATAAGATGATAGTAGAGGCAAATTTTCTGTTTCGCTGAATTGGGCACCAAAAGCCAGGGCTATACTGGGATAAATCGGGAATAAGTACCAGAGAAGTTTGCTGCCCATGCAGGAAATGATCAGCAGGTACACACCACTCCATACCAACACAAGTTTTGCCCAGCTGAGGTTACGATTCTCCCAGGTTAAGCGCAAACTTTGTGGCAAAAACAGTAACCAGGGCCATGTGTAGATCAAAATTTCCTGGAGATAGTACCAAGCTGGTCTGGAATTATTGGCAGAAACCGTACCCATGCGGTTGAGAGATTGATTTAAAATCCCGACCTGGAGAAAAGTATGACCATAGTGTATTAACTGGGCGCCATACCAGCAAATTACTGGTACACTGCCGATGAAGATTGCTAACCACAGATAGTAACTGGTGAGTAATCGTGGTGTATCCCAAAATAGAAATACAAATGCGATCGCACATAGTAGTATGCCAAATATCCCTTGAGTCAGGCATATTAACCCAAAGCCAATGCCTACACCGAGACAGTAACGTAAATCTCGACGCGATCGCAACATACACAACATCATCACCATCAAAAAACTTACCACTGCGCCATCCAACATCGCCAACCGCCCATGACGCACTACGGGTAGCATTGTCAGGTAAATCAAGGCGCTATAAATAGCTGCCCAACGTTGGCGAAATATTTCTCGACCAACACAATAGAGCAAAGGTACTGAAGCGGCTGTTAAAATTGCTCCTGGGAAGCGTGTTGTCCACTCATTGACACCTCCTAGGGAGTAAGTCCAAGCAACTAGCAAGTGTATCAAAGGTGGCTTCTGATAATAGGGTTCACCGCCCAGTGTGGGGTAAAGCCAACGCATTGAACCAGCAGGGGCACGCCAGATTTCGCGGGCGATTTGAGCGATCGTACCTTCATCTCCATCCCGCAGTGGCGTCCCCCCAAGATTCACGCTAAATAGTAACACCGCAGCTAAAAGCAGTACTATCAGCCATACCAAATCAATCCATTTCTCAGCTGCGCGATGGTGTTTTCCTAGATGACCCCAAATAAAGCTTCTTTCTTGCATATTCTATGATAATCATTTTACTTGCTGGTTTGATTACATAGAGATCAGAGCGAATCTCTCATGTTGCCACCCAGTAACAACCTGTGTGTTTAGCAATTGCTAGATTCCAAATTAACTCAATTTTCCCTGAATGGTAATATTTTTTTAGAGAAAGCAACTGGGTTTTTGGGACTTAATTTTCTAAGATTGTTCCTGAAAAAACTGATACAAATACTACAAGTTTAAATATTTTTTTCCTTTGGAATATTATAGCTAGTTTGATTTTATTTGCCTGAATTTTAGATTTTTTGTATCATAAATTCCGGAAATAATTATTCCGTTATTTTAGTCACTTTCTCCAGACTTAAATAAAATAAGTCTCAGACTTTTAGCTAGTGATATTCTTAACGCAGAGTTGAATAATATTATCTAAATGGTAGTATAAGTAGGTGGGGATAAATAAGGCTTCGGCTTCTCTCAACCCAAGAGTTAACTTGTAAGGGTTGTTGTTTGTAATTTGTCATTTGTCAGCCATTGCATTGGGCTGGTTCTCTGTCACTGAGTGTAGTCTAAGGTCTGCTTGTAGCAATTATGATTCAGTTCTTCATGTATTAGAATATCCCCAAATTTTACCCTGTGGAAATTCGGGAGATGAATTTGGCGATTTGCATAAATTTTATTTTAAAATATAAAATTAACTTGTAATTCCCATTCTTTGTCTTGGCGGATGATCTGAATTTCCCGGATGAATTCTCGAAAGTAAAATCTGCGTTCTGCTTCTGACAAGTCCCACCAAAATTGTGGAATCGAAACAGCTTGAGCTACAGAACGTAAGTTCACCGGTGGGAGAGTTGCTAGCTTTGCTTGGAGTACAGAAATTTCAGTACGGAGTTTATATGCCCTTAACTTTGCGGTTTCGGCATCTAAAACCCCAGTTTCTACTAAAGCGGGTAACTGAGTGAGTATTACTTGCTGACGGGCGATCGCTTCTCCTAAACTATTCTTAATGGCGTCTAATTGAGGAAAATTCATCCCAGCTACTGCTAAGGGTAAATCACGGCAAACTGTGGCTATTGTGTGTTTTAAGACTTCTGGATAAGCAACAGCGCCACACTTGGGAAGTTGGGGACAGCTAATCGGACGTAAATAAAGATATTCTTTGTCTTGGTGTCGCTGGGTAACACGGGTAACTGTCATGTGTGATTGACACTGGCTACAAACAACCAAACCAGCCAACGAACGGGGCGCACTCGCACTCCGGGATGGTAAACGACTGTTACGGCGCAAAAGTCTGTCCACTTGGGCTGCTTCTTCTGGGGAAATTATTGGTGTATGGGTATTGGAGATAATTTCTCCATTTTGATAAGCTGTATGTCCCCGATAAACGGGATTAGTCAACCAGCGCCGTCCCGTGGTCACAGAAATTTTTTTACCGTATTTTTTCGTCAGGTAGCGGACTGCACCCCGCAGAGAACCGTAGAGTAGAAAGTTTTCAAAAAAATCTTTAACTACCGGGGAAGTACTACGGTCAATAGTATATTTTTCTTTAGTGCGACGGTATCCGTAGGGTGCTTTACCAGGTGGGGGTAGGGCTTCTAAACGGCTGCGGGCATGACCTTGACGAATGCGGCGACTGCGTTGCTGGCGTTGAATTGCGTGTAGTAATTTCAGAAGTTCCGCACGGGGATTAGCATTTTCTGAGGTGTAGGGTTGTTCAGTGGCAATAATTACTACGCCCATTCTTTCCAGTGTACTCAGGCGATCGCTCACTTCTCCCACAGTATCGCCTAATTCTTCCAAGCGGCGAATTAACAAGTAAACTGCTGTTGCGGTTTGACAGTCGGTGATTAATTCCTCTAGTTGCGATCGCTTTCCCAAATCATGATAAATCCGATCCACCTCCCATCCCCAATCAGTAGGATCAGGAGAGGCTTCCAGTAAGGGGTCACTGTAAGCGTAGGCAAAGATTTTCATGAATTATTTGTCATTTGTCATTTGTTATTAGGACTTACGCACAGGTAATGGAAAAATAAACCGCAGAGGACGCAGAGTTCACAGAGGAATAAGAGTTTGAGAGTTTATTTGCGTAAGTCCTAGTTATTCGTCGAGATGTTGCACTGCAACGTCTGTACAAAGGTCTTTAATTTTGAATTTTGAATTTTGAATTTTGAATTGATCATGTCCCATTCCCTTGACTCAATTCGATAATATTGCCATCCGGGTCTTGGGTGAAGAGAGCCGCCCGACCGGAGGCGCTGGCTTGGATGGGATAATTTTGATTGAGTAGTTCTTGCTGGGCAATATTTAAGTCTGTAACGGAGAAAGCTACGTGAGGATTACGTCCCAATTTTTGATTTTGGTTGTCTGTGGGGGTAGATGGCGCAACTATGAGGTGGATTTGATAGTTACCTACTTGATACCATGCACCAGGGTACTTGAGGGTACGATCTACTTTGGATAGCCCTAATACTTTGCCATAAAAGTATTCAGAGCGTTCTAAGTCAGTCACAAGAATTGCGGTGTGGAGACTTTGGGTAATCTGCATTGTTTGTCAAATGCGATGCGATCGGGTTTATTTAGATTCTGACCTATTTCAACCACAAAGGAAAATTTCTTATATGGCTGCGGCGACAGCTAGATCCTTTGCTAGTTTGCCATCTTCCATGTGAACGATGCGGTCGGCAATGTCTAAGATGCGGTTGTCATGGGTAACTAGTAGAATAGTGCAACCTTGTTCTTTTGCTAGTTTTTGCATCAAGTTGACCACATCTCGACCTGATTTACTGTCCAGCGCCGCCGTCGGTTCATCTGCTAGGACAATTTTAGGACGACTGACGAGAGCGCGAGCGATCGCTACCCGTTGTTTTTGTCCCCCAGATAAATCATCAGGATAGTAATTGAGGCGATTTCCTAAGCCGACTTCCTCCAACATCTCGGCTGAACGGGTTTTCATTTCTTGTGGGGAAATATGTTTATGTACTTCTAAACCCATTCTGACGTTTTGTAGTGCGGTCAAACTACTATGCAAGTTATGCGCTTGGAATATGTAACCATGATGACGTCGCGCCTCTGTTAGTTTACTTGCACTTGCGCCACATAGTTCTTGACCTAATACTTGCAAACTACCAGATTGAGCAGAACGCAAACCACCAACCAAGGTTAACAGTGTCGTTTTACCAGAACCAGATGGTCCTGTCATAATAATAATTTCACCAGCATTAATTTCTAAGTTGATATCAAATAGAACTTGCTTGCGAAGTTGACCATGACCAAAGTAATGATCAAGGTTTTTAACAGAGATAACTGAAGACATAATTTTTAATTTGTAATTGTTAAAGGTCAAGATTCAAGATTCCAGGGGTTTTTCTCATTTGTGAAGATTCAGCCCCTGCGGGGAATTCAAAATTACAATACCTCAATGCCCCATTCCAACTTTTAAAACATATCTGCGGGGTCGGCAGACTGGACTTTACGAGTGGCGATCGCACCAGAAATCATACACATAATTATGGTCATTACTTGCACTTGAATTGCCCGTGCTAAAGTCATAAACAATGGTAAGTTTGTCGCATTTCGTGTTAAGGTATAAAGCCCAAAAGATACACCCAATCCAGGAAGAAAACCTAAAATTGCCAAAATTATTGCTTCTTCAAAGACCACACTTAGCAGGTAACGATTGTTATATCCCATTGCTTTGAAGGTGGCGTATTCTTTGATGTGGGCGTTGACATCTGTAGACAGGACTTGGTAAACGATAATTACCCCTACCATAAATCCCATCGACACGCCTAAACTGAAAATAAACCCGATCGCCGTGTTGGTTTGCCAGTAATATTTTTCAACTTCAATAAATTCTTCTTTGGTTAAAACTTTAATATCATTACCAAGTTGAGACTGTAAAGCGGTTGTTACCTGTTTGGGGTCGTAACCTGGTTGGACTTTCAGTAACCCTATACTGAGGCTGCTGGGGTCTCGTCTAGGAAATAGCCGTAAAAAAGTTTGGTCACTGCTGATCAAAGTTCCATCGGCTATGAAAGAAGCCCCGACTTTAAATAAGCCACTTACAGTAATTGTTTGGCGATCAATTTCCGTAGTAACGGGTTTTCCTTGCTCGACTTGAGCTAAAGCTTGTTGATATTCTCCTCTGGAGGCGCGATCAAAAAGGACTGAATTTGGTAGTTTGAGCGCATCTCTTTGCTGAGTTACTTCTGCTAAATCAAAAACTTGCTGATCAGGATCAAACCCCATCACTAATACGGCTGTCTTTTTGCGTGTTTGGGGATTCTTCCAATCCACAAAGTTGACATACATTCCTGTGGCTGACTTTACACCCTGGACATCCATTGCTTGATATAGTCGCCGCCGGGTAAAGGTGGACATGTTTGCTAGATTGCGGGCTTGGGGATTGATTAAAAAGATGTCAGCATCCATGCTGCGATGCAATCTCGTGTTACTGTCAAACAAGGCTGACTGAAATCCTAGCTGCATAAACATCAGCAAATCAGCAAAGGCAATACCTGATAATGCGACTAGTAAACGACTTCTTTCATGATTCAGTTGCAGCCATCCTAGAGGAGTGCGCCGCCGCAGTTGTTGAATAAATCCGATCATAGTTCAATCACCGCATTGATTTGCAAGTTGGTAAATTTGGCAGCTTTTTGACTAGATGCTTGATCCAATTGCACATAAACTTCTACTATTCTGTTGTCAAGATTGCTGGAGGGGTCGCTGTTGATGATATTCTGGCGCTGTACTTGCATTCCCACCCAATCGACAGTTCCCTGCAATTCACCAGGAAGGGAATCGCTCCTTACTTTTACCTGTTGTCCTGGTTGCACTTTATTAATATCACTTTGATATACTTCGGCGACTGCATACATCTGATCGGTTTGACCTAACTCTACAATGCCGTTACTGCTGACGCTTTCTCCAGCTCGTGTATGAATCTTCAGAATTTGTCCGGCTTTGGGCGCACGGATATATGCCTGAGCTAGTTGTGCTTTAATTTTCTCAACGGTAGCTTCTGCGGTATTTACCTCTGCTTGAGCGTTGGCTATGTCTGTGGGACGAACTTCGGCGGTTTGGTTGAGGGTGGCTCTGGCTTCGTTAATTTGTTCTTGGAGGGTGGCGATGGTTTTATCGCGGTTGGCTTTGGCTTCGTTAATTTGCTGCTCTAGGGTGGTGATTGTTCTGGTTTGAGTGGCTTGGCTTTCGATTAACTGCTGGGTGGAAGTCTCGGAATTGAGGCGTCTTTTGTCAACTTCTTGACTGGAAATTGCGCCTTCTTTATATAAAGTCTCGTAACGTTGCACGTCGGCTTGAGCATTGCGCTTCTCGGCGGCTACTCGGGCTACTGTGGCTTGCAGTTGCTGTTTTTGTCCTTGCAGTTCTGCTTCTAGGCGATTAATTGTCGCTTGTAAGGTTCTGATGTTTCCTGCTAGTTCCACTTGCAACCGACTCACTGTGGCTTGGCGCGCAACAATTTCTCCTTGTTTGGCGCCGGCTCTGACTTGCGCTAGACGGGATTGGGCTACTTGCACTTGTCTTTGTGCTTCACCCAAACTCGCTTGCAAGCGATCGCGTCCGTCCATAATTGCTATTACCTGTCCTACATGGACCCGATCGCCTTCTTTCACCAACAATTGCTCTACTCGGTTCCCTTCACCTGCATTCGGCGCAGCCAGTTTAATTACTTCCTCTTTTGGCTCTAATCGTCCCAATGCTGTTACAGTTTTTACTACTGGTTGAATAGGTGCTGCTATTTGTGCCTTTTGCTGACTATCGTTCTGAAACTTACTTACCGTATAAACACTGGCTCCAGCCGTAAGTAAAGCTGTAATAATTGCCAGGGTTGCAGGCGATCTTAACAGCACCTGGGGCGATCGTAAGTTTGCTAAATTCCAGTTGTGCGCCATAGTATTCCCCTCTGTTTGGGACGAATAAAACTAAACCGTCCAGTTCAAATTTATGTTAAACTAAACGGACTAGTTTAGTCAAGATGATCATGGAATCTGTAGAGACGTAGCACTGTCTCTACCAATGCCCCATTCCCGAATATCATTGTTTATAAGAAAGGCTAAGATAAATGACACATATAAAGGTTGGCACAGTGGAGCGTGACAGTACCGTTGAGAAAGTGGAACAAATTCTGCAAGGAGCGATGCAGGAGTTCCTGAAACATGGCTATGCTGGCACTAGCATGGACAAGGTGGCGGTAGCTGCGGGGGTTTCTAAAGCCACGGTCTACAGCCACTTTCAAGACAAAGAAGGACTCTTTAAAGTACTGATTGAGAAATTAGCACGCAAGAAGTTTAACCACATTTTTGGCACAGAACCGCTTGAGGGAAAACCAATCACCGTACTACGCCAGATAGGAACCAAAGCTTTAGAACAGATGGAGACAGATCAGGAACACTGTGCATTTATGCGCGTATTAATTGGTGAATCTGGCAGATTTCCGGAGTTAGCACAAATATGTGTGCGGGCGATGATGAAACCTTCGCTTGAAGCACTAAGTCAATACATGGGAGCGCATCCTGAATTAGAAATCAATGATCCAGAGGCTGTAGCTAGGATTTTGGTGGGGACATTGGTGCATTTCCATATTGTTCAGGATGTGATGCACGGCAAAGACATTTTACCAATGGAGAGCGATCGCGTGATTGATGCCGTGACACACCTAATTGTAAATAGCGCCAAGTGATACGGATTTAACCAAACCCTTTGGATTGACTATTGCCTGTTAAATTAAGAACTCCGGTAAATTGCTCCTTCTTTACCTGAGACAGGATAGGTTGACTTTATAAACTAAATTTTACAGCCAACTCTGATGTTTTATTAGGGGACAAATTAACATTTCGCAATATATCTCATTTTTTTAAGTGTAGCGATCGCAAACTCGGTAAAAAGCACGAAGATCTCACAGAATGAGAAACTTAGCTCTTTAGCATTAAAGTTAACAGGTAGTTCCTAATAATCGAAAAAATACATATTTCGTAAATATTGTTATTGCTGTACTTTTTGGAAATTTCATGGAAAATTAAGTTTAGCCAAGAACAAAAGTGGCAATACCAGGTAATCAACGGCTACCCTAGGGAAAGTCGTTACGCATCTACATAATTAAGATGAAGTCAGCATGAAGATACTCTTATGAAAAGCCTGTGCAGCAAACACAGATACCCCCAGGGTGGCTTCTCACAGAGTAGCGAAGCGATCGTGAATCGCCAAGTCAACAATAGGCTAGAAAGTTATGGTGATGGTTCCCGCTACTAATCCCAAGATTCTTGTTGTAGATGACGACCACGGCGTCCGTAATCTTATTTATCGCTTTTTGGGTCGAAAATATCACATAGAGTCCGCATCAGATGGTAAGACTGCTTTATCTTTATTTGAGCAATTCAACCCAGCTTTAGTAATTCTGGATTGGAATTTACCAGATACCAATGGCTATAAACTCTGCCAAGAAATGCAGAGTCGCACTAATGTACTAGTGATGATACTGACCAGTCGGACTGACGAAGCCGATAAAATTAGAGTCCTAGCCGCAGGTGCTGACGACTTCATGACTAAACCATTTAGTCTCGCAGAAGTCGAAGTCCGAGTCCAAGCCCTTTTGCGTCGCATCCGCAGTATCAATCCCTCTCCTACACAACGCCTTGTCTTTCAGCAGCTAGCAATTAACCCAGATGGTAGAGAGGTAACGCTTAACGACAAACCCCTCAACTTAACCGCCTTGGAATTTAACATCTTACATTTTTTAGCTAGCCATCCTGGTCAAGCCTGGAGTCGCCCACAGCTAATCCAAAAAATCTGGGGTTGCGATTACGTCGGAGATGGACGTGTCGTTGATGTGCATATTGGTCAACTTCGCAAAAAAATGGAAACTGATACCACTGTACCGGAGTACATTAAGACTGTCCGGGGTTATGGTTACAAGTTTGAGCCACCTGAAGACAGTAGTGTTTAAATTCCCAGTATGAGGAATACTTCATCCCAAAAATTAGCTTTGATACCTCAGTAATGGTGTTATCCCTTAAAAGTTGAGATAACACCAAATTTTTTTAAGAACAATGGAGGCACAAAAACACAAACTTTTTCAAGCTGAGTTGGCTTTAGTTATTCAACCCTAGCTACAATGATAAAAATTAAATTTTAACTAGCTATAGAAAAATCATCTTCAACCGCTTTTGGTAACTGAATTAATCAATCTTAGTAATGTCTCCAATAATTTCAAAATTCAATTCAGCATTACTGCTGGTAAATATTATCGCCAGTAACCACTTTTAACCACGTTCCACCACCAATCTTTGACTGACCAATTCCGCCGCTAAATTTATCGCTGCTTTCATGCTTGTAGCATCAGCAATTCCCTTACCTGCAATATCAAATGCTGTCCCGTGGTCTGGTGAAGTCCGCACAAAGGGTAAACCAATAGTAGTATTCACAGCGCGGTCAAAGGCCATCAATTTCACAGGAATTAAACCTTGGTCGTGGTAAAGTGCTAAGTAAGCATCGGCGGGATTTTGGTTGTGAGTATTGCCATACCAAGCTTGTCCGGGTTTAACCCACATCGTATCTGGTGGTATCGGCCCATCTAATTGCCAATTGGGGCGGGTTTGTCGTTCTTGCTCTAACCACGGAATCAAGCAATCTATTTCTTCAGTTCCCAGTTGTCCCTGTTCGCCACTGTGGGGATTCAAACCTGCGATCGCAATTCTCCCATTCTTGATACCAAAGTCTCTCTCTAAACACTCCACCAGCAAATCTAGTTTCTTGGTTAACAACTGTGGTGTTAAAGTATCAGCTACTTGACATAATGGAATATGTGTGGTTGCAAGTAATGCTCGCAGTGTCCAACCAGTATATGGCGATCGCGCGACAAATAACATCCCAAAATGGTCAATGCCTGATTTCTCTGCTAGAAGTTCCGTCTGTCCCGGATAGTTATATCCCGCAGTCTTCCAAGCCGATTTAGCTATGGGCCCAGTGACAATACCGTCAAATTTACCACTGAGTGCTTGAGCGATCGCATATTCCAAATAGGCAAAACTAGCCGCACCACTCAACCCATTACCTATCCCTGAGACAATTTCACCTTGAATTTTGTCGGGTAACGGTACATCAATAACTGATAACTCAGATGGATTCGCCAAAGGTACAAGATTTTCTCTCAAACTCAGCTGTTCATAAGTCTGGATGAGCAAATCCCAGTTACCAACCACTGTGAGGTGGCAATTTTGACCAACTTCCGGATCTGCCAAAGCTTTCAAAACCACCTCTGTCCCAATACCCGCCGGATCTCCCACGGTCATCGCCAAATCTATCTTGTTATTGGTCATTCTCTATGCCCCAATACTAGGGATTCACCACCAAACTAGTTTAGAATTATTTACACTGGTCTAATCCTATTTGGCTGTTAAAAAGTCTTGGTAGAACCAGTTTCGCTGATTTTATCTTGGGCACTTGGTGGGCGAAAAATTAAAACGCCTGCTGATTCAGACTGACAAAAATCTAAATGAGTGCAATCAAGTCTAGTCTGAACAAGCAACCCAAAAACAAGAAATCTAGAGGGCGACCTTTAGAACTTGCGGTTATCAACCGACCACAAGCAGGTTGTAACGGTAACAAAAGTCAAATCAACCATTTGCAAAGGAGTATCACACCAATGGGTGGCGAAATTTTGAATGCAGCTCTGTTGTCCTTCGGTTTAATCTTCGTGGGTTGGGCCTTGGGAGCTATCTTACTCAAGATCCAGGGAGCAGAAGCAGAGGAATAAGTTTGTTGGCGAGCCACTTTCTCAAGTTGAAAGGCTTTCCTCACTCTGAGAAAAAGCTTATCCGATTTCTGGACAAAGCTTTTTCTGTTGATGTCTCCATCTGAATGAGATTTCTAAAAAAAGTGTAAACTTTTGTTTATTAGGCTATTCTGATAACATTCTTCTCATATAACTTTAAAATTTGTTACAACCCTCATGACATTATTAATCGTCGGTGCTACTGGCACCTTAGGAAGACAAGTGGCTCGTCGTGCTATCGATGAGGGGTATAAGGTACGCTGTCTTGTCCGGAGTACCAAAAAAGCTGCTTTTCTTAAAGAGTGGGGCGCAGAATTAGTATCGGGAAATTTGTGTTACCCCGATACTTTGCCGAGAGCATTAGAAGGTGTAACCGCAGTTATAGATGCAGCAACATCTCGCCCTACAGATTCCCTGAGTATTAAACAGGTGGACTGGGACGGCAAGGTAGCATTAATTCAAGCAACCAAAGCTGCGGGCATCGAGCGTTTTATCTTCTTCTCGATTCTAGAAGCCGACAAGTACCCAGAAGTGCCGCTAATGGAAATTAAGCGGTGTACAGAACTCTTCCTTACAGAGTCTGGCTTAAATTACACGATTTTCCGGCTAGCTGGCTTTATGCAAGGGTTAATCGGTCAATACGGGATTCCAGTTTTGGAAAACCAACCAGTTTGGGTAACTGGTCAATCTTCCCCAGTCGCCTACATGGATACTCAAGACATTGCAAAATTTGCGATCCGCGCTTTGAGTGTACCAGAAACAGAAAAACAAGCTTTTCCCCTAGTGGGCACTCGTGCTTGGAGTGCTGAGGAAATCATTAACGTGTGTGAGCGTTTATCTGGTAAAGAAGCCAGGGTAACGCGGATGCCAATCAACCTATTGCGTACTGTGCGGCGCGTCATGCGGTTCTTTCAGTGGGGATGGAATGTAGCAGACAGATTGGCTTTTACCGAAGTTTTAGCAAGTGGTAGACCCTTAAACGCTTCCATGACTGAGGTATATGAAATTTTTGGGTTAGAGCAAGCACAAACCACCACCCTAGAAAGCTATCTGCAAGAATACTTCAGCCGCATTATGAAAAAACTCAAAGAGTTAGACTACGAGAAAAATAAAACCAAAAAGCAGAAATCTAAGAAAACTCCCTTTAAAAAAATCAATAGTCAGTAATCAGTAGTTAACGGTTATTACTTTGGACACTGGACACTAGACTTTTGATCCCAAACTAATGACTACGTTGTCAAAAATGTGTAACGATTAGCATAATACAGAGCGTTGCCCAAACTTGGATATTTGAATGTGCCGAAAGCAGGCATTATCTACAATGACCTCAAACCGATAGCGGCTCGCATCGCTATCGAACTGAAAGACAAGCTAACCGCAGCCGGTTGGCATGTGTGCATCACTACGAGTATTGGTGGCATCCTCGGCTACTCAAATCCTGAGAGTCCTGTATGTCACACCCCTATTGACGGTCTGATGCCCCCTGGTTTTGACTCAGACATGGAGTTTGCAGTTGTACTAGGGGGAGATGGCACTGTTTTAGCAGCGTCTCGCCAGGTTGCCCCTTGTGGTATCCCACTGTTAACAGTGAACACTGGCCACATGGGGTTTTTGACGGAAGCCTACCTCAATCAATTGCCTCAAGCAATAGAACAGGTGATGGCGGGTCAGTATGAAATTGAAGAACGCGCCATGCTGACTGTCCAAGTGTTGCGGTCAGAGTCAGTATTGTGGGAAGCCCTCTGTCTGAATGAAATGGTGCTACATAGAGAACCATTAACCTCAATGTGCCATTTTGAAATTGCAGTAGGGCGACATGCGCCAGTCGATATAGCAGCAGATGGGGTGATTGTTTCCACACCAACTGGTTCGACAGCTTATTCTTTGAGTGCTGGCGGCCCTGTTGTTACCCCTGGTGTTCCCGTATTACAACTAGTACCAATTTGTCCCCATTCTCTAGCGTCTAGGGCGTTGGTGTTTCCCGATACGGAACCAGTCAACATCTATCCCGTCAATATTCCTCGACTGGTGATGGTGGTCGATGGTAATGGGGGGTGTTACGTTTTTCCGGAGGATCGGGTACATTTAGAGCGATCGCAATATACAGCTCGGTTTATTCGCCTACAACCACCAGAGTTTTTCCGCATTTTACGCGAAAAACTGGGATGGGGTCTGCCACACATTGCCAAACCCACTTCGGTAGAATTACCTTAGTCATTTTGTAGAGACGTTGCTACAACGTCTCTACAAGGGTCAAGAGCGGAGCCGGAGACGCTCGCCTCTGGTCCAGGTTTAAGAGTTATTAGTGGTTTATATTACCTATCCCCCATCCCCGTTCAGCTGAGTGTAGCCGAAGCCAATTAACTATTTCCTTCCAGAATTGCTGATGTAGGAATGGTATTTGGAATTAGTGATTAAAATTGCATCTGTTGAATTTGATGGCTGATACCTGAACGTGCTACAACATCCGAGGCGGCATGTTAAATCAGGATGACTCTCAGAATAAGTAAATTTTATCTCTAGTTCATGTACAGACTTTCCTCTGGAAGGTTAGTACAATCCAAAATCCTAGATCCAACATCACAAATTCATATGACAGTTGCTCATAACCCCTGTGTTTTAGTGATCGAAACCGATGAGGTACTTGCCAATCAACTTTCTTTTGATTTGCAAGAAGCTGGTTATGAAGCCATTTTGGCTAATGATGCAGCGAGCGGTTTACAATACAGTCGAGATCGCCAGCCTTCTTTAATTGTTCTAGATAGAATGCTGGCGGGTGAATCAGGACTATCATTGTGCAAAAACCTCAGAAGTGCTGGTACTCGCTCTCCGGTACTGGTGCTGATGGCCAGAGATTCAGTTGATGATCGTGTAGCTTGTTTAGAAGCTGGAGCTGATGACTATATCCTCAAGCCTTACCGCTCAGAAGACTTTTTAAAGTTAATTCGCCTTTACTTAAAACCTGATGTCGATACTACAGAGCAATTGCGCTTTGGCGATTTGGTGTTAGATATTGCTACCCGCCGGGCTATTCACAATGGACGGGTAATCGATCTGACTATGAAAGAATTTGAACTGTTAAAGTTCTTAATGGAACATCCCCGTGAAGTGTTGACCCGTGAACAAATTTTAGAAAACGTTTGGGGTTACGACTTTATGGGCGAGTCAAATGTGATCGAAGTTTACATCCGTTACTTACGCCTGAAAATAGAAGACGAAGGTCAAAAGCGTCTAATTCAAACAGTACGGGGTGTTGGGTACGTTTTACGTGAATCTTAGTGAGGCAATGGCAGGAGTAATTATCGCTACACAAAAAGATTTCATGATCCCACCACTAAAAAGGGTGGGATTTTGAATTTAAGGAGTATACTGACCAAAAAATAGTAGTGTGTGTCACAAGAAAAACAACTATCAGCCGTAGGTTTTTTTGTTTAAATTTTGTAAAATTGTAGTCTCAATGACAAAATCGTCAACTTTATGATTCGTTTGCCAAGTTTAGTTTCTATGCTGCTGAGTGTTTTGCTCATGGGTTGCTCTCTGCCCACGACGGCTAAACCACCTATCGTTTCTGGGTCTCAAACTCAAGCAAATGCACCTGCGGGTCAAAAACTACCGATCTCTGCTCAAGTCCTTGTTCCTAATGGCACAACAATTGAATTAGAAGTGGCGCAGACGCCAGAACAGCAAGCGATGGGATTGATGTATCGACCAGCTTTACCAAATGACCGAGGAATGATGTTTAAGTTTCCTTCCGCACAACCAGTGAGCTTTTGGATGAAGAATGTACCAGTGGAACTGGATATGGTTTTTCTCCAAAATGGGGTTGTGAAGTATATTCAGGCGGCTGCGCCTCCTTGTGCTAGTGAGCCTTGCCCTACCTATGGCCCTAATACACCAATTGATACCGTGATTGAATTACGCTCTGGGCGCTCTGTTGAATTGGGTCTGCGGGTAGGCGATCTTGTCAAAATTAAAGACTTAAACTCCGGCACTTTGCGGTGATAAATATTTCAGATGTTTAGTCTTTAAAATGTTTGGGAAATCTAAATAAATAATGTATTAGTAACAAAAGTGTCACGTATTGTGCTAATATGTGCCATTACAGAGCGATTATTGAAAATATTGCTAATTAAAGGAAGCCCTGTCGTCCCAAGTGGAATCAGAGTTTTAAAAGGTTTAGCCGCAAAAATCTTCCTTTTGGCGTACGTGTAAATAGTCGCAAATAAGAGACTATAAGCTAAGGAATCTTTGTTACTACATGCGTAATTAAATACGATACTGCTGTAAAAAAGTTAAGACTGAATTGATTGAGAGGAAGTGCTACTTAACAATTGAGTAGATGAGTAGCACCAGGTCTTGACTTCCCCATCAACTGAAGAAATGACTCTTTTCGGTGGAATTTAGATAGGTCTTTGCAGTCGTGTTTTAACGGCACACCACAGTGACACATAAAATACTGGCTACTAGCTACTGAGAAATGGCGGACTTATATATGACAATACACTCTGCACCAGGAGGTGAGATACAAATGGCACCATCAACATATTCGCGATTGATTCGTTTTTTACAGGAAGATTTGGCAATTTCGGCAGCGTCTTTAGGGGTAGCATTGCGACACCGGGAACAAGACCCAGGCCCTTTGCCAATGATTCTTTGGCAGTATGGGTTGATTACTCTAGAACAGTTAGAGCAAATTTATGATTGGCTGGAGACGGCACAGCTATGAGTAGTTTATGCAGGAGAATTGAGGTATGTCATATCTACCCTGCCTTTTGCAAAGGCTAATAGATAAGAAGATAGGTTTTTACCGTTTTCACTCATTTACATCTCAAAGAAAGAGGGAGTTGGATATTCAACTCCCTCTTTTTTTGAGCAAGGGTCAAGGGGAGCCACTTCTGTGCGGAGAGAAGTTGTCGGGGAGACGTTCTTTCCGGCAAACTTCGGCAGGTTCCTTTCGTTGAAGAAAGTGGCTCTCAAGGTAATCTTTTTCACCAATGACCAATGACCAATGACAAATCACTACTGTGCAAATACTTTAGCAGCACCAGCGACACCAGCACCTGGGGTAAAGTTTTCGTAGCCGAGTTCCGAGAGGACAACTTCTAGGGATGATATGCAGCTAAGAATATCGCGATCGCTAACAAAACCCAAGTGACCAATGCGGAAAATTTTGTTTTTCAGATGGTCTTGACCACCGGCTAAAGCGATGTCAAAGCGCTTGTTCATCAATGATCGAATTTTATCTGATTCGATTTCTTGGGGTGCGACAGCAGTAATCGCCGGGCTAGCATGACTGTCTGGCGCAAATAAAGGTAAATTCAAGCCTTTAATTGCTGCACGAGTAGCGTTCTTATGGCGTTCATGACGACCAAATATTGATTCTAAGCCTTCCTCTTTCATGATCCGCAGTGTGGTGTGTAGTGCCACAATTAAGTTCACCGGCGGAGTGAATGGTGTTGTGTTCTTGGCTGCCGATTTGCGATATTTGCCTAAATCTAGATAATATTTGGGCAATTTAGCCGTTTTGTAGGCTTCCCAAGCTTTAGGACTAACCGAGACAAATCCTAATCCAGGGGGTATCATGTAGCCTTTTTGAGAACCAGAGGCGACTATATCTAGACCCCAAGTATCAACTGGTAAATTGAATGCACCCAAGCTAGTGACAGCATCCACAATCATCAAAGCTTCATCATGTGCTTTCACATGGCTATTGATGGTTTCCAGGTCATTGAGTACACCTGTTGAGGTTTCGCTGTGGGTGATGATGACTGCTTTAATTTGCTTTGATGTGTCGGCTGCTAGTTTTTCAGCAAACAGCGCCGGATCAAGGGGGTTTCCCCATTCAGCAGTAATTGGTTCGACATTCAAACCATAGGCTTGACCAACTTCTACCCACCGTTCGCCAAACTTACCATTAGAACCAACCAAAATGCGATCGCCTGGAGACAGAAAATTAATTATTCCTGCTTCCACAGCACCAGTACCACTCACATTCAAGGTCAAGACATCGTTTTGAGTTTGATGCAGCCATTTGAGGTTTTCGTTCACCTCTGCCAAAATGTTGCTAAATTCATTAGTGCGGTGTCCAATCGGGTGTTTGGCTAATGCCAGTAAGGCAGCTTCTGGTACTGGAGTAGGCCCAGGAATCATCAGCATCAGCTTATCGTCCATGTATGCATCCTAAAAATTAAATAAAAGTCAAAATTGTCAGGGATTGTGAATTATCATATACACTTCTGCTTGTCACCCATCTTGTGGTAGGTTCGACCTATTCACAGAGAAAATGTTGCCTTAGCTCAACTTGTGGAAACTCAGACTCAGCTAAACATCCTGTTTTAGGTAATCTCACCAGACGTGAAGAGGCCGTGTAGGCATCTGATCGTAGAGTAACAGCTTGTCCTAGGTGAGCGATAAGGAGACATCAAAATTCCCGATCCAGTTTGTCTAAATTTTTTTTGCACTGAATATCTAGAATCTCACAAATGTGGATGCAAGTACAGTGAGTTAGCAAATTTTATGGCGATCGCTCTTTTAGAGGAGTCTTTTGTGGAAAAATGTCAAAGCTTAAGAGAAAGTATAGTTAATTTATCAGTAGTATTGAGCGGGACAATGAATCAATTCAAAATTCAAAATTAAATACAGCCACCCACAAGGGGGAGTGGCGTGGGCGGGTTTCCCGACTCGATAGAACTGGTGTTGGAGTTTCTACCTACCTTGAGAAAACTTCGATTTTTGGACGCAGTACGGTTTTGAACCTAGCTTTTTCCTATAAAATCAGAGTGTTGTCTGTCTTAATCGGGAGTAACAACCGATCCTGTGTGATGGTTGATTGACCAACGGTGATCAACAGCCATAGAGGAGACTTGGCAAATTTCTTCCAGGTGCTTTTGTTGGACAGCTGCTTTACGTAAAGTAATAATTAGCTGATTCACCTGATGCCGCAAATCCGGGTTTTGACTCACTGCTGACATGGTTTGTCTTTCTAAAAGTTGCAGTATAAGTTCGTAATGGATAGGAGAAGGCAGAGGAATTTGCTCCATGAAGTTGGTTTGAGATTTTAGATGAGGGATGTTGTCTGAGTTGTGGTTGGTTGAGTATTAAATAAATTGTTACATAGGCAAATAGTATTTATGGATCAACCGAATGGTATGGGTTTATGAAGATTTAGCAAAAAGATTACCTAACTGTCATGGGTATGTATGGTTTCCTGGCTGGCGAGGAGTCAGGGAGGCTGTTCTTTTAGATAGACTTTGGTAATATTTGGGCGATCGCTAATTTGGGATCTGGTTGTTTTACCAAAGATTCGCCAATGAGTACAGCTGCTGCGCCTGCTTGGGATACCAAACTCAGGTCATCTGGGTGATGCAATCCTGACTCACTGACAACTAGAATGTTCCGCGCTTGCAATTGCTCACCCCTTGCTGTCAAGAGTTGACAAGTGGTTTGCAGGTTAACAGAAAAATCCTGCAAATTGCGATTATTGATTCCGACTAAAGAGACATCATCCAAGGCTAGCACACGGTCAAGTTCCTCTAAACTGTGTACTTCTATCAATGCTGCCAGATTTAAAATTTTGGCGACTTTGAGATAGTATTGCAAATCTTGGTCACTCAGGATAGCCGCAATCAACAAAACGGCATCTGCTCCTTGCACACGTGCCAAGTACATCTGATAAGGAGAGATGACAAAGTCTTTGCACAATAGTGGCAGATCAACTGCGGTGCGAACTAGCGCTAAGTTCTCAAAGCTGCCTTGAAAGAACTTGGCATCCGTTAATACAGAAAGACAGCTAGCACCCCCTTGTTGATAAGCCAGCGCAATTTCTACTGGGTCAAAATCTGCTCGTAAAACTCCTTTACTAGGAGAAGCTTTTTTGACTTCGGCAATTAGGGCTGGTGTTGTCTTCCCTTGTCGTAAGGCGGCTATAAAATCATGGGTAGGCGGTGCAGTGAGTTGCCGTTTTTGCAATTCTCGTAGAGGTAACCTTTCACGCATTTGCTCTATTTCAATCTCTTTATGCCAAACAATTTCCTCCAAGATATTGTTTGGTGTAGCATCAGGCATGGCAACCTGATATTGCAATATGGAAACATTAATGGTGGCGCTGGGTGAACGGCGACGGATTTGCATATTAGTCATTGGTTATTGGTCACTTGTCATGAGTTTCTAGTCAGCAGTCAAGGGTCATTTGTCCTTGTTTGTTCACCAAGGACAAATAACAAATAACGAATGACTAACTGACAACAGCACGCTTATAGGCTTCGTCCAGCACTTCTGAAAGTGTGGGGTGGGCGTGAACCAAATGGGCGAGGCTTTGGACTGATTGCCGATTGGCAACTGCGGCTGAGGCTTCATGAATTAAGTCTGAGGCGTGCAGTCCAAAAATGTGAACTCCCAAGACTTCCCCTGTATCTTTGCGATACACCACCTTGGCGATACCGTCGGCTTCATTTTCCGCTAGGGCTTTGGAATTACCTTTGAAGTAACTCCGACTCGTGGCGATTTCAAAGCCTTCAGTTTGCCCCAGTTCCTTGGCTTGTGGTTCCGTCAAACCCACATAGCTAACTTCTGGGTGAGTAAAGGCGGCGGCGGGAATGCAGCGATAATCAACTACACGTTGATGCCCAACTATATTTTCTACGGCGACGATGCCTTGGGCAGAAGCGGCATGGGCGAGCATCATTTTACCAGTGGCATCACCGATCGCCCACAAATGAGGCACGACTTCACCAGATGATAATACTGCCATCTGGTCATCGACGGGGATATAATTTCGTCGGTCTAGTTCTACACCTACAGATGCCAAACCGATATTTTGAGTGGCGGGGATGCGTCCAGTAGCGACTAGACAAGCGTCTACCTCGATTACGTCTACGTCTTCTTTGGTTTTGAAATCTGCTAATTCAATCACCACAGGTGAACCTGGGATGATTTTTTTGGCGTATATCCCCACTTTAGTTTCAATATCGCGGGGGGTGATTAACACCCGTTCGGCGAGTTTGGCAATGTCGCGGTCAAAACCCGGCATTAACTGATCTAGGGCTTCAATCAGGGTGATTTCACAGCCCAAAGCTGAGTAAATGTCAGAAAATTCTAAGCCGATGTAGCCACTACCAATAATTGCTATCCAATTGGGAAGGGTTTCTAACTTCACACCTTGGTCACTGGTAAAGACAGTTTTACCGTCTACTTCAATCCCTGGAGGCACAAAAGGCACGGAACCGGGGGAAAGGATAATATCTTTGGCGGTGATGGTTTTTTCCCCACCATCCCCAGTAATACTGACTTTTTGTGTACCCGCAACCTTTCCCCAACCCCTGATGATATCGACTCCCAGGCGTTTGAGGCTGTTAGTTAAGTCGCCTTGAATTTTAGCAACGAGATTGTCTGCATGATCGGCGATGGCTTGGCGATCAAACTCCACACTGCCGACTTGAATTCCTAGCGACTTGAGGTGATGGGCATTGCGTAATTCCCGCACACGACCAGATGCTGCTAGCAGCGCTTTCGATGGAATACAGCCCCGGTTGACACAGGTTCCTCCCATGTCACCTGCTTCGATAATCGCTGTTTTTAAACCGCATCTGACGGCGTGTAAGGCTGCTCCATGTCCGCCTACACCAGCGCCTATAATCACTAAATCGTAATCAAACCCTTGACTCACGTTAGTTTCCCCGTGTGCTTCGCCTATTTATTCTTAACTTGATCAGTAACCAGTGCAACCCCCTCTAAGTTTGGGTGTTGCTCAATCAAATCATGATTCATATACTGTGGGCAAAGAACCTGAATAATCGCTAAATTCGGATATTTTTTAGTTATTATTCACGATCGCCTCAGTAGTTTTTATCCGTAAAATCGTATAATTTTATTTCGGTTTATCATCTGTTTTCAGCCACGCATCAACCGGGTCAAAGCCAACAAGATATTGTAACATCAAAGCTAAGTATGAGTAAGCTGTGAGAGGATTTATTGCCAACCGTTGAATTTTTTTGCAGTTTGTTAGCTTAATGCCCTGAGTTGGGTTTAAAATCTTGGTTGGCAGCCATAGGATTCCCTCAAGCGATCGCTCGATGTCTATTCCCAATTTTAGTGAATTCACCATCCGCCGAAATACCAATTCTAAGTCTTTTCAGCGAGGCGAATCCTACTATGAGGCCCATGCCGTCATTACAGTCGTACAACGCGGTAATGTGCTACAGGCGAAAGTAGAAGGACGTGAAGCCTTTCCCTATCGCGTCAACCTCAGTTTTGATAGTACAGGATTGACCTCAGTTCACTGTACCTGTTCCTACAATTTTGATGGTTGGTGTAAACATATTGTAGCGACGATGCTTGTCTGTTTGCGTCAGCCAGAGATTATTGAAGAACGCCCCACTCTAGAACAGTTACTTGATCGCCTAGACCATATCCAAAGCCAAAAGCTAGTGCAAGATTTGGTAGCAGCGTACCCCAAGTTGATTGAAGCTGTCGATCGCCATGTCAGTCTACTCACAAATTCTGTACCAGCAAAACCACTTGCACAACCAGTGCGATTGATTACTGTTGATCCTAAGCCTTTGAAGCAGCAAGTCAGGCAGATTCTCCGGGATGCAATGCGCTACTGGGAAGATGGTGGAGAAGATGACCTCATGAGTGAAGAATTGCTGAGTTTGGTACAAACTGCGGTAGATTTTAGCGAACGGGGGGATGGTTATAATGCGATCGCTATTTTGGAAGCCATTACCTCAGCCTGTGTGGAATACTGGGATGATGTTGCTGAATATCTTGCTGATCACGATGAAATTACTTGGGAATTAAATGATGCTTGGTGTGAAGCAATTCTCACGGCTGACCTCACCCCAGAAGAAAAAGTCGATGTGCAGGTGAATTTAGAAGCTTGGCAAGATGAGTGGAATACTGATTTGGGATTAGCTTTAGAAGCTTTACGCCAAGGTTGGGATTACCCACCATTAGTAGAGGTTCTCCAGGGAAAGACCAGCAACCTGGGAGAGTGGGAGGACGCAGCCCCAGATTATGCTGATAGTCTGGCGCTAATTCGCTTAAAAATCTTGGAACGTCAGGAGCGTTATCAAGAATACCTGTATTTGGCAGCCGCCGCAGGTCAAATTCAGCAATACCTGACAATGTTGGGGCGTTTAGGTAGGGTTGATGAAGCTATCGAAGCGGCTCAAACCCAGATGACTACAGTAGAAGAAGCCTTTGCCCTCGCTAAAATTCTCACCGAACAGGGGTCATTGCCACAAGCATTAGATATTGCCCAAACCGGATTTAATTTACCTGGTAATTGTCAGTATCAATTGGGAGTCTGGACGAGCGATTTAGCAGAAGAGTTAGGTAATCTGGAATCGGCTTTATTAGCCAGAAAGACTACCTTCAATATCAAGCCTTCCTTCTTTGACTACCAAACGATAGAAGAGTTAGCTGGAGAGAATTGGGCAAATATTCAACCAGAGTTGTTAGAAACCATCCGCACCTCGAAAGTGTGGGGCACAGAATCAGCCAAAGTAGATATCTATTTATATGAAGGGCTGATTGATGAGGCGATCGCAGTAGTGAGTGAACTCAGTTCCTATCATACAGAATTAATTCACCGTGTCATGAATGCAGCGATCGCTGATCATCCTGACTGGGTAATTAACAATGCTTGTCGCCGCGCCGAGTCAATTATGAATGCGGGTAAGGCAGAACATTATAGTGATGCCATTAAATGGTTAAAAAAAGCGCGGACTGCCTACATAGACTCTGGCAAACAGGCAGATTGGTCAAGCTATCGCACCAAATTAATCCAAATCCACGCCCGCAAACATAAATTGATGGGAATGTTCAAAGAACGGGGTATGGAGTGAACGTATCACAACTTATTACTTAAACAATACATTTAACAAAAATTTGTATAGCTTGACCTTTTTCTGAATAGCTGCTCCAAAATGTGACTAAATACTAACAATATTGTTTGTAAAAATAATTTAAGTTACAAGAAAATATATCTTCAAACCTTTAACCAGTAAGACTTATGATGAGAGTATCTATCTAAAGTCTGAAAAATTTTTGTGCTCAAGTTAGAGCCAAAAATACTGAGTAACAGATAATTTATGTAAAGGGGATCGCCTAGCACAACTTACTACCCATTGCATGATTCGTGATCCTTCTAGTAGTCTGTCAATTTTGTTTTGAGGGATTTTTGGTAGTGTGAGCGTCTCGCTCACACGGGCAAGATGCGCGCACTACGTAAGCGTCTCGCTCACACGGGCAAGATGCGCGCACTACGTAAGCGTCTCGCTCACGCGGGCAAGATGCCCGCACTACAGTGAGCGTCTCGCTCACGCGGGCAAGATGCCCGCACTACAGTGAGCGTCTCGCTCACGCGGGCAAGATGCCCACACTACAGTCCATCATTTTTATCTTGACAGACTACTAGTACGGTACGGCGTAAATAGCGCAAAGTTGAGCCAGTGTGTTGGACGGGTTCCCCCCGTTGTGCGGACTGCCGCCGGATTAAAGGAGGCAGTGCGTTCGGTCGCCAGACTTGTTCGCGCAGCGTCTCCCCTTGGGAGAAGCAACTGCCGTCAACTGGCGGTGTGGGTTTCCGTCCCCGTTTGCCCTTGACGTCTCCCCTTGGGAGAAGTTTACAAGGGCGCTCTTAACCCGCGCACGCAACTTATCTTCGCCAAACTTTGTAAGAGAGACATACCATTCAAAATCTCTGAAAACCTTACGCTGTATTCATTTTGAATTTTGAATTTTGAATTTTGAATTTTGAATTCACGGCGGTACTAAAGCATTCCTGACTGTAGAATAAACAGGGCGATGTTGAGCTTGAGTTCAAAAATAGGGTAAGCAAAGACTTGTCCCTCAAATGCAAACATGTAAAATCATCTTGTGGAGTTACTATGTCTGAACTGATCCAAACACTTCTAGATAGTGAAGAAAGGAGTGATTTGCGTTCCTTTATTAGTGATTTACGCCAGCAAGAAAAGAAGTATTTACTCAGGAACGACATACTTAATGCATATAGTGAATACTGTGCTAAATATGAGAAGAGTGAGACATTTTACACTGGCTCTAATTTAAGTAAACTAATTTACTATACTCAAGAAATTATTCAAGAGGACTCAAATCTCTGTTTCATTCTTCGTTCCAAGATTGCCAGTCAAGAAGTATATCGCTTGACAGATGAATTGAATGTAGAAGCGATGACAGTACAGGAACTGTTGGATGTGCGCGATCGCTTCGTTAACCACTATCATCCCAACGAAGGCGACCTGCTAGAACTGGATTTCGGGCCTTTTTATGATTATACCCCAGTCATCCGTGACCCGAAAAATATTGGTAAAGGGGTACAGTTTCTCAACCGTTACCTATCCAGCAAGTTATTTCAAGATGCTAAACAATGGCTAGAAAGCTTATTCAATTTCTTACGCCTGCATCAATATAACGGTATCCAACTGCTGATCAACGATCGCATTAAATCACAGCAGCAACTTTCCGAGCAAGTCAAAAAGGCGATCGCTATTGTCAATAGTCGCCCCAAAACTGAACCCTACGAAGAGTTCCGCTTTGCTTTACAAACAATCGGTTTTGAACCGGGTTGGGGGAATACAGCCCAGCGTGTGCTAGAAACCCTCAATATTCTCGATGAACTGATTGACTCTCCCGACCCCCAGACCCTAGAAGCCTTCATCTCTCGCATCCCGATGATTTTTAGAATCGTCTTGGTGTCCGCCCACGGCTGGTTTGGACAAGAGGGTGTGTTAGGGCGTCCCGACACTGGCGGTCAGGTGGTTTATGTGCTTGACCAGGCGAAGAATCTAGAAAAGCAGCTGCAAGAAGATGTGATTCTCGCCGGTTTAGAAGGACTAAATGTCCAGCCAAAGGTAATTATTCTCACCCGCTTAATTCCTAATAGCGACGGCACACTTTGTAACCAACCTCTAGAAAAAGTCCACGGTACAGAAAACGCCTGGATTTTGCGCGTGCCTTTACGAGACTTCAATCCTAACATGACTCAAAACTGGATTTCTCGGTTTGAGTTTTGGCCTTATCTCGAAACCTTTGCTATTGATGCTGAGAAAGAACTCAAGGCGGAATTCCAAGGTAGACCTGACTTAATCGTTGGTAACTATTCCGATGGGAATTTAGTGGCATTTTTGTTAGCACGGCGGATGAAAGTCACTCAATGCAACATTGCCCATGCTTTAGAAAAATCTAAATATTTATTCAGTAACCTCTACTGGCAAGATTTGGATGATAAATATCATTTTTCCTTGCAATTTACGGCCGATTTAATCGCCATGAATGCCGCTAACTTTGTGATTAGCAGCACCTATCAAGAAATTGTCGGGACTCCAGACAGTGTAGGACAGTATGAGTCTTACAAATGCTTTACCATGCCCGACTTATACCATGTAGTCAACGGGATTGAATTATTCAGTCCTAAGTTTAATGTGGTACCGCCCGGAGTCAGCGAGAATTACTATTTTCCTTACTTTCAAACTCAAGACCGAGTAGAAAGCGATCGCCAGAGGATTACAGAACTACTTTTTACCCTAGACGACCCCAACCAAATCTTTGGCAAACTCGATGATCCTAGTAAGCGTCCTATCTTCTCAATGGCGCGTCTTGACCGCATTAAAAACATGACTGGGTTGGCAGAACTTTATGGTAAGAGTCAAGAATTACAAGAACATTGCAACTTAATTTTAGTAGCAGGTAAGTTGCGTGTAGAAGAGTCAGGTGATAATGAAGAACGGGACGAAATAGTCAAACTTTACCAAATAATTGAACAGTATAATCTCTACGGGAAAATTCGCTGGTTGGGTGTACGTTTGTCTAAGAATGATTCTGGTGAAATTTATCGCGTGATTGCCGACCACAAAGGCATATTTGTCCAACCAGCTTTATTTGAAGCCTTTGGTTTGACGATCTTAGAAGCAATGATTTCGGGACTGCCAACCTTTGCTACACAATTTGGCGGCCCATTAGAAATTATTCAAGATCGGGTAAACGGCTTTTATATTAACCCGACAAATTTAGAAGAAACAGCTACTAAAGTCTTAGATTTTGTTCTCAGATGTGAACAAAACTCTAACTACTGGAATGAAATTTCTCAGCAAGGAATTGACCGAGTTTACAGTACTTACACCTGGAAAATTCACACCACCAAGCTGTTGTCTTTAGCACGGATTTATGGCTTTTGGAACTTTAGCTCCCATGAGAATCGAGAGGATTTGTTACGCTATATAGAGGCTTTGTTCTATTTAATTTACAAGCCAAGAGCGCAACAACTATTAGAACAGCATCAATATCGATAGTTTGTCCTTTGTCATTTGTCACTTGTGATTAAATAAGGACAAAAAACAAAGGACAAATGACTAAATCGTCAATGCGCGCCAGGTTTTTTGACCAACTATGCCATCCGGGGTTAAACTACGGCGGTTTTGAAAAGATTTGACGGCAGTTTCTGTCAATGGGCCGAAAACGCCGTCAACTCTCATTCCATAGCCGTTAGAAATTAGCAGCCGTTGTAAGACTCTAACAGTAACACCTGAGTTACCAAAGCTCACTATTGGTAGACGGCGGCCACTAAACTTTGGCAATCTTGTTCCCACCCCTCTACTCTTCGCCGCCAACACAGACTCCCCAGAATAATTAACTTGAGCTAATAGCTTGGGGGGACTTAAAGGCGCAAGTTTTTTGCCAATTTTGTTAAGTGTATTTGCGTTCTTTAATTGCAGTGCTGATGAGGCGATTGGGGAACTCCTATCTGTTTGAATGAATTCAGGTGGTGTAATTTGAGCATTGACCACTAACCGAGATAACTGATTACGTATTGAAGCTTGCACACCATTTTCTGAATGAAATGGTTGCTGCTCCAAAAAATTAGGCACAGATGGTTGCCCTGACTTTAACACGCCCGTCACTAGCAGGCCAATTTCACTCATTATAGTTTGTTTTACTCACACTCATACTTGTCTTGACAAGCAAAACTGCTGCTATTCCGGAATAACGGATACGGAAAAATGAAAAAAAAATATGTATGATTTTGCTGAACAAAATTTTTACTATGAGCTTCGTGTTCCTCCTCCCCAGGTATTAGTTAAGCGGACATAATTAAATCTTCAATATGCTCCTATTTATGATGGTTTTAGCCATGATAGCAAGAGTATTAGTAGTTAAAACATTGATGAGTTTTTTTAACGCTAACTTTAATTATTGCTGTATTTGGAAGGATTTACGTCAGAAGCCCAATTTCTCTAACAAATCGCCTGTGTTGTCATCAAATAACCATGATTAATCAGTCTTGTTGGCAGTATCTGGTGTTTAATTCTTGTTTGCCTGCAATTATTTCATCATGGCTATATCAACTCACGCCAAGTGCGAGAGCCAACCACTCCATCGGTTGCTAAATTGCGCTGGTTTTGAAATGCTTTTACAGCAGTTTCAGTTACAGCACCGAAAACTCCATCAAGTTTTACAGGGTAGCGATTATTTAACAGCAGTCGTTGCAAAACTCTGACGGCATCACCTGAATCACCAAAACGGAGATTTGGCAAGGTAGGATTGGAAGTAGTTCTTGCGGTCATAGTTTTTGTTTGATTAATAGATAATTCTTCTATAGTTATAAGATTATCTGGAAAAAAATGCCGCTACAGTAACTATTTGCCTAAACCTTATAAAGTATAAATTCGTAATTTTTTAAGAGGTACTGGTAATAGAAAAAACTACTTAAAAGTATCGATGGTTGGATTCACAAAACCCAGACGTAGATAGCGATTGCTAATCCAACATCCGAAATCTAAAATGGTATGATGTTGGTGATGATCACAAATCAAACAGAAATGATACCAGATGAAAAAGCGATCGCTATTCTAATTGAGAGCGATCGCTGCGTAATTTAACTGTTGCTACTAACTACCCAATCCCATCAATCACCGGATGGAAGTAGAAAGCAAATCCTAATACTGAGTAAGCTGCTAATAGTAGTATGCCTTCGAGCCAATTAGATTTACCATCCGAACTAATACTATTAGCAATTAATACGGATACAGCCACAGCTACTAATTCAAAAGGCTGAAAATCTAAATCCATTGGCTGACCAAATATCCAGCCTGCTATCACTAAAACGGGAGCAACAAATAAAGCAATTTGCATACTTGACCCCACGGCTACAGAGAGAGAAAGATCCATCTTGTCTTTCATCGCTACTGTAACTGCTGTGGCATGTTCCGCAGCATTCCCAATAATTGGTACCAGGATTACCCCAGTGAATAGGGCCGTTAAACCTAGCTGAGATGTCGCTACTTCTAAAGAATCAACCAGCAGTTCTGACTCTATAGCTACTAACAGAGTACACACTAGCAGCACCCCACTCCATAACCAAATATTTGGTGGCTGATGAGAGGGTTCCTCTGCTTCTGTTTCTGCCATACCTACATCATACAGATAGGCGTGAGTCTTCATTGAAAATAGCAGCGTCAGGGCATATACCAAAATCAAGACTACAGCCACCGCCAGAGAAAGATTTTGCAGAACTTTTTCACTAATACCTACAGAAGTGTAGTTCATTGCTGTTGGTAACAACATGGCAATTACCGCCAAATTCATCGACGAAGCATTTACCCGCGCTACAACCGACTGAAATTTTTGTTCTTTGTAGCGTAGTCCGCCTAGAAACATCGAAAGACCCATTACTAGTAACAAGTTACCAATAATCGAGCCGGTCAGACTAGCTTTAACCACATTTACTAGTCCAGCTTTCAGGGCCACTAAGGCAATGATTAATTCTGTAGCATTACCAAAGGTAGCATTCAACAATCCCCCCAAAGATGGTCCAACTACCACCGCAATTTCTTCTGTAGCTGTACCCATCCAAGCAGCTAAAGGCAGAATTGCTAATCCAGCTGTGATAAAAACTATCAACTCTCCCCACTCCAGGAAGTGAGCTGCTAAGGAAATCGGGATAAATATTAACAAAACGAGAAAAATAGTGTTTTTGACTGACATTAGTTACCTTGAGTTGAGCGTATTGTATTTGGGAATAGGGAATAGGGAATTAGTCAAGGGTCAAGTGTCATTTTCCTTTTCTCCCTCATATCTCATGCTCCCTGCTCCTAGTCTTCAATAGGATACTCTCAACAAGGTGATTTAGGAGTTCCGGGATAATACGGTTTTAATGCTAGAACAAGATATGTAATATAAGATTGCAATTTACGTAGATTCTGCAATATTTTGTTGCAAAACTATCAAATTAGTTCAGAATTTTACTCCAAAAATGCGGTTTAATATATTAAAAGACAATTAAATGTGATACCGTGCCAACGACAAAACAACTTACATGAGGCGTTGTGCAATGGCTAATGATTTGGTGCCTTTCGGGAAAGGGCTGTGCGATAACGCAGATTTCCCGCTATACTAAAACCGCTTTCTTGGAACTAGGAATTGATTTCAATAGTTGTCGTCTACACCGGATTTTGTCTCCAGCCGTTTGTAAATAGGTATATGGACAGACAAGCTTTTTGGCGCAACTGCAAGTTTTTTTTGGATAAAAATACATGACTTCTGCTGCTGAACTGCCAGCTAGCTCTGGCTCAACATTGACATCACACCATGATCCCAAACAAAGTCAGGAGAACGATCGCCTGAAAACGGCAACTGGTGTGTATGTGACTGTACACGGTCACTTTTACCAACCACCGAGGGAAAACCCTTATCTAGACGCCATTGAGCGCCAACCGAGTGCTGCACCTTTCCATGATTGGAATGAGCGGATTCACTGGGAATGCTATCGCCCCAACGCCTTTGCCAGGGTGTTGAATGAACGGGGCGAAGTGGTGGGGATCGTAAACAATTACGAATACATGAGCTTTAATATCGGCCCCACACTCATGTCGTGGCTAGAACGTCACGATGTCGAGGTTTATCAACGGATTTTAGAGGCCGATGCTAAGAGTTGTGGGCGTTTGCATGGTCACGGCAATGCGATCGCGCAAGTATACAATCACATCATCATGCCCCTGGCAAATGAACGGGACAAATACACCCAAATTCGCTGGGGTGCAGAAGACTTCCGTTCCCGCTTTGGACGCGATCCCGAAGGCATGTGGTTAGCGGAAACTGCTGTGGACTACGCCACTTTGGAAGTCTTGGTTGCTGAAGGCATTCGCTTCATTGTCCTAGCACCATCTCAAGCCCAGCGTTGTCGTCTCCTCCCTACCCATAATGATCCCCATCCGGAATGGCACGAAGTTGGTGGTAGTCAGATTGATCCCACCCGTCCCTATCGTTGTTATTTGAAGCCAAAACTCAGCATTGCATCTTCACCCCTCAGCACTAACTCCACAGTTGCAGATGTCGATGGCGAATCTTTAACAGAGCTACCCTACATTGATATCTTCTTCTACGACGGCCCCATCTCGCGGGATATGGGTTTTAGTGATGTAGTCTATAATTCCCATCACTTTGCTGGACGCATCGGTGCAGCAGTCCGTGGGGATCATCGTCCCGCCCAATTGATTTCTGTGGCAACGGATGGGGAAACATTTGGACACCACAAAAAAGGCACGGAAAAAACTCTAGCCTATGCCTTTACCGCCGAGTTTCCCCAGCATGGTTGGACGGTAACGAACTTTGCCCATTACCTCAGCTTAAATACCCCGACTTGGGAAGTAGAGTTAAAGCCAGTCACAGCCTGGAGTTGTGCCCACGGCGTCGATAGATGGCAAGATGACTGTGGCTGTGGTGGCGAAGGGGGTGTGTGGCATCAAAAATGGCGTCGCCCTTTACGGGATGCCTTAAATTGGCTGCGGGATCAGCTAATTGAGGTGTATGAAGAATATGGCAAGCAACTTTTTGGCGATCCCTGGCAAGCAAGGAATGAGTATATTCAGGTAATACGCGATCGCTCTGGTGCCAATGTTAGCCGTTTTCTCACCCGCCATCAAACCCACAAACTCACCGCCGCCGAACAAGTAGACGCTTTGCGTTTATTGGAAATGCAACGTCATGCCTTGCTGATGTACACCAGTTGTGGTTGGTTTTTTGAAGAAATTTCTCGCCCTGAAGGCACTCAAATTCTGCGTTATGCCGCCCGTGCTTTGGAATTGGCCGGGGATGTAGCGGGTGTACAGTTGGAAAAAGGCTTTGTTAAACGCCTGGGTTTAGCACCCAGTAATGTGGAGCACTTTAAACACGCTGGGGAAGTTTATCGCCAATTGGTGTTGACTGCCCAAATTGGTTTCCAACAAGTAGCTGCCCATTACGCCATTACTTCTCTGTTCAACAATCACAAAACCACAGAGACACGTAATTCTGTAGCTATTCCAGATGCTTCTCACCCCCATCCCTGCCAAAAGCGAGTCTATTGCTACACCGCCCATGAGTTAGATTACCAGCTACAGCGCATGGGATCGTTAACTTTGGTAGTAGGAAATTTGAAGCTGGTGTCAGAAATTACCTGGGAAAGTGAGCATTTAGTGTTTGCCGTTCTCCATCTGGGAGGCTGGGATTTCCACTGTTGCATTCAACCATTTTCTGGGCGGCGTGACTACAGTCAATTGAAAGAAAAGCTGTTTGCAGCTTTGCAACAAGCGAGTGCAGCCCATGCGATTTTGGTGATGACGCAGCTATTTAGGGAAGAAGCCTTCAGCTTGCAGGATCTGTTTGCTGAGGAACGCCACCGGATTATGCAACTGCTGAGTCAAGAAACCTTGACACGCTTGAACCAGCTATATACCCAAGCTTACCGGGATAATTACGGCGTGATCATGGCATTCCACCGCGATGAGTTGGCTGTTCCCCAAGAGTTGCAGGTAGCAGCCGAGATTGCTTTAGGCTATCGCTGTATGACAACATTGCGATCGCTAGAGCAAGATATCACAGAACCACAAACCAGCTGGAATCACATAGTAGAATTAGAGGCGATCGCCACAGAAGCCAAACATCTGCGTTGTCACCTGAATATTCCGGAAGGTAGGCAGATATTAGAACAGTTGATTACAAGACTGCTATGGCAACTATTACATGATCCCAACGGTAGCGTAGATGCAGATATCCAACGTTTAGAAAAGCTGATTGATGTGGGATATCAACTGAATCTCGGTATTTCCCTGCACCGATCCCAAGAACTGTACTTCAGCTGTTTGCACAATCAAATCAAGTCGATATGTCTCATCACCCTAGCCAACGACCAAGATACTAACCAGTGTCCCCATTTGTTGAAACTAGGGCAAAAGTTAGCCGTTGATGTCAGCGCCCTTGTAAACCAACTAGCGTAGACCACCCACGTAGAGACGTTGCAATGCAACGTCTCTTGGTACACACAACCAACGAAAAAACCCCGGCTACAAACCGGGGTTGATGGGAGAAGTCCGAATGACAATTCGATACAGCGATTGATAGGTAAGATTTCAGTTAGGTTTTATTTTTAACTGTTAACTTATGTAACTTAATTTAATGCTTTTGTTACAAATAGTCAAGAGGTATTGACAAGAAAGTTGATAGCCTGAGCGAAAGCTACACTGTGGTGAGAGCAAGGGCACGTCCATTGGTATCAACTTAAGCAATAATCCTTGTACTGGCGTGGCAAGCCTAAATTTGTGCGTTAACCAAAAATACATTGTACGGGCACGGCACTAGTAAGATTATCGGTTTGTTGATACGAGAGCAACTGAACGAGATTGTCTTTTATGGGTGGTTCATTTGATTGCATTAATAAACCGCAGAGGCGCAGAGGAAACAGAGAAAGAAGAAAAGATTTATTGCAACATTTTAGTTGTGTCAGTCCAGTACAATCTCGTTTCCAGGTTCCACCTGGAAATGAATTCCAGGTGGCTCTGCCGCAAGTACCGGAGGCGGAGCCTCATAACAGCATTCCCAGTCAAAGGCTGGGAACGAGGTAGTTCGTCACAGTTGCTCATGCTTTCAGTTCTAATACTTGAATAAAGTTATGTCTTTTTAAATTTCCATCCTAAGTTGATATAGTTATCGATTTAGTTCCTTAAAAATACTGAGGTAACTTATGTAACAAATTTGCTTGAATGAAAAAAGCAAACGGCTACGCCTATATTCCCGTTTGATAATTATGTAATGCTGGTTAAAGATTGGAATCAAATTTTAGATAACATTCCACTAGATGAGAGTAATGAAGCACTCGTCAGCAAAAAATTTGTTGAACCTCTGATAGAAGCACTAGGCTTTAATCAACAAGAGCAGATTCCACAATTTAATACAGGAAATGGCACAGTAGATTTTGCTGTGTGGAAAAATAATAATGGTGATATATCCTCAAATTTTAAAACTAACCCTTATTTACTCATAGAAGTAAAAGCAAGGGCAACAGGTGCAGGATCAAAGATTAATTTGTCAGAAGGGACTCCACATTATATAAATACGAGAAAGCAAATAAACAAATATTTGCTTGATTCTCAATGCAGTACATCTGAATGGGGAATTATTACTAATTCCATTCATATTCAACTGTTTCGCAGGCATGGGAAAATTGTCTTGCCTGCTACATCTAGCCTTTTAATAAAAAAAGATAACATTAATAACATAGTTGCACATATAAAATATTTAATTGATCACCCCCCTAAAACATTAACAATTTGCGTCTATAACAATAAGGGAGGCGTTGGTAAAACTACAACAACTGCTAATCTAGCGGCTACTCTTACACAACAGGGAAAACGAGTTCTCGTAATAGACTTTGATCCGCAGCAAGGAGATTTAACTAAATCTCTTGGTCTACAAGTAGGAAAAACTAGCTTGTATGATTGCTTATCTGATCGAAATTTAAACATTCACGATACGATCCAACCTTTTTCAATTAAATTTAAATCTGGTAAATCATTAACATTTGATGTTATTCCCGCAGATCCAAAACTAAAGAACTTTACACAAGAAGAATTGGCAGTAAGAATTGAAAAGGGATCTGCTAGGTTAAAAGATGCCTTAAAGGTTTTTGTATATGAATATGATTATATATTTATTGATTGTCCTACAAATTGGATGTTTTTTAGTCAAAGTAGTCTCTACGCCTGTGATGTGGTTCTTATACCCACAAAGCACAATAACTTAGCCTCTCTTGATAATGCAGCTACAGTTATTAAAGAGTTTATACCAAAAGTTAAGGCAGTTAGGCAAGATGGTGGACCAATTGCAATGCCGATATTTTTTAATGGAGAAAACAGTACTCCTTCGCAGATTAAAATAGCAAATCAAGAAATTAAATCTATTATCGAAAGAGAGATAAAAGCATCTAACTTTAATTTACTTCCTTACTTTTGGCCTAATTATACCAAAGATGACACTAACACCAGAGTATTCAGTTTGCCAAGCTATGCGATTGTAGCAGGTGCAGCATTTTCTCGCGCTCCAGCAGCTTTCAAAGATATTACTGCTGCAAAATATTACCTCAGCCTAGCTAAGGAGTACTTTATTTTATGAGTGATTTTGATAATATTGGCAAACTCAAGCATCTACCACTAGTTGATATTGAGCCTGGAGAGCAATTTTCGACATCAGAATTTATTGTTAAAGCAGCAACAGAGGCTGTATTACAAGCTGATGGGCGAAATTGGATTCCTATCATAGTTAAGGAAATTGGTGACTATAAATATCAAGCTGTGAGCAATCACTTTGTATATGCAGTTGCTCAACAAGCTGAATTAGAACGGGTATGGTGTATAGTAATTCCTTCAGAACCTCAAAGTATCGAGCAGGCTAAAATCTTAGCTAGAGAAGTTACACCTAAAGTAAATTTAAACACAGCATCAAGGGATACAATTCTAGCTGCTCTTAGATATTTAGTAGCAGAACCAGGTAGTGCATTAAAAGGAATAGATCCTATTATTGCCACAAACCGAATTGCTGCATCTGATAGGCAAAATTGGTCTAACTTGAATCCTATAACTAATTTGAAATGTGGGATTACTAGGGGAAAAAAATTAGATGAGCTTACCAAAGTATTCTATCTTGCATCTCCAGCACCGCTTTCACCACCACCAAAATCACCAGAAATTGTAAGCATTAAATATGCATCAAGAGATGAGATTTTTAATCAGTTAATCTATTTATCAAAATCTAAAATAGATGGTTTTGAAAATATTGATGTCGAAATAGCATCTGACTTGATATTCAGTGCGAGTAAAGGCAAATGGAAAAGCTTAAATCCTATTTCCAAGCTGGAATGTGGTATTGATAGTGCTAAAGTTAAAACTCTGAAGAAAGTGTTTAGTCTTTAAACTTATTGAGTAATCAAAGGCTTCACCATCACTATTTTCTCTACTTCATCTACCGTCACCTTTGCCAGACCAAATAGTTCAATAATGGCTGCATTTGTTGTCAAGTGGGTGCTAATCTCCGCTACCCGATACTGACTTTTTTCTGAGGCTAACGCCGCAGGTAATAGTAACTGATCTGCTAAATGTTCATCTACGGGTGCGCCAGTTTGGTGAAACTGTAATAATTGCCGACAAGCAATGTCCGCAACTTTTTCTGCGGGGATTCGCAACCGCCCAAACCCACCGAAACCAGTTAAACTATGCTGATACTCAGCAGTTAAAAAAATCCCAGCCCCTGGTGCTACACCCTTTTCCCGCAATGGCTGGATGGCAGTTTTCAATCCTGCTTGACGCAACAAATTATCGGCACGATTTGCCATGCGTTGGGGAATGTGGGCAGGTAGTTCTGTAACTACCGCTAATCCCTTTACCTGTCGTAAGTTGCCCCGTTCTAACAAATTAATACCGTTGAGTGTTTTACCACCACTCACCTGTATCTGCATCTCTCCCCCACCTTGGGGATACCATCCCCAGGCGCGTAACTTGGCTTTCGCTTCTATCCCCATTTGGTGCAGCATGGGTAAATAAACCTGCTCAATGTAGGTCATGGTGGGGCTATAGGGAACGTGAGTTCCGCCTCTTAAAATCACCTGGGAGTCAGCACTAGCTAGGGATAGAGGTAAGAGGACAGTCTGCAAAACTAGAGTTATGGCACCGGCAGAACTGCCTTGCTGTGCTTCTGTGACATCAAAGGTGTAGTGTCCTGGCTGTACGGAACTATCAGGAATGAATTCCAGCATCATGGAACCCAAAGCATCACCCCGCAAATCGGCATGACAAATTTTCGCCGCCGCACGCACTGCTGTTAAGTGTTGTGCGGCTAGTCCTGGCTTTCTCCGTCCGGCGCGAATACCTGCGATGCGAATGGGTGTGCCAGTGATGGCGGCTAGACTCAGGGAAGTGCGGAGGACTTGTCCGCCTCCTTCCCCGTAGGAACCGTCAATTTCAATCATGAGAGATACGGGATGTGGGATGTTGGATTTAGGATTGTCCCTAGTGTTGAGAAATTAAGTTATAGATGTACAAGGGTTTAAATCTATGTTCATCCGTAGTGTTCTCATTTTAATTGTGAGTTTTGAATTCTAGTACTTTACTTTTACCAGGATTCATCAATCCATAGGGGTCAACCATTTCCTTAAATTTTAACTGCTCTGGGTCAATAACTTTTCTACCACCGTCTTCAATAATGTAAGTATGGGGGTTAGCAATGATCACACCTTGGGCTTCGTGGTAGTGAATAATCTCATTGAGGCGTGCTTCTGTGGTGTAGCGTGCAAGTTGCAAAGCGCCTGCAATTACCGCACCCTGTACCCGGAAAAATTCTAAGTGCATCATCACTTCATCACCAAAGTAATGATAAAGACGTTCTACCAGTTGCAGGCTGGGATCATGGGGGAAGATACTTTGCAAGTAGGTAATGGAAGTATCAACAGTGCGGGCGTGGAGGGTGGTGTGATTCCAGGTAAATTCTGCTAAAGGGGTGCCCTTGACTGCTTCTTGGGCGGATTTTTGATAAGTAATTTGGCCGCCGTATTGTTTAACTAACCCTGGTAGGAATTCTAAGCTGGGTTCAGCAACCATTAAAAATGCTGGGTGCATCCCGCTAGGGATGTACTGCTGCAAGGCGTGGAAGTATTGGGGAATGGGGGATGCAAAGACACTAATTAACTTCTTAATCATGCCATCGGCGTTGCCCAATGCCTGACCAAATTTGGCGGCGGTGATGAAGTCGTCAAAGGTGACGATGACTTCTGCCCAAGGATAGGCCGGCGCTAGGGGAAGTTCAACTTCTGTGATGATGCCATTGATTCCCCAGGCATGGTTTACCTTTTGCACATCATCACCACGGAGTTCGATGATGCGGGGTTCCTCTTCTAAGGTGACGACTTTTAATGCTAAGAGATTACCGCGATCGCCTAACAATCCATATTGTATCGAGCCAATGCCTCCACTTCCACCAGCAATAAAGCCGGCAATTGTGGCAGTACGGTAGGTTGAGGGTGCCATCCGCATTTCCCAACCAATTTCTCTGGCTTGTTTATCCAACGCTGCCAATTTTACCCCAGCTTCTACCCGCCCTACCCCTGGTTTTACCCAGAGAATTTGGTGCATCTTGGTCATATCGAGAATGACACCACCATGCAGAGGTACGCATTGCCCATAGTTCCCTGTCCCTGCACCCCGGACAGTCACAGGTACTCGTAATTTAGCGCAAGTTGTGGCAACTTTTAACACTTCCTGTTCATTGGCAGGACGTACCACAATCTCCCCGACTTTTCCCGCTAATTTCGGCGTTAACACTGGGCTAAATGTGTGATAGTCCTGTGACAATTTTGCTACTTGGCTGGGTTCTGTAATCATCTCTATGCCTGGGAGAGAATTAATCAAGGCATCCCAGTCGAATGATTTAACAGATGGTTTTGTCGTCATAGTTGCAAATAATAATGTATTAAACCTCTGACGCTAAATTTTATCTGAAGTCAGGATTTAATATCAGTTTAGACCTTTGATAAAGGTTAAAAAATTAACTAGTTAACATAAAATTATCCCTCATCCCTTTGGGTTGAGGGTAACGCAATAACTGAATATGTATTGCCTTTTGCCTAGTGAGTAACTCCTGTGGTGCTTTTAATTACTTTGGCTGGTACTCCAACTGCTACAGAGTACGGAGGAATATTTTTTGTCACCACAGAACCAGCCCCGATGACGCATCCTCGACCAATGGTGACTCCATCCAGAATTTTTACTCCTGTACCCAGCCAGCAATTATCTTCAATCTTAATTCCTTCGCGGCTCAGTCCATATTCTCTGTGGTTATTTGCATAAATACCTGTCTGAGAAGCAATCAGGCAACGGCGACCAATTCTAATATTACCGGGGCCTGCCATGCAAACATAGGGGCCCACAAAAGACTCATCACCAATTTCAATCAAGCAGTCGTCACCAGATGCGTTGATGTCAACACCTCGTTCTAAACAAACCTTGTTTCCCAAACGCAGGCGATTATTCGACGACCGAGAATCTAATGTATGAGTATTCAACCGCACATCTCGCAGAATCTTCACTTCATTACCGATTTCCATCACATTGGCGCCAAGGAATTCAACTCCTTCTTGAATGTAGAGTGCTTCTCCGACGCGAGCAAACATCGACCGATATATGAGTCGTCGCAATAATGTTCCCAGTGGACGCGGTACACCGCCGAATAGAGTAGTGATGATTAGTTCTTTGGTTCGTTGTAAGACTAACGAATTATTTTCATGTGGTGCAGACGCTATTGCTATTTTCATGCCTGGCTATGGATATGTATTAAATGAGGTGTGTAAATCGTCAAGATAGAATAAAAAGAAGATGAGCAAAATACATTTCAGTCCGACCATATTTGTGGTTGCTGAAAGTATTAGGCCAATTACCTATTTTTTTCCTAAATTAGGTATTGAAAATCAAAACTTGATAGGTAAAAGTAGTTTGTAGTTAATGCTTGAGCATTGAAGAGTTAGGATGATTTCTGAAAAGTCTCTGGTGATACCCTAAGAAGCTATGTACTAAGTTTTACCTCTCTTTGTCAAAGAGGCGGAAACAGTAGTTTACTTCACTTTTTTACAAACAAGTGTTAGGGTGGACTGACCAAGTTTTTGAGACTTTTCATAATATCCTCCAACTACAAACCCTATCTATCTGCTTTTGTAGAAGATTATGCTACCCGCAGAGGATAACTACAATAATTATATCAAAGTTATGTATATGGAGAATAATTCTTTAGGAGTATTTTCTGAGAAAAGCTGAGAGTAAATCCTCATGATATATCTAAGTTATATATCTCCATAAGCGATTGGCATGATCAATTCGCTGTTTGGCGTAGCCCTTCCAGTAGGGTATCGATACTGTATTAATTTTTATGCCTAGTACCTACCTGGTGAGGAGATATCTGTTCGACAATACCTTGTTCAATCAATTCCTCAGCCAGTTCATAAACACTCCAATGACTAATACCATTTCACTTTATGGATGATATATATACAAGCTCTTGTATGTGTATCAAGATTTTGGTGAATTGGTATAAGTTGACTGCCGCGCCCCTGCACCTTGTGATATGGTCTTGTACTCCATTTGAATGGGAAATTATATTTGTAATTTTCAGCCTTTAGCAATTTTTAATGACTGCTAATAGTTCACTTGGTTTGTGAATTAGGAAATCTGGTTTTTGCTTGGTTAAGACTTCTGGTGAATTAAAACCCCAAGTTACGGCAATTACCTTAATATTTGCTTTCTTTGACGCTTCTATATCTCTCGTTTCATCGCCGACATAAATAACTTCTTGAGGTTTTAGTTGTTTTTGTCTTAATACGTTGTTAATTATTGTGGTCTTGCCAAAAATTGTGACTCCTGAATAGATAAATTCAAATAAGCTATCTAAAGTATTATCTGTCAGAAATTGTGTGACATTCTCTTGAGAGTTAGAAGTAATAATCCCTAGCCTATAACCTTCATTTTGCAATTCTATTAGTGCTTCTTGAATACCTAGAATAGGTTTGAACTCATGGACTTTATTTTTTAACTCAGACTTGACCTTTTTTACTAAGAAAGGAATCTTGAACACCGAAATGCCAGAGTATTTGATAATTTCTCTAGATGTCAAATTTCTCAGAAGAGATAGCTCCTCTGGTGTAATTTGGATATAGCCGAACTCTACAGCTAAACGATTGGCAATACTTACAAGAGCATCTAATGTATCTGCAATTGTGCCATCAAAATCAAAAATAATTACTTTCTGGGTCATTATTGTGCCTAGATGCATCGAGATTAGCACGGGCATTACGTCGTAACATTTCTGGTTTAATCCGCCGCAAGGCTGATGCTGGAAATTGTCGATCCCACTCCTCATCTGAGATTTCTGCCAATTCTATCAGCTTAGGAGCAATATTCCCATGATCAGGATGAAATTCTGCCACATCCGTAACGCGGGCAAAACGTTGATTCCAAGGACAAACATCTTGGCAAATATCACAACCTGCAACCCAGCCTTGGAGATGAGGTGTGATTGTGTCTGGTAATTTTTCGGAACGGTTTTCAATTGTATGATAGGCTATGCAGCGATTGGCATCAATGACGAATGGTTGAGTAATTGCATCTGTAGGACAAGCATCAAGACAACGAGTACAAGTACCACAGTGTGGTGTTGAAGGGCGATCGCTCTCTAATTCCAGATTGGTCAACACCTCACCCAAAAATACCCAAGAACCGTACTCCCTAGTAATTACATTACCATTCTTCGCAATCCAACCAATTCCGGCTCGTTGTGCCCATACTTTATCTTGCACTGGGCCTGTGTCTGCATAATAACGAGCTTGGATGCCTGCATCCAACGATTGTAACCAGGTTGTTAGTGCCTTAAGTTTTTTGTGCATCGCCTTGTGATAATCCCTACCCCAGCCGTAGCGGGAAATCTTGGCGTATTCTTCGCCTCCGGGACGTTGATCTGGTGTGTAGTAGTTGAGGGCAACACATACTAGCGATCGCACTTCTGGCATGACTAAGCGAATATCCTGGCGTTTGGGGTTAGTCATCCATTGCATTTTGGCGTGATAACCCAGCGCTATCCACGCCTCTAAGCGCTGAATCTCCGTACTATCTACTTCATCTACAGCAGCAATACCTACTTTGTGAAATCCCAACTCACTGGCTTTTGCCTTCACCACATTGCTGCTGATTACAGCAGGCTGATTCATCGATTTTATCGAGTGTTTTGGCTAAATAGGATAAATATAAGTATACATTATATAGCCAACATTTTAGATTAAGATTTTCTTTTCTACTAAAATATAAATTTTAATTGGTTTTTGTAAATAAATAATGCAATATCTACTCTAGATATTAATTTTACTGTGCGATCGCCTGTCAGCAGCAACTTATAAATAGCGGGATAAAACTTCAGTGGTAGCAATTCCGGTTTTTTCCCAACTAAATTGGTTGGCTCTAGTGATACCTTGAACAGAAAGGTGCGATCGCAATCCTGAATCAGTAGCAATAGCCTGCATAGCTGCTGTAATTTCCCCTGTATTGTAGGGATTAATGAGAATCGCCGCATCGCCAGCGACTTCCGGTAGCGAGGACAGGTTAGAGGTGATGACTGGCGTACCACAAGCCATTGCTTCCAAAACAGGTAAGCCAAAGCCTTCCCAGAGACTGGGGAAAATAAGGGCGATCGCTTGATTAATTATTTTTGGTAATTCATCATAGGGAACATAATCGAGGAACTTTACCTGATTAGTTATACCCAGTTCTGCAACTTGTGCTTTTAAATTAGGGGTATAACGTGAATCGCTTGGCCCTGCTAACCACAGTTCGTAGTCTTTGCAGTTAGGTAACGCTGCGAAAGCATCAATTATTCGTTCAGGATTTTTGTGAGGATTATGTCGTCCAATATAAAGGAAATAATTTTGCGTTGCCAAATCAAAAAACCGAAAATTTTTGCTGTCATATGCTAATGGAATAGGAGTAATTTTATTTTCTGAAAGTTTCAAAAAATTCATTAAATCCTCAGCCGTCGTTATTGAATTACAGATGACATGCTCTGACTGTTGAATAACAGCAGGAAGATAATAACGGCAATAAAGTCGTTGTGTTTTTGAAAACCATTGTGGAAACCTTAAAGGAATTAAATCATGAACAGTAATGATATAAGAACAGTCAGAAAATAGTGGAGCCTCTGGAATAGGAGAAAATAGTAAATTTGACTTTAACTGACGATAGATACTTGGTAGTCGAAATTGCGTCCATAGCAGGCGCTGTAAATGTCCTTTCATCCCAAACTCTGTGGTAATATATGGAGGAGATTGGTGACATTTCATGCCTGAAAACTCGATGGGACTTAAAACATCAATATCTAAACTTTGTAGTGATTGTAATAAATTAAAACTATAACTTAACCAACCTGTGGGATGTGCTGGAGCAAAAGATAAATTGGCTAGTATAGACATAATTTAAAATTTAATTAGCAACTTAATAATTTTTAGACAATTAGGATTAGATGTAGTGATAAATTCCCATAAAAATTTATAAAAAAGATACACTCTCAATAATAACTGCTCCCACCAAGGCCGATGCTTCTGATAATAGTAAATTTGGCTGCGCCTGTATTCCACAACCATTGCATTTGCAACCTTTTGAATAGAATATCCTCGCAGATGTATCAAAGATACATAGGGTGTATAGATGATTTTATATCCTAGATACTGCGCTCTTTGACACAGATCTGATTCTTCAAAATACATGAAGAAGTTTTCATCAAACCCGCCTAATTCTTGAAATAAACTTGAGCGGATAAAAAAAGCAGCACCTACAACAATATCTACCTCTTGAATTTCTTGAAATTTCTGCTCGATTAAATTTAAATTAGACACATTTTGATAAGCTTGATGTATCTGACGAGCTTGATATTCACCTTTAATTCCTAACGCTGGTGAAACAGAAATTTGTAAGCTTCCATCTGGATTTAGCAATTTTGGCCCAATAATTCCTATCTTGGTATCTGCCTGTATCAAATCAATGAGATGTAGCAAAATATTACTAGTAAGTACCGTATCTGTATTTAGTAGAAATAAGAACTCGCCATAAGCAATTCGAGCACCTGCATTATTTCCGGCTCCGAAACCAAGGTTTTTTGAGTTTTTAATTAGCCGAATTTGAGGATAGTTTTCTTTAACTAATTCTAAACTACCATCAGTAGAAGCATTATCTACAAGAATGATTTCACAGGTAAGTGTATCAATATACTTTTCTATAGAGCTTAAGCAATCTGGTAAAACTTCCGCCCCATTATAGTTAACTAAAATAATCGATATTGAGATAGTTGGTTGCTGTGTCATTTGTTTTGAATATTATTCTTAGCTCCTGGAAATATTAGTAATAGATTTAACATATAGTTTTTAATTTTATTGATATCAAAAAGGAATTTGAAAAACCAAATTCTTAGCGCGATACCCTCAGCACGATACCCTGTTTTTAAACTTTGGTAGCAAAGCTTGAGAATACCTAAACCAAAATCTAACTTTTGCTCATCAAAAGGATTAGACCAATTTGCACCTAATTGTTGCTGAAACCGAGCATAAAATGCTTTACTCAAGTTATAGTGTGTAAAGTAGCTTTTACCCGTAATTCGATATTTTTTACTTATCCATAGCATGATTTCGCTGTAGAATTTGCCCGCATCTTGCATGGCTCCTACTGTATTGGCGTTGTGGAGTCTATAGCGGACTAAAGGTTGGCGAATATGAATGATTTTACCAATTTGAATTGCGGCTAATGCCACCCACCAATCATGATGTAAACCAATTTCCTTTTGTTGGGGGAAAGGCAGGATATAAGGTATTAGAGAAGTACAAAATAACAAAGAGCATCCTGTCACGACATTGCGAAGTAATAATAATTCTACTGTAGACTTTTCAGGGTTGCGTCCTTCAAAATTCCAAGTAGAAGAATTGATAGTTTCATCCTTACTGTTGATTAATTCTAGATCAGAATGAACTAGCAGTGCTTGTTCAGAACGTAGTTTTTTTAGTAATACTTTTAGCTTGTCTGCTATCCAAATATCATCTTGATCTGAGAAGCTAATTGCTGTGATTGTAGAGTCTTGTATACAGTACTGTAAACCCCTCTCAAAATTATGATAATGCTTAAGATTATCGCAGTGGAAATGGTAAATAAAGCGTGAATCGTTCTCAACAATTTTTTGGATTGCACTTTGATATTCCGGCTGGGAGCAGTCATCAACAATATGACAAACCCAGTTTTGCCAAGTCTGGTTTTGAATAGACTGAATCTGTTTTTGGAAATATCCTAAATTAGGATTATAGGTTGCCAAAACAATGCCAATTTTTTCTTGTCCCTGCATTTGATTTGAATTTGTAAATTTATTTTGGCATTTCAATTTTATATATACTAAACTTTATGCCTGAAAAAATTGACTTTTATTAATTGACGAATATATCGAGATAATATAAGAAATTTGCTAGACCAAAGTTTAGGTAAATTACTTGTTTGTATTTGCTCAGTATTATTTTTGATAAGTTTTTTCTTTTTGTGGGGAGGTATGAACTCAAGTTTATCTTGCTGAATTACAGAGGCAGGTAGTTCCCGTGGATCAATAATTCCATGTTCTATTTGATAAACTAATGAAGGTCTGATCCATCCTCTGTCAACTTCTTCTCTAAGAAATTTCTCGCTAATAAAGCCTTCTTGAATTGCATGAAATAATTCTTGACACCACAGCCATCCCAAGGTATTTTCTGTAGTTAGCCACGGTTGAGATGCCATATCAGTATAATGAGTTAAAGCTGTTTTGCCTGCTGTATATCGTTCTAAATCATTCCATTCAGTTGGGATTACAGGCGCAATTTTGTTAGCTGGCGCCATTGCTAACACAAATTGCTCATAAGTCCATTTCCCCCTTTCTAAATCTCGGACTAACTCTACTACATCCCACTTCAGTTTTTCACAATTAATCACCATTACACTAAATTGAGGTGCTCTTTTAAAGTCTGCTGGTTCATAAACAGAAAGTAAATCTGCTCCGTTAAATGGCAGTAACCATAACTCTTTAATATCCCGGAAAACCTGCATATCAGAGTCGAGATAAATAGCTCTACCACTATAATTTTTGAGTGCGGGGATTGCAAATCTTTGGAAGCTAAATGGAGTCCGAGGTTTAATTTTTGGATCTTGTGGTTCAGGAATGTTGATCCCTGCTTGGCTTACTGCTGTAAATAGAGGTGTAACTTCAACTGCCATTGAGGCATATTTTCTGATCGAGTATTCTAAAACTTTGACAGCTAACATCTGCTCTTGTTGAGTACCGACAAATATTTGTATGGGACTCTCAACAGTTAATGAAACTAGTTCTTTTTCATGTACCATACTTAAACCTGGGATTCGCTACCTGCTTTTACTATTTTATTGATTATTTTTAGCTAGCAATAGAACACGTGGTCCATTACGCTCATCTCGGTGTTCTACTATATCTACTTGTCCAAATCCTACTTCCTTTAAAATGGAGACGATGTCATCTAATCTCAACCATTTTGATGATTCATACATACCTGAGAATACATCTGCATATCCTTGTTCTCGGTATTTTTTGTAAGCATATTTCTTACCATTAACTTCATAAGTCTCTTGAGCATCTTGATCAAGAGCATAATGAGTATCCAACATCAAGCCTAAGCGAATATACTTTTTTAAATCAAGTAAATGTTGTACTGGATTTTTTAAATGATAAAGTACACCAACATGATGCATGACATCAGCTGAGAGTAAATCCCAATACTGGGTTAAATCTTCTTCTACATTTAATTTAAAGACAGTAGGATGCAGTCCAAACAAGGAACTGCGGACAATAGTTTTGACAACATTTTCAATCCGAGAGTCGAATGCTGTTACCTGCTTGGCATATTGAGATAAACCAATTGTATGAATACCTTCAAAGCAACCAATTTCTAAAACATGCTTATCTGCTAAATTAAAATATTCATTCATTAACAATATTTTTCTGTCAGGAATGATTTGTGGTGTATTACGTTTACCATGCCAAGCTAAGTTACCAAACCTCCTACCATTGGTATCTACTACAAAACAGTTCCATTTCAATATATTGTTTAACTCTTGTAAATCTTCATCACTTAAAAAGTCTACAAATTTAATGGCATTCCTTTGCTCATCAAAACCTTTGAATGGTAATTCTTCTATCTGCTCCTGCAATGTACCAGTCGGTAATTTTTGCTCGGTGACGGTGACTGGCTCTATAGGTGATGAGTCGTTGCGTTGAAACCATGAGGTTAATCTTGTAAAAAGCGATCGCATATTTCTCTTACTGCTCCTTGTCCACCGAATAGTTTAGTAACATATATAGCTGATGATTTATTTGCCTGCATGGCATCAGCTACAGTTAAAGGACATCCCACTGCTTTGAGTACGGGGATATCGTTTAAATCATCACCCATATAGGCTACCTGTTCCAGGGTGATATTGATCTGATGACAGAGATTTTCTAGTACTGATAGTTTATTCTCTACACCGATAAAGGTGTAGTTAATTCCTAACTTTTTAGCACGATGCAGGACTGAGGTTGATGTGCTGGCTGTGATGATTGCCACGTCTATCCCTGCTTGCATCAGCAATTTTAGCCCTAAACCGTCTCTAACATTAAATTTTTTTAACTCTTCACCAGTCTCTGTGTAGTAAAGTCCTCCATCTGTCAGCACGCCATCGACATCTAATGCCAATAGTTTCACTTGGGATAAGCGCGATCGCAACTCAGATTCAGATACTTTGTTCATTACAAATCAATGGGTGCAGCTTCTGCCAAACTGTTATGGATATGCAAAACTGGTGTCAAAACCGCTTCTAGCTGGGACAGAGGTATCATATTTGGCCCGTCACTGAGCGCCAGATCAGGATTTTCGTGAATTTCCATAAACAGTGCATCAATCCCAATAGCCGCAGCAGCTCTCGCCAGATAGGGGACAAACTCCCTCTGTCCACCAGATTTATCACCCTGTCCCCCAGGCATTTGCACGCTGTGAGTAGCATCGAATACAACTGGGTAGCCTAGTTGCCGCATTTGTGGTAAAGAGCGAAAATCAACCACCAAGGTATTGTATCCAAAACTGCTTCCCCGTTCCGTTAACAGAATGTTTTTCGCTCCGGCTGACTCTAATTTCCCCACCACAGATTTCATATCCCACGGTGCCAGAAATTGACCTTTTTTGACATTGACAGCGCGTCCTGTGGCGGCGGCGGCGATCAGTAGGTCAGTTTGGCGACACAGGAAAGCCGGAATTTGCAGGACATCGACTACTTCCGCCACGATCGCCGCTTGCTGGCTTTCGTGAATATCTGTTAAAACGGGAACGCCAATTTCCTTTTTGACTCTTTGGAGAATTTCTAGCCCGGTTTCTAAGTTTTGACCCCGGAAAGAATTGATAGAGGTGCGATTGGCTTTATCAAAAGAGGCCTTAAAAATCAAAGCGATACCCAAGCGATCGCAAACTTGCCGGATTTTGTCAGCCATCTTTAAGGTAAAGTCTTCTGATTCGATGACGCAGGGCCCGCCGATTAAGGTCAGAGGACAATTATCGCCAATAGTAAGACTCTGGGTAATCTGAGTTTGAATCATTAATTAACCCCTTTGGTAATTGAGGCTTGAGCTTGTATGAAGTTATCAGGGGTATTGATTTCCAAAGTTGCCACAGAAGTTCCCAAACAAGGTATCGAAGAACGAGAAGATTATATACCACGACCATGTCGATCACATAGCACTTTGTCAAGATGCTCTCTATCTTTAGATAATGGTTTATTCAAAATAAACGCCTGATGTGAATTAAAATGTCTTTTGAGCTAAGTGGTTGACTAAAAACAGTTGCTTAGTCCGAATCATTGGTCAACTTATTATTTGGATAATCCAGGTTAGTGTATGAATCTCTCAGATCTGATCAGGCGAAATGATCGGGCGCTTCGTATTGAAACTGGTCAGGTATATCCAGTTTCAGTCAAGCTTGATGGCATCCCGCAGTTCGCTGTGAAGTTTGATCCGAGAACGAAGTTTGTGCTTGCTGACGCGCATGAGTTCCGAGTCTTGGAAACGTTTCCACGAGACTTAGGATGGCGCTGTGACGGAGGAAAGCTCCGACCAGAAGATTTTGTCATCTTAGCTAAGGACCGCGAGACTGGAACTGAGTATCGGCTCTGGAGTCCAAAGCATAATGGGTCTGGATTACAAGAGGTTGATTTAAATTGGCCGATCGCAATTGGTAGATCGTCCGGATTTGACCTCGTGTTACAAAATCTGGGAAGTAGTTCTATCCTGCTCATTCATGGCTTTGTAGTCAGTTCTGGCACGGCAGTCTTGTCGCTATGTGTAGAAGATGGTGTTGAAGTGGGACCTGGCACAGCACCATTCTTGAAACCTGAACCAGGGCGACAGATTCGTTACATTGAGCGGATGTCAGCCGAAGCATGGAGTGCTCTCTACCACAAGGGTAAGGCTGACAGAGAAATCGACCCATCGCTTTGGCAGCACTACATTGTTGCCGATGCACGGCATCTTGAGAGCGTTGAGGACGGAACCCTTAACTTTATCTTCTCAAAACATGTGATTGAGCATATGGTCAACCCGTTAGCCGTCATTGAATCCTGGAGCAAAAAGCTCAAGCAGGGAGGCGTAATTACGGGTGTCGTCCCAGACTTACGATATACATTCGATCTCCGTCAGCCATCCAGTACTTCAGGTGATTGGTTAATGGAATATGACGCTGGAGTTATCGACTTTCAACCTTGTCATTATCAGAAGTGGTGTCACTATACAGCACCTTACAATACACCAGAAGATTTGATCCGTCGGAACTATTCAATCCACGCACACTACTACACTCCCGAAAATTTTGTCGAACTTGCGAAGCTGGCTTGCGATAGGGGATGGATTTCCTCCTGGTTTATCTCCAGTGTGCAGAACAACAAAGATTTTGCATTTGTTCTGTGGCGAGCTTGAACCTAGAATTCCCACGCTTTGAGGCTGGGTAGTATCAAAGATTGAGCTTGGATCAGATCTTCTGGGGTATTAATTTCCAGAGTCGCAACCTGTGTATGGCAGACTTGAATTGCATATCCATGTTCCAATACCCGCAGTTGTTCCAAGGCTTCGCACTGCTCCAACGGAGTAGGTGTGAGTTGGGCATATTCTGCGAGAAAATCACGCCTAAAGGCATACAAACCCAGATGATGAAATACTGGCGCTGGTAGGGAATTACGAAAGTAGGGAATAGGAGAACGAGAGAAGTAGATAGCGCGGTTGTGGCGATCGCATAGCACCTTGACAACATTCGGATCGGCGTAACCTGTGTGTTGATCTAGAGGACAGGCTAAGGTTGTCATATCTGGTAGTGCTTTATTGTTAGCTAAGTAGGGTGCAACTAACTCTGTCAACATTTCTGGCTTGACAAATGGTTGATCTCCCTGGACATTAGCCACTGCTACAGCTTCGGGATAACGTGTCGCCACTTCTGCTACTCGATCTGTACCTGAAAGATGGCTACTACTCGTCATTTGTACCGTACCGCCAAATTTTTCCACACATTCGGCAACCAATTGGCTATCAGTAGCTACAACTACTTGGCTGAAAGAAGGACATTGTTTAGCTGCTTCGTAAACCCACTGTACCATTGGGCGATCGCCAATCATCACTAAAGGTTTACCAGGAAACCTTTGAGAATCATACCGTGCGGGAATCACAGCTAAAATATTCATCACAAACCGCTCCTGACAATATCATGTAGCCTAATCAAACCAAGACAAATTCCTTGTTCATTGACTACTGGCATGACAGAAATTTGCGAAGGACGATTTTCCATCAGTTGTAAAGCATCATAAGCCAAACAGTTTGGGGAAATTGTAATCGGATTTTTGGTCATCATGGCATCGCTGCTGATACCTGCAAACTTGGTGGGGTCAGTTTTTTGGAAGGTTCTGCGTAAGTCCCCATCAGTAATAATACCTATTAAATAACCCCAATCATCTACAACATTAACTGCGCCTAATCCACCTTGACTGATAGCAGTAATCACTTCTAACCATGTAGCTGTTGGTAAAATTGTGGGATTTTCACTACCACTGTGCATGATGTCAGCGACTCTCAAAGTCAGGCGTTTGCCTAATCTTCCCGCTGGGTGATTTAGGGCAAAATCTTCTGGTGTCAATCCTTTCACTTGCATTAACGTCATAGCGATCGCATCCCCAATTGCCAAAGCCACAGTGGTGCTGGTGGTTGGTGCCAAATTCAAAGGACATGCTTCTTTGTCTACGGAAGCATCCAAAACAACATCAGCATTCCTCGCCAGAGTAGAGTGTAAGTTACCGATAATGGCAATAATCGGCACTTGCCGTTGTTTTAAATAAGGCGCAATCTCTAATAATTCCTCAGTCTCACCACTATTACTCATCAAAATTGCTACATCATTAGCGGTGACAATCCCCAAATCCCCGTGTAGTGCATCGGCTGGGTGGAGATAAATAGCAGCCGTACCTGTACTAGTCAGAGTCGCAGCGATTTTCCGAGCAATCAAACCCGATTTACCCAGGCCTACCAGAATCACTTTCCCCGTACAGACAGACAATAACTGGATTGCTAACCCTACTTCCTGGGGTTGGAGTTTGTTTGCTGTTTGTGCGATCGCCTCAGCCCCAACTTTTAGCACCTCAGTCACCTGTTGGAAATGATTGTTTGGCTCTGCTAAATAAATCTCTGATATTATATCTAGATGCTTCATAAATTTACCTAGTTTATTCAGACTTGCTAAAAATTTGTTTTAATCTAAAATATTTTTCTCTCAATTTCCAAAATTTAGACCTGCGCATTTCTGCTATCTGATTGGCCAACTCCTGGATAGATTTTTGTAATTTAGACTTTTCCTCCTGTAATTTAGACTTTTCCTCCTGTAATTTAGACTTTTCCTCCTGTAATTTAGACTTTTCCTCCTGTAATTTAGACTTTTCCTCCTGTAATTTAGACTTTTCCTCCTGTAATTTAGACTTTTCCTCCT
>JAHHHF010000079.1 GCA_019359495.1 Goleter apudmare HA4340-LM2
GTAATTTAGATTTTTCCCTTTGCAATACATTAATTTCTTGTTGCAAAGTGTGGACGTCAGACTTAATTTGACGTTGCAACTCTACCTTTTCTGCTTGACTATTTTTAATAGTAGCTTTTAACTTTAATCTGTCAGTATGTAAAGCTAGAATTTGTTGTTGAAAAATAGCATTTTTTTTCTGCCAATCTTGCAAACCATATAAGGCAAGATAATTTTCCCAGTACACACTCATATACTGCTTGCGTAGACCCTTAAAATGTAAAACTTTTTGCTCTTTTAGTTCACAAACATCCAAATCAGATTCGTAGTTAGGAGAAAAATTATAAATTTCACAGGGTAACAATAAAATATTTACACCATCAATTTCTATATTCCCTGGTTCAAGTTTGCTACTTGCTTTATAACCAATTGCATCTGCTAAAGCATATTGATCGCCCCACCATTGAGACTTCTGTTGATACTTTTCTGTATATAAGGAATAAAGCTTTTGGAAGAAATTAATCACGGATACGGGATTTTTTTGAGAAACATAAATTATGCCACCATTAATTGGCATTTCTTGATCGGCTCGAACTGTTAAAGCTACATCAAATTCTTGTATAAATAACGATTCTAAATTGTCATTAATTAAGATGTCCGAATCAAGCAACACCACATCTGATGAAAAGTCATGGCTTTGGAGAAAATGTAATTGTGACACTAAGCGACTTAACATGATTTCTCGTGAATTTACTGGATGCCGTTGAACTTGTATATCTCCTGCTAAGAAAGACAAATTAGTTTCTAAATTAGTTAAAATGACTTTTTTACATTTACTATGAAATTTATCAACAGACTTAAACATTAAGTTGATAGTCTGTTGATAATCATAAAAATTATCCCTATCTAAAGGGGTATTTTTTTCAATTTCCTCTGCTAAAATATCAGCATGAAAGGTTACAAAAGTAATCATTTTATACTAGTTTTTTACTCCAGACATCACTAAATAAGGGTTGGGATATTTACGAACCAAAATTGTCTCATGGACAGTAAAATTTTCTAAAATTACTTCCCTCACAGCCTGTTCACTGAAACGATAAAAATCAGCATTGTAAGCTATACCATGACGCTTAAAAGTCAGGGTAGTGTTCATATAGTCTGTAGGTAAAGCCATATAAATAGGAACACCAACAACAAATATACCTCCTGGCTGTAACACACGATAAATCTCTGCTACAGACTTCCAAAAATACTTGTCATGTTCCAATACTGAAGATGACATCACACAATCAAACTCTTGATCCGCAAAATCTAAAGAATTACTATTACCAACAACCAAATCACAAGCTGCTAATTCCGGCGGAATCTTTTTAAATTTTTGAGCATTTAAAGCCACTTTTCGGGAATTAGCAAAACAAGGTATTGATAACAATGTCCAAGCACCCGCGCCTACTTCCAACGCCGCTGTCGGATACCTATCTGCATAAAACTTAGCGATGATATGGGCAAAAGCCGCAAATACTTTTGGACTCATAATATTTCTTTTTGTAAATAATTGACGAATTTGTGCATGCCTTTATGAGAATGAATGCAGTTATGACGATAAGTTTCAAAGTTATAATCTAAATATTTGGCTAAATAATTAAAATCGCATATCGGAAAATCTAATAGTTGAGCAAAGCCGACACATCTTTCATCAACATAGGTGAGAAGTGATTTTTTCGATTGACTTAAGAAATATAAATGAGCGTGCAATCTACTACCAATATGTAAATCGCAATTTTTATAAAAACTTAAGAAGTCATCTACAGATTGAGGGTTAAATATTTGAAAGCCTCGATGCTTGGCATATTCTCTTAAAGAAAAGGGAGTAGGTTCATATTGTTTCAAAATTTTGATCTGCAAACTCTTCCAAAATTTCGTAACTTGAACGTTTTGCAATTCTAGGAAATCTTGATGTAGGGAAAGAACTTTTTGAGCAGAACGGTAATTTTCAGACACAAAATCAATCGTCTGCGTCTCCCTTTCCCAAAAATCGTGCCTTTCGGTGACAGTAACTACCACAGTTTTTACATCATCACTAAACTCCGACGAGTGACTCAGTATTTTTTCATCATACATTACGGGGCAACCAGTTAATAGAAATTGTGCTCTTAGTTCTGGTAAGTGATGCGTGAGATATTCAATAGTTAAAGGACAACGCCAAGCAGAAAATTTGATTCTTTGGTGGATATACTTAAGTATCTCTTTGGTTAAGTCAGACATCCCCCGATTATATTTTTTCACACCATGAACTCCGATACCAAATGGTACTATGGGGACTTTTATCTGCTCAAGTATATCCAGGTTCATACCTGGTAAGATAGTAAAATTATCGTTTAATTGATTAGCTCCCGCTAAAATTAAAGCTTTAGTCGAATTAATTTTGTCAATCTCATCATCAACCAATAGTTTTCTAGATGTATAAGTATATTGGCATTGATGAGGCAGTAAAAGATTAGTGATAGATTTGAGTATAAAACCATCGCCAATATTAACAGATTTTTTACCCCTAAGTTCCGGGGGAATAAGCAGAGGAGTTAAAACAGAATATGACATAGATATTTTATTAATTTCTCTAGCTATTAGTGATTTTTGCCAATAAAATAAACTTACTTATCAATCAAACTTATTTCGTAACCTTGATCTTTTACACAATAAACTTTACCTATAACAAATTGATTAACACAAATACAAAGCAAGCAGATTAATAATTTATCTTTTCTACTTAAAGCTAAATTATTTAAGTTATGCCAATTTAAAAATCTACTCAAAACATCTCTTGATTCTAGGTATTGTGAACTTTGACATATTTTTTCAAAAACACTATCTATTTGTAAAACTCCTGGAGATTGGTAAAGATTCACTGTTCCTTGCAAACCAAATTTTTCTCTTCGCAGAATTTTTTGCGGTAGTATACTTTTGACAGCCTCTGCTAAACAGATTTTATCATTACGCAAACGCGGAATTTGTAATCTTTTGTTTTCTCGTATTTTTAAATAATCGGGGATGCTGAATGATTTATTTAATAGCTCATCATAAAGAAATGGCACTCTACCTTCTATGCTATTAGCCATTAACATACGGTCTACTCTTAAAAGTTGAGAAAACTGAAGCTGATAGCTAATCTCGAATAACATGAACTTAGTCAGAGGAGAAGCAGAAATGTTTTCAAATTCTTGAATGAAAATATTTTTTTGTGTTCTATTGCGATTTAGCAACAAAATTTTACCCTCATCAGTGAGATATTTAAAAATATTTTTGGCTTGCGATCGCCTATTTTGGTAAGCATCAAAAATATCTCCAGGATTTTTAACAAATTTATCTTTCAAGGCAAAAAGATACCAAGGATAGCCGCCAAATATTTCATCAGATCCTTCACCTAATAAGGCCACTTTAAAGCCGTCATCCTGCAAAACTTTACCAAGCGTGAATGTATTCAGACAGGCTACATTAGGAATAGGCTCTTCTAAATACCAAGCTATATTTTCTAAGACAGACTCTAGATTAGTAATTTTTGTATGAACAACTTTATGTTTAATATTTAAACTTTTACATAAAAATTTTGCATATTCTACTTCATAATCGCCTTCAGGAAACAGAGTATTAGTATATGCAACTATATTTGGATTTTTATTTGCAGCTAAGGCAGCAATTACACTAGAATCAAGCCCTCCTGATAGAGAAATTGCCAGCGGCACATCTGATACAAGGTGTCGCTTAACCGAATCTTGCAGCAAGGATTTTACTTCTTGAAAGTGGTGCAAATTAAATAATTCAGAAAGGAAGCTAAATTGATGATTGGGGATACTTTTATTTGCGGTTTTAGCAGCATACTCTTGGATAACGGGTTTTTCCGCCTCCATGCGAATTTCAATTATGCTTCCAGGAGATAATTGTTTCACATCTTCATATATGGAAGCTAAACTAAATTGGTAGCCAAAGCTCATCAAATCTAACAAAACTTCTGGATTTAGGTTATAATTTCTAGTATTAGAAAGTGATTTAATTTCTGAAGAAAATCTAATTTCCTTACCCGACTGATAGATATATAATGGCTTAATGCCAAATAAATCCCTCCCTAAAAAAAGAGATTTAGTGATTTTATCAAATATAGCTATAGCATACATACCCTTGATAAATTTGAATATATCTCTACCCCAGTAGTCATAACCTCTACTAATAACCTCTGTATCTCCTTCACTAATAAAATCAACTCCTTTGCCTTTAAGTTCTCTCCTAAGTTCTTCGTAGTTGTATATTTCTCCATTAAAAATGGTGACACTTTTCTCGGTTTCAAAAGGCTGATTGCTATTAGTTGATAAATCTATAATACTTAAACGAGTATGCCCCATTAAAATATGAGGTTTATCTGAAGAAACATAAACTCCCTCAGCATCAGGTCCACGATGAGATAGGTTCCTAAGTAACTTGCTAAATTCAGTTAATGAGGTTTCTAAATTGACAGCATTAAAAATACCTACTATTCCGCACATCTATTTATTCATCTTTAATTAAAGTAGCTGAACGCTCCAACCGCACAAGTTTAAACCGACTATTTCTGCTTAAAAATTCATCAACTGCTTGCTTGCAACCAGAATATGAACTGTAATCATCAAAAACAATTGCTGCTCCTATACTCATTTTTGGGGTAATTTTTTCTATACAGGTTGTTACAGAGTCATACCAATCACAATCAATATGTGCAAATGCTACTACATCTTGAATATCTAAAGTTTCATGAAACATACCTGGCACTAAATTAATATTTTCAGATGCCAAATTGAAGCCAAAATTTTCTATATTCCCCTGCACAACATCCTGCAAATTTTGTATGTATCCATAGTATTGATTTTCGCCTAATCCCTTTGATTTACCACTGGCAATCTCTGCATATCTGTTATGAGCATCGATACCATCGCGTTCAGATGGAGGTGGTATCATACCAAAGACATCAAATATATAAAAAGGAACAGACTGAGGCTTCATTTCAGCTATTAATATTGCAGAGCCACCCAAAGCACACCCAGCCTCAATATAAATGCCGGGTACTGAAGATAATTGGATATTTCTAATAGCTCTGCATACATTTTCTAGCTTCGGATAACCGCAGTAAGTTAAATCTTTTTCTCTTATCCTTTTGATAATTTTATATTCTTCTGTAAATTCTTCTTGAAACAATTGGATTTCATTGGTTTTAGACATATATTTTGACTTTATGTATATGATTTATCTCATCACCATGAATCATTTATTTCCCATCTTCGTGGTTGATAGAATGAGGATTGACTAATGTTTTCATCTCCTTCAACTTTAAATCTAAACGATTCGATAATATCTAATATAGTGTAATAAGAACCGTTCGCGGTTAAGTTAATTTTAGTTGAATAGACACCAGTCAAAAGACCACAGTATGGTATTAGAAGTCTGACAGTAAATTCTCCGGACGATATTTGAATAAATCCAATATCCTTGGCACTTTCTAGATAAAGATAACAACCCTCTTGATCGCTCAAGTTTCTAATAATCATATTGACACTGACATCTTTGACCTGCTCATAAGCCTGACATTTCACATATAAATATGCAGGTTGACCAGTGGTCAGAGTATCCAGAATATTACCTTCAGAATCCCTGAAAGAAAGTGAATTTATTTTGAGAGCAGAACTTACAGACTCTCCAGCAACGCATAGTTCACCGACTTGAGATACATCTGCATTTGGAACTTTATTAATAGATAAATCTTCCTCATATTTCTTAACTACTGTTTTGGCATCACTGCATATCACCAAATCGCCTCGAGAGAGATATGCAGCAGAATCACAATTGGATAAAATAGCGGATGCAGCGTGAGAAACCAGAATAAATGATACACCATTTTTACGTAGTTCTGATAATTTACGATAGCATTTTGTTCTAAATTTAAAATCACCTACAGCTAAAACTTCGTCAATTAGCAGAATGTCTGGATTTGTATAAATTGCACAGGCAAATCCCAACCTCGCTTTCATACCCGAACTGTAGGTTCTCACAGGAGCGTCAATGGCATCCCAAATTTCAGCGAAATCAAGTACATCTCGAAATTTTTCATCTATATCTTTTCGAGAAAGACCCAATATAGACATATTTACATAAACATTTTCTCTTCCACTCAGGACAGGATTAAAGCCTGCTCCTAGAGCAATAAGTGCTGCTACACGGCCTTTAATTCTGACATAACCAGTATCAGGTTTAATCAAACCGCTGAGAATTTTTAACAAAGTTGTTTTGCCACTTCCATTAACCCCAATTAAACCCAATGACTCACCACGTTTAACATTAATACTGACATTATTCAGCGCCCAAAATTCTCCTTTCCTTAGTTTCTGGCTATGCCTGGTAGTACCAATTAATTCTGCAGTAATATCTTTCAGACCGTAAAGGTAAGCTTGCTTGAGGCTACGACAGAATTTCTTAGAAACATTTTGAATAGAAATAATGACTTCATCCTCTTCCGAGGAGGAAATATCTGATATATTTTGTGTTGCTCCACTACTCATCTTTAACTGATCCTCTCAATTAGAAAAGGCATAGCAAGACGGTAGACCAACCATCCCAGCATAAGAATAATCAGTGTAATCACAAGCATTAATAAGAAGCCTAAAGGTTGGGATAGTACTCCCGTAGTGATCATCTCTCGTGCTGTTACAAATAAAGGAGTAACAGGATTAAGTTTGACTACAAATGAAAGTATGCCTCCACTTGGTGCAGGATAAACAACAGGAGTTAAAAAGAACCAAACTGGAATCATGACTTCCATTGCTCTGGATACATCCTGAACTAAATTAGTTAAAGGGATTAACAATAAACCTATAGATGTTCCTAGCAACATTAAAGTAATGATAGGAAGTGGTGCGAAGATGATCGTCCAACTGACGGATACGCGAAATAACACAAACAGAAGAACAACAAAAACCAGCTTCAGCATCAAATTAAATAATATTTGTCCTAATTGAGTTAAGATGATCGCCTCATGAGGAAATTTCACCTGGGCAAGCAGAGGACGTGAAGTGTTTATAGCTACTTGAGGGCTATTGAATGCTTCAATAAAAGTTTGCCACAAAACAGTACCTAACATCACGTAAGCCGGATAGGGTATGTCAGTTTTACCAATATTTAGTACACCAGTATTGCTTGCAAACGTTAATCCTGCTGCGGTGAGAGCAGGAGGTAAAATCGCCCAGGTAATTCCCAAAAAAGAACGTCTGTATTGACTTCTAATATCCCTAACTAGCAAGCACCATGCTAACTCGCGGGAAGCCTGCAAGTCATTATGCATTTCTTGTAATAGTTTCAAAGGTTGGCGAATCCTGCTTTCTGGGGTATAGACTACTTCTGTTTTTTGCTCTTTATGCAATTTAATTATTAATCTCGCAAATCTCATTTTTTAAGCAAAGCTTAGTACTTAAATACTAATCTAAAATAGTTGTTTAAGAGGGAACCGTTAAAATAAAAAGCAATGGTAATACCCTTTAGCCTCTACCTAGTCCCTTGAAGTCTCTTTGAGAGGCTAATCGTTTTAGATGAAAGTGGGCTAGAGATTCAAAGGAGTATCAACGGTATCCCAATCACTGACTAGTAAATTTTTAGGCTCATAAGTTGATTTATGTATGAAGTACATTCTGATGTTTCCTTAAACCAGATCAAGAATCATTTCGTTATACTCCTCTACAGGAGAATATCGAATAAACAATATATCATGAATTATCTCACTTGTTTAGTAAATTCCGAATGTTATGACCCAGGATTGCGTTTAAACTTACTACAACAACTGAATTCTATGGTACAAATCAGTGTTCTAGACTTTGTAGTCAATGACCCGTATTATTACACTGAATAACAACACTACAGGTAAATTTACAAACAAGCCAATAAACTAGATTTTTTAAATATTTTACTTTGCTCACAAAATTATTATGATTACTTTGAAAATAGCACTATTTTTTACTATTATTTTCTCCTTATGCTACTGACGATACTAAAAACTTTTTCTGATGTAATAGATAGTGCAAACTCCTGTGAACATTGCTTCTGAGCTTGCCTCAGCATTTCTTGTCTTAAATCAGGTCTATTGATAACTAATTCAATGTTTTCATACCATTCATTTTCTTCTGATAGAATACCGTTTTGCATATTATTAATCGTTTGATTGTATACTAGTATATTACTAGCAATTGTCGGGATACCAGATGCTGTATACTCTAGGTATTTCACTGGGGATTTACAAAAATTAAAATTATGATTTTCTAATGGCGCTATTCCTAAATCCCAGTTTAAATTGTAGAGGCAATTAAGAAAATTATCATAATTTTGCACAGCTTTACGTGATGTAACTCTGTTACCGAAAGCAGATAATTTCTCGGGTAGTGAAATAGTACCAAAAGTTTCAAATTCAGAATCTGGATAATTTTGTAAAATTTGAATAATGGCAGGGGTAACCATTTCCAGGTCTTTTTGATGTCCCTTGGAACCCATATATCCGAATTTAAAGTTGTTTCTTGTTATAGATACTTGATGCTTATTTTTAGATATCAAAAACTCTAAATAGGGTGGATATATACTATGAACGACTTGCTGCTTTGGAAAAATTTGAGAAATGAAATTATTTAAATATCTAGTTGAGGTATAGATTAAATCTACATGAGCTAGCAAATATTGTCGCTCATTAATAATTTTTGTGTTGCCGTGCTGCTTTTGAATTTCGGAACCTAGAAAAGTAGGAATGTTTAGTAAATCATCATCTATAAAATAAATTGTTGGAATACCATGTTTTTTGCATAGTTCTAGGAAAATACTACCGTAAGGTAATCCGTAGCGATTAAATATAACAATATTTGGTGCTTCAGAAACTAATAATTCATTCAAAATAATTGTAGGTTTTCTACTACCTACTTTACTAATCACACATTTTTGAGAAAGGACTGTCAATAAAACTTGTGATCGTGCAATTAATGATTGGAGAGGATAATGAAAAGCTAGATAGTAAGTGGCACTGAAATTATCTGTAAGAATTAAAATTTTGATTTTATTTGTTCCTTCATCCTTTGCAGTAAATTTATCAGGATAGCCAATACTAAACCTTGTTTTTAATAGATTGAAAATTTGTCTCATGCTACTAGATAATTTAAATTTTTTAAGAATTTTACTCAAGCCTACATACCCAAAATTTTCTTAATCTTCAACCATTTTTCTCGGATTTTCCAAAATTTTGATGTTTTCATGGCTTGAATTTCAATTTTAAGTTTATTGATACTATTTAAGTAAACTTGTTCTTTTCCAGATAGTTGAATATTAACATTATTTCCTTTGTCATGTTTTGGGTCATATTTTAATAATTTTTCCATAAGATACTCGTCTTGCTCAAGTTGAAATAATCCGTCAACTGCGGCTTGAGGGAATCGTTGGCGTAAAATAATGGAATGAGTTAACTCATCACAACGTCCTCTAGAAGTTCCTGGTAAATGCTTTACTTGTAGGTGTCCAAGATAAATATTGGTATAACCTGCTTGTCGAGAACGCAGTAAAAACTCAACGTCATTGAAACCATTAAAAAATTCCCTTTCATCTAAGCCGCCAATTTGATGATATGTAGCACGAGCGATGGCTGCACAAGCAAAAGTATTACCATAAGTTTCACGAATTACATTCGCATATTTGGTATCTACAGATTCGGCAACAAAGGTAACGTTTTTCGGACTAGCAACTGCTCTAGCCTTAATACCTGCACATAAATATCTACCATCAGAACTACTAATTTGACAACCAACAGTAGCCAAACCAGGTAATAAAGCCCAGGCTGCCATCTCCTCAAGGGTAAACTCAGAGACTATTTCAGCATCATTATTTAAAAATACGATTACCTCACCATCTCCTGCTTTTACACCCAAATTACACTGACGACTATGATTAAAAGGAAAATCGTAATTGATGAGTTTGATCAGACTTTGTTTCTGATGGTTGTCGATATGCTTTTTGATTTGCTTAAGACTATTTTCTGTTGATTGATTATTAACTAAAATTACTTCTAACTTTCCGGCAATCTGCTGATTGAATACGCTATCCAAGCAATTGCAAGTTTCATCAGCTTTATCTCGAAATGGAATAATTACGCTGATACTATGGGCTTGATAATGCGGTTTAAGTTTATAAGGTAATTGTTCATCTACTTGTAACTCAAAATCAAAATCCTGCTCAATCTGCTGAAATAGTTCCTGGTAAGTATTAACAAATGGCTTAATCAAGTTCCTGAAATCAGCAGGTTTATTTTCATAACATCGAAGTGTTAAGTACTCTGGATGAGTATGCCATTTGATATGAACTTGATTGGCCAGCCAAATATGAAACAAGTGTGCGTCGTTGTGAATAATGTGTTCAAATAAGTTGAAAGGATAAGTAGAGGCAAGAGAGGGTTTCACAGCAAAAGTTGTACTAATATAATTTAAGTGCCTGATGGTGTGACGCTCCAATTGAGGACGGCGCAAAAATTCTTCTACTTTCCATCCATTTCCTTTGTTAATACTTAATTGTTGTAAATTCCAAACAATAATATCTGGATTTTCAGACAATGCAATCAATTTCAATCGAGTGGCTAAAGTGGGAGCAATAATATCTCCTGGACGAGCAAACAGAACAAAATCGCTGATTTCGTTGAGTTGTAACTTCTGTATATCTGCTGTGTCTTTGCATATTCTAATTTCACAATCCAGGTCTTGCTCTTCCAACCAAGCATCAAGACATTTTGCAGAGTTCGATTCTAACGGTATTAATAAACAATGAGTGAGAGGGCAACTTTGTAACTCCCAAGACTTAAGGGTAGTTGCTAATTCTGTGGATGGCTTTCGATCAACTAGCACAATTAAAGAAATACTCTTTTGTTTGGCACTAGCATCAATAGCATCTCCGACAAATAAACCTCTCTCTGTTTTTAATCGGTTAAATAAGTGTTCACTATTCATGCCTCTAAATTTATATTCCAAAGGCAATTCCTCAAGGAATCTTAATGCAACTTCACTTGGGTAAGCAGTTGGATTGTTTGTCACTAAGGATATTGTTTTTCCTGAAATGTCTGTGGTAATCAAATCAAGGATACGTTTAACTGCATCTCCAGGAATAATATTTCTAGATACAAATAAATTTGCTTGAGCTATTAATTCTCTGCTACCTTCTGGAGATTGTAACTGTTTTACAAAATTAGCCCAGTCTTCTAAGGTATTAATAATTGGCAGAGGAGCATAATTAACAATATCTAACCCATAACTTACTACGCTGACTGGGCAATCTATGCGTGCGGCATCAAGTGTAACTGTTGAAGGAGTAGTAATTACACCATGAGCATTTTGAATTAGGACTGGAGCAGTAAAGGGTTCCCATTTGGGATCTTTGGGATCGCCAATAACTATGTTATCTCCACAAGGCAGAGCACCCTTATAATCTTTAGTTAACCATTGCCCAGCATGGTGTGGCTTAATTAAGAAAGTAGTATTAGGGAATTGAAGAGCAGTTTGTTCAATATCATTTAAAAAACGCTGTTTATATTCCTCGTTGTAACGATGCCAATGTAAGTTTTCAAAGATAGCGATTAAGTATTCTCTTGGTTTTGGTATTTCAACTTTAGTACTTGTATTATTTTTAGTAATAACTTCTTTTAAACAGCCTACCGTTACGCATCGTAATTTTGTATCTGGTGGCACTTGTGGCGGTAATAAACTAGTATCTCCCCAAATCAGGATTTTCTGAGAAGCAAACCCTATTTCTTCTGCACTATGCACTGGATCGAAATAAGTTAAACCTATATTTTCAAAACCATGTTGCAATGTATAAGTGTATAATCCTGCTTTATTTGCCCTTTCAGTCAAAGCATAGGCTGCTTTGTGAGCATCAGCAGTACTTTCAGAAGCTGTAATCAAACCATGAGTACCACGTAAGCTAGGTTCTAATCCTGTTAAAACACCTAGACGGGAAACACTAAAAAATTTGATATCTAAGGATTTGAGAGTTCGCTCAACCCGTGGCGATTGTTTCAATAACCAATCAAGAACACAAACCTTAGCTACGATATCATCTCTATTTTTTATACCTAATAGCAAAGGCAGCATTATATCCAAGTCTTGGATCAAGTGCATAAATACTAGTACTGTTGGTTTCTGATTACCAAAACTATGAAATTTAATCACACTGTTTTCCCAATAACTTGATTGATGACATTTGCCCACTGATTAGCGATCGCTTCGCCACTATAATTACTTTCAATAATCGATTTTGCTGTTTCTACATGTGTCTGCACCAGCTGGCGATCGCTTAAGTAAGCTCTTAATCCTGATGCCCATTCGTCATAAATTATACAGTCGTTAAAAATTTCTAATGCTGGTGTTTTTGTAGCTACAACAGGAACACCTAAAGATAAAGATAGAACTGCACGGTTAGCAGACTTGCAAATACTAAAGGGAGATTTGGAATTAGGAACTATTGTCACATTGCTTTGAGATATATATTCATAGATATTGAATGGGTTCCAACTTATATAATCCGTCTTAAATGGTAATGGAAATATATGTTGGCAATATTTTTCATAATTATTACTCACAACCAGTAATGTAAAGTTTATTTCATGGCTCAGTTTAATCAGATGCTCGGCTATATCCAAAATATTCAACATACCAAAATTACCGTAGCTGGCTCCGTGATTACCAAACCAAATTATTCTTTTTGTTTCCCCCCCGATGCTGGCTGCATTTAAGTTTAAAATTGGTAACTGTACTAACTGGTCAGTATTTTTATTCAGTTCTTGCTTTTGTTCTGGGGTGCAAACAGCAACTGTCAGAGGGAAAGGTGGATTTGAACCTTGATTATTTTCTAGATAATTTACGTTTTGATTGCTCAAAACTTTAACTGGGGGTTCAATTCGTAGTAAATATTTAACTATTCGACCAATTCGACCTCTGAGTTTAGGGATTTTCTTCTTTAATAGACTGATATTAAAATATTTAATTAGTAATTTTTTATGTAACCACGCATAAGATTTTTTTTTGTAAACAAATAATTTAGATTTAAAAGTGGCTTTAATAATTGTTAATAGCGATATTGGTCTATAAATAGCTAGTTTTATCCAACGTTGCCATTTCACAAAAAAGAATGCTTGCTTGACATCTGCTAGGGTTTCATTGCCATCGGGAATTACAAATATGGGAATAGATGCTCCTATTTCTGTTTGTATAAAGCTTTTTAACGTAACGCCAGTTGTCACTACCGCTGAAGCCATTTGTGACATTTGTTGAAATATTTGGCTAACAGGAAGATGCTGAGTATTTGGCGATGCGTATTCTTCCAAAAATATATTGTCACAAATATCTAAAATTATCGGCATGCCTGCTTTATTTGCTTTTTGTGCCAAATCTAGATCATGGGCAGAAAAGCTTTTTACGAAAATAATAATATCTGATTTATTGTGAAATTTTATTTGCTCATTTTTTGCATAAACACAAGAGTTGTAACCAATTAATTCTAAGTATTGCAATGGCAACAAGCATCGATAGCGTACACTGGCTATGTTTATATTCAAATCATTAGTTTTCCAAATTAGCATTTTTCTGAGAATGAATTGTATATATTTGTTGGCGACAGAGGTAGCAAATTAACGTTACTACTTTCTCACAGTAAGCTATCAGGATTGGAAACCTTGTTTATAATTAACAACATTAGGATTGCCTCGGTCTAGGCAAAGTCCACCTCAAACTTCCAGAGTGACGTACAAATCCTGGTATTATATGTAGCAATTTTTACTTTTTTCTCACTATCTACACATTCAATTCCTATTTATGAAGCTAATTAGCTATAAAAGTTCCTTTTGTATCCCTCTATAAATAGAAGATTACATAAAATACCCTGCTAATTAACTTGGTAATTGGACTATGAATAAACTATAAAACAAGTTGATAACTACTCCAAATCCAACTTGCGTGTTTATGGAATCTGATTAATTAACTCAGCCCATCTAGATCAATTCCTTGCGATCGCAAATATTCTGCTAATTTATCAGCCCGTTGGCGTTCTTGTTCAGCTTTCTCTGCTAACGTCGGTATCCAGCCTGTGGCATTGTACCAACGTAACCATAAGCCTGTAGTTTGCTGATAAGTGCCTTGCCATAAACCTAATCCCAGTTCCAAATCTTCCAACCAAAAGCGGTTTTCTGCTATGGATATTGGCTCATAATGAGTGCCAGAGACTCGAAAAGGACGTAAATTGTTTTCATAGCGGTCATAGACTACATAGTAAGGAATCCGCAAAATGCGCTCATAAACTACCCACTTTGTCGGTGGTTGATTAACCTCCCGCAATGTTTTACCCAAGTCTTCTTGTTCTGTTCCCGGTGAGAGTAACTCAACTACTAGAAATGGATCAACCCCTTCTTGCCACACAACGTAACTTAAGCGTAAGTCTTGCTGCTCACTAGTAGCAGGTACTCCCAAAACCATATACCAATCAGGGTGCTTGTACCACAAGGGATGACGGGGGTCATAGTAAAGGTTTAAGTCGCTAGCTAATAAAATTTCTTGAGGTGAATAGTTAGGAGGCCGACAAGTTTCACTGAGTAACTCAGCCTGGATGCGATGAAATTCGTCTGGCAATCCTGATTCCCCAATTAATTCACTGGGTAAATCATACATCGTCGGCATGGTTTCTTGTGGCGGACGCGGTGGAATTGGTTGATACATGGGTTTGTGGAATGGGGAACAGGCTGAGAATTCGCTATTGATAGATTATTAAGCATCCCAAATTATTTAGATCAATTGCTAGCGATCGCAGCGATTAGCAATACACTGGCATAGGCTCAGAAGCCTGCCGTTGTGCCTCAACCAGCATAAGTATGCACTTGATTGGTTGATTTAATTTTAATCTGTTTGTCATTTCTCAAGAGTTCAGTTATTAGTCCATTGTCCATTCCTCGTGTATCCAGATTCGGCTAAACTGAGACTTGGTTTATTGCATTGTTTTAGGTAGGCATGGAAATCGGACAGCAAGTTAAAGTATTTCGTTTACGCGATCGCGTCTCTCCCTCAATTGTAAAAAAACTGGGGCAAGTTGGTATCATCGAAGGCTACAAAGTCACTGATGGTGCTGGTATTGGTGTAGTGGTGAAATTTGAAGATAATTTTTCCACTTGGTTTTTTGAAGATGAAATTAAGCCTGTGTAGTAGTGGAAAATCCAGATTGGAGGTTGACTCCAATCTGAAACTCAAAGCAGAAGCTGAGAGTATTTGCTGAGTGCTAAGTTGGAGTGGAAAACATCGGCGGTAATTGGAAATCAAGTAATGGCCCTGATATTGACATTTTTGGGCAAAAGCGGCACTGCTCGTAGCAAAATTGTAATCGCCGCAGCCAAGTTATTGGCAAGCCAAGGCCAGCGTGTACTCCTAGCAGGACTTGCAGAACCAGCATTACCCATCCTGTTGGATACTATCCTGACCTCAGACCCCCAGGAAATTGCTTCTAATTTGCAGGCTGTACAGTTCCAAGCATCTGTACTCCTAGAACGGAATTGGGAGGAAGTGAAAAAACTGGAGGCGCAATACCTCCGGACACCCATCATCAAAGAGGTTTATGGTCAAGAACTGGTAGCATTACCAGGAATGGACAGCGCTCTGGCTCTGAATGCTATTCGTGAATATGATGCCAGTGGTAAATATGATGTGATCGTCTACGATGGCACAGGTGACGCTACCACTCTGCGGATGTTGGCAATGCCAGAGTCTTTAAGTTGGTATGTCCGGCGATTTCGGCAATTATTTGTTAACTCTGACTTGGGGAAAGCGATCGCAGAATCGCCCTTAATTCAACCATTGATTGGCAGCTTTTTCAATGTCAATTGGACAGCAGATAATTTTTCCTTACCCACAAATCAAGTCAATAATTTCTTAGAAAAGGGTAAAGCGGCTCTTGCTGACCCCAAGCGTGTCGCCGCCTTCTTGGTAACCACACCAGAACCTATTGAGGTAGCAAGTACTCGTTATTTGTGGGGTAGCGCGCAACAAGTTGGGATTACTGTTGGTGGTGTAATTCTCGTATCTCCCCAGGCAAACGTCAACCTCACAGAAGAATTTACACCTTTACCTGTAAGTGTCATTCCCGACGCCCCAACAGGTGAATGGCAACCTCTAATAGATGCCCTACCTAACTTTGCCCAGCAAGCTATACAAGCGCCGAAACCAATTGAAATTGATATCCATAACCGCCAGGTAAGGTTATTTTTGCCAGGATTTGACAAAAAGCAAGTCAAACTTACCCAGTACGGGCCAGAGGCAGAAGTAACTGTAGAAGCAGGCGACCAGCGTCGTAATATCTTCCTACCCCCAGCTTTGAGTGGTAGACCAATTACGGGGGCGAAGTTTCAGAATAATTATTTGATAATTTCATTTTAGGGAACAGGCAAGAGGGAATAGGCAATAATTATTGCTCTCCCTCATCAGTTTTTTGCTGTATCTCTAAATTACGAATTACGAACTACGAATTACGAATTAGCATCATGTCCGACTCAACTCCCATTAACCCGAATTCTAACCAGGCTGAAGCACCAGATGCTGTAGCAATTAATGCCAGCGAAGAAGCCATAGCAGTTAGCGATCGCACTGCAAAAACCAGGCAAATGTTGGGGATGAAAGGTGCTGCACCAGGAGAAACTTCTATCTGGAAAATCCGCCTCCAACTGATGAAGCCCATCACCTGGATACCTCTGATTTGGGGTGTTGTCTGTGGTGCAGCTTCTTCTGGTAACTATACCTGGAGTCTAGAAAATGTGCTCAAGGCAGCAGCTTGTATGTTGTTGTCTGGCCCTCTGCTTGCTGGTTATACCCAAACCCTCAATGATTTTTACGACCGCGAAATTGATGCCATCAATGAACCCTACCGTCCCATTCCCTCCGGGGCAATTTCAGAACGCCAAGTAACTACGCAGATTTTTGTATTGTTTATAGCTGGTATTGCGGTGGCATTCGCTTTGGATGTCTGGGCTGGTCATGATTTCCCTAATGTTACAGCCCTCGCCATCTTTGGCTCTTTTATTGCCTACATCTATTCTGCGCCTCCCCTAAAACTGAAGCAAAATGGTTGGTTAGGCAATTATGCTTTAGGCGCAAGCTACATCGCCTTACCTTGGTGGGCGGGTCATGCTTTGTTTGGCGAACTCAACTGGAAAATTGTCGTTCTCACCTTGATTTATAGTTTGGCAGGATTGGGGATTGCGATCGTCAATGACTTTAAGAGTGTTGAAGGCGATCGCCAACTCGGATTACAATCTCTACCTGTAATGTTTGGTGTCACTACTGCGGCCTGGATTTGCGTAGTGATGATTGATGTCTTCCAAGGATTAATAGCTGCTTATCTTGTCACTATCCATGAGAATTTATATGCAGCAATTCTCGTACTGTTAATCCTGCCACAAATCACCTTCCAGGATATGTATTTCTTACGTGACCCCTTGAAGAATGACGTAAAATATCAAGCCAGCGCCCAACCGTTCCTGGTTTTGGGAATGCTAGTGACCGGTTTAGCCCTAGGTCATGCTGGCATTTAATTTATACTTCTTTAGTCAGAAGTTAGCAGTTAGGAGTTAGGAGTTAATATACTCCTAACTCTTAATTTTTGACTGTTGTCAGGAACATATTTATGTTGCGACTCATAGCCTCTGTGATTCAGGCAATTCAACCGCTTTTAGTCCCGATTTGCTTTGTTGGTGCTTGGACTCTAGTTATTCTCGTTGTTTGGAGTCTTTGGGCGACGGCGCGTGATAGTGTCGCCACAGCCAAGCAAATGCATCAAATCCCTTGTCCAGGCTGCCAATTTTTTACCGACGATTACCGTCTCAAATGCACTGTACACCCCTCAATTGCTAATACAGAAGAGGCAATTAGTTGTAGTGATTTTCAAGCCAAAACTAACCCATATCTTTACTAGAGATATCATGATATTTCAAATAAATTCCTCAATCTCCCACAGTTAAATTGTCTCTGGATTAATATTTAATTCCCGCAGTTTTGCAGCTAGACGTTCGGCTTTTTCAGCTTCTTGTTGTGCCCTTTGTTCTGCTTGTTCCACCCTTTGTTCTGCTTGTTCCACCCTTTGTTCTGCTTGTTGTGCCGTTTCCTCCGGTGTGGGGACTAGTTGCCTATCTGCCGTAAAAAACCGTAAAAATCCCTGATAAATTCCCAAATATAAACCTAGTTGATGACTCCACAAATATCCTTGGTCATTTGCTTGCAGAGGTTGATATTCGCCATCTAATAAATGAAATCCGGCGAATTCTTGTGTGTAGGGATCAAACCAAAAATAATCTGGTGTACGGAAAGTAGTTTGATATATTTCTTTCTTTAATCCTTTGTCTGTTTTAGCTGTGGAGTCAGATAAAATTTCTAAAATTACATTGGGATATTTGCCTTCTTCATCCCAGACTACCCAACTTTTACGGGTTTTGCGTTCCGTTCCCAACACGACAAAAAAGTCAGGGCCGCGAAACTGTTCTGATTTGCGTTGGCGTTGACTGTAGTAAATGGTTAAATTTCCGGCAGCATAAAAATCATTTCTATCTCGCCACAGCCATTCTAGACATTGTAAAAGTAAGATTATTTGTCGTAGATGCAGTTCGGTTTCCAAGGGCGGTTCATCACTATATAAATCACCAGGAGGAAATATTACCTCTTGGGAGATGCTTTCTTGCGATTCTTTTTCTTGAGCAATGGTCATACAATTGAGCCTGCTGCAAGTGGTTATGGGTTTATTTTATCACTGGCGATCGCTCTCAGTTAGGCTTGATTATGTAGGCGATCATTCTACGTGTTTCAATAGTTTGGATAGTTATCATTAAATGACAGAGTGAATATTAGTAATAGTAAGTTTACTCGTAACTATTATCGACAAAAGAAAAAGGCCCCAAAAAAATAGAAATGTAGTTGTTTGTATACAGGTTTCTCTTCTGTATATGGATTTATTTTGAATCCGACTAAGGTAAGTAAAGCAAAACCAGTAGCTCCTAGTAATATTTGTAACCAAAGTGGCAAGTTTGGCATATCAAGGTAACAATAATATGTCTATGTACTTAGTATAAATTTTTTTAAATTTCTCAACAACAAGAATTTAATCTTTGGTTGATAGTCCAAAACTTTACTTACTGACCAATCTCCAGCAATACCTTCAAAACACCACGACTCTGAGCTAACTCAAAAGCTGCTAACCCTTCATTTAGAGGATAACTGGCATGAATCAGGGGTTTAACGTCAACTTTTTCTGTGGCTAATAACTCAAGTGCAGCTGGAAACGGCCCACACCGAGAACCAATAAGTGTAATTTCATCTACTACCAAAGAAGAAGCATCTAAGCTGAGGTGTCCAGCATAGGTACTTTTCAACACTAAAGTACCACGAGGGCGGAGGGCACGACGGGCGATCGCAAATCCTTCTGGATTACCAGTACACTCGACTGAGATATCGAAATATCCATCTGTGACAGCCTCAGCTAAACCAGTTTTAATATCCCTTGCTGCTAAGTTAGCGAGTTTCTCTCGATGACGCCCCACTACTAAGAGTTCGCAGCCAGTTACAGCTAGTGTCTGCGCTACCAATTGCCCTAGTTTACCATCGCCCACCACTAGTACCCTGTCATCTGCACTTAGTGCTACTTGTTGCTGAATTTCTAGGGCTGCTGCTAAGGGTTCTGTAAAAGTTGCTACATCTGTTGGCACGTGCTCAGGTACGGGATGTAAATTCTGGATTGGTAAGCAAAGATATTCAGCAAAAGCACCGTGGCGGTTAACAATGCCAAGCACAGTGCGGTTTTCACAATGAGTTGGTTGTCCACGGCGACAGAACCGACAATATCCACAAGCGGCGTTAATTTCTCCTACTACCCTTTGATTAATTAGGTGTTCTGGCCCTTGTTCCACAACACCAACAAATTCATGTCCTAAAATGCCAGTGTAGGGATAGTAGCCTCTGATCAGTTCCAAATCAGTGTTACAAATACCTGCACGCAAGACACGCACCAGAACTTCTCCCTGTAATGGTTCGGGGATAGGAATATCTGTACGTAGTTGTAATTGATTGTTTTCAAGCCAGAGTCCTTTCATTGTTATCTTGGAGGGTATTGGGCAACTCATTAAGAAAGGCTGTATATACTGAAAAAGTATAAGTGAATTAAGATGCGCTTAAGATTGTAGTAATAGGGAATTTTGATTGCTTAAATCAATTTTGTTTAACCAAATTACTAAATCATCTGAGTGAACAGCTATTTCAGTTCCTAAAGTTTTAATGTAAAGAAGTCCGTCGCTAATAATTAAATCTTTAATGGGATACCATGAATTTCGCCTCCTGATCAGCAGTTCCAAGGGAATTCCTATTTTTAAAGCATATTTACGATATTTCCACCATGCTCGCCACAAGAAAACTGATTTAGTACAGTGCATCTGATAGCCTTGAGGTAGTTGGCAATATTGATACTGATAGTAACCGCGACTGTCTATTTCTCCTGTCAGCATATAGCTGTAATTGGCTAATGCTTCATTCATCACATCCCAATGGGATGAAGTTGCTTTAATGGAAAATTCTGGGGCTGTATTCGTCAATGGGAAAGTGGCAATTACGCCCTCGGTTTTTGCGGTAATTTGGTTACTTTTATAGACTGTTTCAGCCTGTAAAGCCGGGTTAGCCAACAAAACATCTTGTTTCCGGATAGAACACCTAACGAACTCACGCACCAAATCTATATTAGACAACATAACTTTTTTATACTCGATGTCCAATTATGAGGACGACCCTAACAGATTGTAGACTAGCAATTATACTGCTATAAAATAGCTATCAGCTTTAATTCATACAGTATCGATTTATATACGCGTCAAAAATTGTGATTTCCTGTGAGATCGCAAAAATCGCCTGTAAAATATCAAAAATTTCACAGGCGACTCATACTAACTACATTTTGATGCTTTAAATTTTTATACTTTCCAGAAAAGGGGTAAACATCGGAACCAAGTCTGGACGACTGACAACCAGGGTAGGGAAAGAGTGATCGCCATAATCTGCTCCTGGTAACAAAGGAAACGGCTCTGATTTCAGCGATTTCCATGTACCGCCAGCCGCTTGGACAATTACCCAAGCACCTGCCAAGTCCCAAACTTTTGGTGTCGCTTCCACACCTCCCAACGTGGCACCAGTCGCCACCGTCAAGAAGTTATAGCTAGCAACGCCCAACATGCGAATTTTACAGGGAAAGTCTGGCTGTGCCACTGGCAAGCTGCGAGAGCAGAGGTTAAAAAAGTGATTATTGCTAGGAGAGTCTAAACTCGTGTGGATGGGGTGATGATTGAGAAATGCTCCCGTGGGAGTTGATAGCCCCGATGTCCCAGGCCAAAATCCGTGAAAGGCTTGGTTGAGTGGTGGCGCGTAAACATAACCAAAAATGGGAGTACCTTGATACAGTAAACCCAGCGAAATCGACCAAATAGGAATGCCCCTGGTAAAGTTGGTTGTGCCATCCAAGGGGTCGATTACCCAACACCATTCCGTACCCGGAAACACCTGATCGCTTTCTTCCGTTAAGATGCCATAACCAGAAAACGTAGAAGCGATCGCATCCCGAATTTCCTGATCTGCCCATTTATCGGCTTTCGTCACCAAAGTGCCATCAGCTTTGTGCAAAGCCTGCACTTGCCCAAAATCCTGCATCAGTTGCTTGCCCACTCTGGTAGTGGTGGTTTGGGCAAAGTCGAGAACTGTTGTCCAAAAATCATTCATGTATTAATTCTCGCGCAAAGATTCCCAAAGTTATAGACAAAGAGCTTATTGGCAGGGGAGTTATGTTGCCTTTAATCCAGCTCTCTCTCAAGAATAGATGCGATCGCTGTTTTGGCATTACTCTGAAATTCCTTGACATTTACCCGTTGTAGTAGCCAAACAGCCACTAACATCCCAATTGCTTGTACCGCAAACACCAAGCCGTATGCAATTACTGGTGATGTAAAAATTATCTTGCCTACATTTAACACAGCACCACCCAAGATTGTAGCTAGTCCCCTAGCCATTGCCTGAGATAGTCCCCAAGCACCAATAAACGTCCCCGCCGTTTCCGCCGCCGTTAAATCCAACATCAAACTGGTAGCACCAGCCGTGATTACTCCCGATGACAACCCAAAACACAGCAAGCTACCCATAAGTAAACTAGGATTACCGCTAAATCCTGACATAATGATTAAACCAAAACTCACAGATGCCGCAATACATCCCATTTTCGTAGTCTGTTTCTTGCCGAGGCGGGGTAAGAGCAAGAAACCAGTAGAACTAATGCCGATTAAAGTCCCAATTCCAAACGGAATATTTAATCTCGTAGTCTGAGAAATACACAACCCAAACACCTCTCCACCATAGGGTTCTAAGATGGCATCTTGCATAAAAATGCTAATTGTCAACACCAATAAGAAACCAAAAAACACCCCTGTTTGACGATTAGCCGTGAGTACCCGCAAAGCCCTACCCAAGGTAATTTGGTCTTCTCTCTCCACTACAGTAGAACGGGAACCGTAGCGTGAATACTTCTTTTCCACGCCGAAAGTTGCCAGCACCGATAACCCCAAGACGATCGCAGGCATAATGATAAAAACGGGATTAATCGTGGTTTGCAGCTTGGCTATATCAACCACTTTGTTAACTTGAGCCGGGTTGTAAGCCAAAATATTCGCCCCGCAAATTTCTGGTCTTTCTAGCAACCGAGAGCTAACTATTGCACCGATGACAATCCCAATCATCAGCATTGACCAGACAATCCCAATCAATTTAGAGCGGTTATCTTCATCAGTCACATCTACCAACAGTGCTGTAAAAGGTGTAGCACTCAAACCCAAAGCTAAACCGTACACTGCAAAAACTAACGCCAAAACTCCTGCCCAGCCGTAGGTTTGGGGACTCCAGCCAGTAGTTTGCAAACTGCTACCTAATTGCCAAACCACTTGCAAAGCCACAAAGGATATCACTGTAAACAATACAGCCCCAATCCACACATAGCTGGTGCGATGATAACCCAAAAACGGCTTGGCATCTGACATCTGCCCAAACCAGATCCGTGTAGGACTCACAAACTGATGCATCGCAATAGCAACAGCCGTGATTAAAGGCAAAACCTTTAACTCATCAATCATCACGCGATTCAGCACACCCAAGGTGAGCAGCGACATGATGCCTAATCCCATTTGAAATAAACCCAGCCGGAACATGGTCAGGAGGTTAATCCTTGGCTGTGCCACGGAGTTTGTTGGAGAATCAAGTGCATCACCGCTTGCCATAGCTACTTTTCCGTATGGTTTATTGAATATAGTCTCTCTTTAATTAAAGATAAACTGTTCCATATTCCAAAAAACCATAATTTGACGGCAGCCATTTTAGGGTTTGGCAGTAGAGATTTTCTATCCCTGAATGTTCTAGAAGATCTATTGAAAGCTATGGGAAACTCCATCAAAGTGCCTGGAGTTTTTTATTCACAACAAATCTGGATTTTCACCCAATTCTCTCAATTTAGCCGCTAAACGTTCGGTTAGTGCTTTAGCTGCTTCTTCCCGTGCTTTAGCTGCTTCTTCCCGTGCTTTAGCTTCTTCTTCCCATGCTTTAGCTTCTTCTTCTGGTAATAAAGCTAAATTGCCAGATGCATCATAAAAGCGCAACCAGATCGCTGTTTCTCTGTCTATAGTTCCTTCCCAAGTCCCCAACCACAAATTTAAACGTCTGCACCATAGCCAATTGCGCTCATTTGGTATCAAAGGTTGGTATTGTTGATTATCATCTAAATGCCATCCTCGCAGAGAATTCTGGTCAAAGGGGTCATAAACAAAATAATCTGAAGTGTGAAAAATTTGTTCGTAAAGATTTTTTTTAATGCCTTGGTCTATGGTTGCTGTAGAAGGGGACATTAATTCTACAATCACGTCCGGATAACGACCGTCTTCCTCCCACACTACCCAACCTTGTCTCGATTTGCTGCCGTCAACATTCAAGACTGCAAAAAAATCCGGCCCCCGGAAATCACGGTTACGAACTTGGGCACTGCTGTAGTAAATAAACATATTGCCCCCGGTAAAATAATCATTGCGGTCAGCCCATGTTTGCTGCAATGACCGAATTAGGGTATTCATAGCAATACGGTGGCGGTTTGATTCCAAGGGTTCACCATCATCAAATATTAAATCTGTAGGTGGCATGGGGGGTTCCCAATCCACAACGGCTGTAGGTTGCAATATCGCTGCTGGGTTATTTTCGGTAGTCATGAGCGATCGCCTTTTGTTTAAACCTTCAAATCTGATCTTACTGTGCACATCACAATAGAAATTACCGTCCACTGTTCTCTGCTACTGGATAAGCGATCGCCTTCCAGCAAGTATAATTAGAGGTACAACTAGTGTTGTACCTCTAAAGGCTAATAAAATGAAACGCACACTCTATATTCCTGATGAGTTGTGGGCACAACTGAACGAATACTTAAAAGATCACCCAGAGCAAAACCCATCAAGTGTTGTACAAGCAGCACTGGCAGAAAAATTACGCCCCAAAAATGGTTCCAGGCTGCTATCTCTGGCCGGAATCGTGGAAAATGCTCCTACAGATGCTTCAGTAAATGAAGACTATTTGATACAAGGATGAAACGTCTCGTTTTGGATGCAGGCCCCCTAATTGCTCTGGTTTCCATCAAAGATAACTACCACCAGGAATGCAAAGCCGGGTTTAGTAAGTTACCAGCATTGTTTGGTGAGGTTCTTACCCCTCTACCAGTGCTGTTTGAAGTTTACAAGTTTGTACTGCGAGAACAATCTAGCCGTGTTGCAATGACTGCATTAGGTGTCATTAGTGAGAACACGGTGATTGTACCAGTGAACATGGAAATGTTTCTGGAGATTTACAGCATGGTTAACCAAATACCAGACTGGCAAGGAAGTTTAGAGGATGCCTCTGTTGTAGCAGTAGCTCAACTTTATGGCGCTAGTGTTTGGACATTGGATTACAGAGATTTGGGTTGGTTCAAGAGTCTGAAATTGTGGACACCGTGATCTCGTACAAGATGATGCAAGCTTCTGCGATCGCTCACAATAGTTCCAAAATTTTAGGATACTGCGATCACCAGTCCACGTCCTGTATGAGCGATCGCTACTTCTCTTAAGATACGAGGTTGGGTGGAGCGTAGCGTAACCCAACTTCCAAAGTCTTTGGTATCTTTTGGATAATACCAATTCTTTATGCTGCTTCAGTTAATGAAGACTATTTGCTGTTAAAGTAAAGAACTGTAAATTAAACCAGTCTTATAAACGTGGAAACCATCACATTGGGGCAAAACGGGCCTGTTGTCACACCCCTTTGCATTGGCACTTGGGCTTGGGGTGATAAGTTGTTTTGGAATTATGGCAATGGCTACGGTCAAGAACAGTTGCAACAAGCTTTTACCTCAGCCTTAGAGGCTGGCGTGACTTTCTTTGACACGGCGGAAGTTTACGGTTTAGGAAAAAGTGAGCAAATTCTAGGGGAATTTTTACAACAAACCCAAAAACAGGTACAAGTTGCTACTAAGTTTTGGAATTGGCCTTGGCGATTTACAACTCAGTCTGTGTCTGATGCTTTAACAGACAGCCTCAAACGCTTACAACTAGAGCGGGTGGAATTGTATCAAATACACTGGCCGTTCACGTTCTTTTTAAGTCAAGAAGCGATAATTAATACCTTAGCTGATGAGGTGCAACGAGGTAGAATCGGCGCGGTGGGTATCAGTAATTACTCAGCCAAACAAATGCGCGAGGTGCATCAAATATTAACAGCGAGGGGTATACCTCTGGCTGTGAACCAAGTACCCTACTCTTTGCTAACGCGACAAATTGAAAGCAACGGTGTTTTAGAAACTGCTAAGGAATTAGGTGTGACAATCTTAGCCTATAGTCCTTTGGCACAGGGATTACTCACAGGAAAATACACAGTGGAGAGTGGGGAAGTTCCTAGCGGTGCGAGGAGGATTGACCCCAGATTTGGTAAAGATGGCTTGAAAAAAATTGCCCCATTATTATCTTTACTACGTGAAATAGGAGAAAAGCGCGATCGCACTCCTGCTCAAATTGCACTCAACTGGTTGATTGCTCAAGGAAACGTCATCCCCATCGCTGGGGCGAAGACAGCCGCACAGGTACAACAAAACGCTGGTGCGTTAGGCTGGCGATTAACTGATGATGAGGTTAGCGATTTGGAAAAAGTTAGTCGTCCTTGGCTACATTAATTTTCTATTCATTCAAATACAAGGTTGCGTTATGACATATTAGTCCTAACGCACCTAAAATCTCAAAATTAATCACTGCGTAAAGCTAGTAGCTCTTGGGGAGAGGCTAAAAGCTTAATTTTTGTATACAAAATTTGCCGTTGTTGATTGAGGATAAACAGCCACAACATATTCACACTACACCAAGAAGTTTGGGCTTTACCTGTAACCTGGATTTGGATTTCGCCTGTTGCTGAAGTCCCAGTAATTCCCTGGTGGGGATAGGCTTTAATATCTTGAGCTTCTTGTTGTAGATAGGCAGCGATCGCATCTGTTCCCACAATACCAGATGCAAATGGCGGATGCATTACACCATCCTCAGCAAACAAGACAGCAGTTGCGCCCCAGTCTCCAGCGTTGAGAGTTTCAAAGTAACGCAGTATTGTTGCTTCTGTAATTCCTGCAATCTCTAATTTTTCTGCCGTAAATTTAGTAGTTTTCATATAAATAATTGGGGAGCATCTCACTTTTAAACAACAAGTTTCTATATATGGACTCATTTCCACACTGGAGTTAATATCTCCAGAATCGTGAAAGATGACCTGTAAAAGCTAAAGGATGAACAAAATGCTTCATCCTTCAGTCTTTACACATGATAATTATCTAGTGCAGCGTAGCTTAAACAAACCACCCATTGGGAGTGTTTGAAACTAGCTTGCTTCTCACGCCTAGGTGAGTATTACGAATTACGAATTTTGAATTCCCCCTAGGGGTTAGGGTGTTCCGACTGCGCCAGAGTAAACCAAACCCCGTTGCATATCCAAAGTCAGAATCGCCCCATCCCGGATTACCTGGGTGGCCTTCTTGACACCCACAATCACAGGTACACCCAAACGCAAACCAATCACGGCTGCATGACTGGTAAGACTTTCTTCTTCTGTAATAATCCCCGCCGCTTTGCGAATCGCTTCTACAAAATCAGCAGTGGTGCGGGGAGCAACCAAAATATCTCCAGGATTGAAGTTAGATGCATCCATACCAGTGTAAGCTACCCTAGCGCGACCACTGACGGAACCCTGACCCAAGCCTATGCCTTGACCAAGAACAGCTGTCACCACTTCCACTTTAATTAAATCTGTGGAGCCAGAGACGCCTTGGAGTGTACCAGCAGTCATCACAACCAAGTCTCCCTCGGTTAGTAGCTCATTTTCTTGAGCGACATTAATCGCTGCTTGAAACGTTTGACCAGTGGAAGGTAGTCCTAGTACCAGCAGTGGTTTCACTCCCCAGACCATCTGCAATTGTCGCGCCACATTCACATGGGGTGTAATTGCCAAAATCGGTGTCCGGGGACGGAACTTGGACACATTGCGGGCTGTTGCCCCGGTTTGGGTTAAAGTCATAATTGCCGCAGCACCTAGCTGTTCGGCAATTTGCCCCACAGCTTGGCTAATCGCGTTGGGAATGGAACGTCTGGTATCTCTCAACTGAGCACTGGGGGAGTTTTTCGCCTCCTCCTGTTCAATGCGTTCAGCAATCCGCGCCATCGTCGCCACTGCTTCCACCGGGTAGCTACCAACAGCAGTTTCATTGGAGAGCATCACTGCATCCGTACCATCAAGAATGGCATTAGCTACATCCGACACTTCTGCACGAGTAGGACGGGGATTGCTCACCATACTGTCTAACATTTGGGTGGCGGTGATGATGGGAATCCCCAAGCGATTGGCTGTAGCAATCAACCGCTTTTGCAGTATGGGGACATCTTCGGCTGGTAATTCCACCCCTAAGTCACCTCTGGCGACCATGACACCATCACACAAAGCCAGAACCGCTTCCATTTGTTCAATAGCTTCATGCTTTTCAATTTTGGCAACTACTGGCACATTTTTACCAGTACTAGAAATTAGCTCTTTAATTTCAATGATATCTTGGGGGTTGCGAACAAAAGAAAGTGCTACCCAATCCACACCCTGATCTAGACCGAACATCAGATCCTCACGGTCTTTGTCAGTCATGGCTTTAATTGAGAGGTAAACTCCGGGAAAGTTTACACCTTTGTTGTTAGAAAGTTTACCGGGTACTGTGACGCGACAATGTAAATCCCCTTTATCGCGGTTAATATCCTCGACTACCATTTCTACTCGTCCGTCATCGAGGAGAATTTTTGCACCTACGGGGACTTCTTCCGCTAAATACTCATAGGTGATGCAGCTGATTTCTTGTGTACCGATAACTGGGCGATTTGTCAAGGTGAAGCGATCGCCTTTTGCCACAACTATAGACCCGTTCTCAAACCGCCCTAGACGGATTTTAGGCCCTTGTAAGTCTTGGAGAATTGCCACTGGCTGATTGAGTTCAAAGGCGGTTTGCCGAATTAACCGAATATTGCGCTGATGGTCAGCATGAGAGCCGTGGGAGAAGTTTAGCCGCAGCGTCGTTGCACCCGCCTCAATGATGGCTTTGAGCATTTCTGGGCTACTGGTTGCAGGACCAATCGTAGCAACAATTTTTGTCCGGCGTATAGAGTCTCTTAATTGCATAGGGGCTGAATCTAGGGAGCTATCTGGGAATCATCGTAAGTTAAGGGGCATTTCTTTTCAGTCACTGCGATCGCACTCAGGGAGTGGAGGAGTTGGATAGAGTAGTTATCGTACACTAATCTTGGCTCCATCCTGCCTAGGGCAGAGGTTTTACAATCAAATCTTTAATCTTCTTTAACGCCCCATTTATTAGTTCAAGACTTAATATCAATCCACCAAAATTCACCAAACATATCCAAACCCTGAAGTCCTTGTAAAATCCGGATTTCTTAATTTTGAATTTTGAATTGTTATGAGTCTCGTCTGGAATCATAGCGCTATTCCTCTGCTCTTCAGCAAAGCTGCCCATAATTCTTGCTATACAATAATTTACAAAACTTTATTCTTCACTAATCTTTATCGTATATTCGTAATGATTCATAAATAAGGAGTCCAGAATGCTCACGTCGGAGGCACCCAAGCCACTGACAATCCCGCCCAAAGAACTTTTAGCGCCTCCTGGTGATTTCAACCCCACGCTACTCCTGTTCTTAACGGTCGTGGTCATGCTAGTGTTATCGAACTTTGGTTACTGGTTGTGGGAATGGCCCGACTGGCTATGCTTCAGCATTAATACTCTTTCCTTGCATTGTGCTGGGACAGTAATTCACGATGCTTGTCACCAGTCTGCTCATCGTAACCGCATGATTAACGCTTTGTTGGGTCATGGTAGCGCACTGATCTTAGCCTTTGCCTTTCCAGTATTTACGCGAGTGCATTTGCAGCATCATGGCCATGTCAATCATCCCCAAGATGACCCAGATCATTATGTCTCGACTGGCGGGCCGTTGTGGCTGATTGCGGTACGGTTTCTATACCATGAGGTGTTTTTCTTTCAACGGCGCTTGTGGCGTAATTATGAACTGTTGGAATGGTTCATTAGCCGCGTGATTGTTGGTGTAATTGTTTATATTTCGGTTCAGTACGGCTTTTTGGGCTACATCCTGAATTTTTGGTTTATACCAGCATTTATAGTGGGCATAGCACTGGGATTATTTTTTGATTATCTACCACATCGTCCCTTTGCAGAACGCGATCGCTGGAAAAATGCTCGTGTTTACCCTAACCCAATTCTGAATATCCTGATTTTGGGGCAGAATTATCACCTCATTCATCACTTGTGGCCTTCTATTCCTTGGTACAACTACCAACCTGCATACTACGCTATGAAGCCACTTTTGGATGAAAAGGGATGTTATCAGACTTCAGGAATATTACAGAAAAAAGACTTTTTTGAGTTTGTTTACGATATTTTCTTAGGGATTAGATTTCATTCCCACAAAGCCACCGAAAAACAGTAAGCAATTCAAAATTCATTTCGTCAAGTTATGAGCAGAGCTTGCTTCTGCTCAGACTCTTTAATAATCCTTAGTCACATAAAACTGTATCTTTAAATTAGTCATAAAACAAACAGCTTGCCGTAGAAATGGCTATGGAAAGAGAACCTAAACCCCCTGAAACCGCAAATAATTCCAAGATGAAAATTTGGATATGGAGTGCCATTGCGCTGCTAATTACTAACTTAGTTGTAGCCGGGATTGTCGCGTTTTTAATTCACAAAGATAGTGTTCAAGAAAATCCTAGTCAATCACCAAATGAAAAAAGCAACTATAGCCATGCATCCTAAAGTCTGCTAAAGTTAACCGCAGACTATCTGTAAAAGAATATGTTTGCTAGAATACGCCGGACTTTAAAGCAATTTTTTAATAAATCAAGGAAAATCAACAACGAACCTCTGAACCAGGTTAGTTTGATTGTAATTGTTTTGATTGATATTTTTATCCTAATCAATGTTTTTACAGGACTGGATGATATTAGTAGATGGCATCTCAGCCCTGCACAAGCTTATCCATGTTATTTTGAATGGCAAAATTACCAGAAACAAGCTACTAAAGATAAAGATTACGAGTTTATCAGGTTGCCATTGTCAAATAACATTAACAATCTACCCAGTTATAAAGAAATATATCAACAGACCGAAGTAGATCATCTGGGTAAAGTTTCTCCCACTTGTTTGCAGTATGCAATATACAAAGACCAAATTAACAATGCAAAAAATCAACAAGCTATTAAAGCCATTGATCAGAAACAAATACAAATCAGTAAGCTGCAACAAGCTAATAGTCAGATCCGCGCTCAGTATGACTCTACACTCTTAGAAAAAATTGCTGGACAACCTCGTGGACAATCAATTAATCAAGTTGGCGCTGAAAAAGCCAAACAGAATTTAGACCAAAATAATCGGAACATTTCACAGTTAGGAAAGGAAATTTCTCTGCTGAAAAATGAACTGCTAAATAAACCAGAAAGTCTTACTTTTCTAGCTTTTATTCGGAAAGATAATGAATTTAGAACATTGGAGGAAAGTTATAACCAGGCATCCTTTTGGTATCCCAGTATTCAACTAGGTTTTCAGTCACTTTTTCTGTTACCACTAATTTTCGTTACCTTATTAGTCCATCAATTTTCTCAGCGTAGAGAATACGGACTTATCTCTCTAATTAGCTGGCATTTGTTAATTATATTTTTTATCCCGCTCATCCTAAAAATCTTTGAATTTCTGCAATTTGGTGTCATATTCCAATTTATATTTGATGCTATCAGTGCCATTTTTGGTAGATTAATTTTCCTCATCAGCTATATTTATATCTTGCTGATTCCGTTGATTGGTTTTGGTGTCATCAAGTTCTTTCAAAAAATTGTCCTTAACCCTAAACTTCAAGCTGTTAGCAGAGTTCAAGAATCACGTTGTGTCAACTGTGCCAAAAAAATTCGGCAGAATGATGCCTATTGTCCTCACTGTGGTTATTATCAATACATTGAGTGTCAAAATTGCCACAATTTGACTTACAAGCATTTAGCACACTGTAAGCATTGTGGTAGTCTCCAAGATTCGAGTAATTTGTAATATCAAACTTTAATCAGATTCCTTTGGTATTTGAAGTTGCCAATTTTCAACTTGAGGAGTGGGAGTAACTATCTGCAAAGACCAATAGCTGACCAGCATCAAAACTAGACCAGAAAACACGCCTACTACTAAACCAACCACTAAAGCAAATTTACGAGGAGAAATAGAAATAGTAGTATTATTTGTCTCGCTATCTAAGAGTAATGCTGATGCATCTTCCCTCAAAGCTTGATGATTTGCTTGTGCGGATGGAGAGATTTGATACCCCAAGGCAACGCTTACCGTTTCCTCTATAGTTGGGCAAAGATTGCTGGGTGAACTAGGCCTTTCCGGTAGTGTAGTATCGTTTACGCAATCACCAACTATTGGCTGTGAGTTAGTCTCATAACTTGGTGAAAACTCGTGAGGCTCAAATTTAGTGTTTACTAGTGATGGAGTAAAATCTGACTCTTGTTCTGGTGTGTAGAGATTACTTAAAACTAGGAGTGCGTCTAGTGCTGTTTTCGCTGATTTATATCTAGCTTGAAAATGGTATTGCACCATTCTGTTGAGTATTGCAGCCATCTCAGTACTAACTTGTGCGAAATCTTGCCAAATAATCTCGCCTGTATTGACATCTTCTGGTAATTTTGTTGGATGTACTCCTGTGAGTGCTTGGATGCCAATCATCCCTAGAGCATAGATGTCACTATTAGGACGTGGTCTACCTCGCTGTTGCTCACTAGGCATGTAGCCAGGTGTTCCAATGGCAATAGTGGTATGTTGTTCAATGGGAATAAAGATAGAAGTCTTTGTCTGATCTACGACTAATTGATCCCAAATAGGTTTAACAGCACCAAAATCAATCAGAACTAACCGATTATCCTGCTTGCGGCGAATAATGTTGCTCGGCTTTACATCTCGATGAATCAGCCCGTAACTGTGAACATAGTTCAAAATGCCCAAAACTTCTTGTAGTAGCTGAAAAACTTTGCTCTCAGACCAGCAGTGACCAGGGAATAGTTCTGCACTGAGAGTATGCCCTTCAATAAACTCTTGCACCAAGTAGAACTCTAGATTATCTTCAAAATGAGCTAAAAGATGGGGAACTAAGTCATAATACCTCAGCTTATTGAGAGCTTCTACTTCTCTCTTGAACAAACGCCTGCGAATTTCAACTGGGATGGAATATCTGTTGCTGGGTAAGAAATGTTTGACAATGCGGTTGGGACTATGAAGGAGGTGTGTATCTTTAACCATGTAGGTTTGACAAAACGCACCTTGACTTAATACTTGAACAACCTGGTAACGTTCGCCTAGTAACTTGCTGTTTAACATGTTACGTTGTCCCTAACGGCTGCATTGAATACTCTTAATTCAAGAGTAACTATTTAAATTAACTACAACTAAGATTAATGTATAGTTTTTAATGAAACAAGCTAGCGGTAAATCCCTGGATGTCTTGAAAAACTTTTAAACTTCATCATGGGAAGAACATTATGACCGATGATAGCAGAAAAAGCGCCTCACTCAGCCAAGATGCGGTACAGATTATCAGAGGTCTGGTAATTGGAGAACTAGTTACAGTTGCAATTATTGGTGGGCTTTGGTTATGGTTGAGACCACGCCTCCAGGTGGAGCCTGATGCTTTGTCTTCGTCTAATCCAGAAGCTAACAAAGCTTCTGCTGTAGCAGCTTCTAATTTTCAGACTGTCACCGATGTTCCTATTGGCTCATTCAAATACGGTGGAAGTACTGCCTGGGCACCAATTAGGCAATTCGTAGATTCTCAAATTCAGGTGATGCGCCCAGAGCTACAATTACGCTATGTTAACCCTTCTCAGGGTAGCCCTGGTTCTGGCTCAGGTATTCGCATGTTATTAGCAGGTCAATTGGACTTTACAAATTCTTCCCGTCCTCTTACACAGGAAGAACATAATCTAGCTAGACAGCGAGGCTTCACACTTAAGCAACATCAGGTAGGCATTGATGGGATAGCAGTGGTAGTCAACCCTTCTCTTCAAGTGTCTGGGTTAACAATAGATCAGTTGCAACAAATCTATAAGGGAAAAATTACTAATTGGCAGCAGCTGGGTGGGCCAGACCTGACTATTACCCCCTTCTCCCCACCGCCAGAAAATGCAGGTATGGTATTACTTTCTGGTAAGCGAGTTCTAGACAAACAAGCTCTTGGTGATAGTGTGCAGTATGTCTATTCCACTACAGAAGCACTGCGGCGTGTTAGCCAAACCCCTGGCGGTCTATATTATGCGTCTGCGCGGGGAATAGTGCATCAATGTTTGGTTAAGCCTCTACCCTTGGGACTGACTTCTAGTCAGTTAATCCCCCCTTATCGTGAACCGTTAGTACCACCAGACCAGTGTCCGCAAAAGCGTAATCAGCTGAACACAGAAGCTATTAAGAACGGTACTTATCCAATTACTACTAAATTGTATGTGATTATTAAGCAGAATCAGGGTCGAGAGCAGCAAGTTGGAGAAGCATATACCAGACTTTTAGAAACTGAGCAAGGGCAAAGAGCTATTGAACAAGCTGGTTTTGTTCTAGAAAGAAATCAGGAGTCAATAGCACGAAGTCAGAGGTATTGATATTCCCTTAACTAAATGTCTAGTGAGCTTTATTAGCACCGACCTACTTACTAGAAACTTTTGACTCTACTGCTGGCTGTGATGTTGAGAATGGCTGGGAGACACTCCAGTCAGGACGCAACTTTTGCGCTTGGCGTAAGTAAACATGATAAACGGGCACAGAGGTGGGTAGGTGGACTTGGATTAAAAACCGAATGCAACGCTCTAAACTACCTTCAACGTGCATTTGTTGCAGATCTAGCATGGCAACATTATCCCAGCCACGACGCGGTCTAGCGATCGCTGCTGGAAAAATAGCATCCAAGTCACGTGTAACTGAGAAATGTACACTCACTATATCCTCTGGCTGGAGTTGATTTCGCCTTTCCAATTCATCTAACAGTTCTGTGACAGCTTCTCGAATAGCTTCGGTGGTATTTTCTGAAACTGTTGTTGCTCCACGAATAGCTCGCGTTTTCCACTCCACGCCCAAATCCTCCTTAGTTTGCTAGTTTTTAATTGTCAGTTGTCAGTTGTCATGAGACAAATGACAAAGGACTAAATAACTATTTATTTATGGTCGGTATAACCACAAGGGTAGACCACTGGTAGACATTTCAAATTCCAACCAATCAATACCAGCCCCAATTCCAGAAGAAAATTGGCGACTTCCTGGTAAAAAGCGACTCAATAGGGGTTTACGCTCTTCTAGGGTGTAGCATGTTGTTTTTTCAGGATCAAGACCGACGAGTTCTGCTGTCCAGCGACGCGCATCTTCCTCTGTTCCTAAGCGGTCTACAACTCCTAACTCTAGAGCTTGCTGTCCAGTAAAAATCCGACCATCAGCAAAACTTTTTACGGTTTCTACCCCCAAAGAGCGTGCCTCTGCTACTGTTTGCACAAACTGCTGATAACTTGTGTCAATCAATTCTTGCAGGATGCTTTCTTCGGGTAATGTGAGTTCTCGGTCGAATGCCAAAATGTCTTTGTAAGGGCCAGACTTAATAACTTTGAAGGAAACACCGATTTTTTCTAGCAACCGTTCTAAGTTATTACCACGCAGAATTACACCAATGCTGCCCGTAATTGTACCAGGATTAGCGATGATATGTTCTGCTCCCATGCCAATGTAGACACCACCAGAGGCTGAAATATTACCAAAGCTAGCAACAATTTTCATCTTGTCGCGCAAGCGTTTCAAGGCGCTGTAAATTTCTTGAGAATCCCCTACTGTACCGCCAGGACTATCGATACGTAGCAGTAAGGCGGGGAATTTTTTTTCTTCTACTGTTTTCAGTGCTTCTAATACACGTTTGCGGGTAGCACTGGCGATCGCACCAGTGATTTCAATCCGAGCAATTTGTTTAGAAAACTTCGATTTAAAAGGCCAAATCATAAGCAGTCAACAACCCAGTAATAACTCAATATTAAGATGCCCAGTGCTCAGACGGACTGCTTTGCTCTGTTGAAAAACTGATTAGGCATTGTATTCCAGAAAAATTTAATGAAAATTTTATGTTTTGCATAGATGTTTGTTTGCTATGCTCGTTTCACAGCAGATTGGTAGTAACGAGCGTAAACTGCTGCACTTGTTATGCACAGGTGAACTGTCCCACAGCGTAATTTTATAGTGTGTACAAAACAAACACTATTTCTTACTTCTTGTTTGATAATTTAGTTGGTTAATGATAATTAATAATCTGGGGAGTCAATACTGACACAGTCTGAGGGCATTTTAGTGGACGATGAATAACCGACGACTCAGTCTTAACTACTCATGAATCAATTCGTAAGATTTGACACCGATAATAAGCATAAATATCAAATAGTGCTCCAACAAAGCTGCACGTTAAACAAATCACTAATATGCCTCGTAAGGGAGTACCACTGCCGAAAGTGGCAAGAAAATGCATAATCCGAGCAGCGATCGCCTCAGTTACATCTTGTAAACCTGGAACGTGACCGACAACAGAAGCAAGGATCAAGAAACCGCCAACAAGAAGCAAAGGCGCAAGGAAACTGAAAATCACCGTGAGCAGTAGAGACCGGAGAAAGTTGGTAAAAGGGGTCATTTAACGCAAGCTCCGTGAATAAAGTGGACAATAGCTGGAAAGCTGCATGTCATTTTCTACAATACGTGCGATCGCCCCAGCACAACCAATATGTCAAAAATCTTAAGTTTTCATTAAAATAATCGACTAATAGATACATCAAATATTGTGCCCCCCAATCCAGGATAAAATCCTTATAGCCCTTGATATATAAGGATCGAATCCCAAAGATCAATTTTTATACGCGTAAAAATACGCTTAAAAGAGTCTTTACTTTCTGAGAGCAGCTTTAAATTAAGTTAATGTTTTGGGCATGGGGCATTGTAATTTTGAATTAAGAGCAGGGGCTGACTCTTAACCAACGACTTTCGCTATTCTTAAGGCAGTTACCGAGTTAGCTACAAAACATTGAGCGAGAGTATATCTAAATCCGGGTTAGGAGTATGGAGTCAGCGATTGCTGGCAGCTATTTTCTTAGGTGGACAAGTACTGGTTCATCTACTCAAAGGCAAAATCCATTGGCGCAACACTAGAGAGCAAATGGCAGCAGTTGGGCCAGATTCCTTGTTTATTGCCTTATTAACAGCCGTTTTTGTCGGTGCGGTATTTACCATTCAGGTAGCACGAGAGTTTTTAAACTTTGGGGCAGGAAATATCGTGGGCGGAGTCCTGGCGGTAGCCTTGACGAGGGAACTTTCACCCGTGCTGACAGCAGTTATTTTAGCGGGGCGAGTTGGTTCTGCCTTCGCAGCAGAAATCGGCACCATGCGAGTCACAGAGCAAATTGATGCCATGTTAATGCTAAAAACTGATCCTATTGATTATTTAGTCATCCCTCGTGTCTTGGCTTGCTGTTTAATGCTGCCAATTTTAACCCTTCTGTCTTTGGTAACAGGGATGCTGGGAGGATTGGTAATCGCCACAAATTTATACAACCTTGCTGATACAGTATTTCTCGATTCAGCCCGTAACCTGCTGGGCATTTGGGATATTTGCAGCGCCATGATCAAAGCATTTTGCTTTGGACTTTTAATTGCCGTCATCGGTTGTAGTTGGGGCTTAACAACCACAGGAGGAGCCAAAGGAGTCGGTCAATCTACCACAACTGCTGTTGTCACAGCCTTGCTAATTATCTTTATTAGTAACTTCTTCCTATCTTGGTTAATGTTCCAGGGTGCTGGTAGTGCATTATTGCAAGGTTTATAGAGAATGGGGAATGGGAGCAGGAAGTAGGGAGAATAACTCTTGATCAATGCCCCATGACGCCAGTTTGCTTAAGTCGGGAAACCCACCCACGCAACTGGCTCCCCAATGCTCCAGAAATCTTAAAATAAGATAGATGTCTACTAACAAAGCAGGATTTAAAACTGTGACCAGTTTATTTGCGCCTAACTCCACATCAACGGTGGAACTCAAACCTAGTTACAATATCCCTGTCGTGTTGGTAATTGCCTCCATTCCACTACTGCTAGCCCAACCTTGGGTAGGGGGTGTGTTTGGTTTGCTAGGCTTATTTCTCATGTTGCAGACCGTAACATTACGATTGCAATTTACCGCCACTGACTTAGACCTTTACAGAGGCGAAAAATTAATTCGCCGCTTTCCTTATCAGGAATGGCAAGACTGGCGGATTTTTTGGCATGGAATTCCGATCCTGTTTTACTTTAAAGAAGTCAAAAGCATTCACTTTTTGCCGATTTTATTTGACCCCAATACCTTAAAAGCTTGCTTGGAACAACGTTGTCCACGTACTTAGTGCCCTCGTTTAAATGTTGAAGCTTGAGTACAGAGTATGAAATAATCAGGACTTCGAGGACAGGTCAATTGTATATTTCTGAAAGCTATTTATTCGCGTCATAGGAATTACATTATTGTTTATGAACCCAGAGGAATCTCAAACTCCAGAACAAATTGATGAGTGGTTGGAACAAATACAAGAACCAAACTCTAAAGTTGAACAACCAGAAAACTCATCTGTTGAGGTAGAGGTAGAAACAGAGGAGCAAACTCTCTTAGTTGATACACCAGAAGATGAGGCAACTGTTGCATTACCTGTTGCTAATCTAGAAGCAGTTAGTTACACAATTGAGCCGACAACAGCGCTGGGAGCAGAAATAGAATCAAAAGATAATTCACTATACGCACAAGGAGATCAACAAATCTCAGAGTTGCAAAGCACCAAAGAAGCCTTAAAAAAAGAAATCGCTGAGTTACAAGCAACCTACACAAATCTGCAAACACAACTGGGCGAGACTCAAATCTCACTGGGGCGGCTTGTGCAAGAGTCTTTAGCGCAATTAGAACAACGCAAACAAGCGCTGCAAATTTCTGTAGAACAGCTAGAACGGCGTCAAGAACGTATCCGCAACGAAATGCGAACCACTTTTGCGGGAACATCTCAAGATTTGGCAATTCGGGTACAGGGCTTTAAAGACTATCTCACGGGTAGCTTACAAGATTTGGCAGCAGCAGCAGAACAATTGCAACTAGTACCACCCGCCATAGAAAGGGAAAGACCTGTTGCTAGAGAAGTGAAGCAATCTGAACCCCAGTCAGGAACACCACAATTTGCCCAACAGCAGTTTCAGGATACGACAAAGCAAATTCGCCGCCTGATTGACCAATACCGCAGCCAACCAGATTACTATGGCCCGGCTTGGCAATTACGCCGTACCTTTGAACCAGTCCATGCAGAACGTGTCTCCAATTGGTTTTTCAGCCAAGGGGGACGGGGTGCTTTGCGGACAATGGGTAGCCGCTTGCAGAATATTTTGATTGCTTCATCGGCGATTTCAATATTACATAAGCTGTATGGCGATCGCGTCCGCACACTAGTTTTAGCTAATACACCAGAACGTTTAGGTGAATGGCGGCGCGGCTTACAAGACTGCCTAGGAATCGGTCGTCCAGATTTTGGCCCCGATAGAGGCATAGTATTATTTGAGGCATCGGAAGCCCTAGCCCAAAAAGCAGATCGCTTGGTGAAGGCAAATCAACTGCCCTTGATTATGATTGATGATTCCGAAGAGCAAATTAGCTTATCATTATTGCAATTTCCTCTGTGGTTAGCCTTTGCCCCTGACCCCAAAACAGTGAGAAATTATGATGATGATTTTTAATTTGTCATTAGTCATTTGTCAAGAGCTATGATTCTGGACTAGTGACTTTTTTTGAATTTTGAATTGTTTTATGGCTATTTGGTTGACTTTGTGTGGAGCAATTTTGGTCATAGCTTACCTACTGGGTTCCTTTCCCACTGGGTATATTGCTGTGAAACAGTTAAAGGGTATTGATATCCGGGAAGTTGGTTCTGGTTCAACTGGGGCTACCAATGTTTTGAGAACATTAGGTAAGGGGCCTGGAGCAGTTGTGTTATTAATTGATTGCTGCAAGGGAATATTAGCGATCGCTTTAGTTTATGGGTTGTTCAACTTCGCCCCTAGCCAAGATTTCATCCCCCCCACGGTAGATGTAAATCTCTGGCAGCCTTGGTTGTTAACTTTAGCGGGATTAGCCGCAGTCATGGGACACAGTAAGTCCATTTTTTTAGGCTTTACTGGTGGTAAATCAGTTGCTACTGGTTTGGGTACCTTGTTGGCAATTAGTTGGCAGGTGGGTTTAGCAACATTGGGTGTGTTTGCGATTGTAATTGCCATATCCAGGATTGTCTCTTTGAGTTCCATCTCAGGTGCGATCGCTGTGACGATTTTTATGACACTTTTCCATCAACCCTTGCCTTGCATTTTGTACGCTGTTGTGGGTGGATTATATGTAATTTGGCGTCATCGTGGCAATATCGAGCGTCTGCTTGCAGGAACTGAGCCGAAAATCGGGCAGACGTTACCAACAGCACCGACGGAACCAGAACAAGCAGCTTAGTTTTTTACACAAAAGCCCAGATTTTCCGGGCTTTTATTTTTTATCCAAGAAAAGTAATAAAAGTTGATGGTTTCATTGGGCACAATATTACTCAAAGTACTTTGGGAAGATTTGTGTGCTAAAAGCCCGAAATTACTACCGTTGTAGAAAATTTTATCAATCCTGACTGTAAAAAATTTACTTATTGATCCCCAGTATTGTTGTCTTATGATATACTCCTGAGATATACGGAGTATCCATTACCTGTCAAAGTTATAGCTAAGTAAAACTTGTGACTAAAAGACTCCGATTACAGAATAGAGGGATCTATTCTGTAAGTTTTTGCTACTTTTAAATAACATATACAGTGCATCTATAAGTTTCCCATGAAATTCTTTCGTAAACTACATTTTTTCCCAATCCAACTAGCTAGAAATTTTAACAGGAGTTTTTATGAATTCTAATTTCACAGAGCACCCACTCAATTTCAATGATGAGCGTCCCATCTTGCCAGATATAATTGGGTTAGCTGAAATTAATTCTTCCAGTATTAGTAGATATTCAAGTTCATATATAGATTTTAGAGATAATCACAGAAATTCAGACATTAGCGATATCAAAGATCTAGAATTTGATTCTCATAAATTAAGTGGTTTTGAGAGTCTCAACTCAGATAAAGATAGTAATACATCTGATGATGGTTTTGGTGTAGAAACTACTAAATTATTTAGTACCGCAAATTCAACAGTTGATGAGTTTGGTATTCCAATTGCAGCACAAAAATCAAATCATCATGGCTATGAAAATTCTCTAGACAAAGTTTGGCTTAATAATTGGCTAAGTACAAATCTTTTGGATCAACAACTGATTACCAAGACACAAGACTTGGTTGCTGATGGACAGTTGAGTCGCACTGATATGATAGCTATCTTTCGTAATGCACAAGATGATGATGTAATTGATGGTAACGAGTATAAAGACTTACAAACCATCTTAAATAACGCCAGCTACTTTAGGCTAGAAGATCATGTTAGCGCATTATCAAGCAAAGTAGTTTTCGGTACAACTGCTAATGCTTATTATCAAGGACAAACCCTAGGTAACTTGTACGCTGGTAGTAGCAGCACCCAGATGGAAACACTTATTAGTAAGTGGTTTTTAGGTGTTGATCGTCCAAGCACAGCTTACAACTATGAACTAGCAGCAGGTTCTTTGTTCAAAGATGGTGTTAGCTACGCAGATATTAGCCAAGGCCTTGTTGGTAACTGCTATTTTCTTGCAGCTTTAGCTAAAGTCGCTATCTCTTCACCTAAAACTATTGAGAGTATGTTCATTGATAACGGCGACAATACATTTACTGTGCGCTTTTATAACAATGGAGTTGCAGATTATGTAACTGTAGATATGTACTTACCAATAGATTCAGTTAACGAGTTTATTTATGCCAATCAAGCAGGTGCTGCATGGGGTAAATACTATGACAAAAATAATGAATTATGGGTGGCTTTAGCAGAAAAAGCTTACGCTCAAATAAATGAATCGGGATGGATAGCCCAAGATGGGACTAATTCCTATGCGGGGATTACTGGCGGTTGGGAAACAGATGCAATTGCTCATATCACCGGAGTTACTGCTCGTAGTTCTCAGGAATTTGACTGGAATGCTATGGTAAATGCTTATCAGGCTGGTACTCTTATAGGTATCGCTTCTAAAGCAGTTGGACTTACAGATAGTCGCATTGTTCCCAACCATGTTTATGTAGTTGTAGATTACAATCCTGTTGCTCAACAATTCACTCTCTTTAATCCTTGGGGAGTTGATGGAGGTTGGTCAAATGGTGAGGTTTTACCTGGATTTTTAAAAGTATCCATTAATGACTTGAAACTTAATTTTGCTCAATGGAGTTATAAAGTTTAGTTTAAGTAAGCATAGTACATACCTGATCATGGATACAATATCCTCGATTTCTTACAGAAGTCGGGGATATAAACTTTGTGTTTTTTACAAATTAAATAGGACGGTATAAGATGCAAATCTTCTTTTTATTCTCTTCAGTATTTTTATTGTCTCTGACTACTGGTGATATTCATAAAAAATTAGTAAATAACTATTCTGCAAATATGGTTACTCAAATAAATACAGAATCTCCAGATATCAAAGTTATCAAAATCACTCTATTAGCAAGAGAAGAAAACACGCCACCCATTGGAGAAGTATCTCAACCTAATCGGGATATTGGTTTTGCTTCTGTATTTATTCGTCTGGTGAATCTGAAAGAGTCTGACTCAAAAATCACGATTCAGAATATTAAAATTGTGAGTATAGATGATGGGAAATCACAAAACTTCAGTTTTTCTCCCCAAGAACTTGTTTTACGTCCCCTAGAAAATGCTGAACATGTCTTTCATTTAAAAAATAAGACAGGTTATTTAGGCAAAGATGCAGTAAAAGCTATTGTGACTTACAAAGTTGGTAATTTAGATGGTGAAATCAGATCTGATTTTATTCAATTGACTCGTCCTTAAAATTTAGGAAATTTTCTGTTGACCTGGTTCTAGATTTAAAAACTCTCTCTGATGTCCATGAGTGGCTGATCTCTAGGGGTGCATCCCAGTTTTTATTCTCTCAAGAACAATAAATAAGAGAAAAGGATTGTGACATAAATCTGAAGTAAGGAAGTAATGAGACACCAGGAATGGATAATAAAGTGATCAAGACTAGGTGCAT
>JAHHHF010000080.1 GCA_019359495.1 Goleter apudmare HA4340-LM2
CTTTGACAATCTTGGGAAATGATTTTATAATCACGTTAAACTAAGATATTTTAGTCCTTCGCCCAAAATCTATCATATTTTGGGCTATTTTTATCGGCTTTTTCTTAACATTCAACACTTCTGGATAAAAGGTGATGGAAGGTGCAAGGAAAAAGACTTGATATCACTTTTTCGGATTCAAGAGATTTAGGGGTAGTTTGTAACTCCCCTCCTGCCTCTTAGCCCCCACGAAAAGACTTTTTCAGCAAACCCTAATTTATACAATTTAATTGCTTTATATTACTTACTGCCAAGTACATCAAGTAATATAAAGCTACTGGATAAATACAAGGTTAAATTTATGAAACTGAGTATAATTGACGAAAAATTAAAAATAGAATTTACATTAAAAGAGCAATTATTAGCTGTACGCTGGCAGAAAATTTGGCAAATCCCCCTATCCCACATTACACAAGTAACAACAGCCGAACCGCAGAGTAGCTGGAAAGAATTACGCGCCCCTGGTAGCTTTATTCCTGGAGTAGTGAAAGCGGGAACTTATTACACAAACCGGGGTAAAGAGTTTTGGTATGTGAATCGTGAGACTGATTATTTAACGATTGAACTACAGAATGAATCCTATAAAAGGATTATCTTGACTGTTGACAATAGTGAAAGCTGGCGACAACAAATCGTACCAATTCAAAATTAGGCAGTAGGGTGTCCAAGATTTTTGGTGCGTTAGGACTAAAGTCCATAACGCAGCCTACGAAATTTTAGGATTGGCGTGTACAGTTTAGCCACAAATATAGTTTCTCAACCACCTGCAACCGCAGGGACAATACTGACTTCATCACCGTCTTTCAAAGGTGTTTCTGTCCCTTCTAGAAAGCGGATATCTTCGCTATTAACGTATAAATTCAAAAATCGCCGTGGCTTTCCTTGTTCATCGCACAAACGCGATTTGATACCAGGAAAAGTTTTTTCTAGAGAGTCTAAAAGCTCAGAAATATTGCTACCACTTGATTCTAGTGTAGCTTGGTTATTTGTGAAATTTTGCAGGGCAGTAGGAACTAAAACTGTTACAGCCATAGGGGTAGAAAGTTAAGAGTGAAAATTAGTGACTTATCCTCTGTTTTTGTCTTTGCTGATTACAAATGACTAAACGAGGACTTGCTGCCATTCTAAGCGGTCTAGTGTACGCGATCGCTCTAGGGCACGTTCAAAGCTATCGAGTTTGGCATCAATTGTCAAAGGTTCGCCAATGTAGCCTTGTACTGCTTCTTGGGTTTTCAAACCGTTGCCAGTGATGTAAACCACGGTAGTCTCATCTGGATCTATCTTGCCAGCTTCTACCAGTTTTTTCAGCACAGCCACGGTTGTTCCACCGGCTGTTTCTGTGAATATACCTTCCGTTTCTGCTAGCAGCTTGATGCCTTCGATGATTTCGGTATCGTTGACTGATTCAATATTACCGCCAGTTTTCTTGGCTATCTCTACAGCATATATACCATCTGCGGGATTGCCGATCGCTATTGATTTAGCAATTGTATTCGGTTTGACTGGTTTAATAAAGTCGCGGTTTTCTCTAAATGCTTCGGCGATGGGCGAACAACCTTCAGCTTGTGCGCCACTAAAGCGGACGTTTTTACCTTCTACCAAGCCAACTTCCACAAATTCGTTGAAGCCTTTATAAATTTTTGTAAATAGTGAACCAGAAGCCAGAGGCGCAACAATATGGTCTGGTAGTTCCCAGCCTAGTTGTTCTGCGACTTCAAAGCCTAGGGTTTTAGAACCTTCGGAATAGTAGGGGCGTAGATTAATATTGACAAAACCCCAGCCATGTGTATTTGCAACTTCACAACACAGGCGATTTACCTGATCGTAGTTGCCTTTGACTGCCATTAGGGTAGGACTGTAGATTAAGCTACCCAAGATTTTGCCAGCTTCCAAATCTGAGGGGATGAATACACAACAGTCTAAACCTGCATGAGCGGCGATCGCTGCTGTCGAATTTGCCAAGTTACCTGTGCTAGCACAAGAAACCGTGGTGAAGCCTAATTCCCTCGCACGAGAAAGGGCGACAGACACCACCCGATCCTTAAAGCTGAGGGTGGGCATGTTGACAGCATCATTTTTAATGTAGAGCTTATTCAGACCCAAGCGACGAGCAAGACGGTGGGAACGTACCAGGGGAGTCATCCCAGTTCCCACATCAATTACATTGTCAGTTGCCACAGGTAAAAAGGGACGGTAGCGCCAAATGGAATTGGGGCCGGCTTGAATTTTTTCGCGGCTGACAGTCAGACGCAAGGCGTTGTAGTCATATTTGACTTCTAATGGCCCAAAACACAACTCACAAACATGACTGGCTTTCAGTTCATATTCTGCGCCACATTCTTTGCATTTCAAGGCTTGTAAAGTGGCGTTACTTACTAAGGTGTCTTTGACGGTTGCCTGAGTCATAAACTAACTGTCCCTGTTTAGTTGTCAACTGTGGAATGAATAGTAGCACGAGTAAAAATACCAGTCAAACATACCCGATAAAATTAGTCGGGTTTAATTTTCAGTGAACAGATAGCAGTTAACAGTCATCAGGCTGACACATATCAATCCAACTAGTTAGGATCGTCATTCGTCATAATTTATTTGGTAAGGATTTCAAGTATATTTACGTGTTTATTCCCACTGACTTACTTATAGATAGATTTGTGGATAAAAATATAGTTTTTTATCACTGTCCCTAAGGAAAATTACTGATTTTATGGCTCAAAATATGTAAATACCAGTATTTAGACGGTTTATATATTAAATATATTTGCATTAAGGTTTTATTGTTCAGCGATCGCGCTGTGACAAATAATTAGTTTGGTATCAGTAAATAACACTGAGTTAACCAAAAACTGCTTACAGGTAGCTAATTACAGAAAATTACAATTCATTATTCCAAGTAACTTAGGTTGCCTTGGAAATAATTGTGTCGTGCAAAAAAATAGCTGCAATCTACGTCATATGTATCTTGCATATATTTTTAGCGAAATTTATTAGGCCGCTATTTCACTAACTATACCAATCTAATGAATTCGCCTACTCAAAAATCTCTAATTTACCGTGCTTTAGTCACTACAGCATTCTTCGCAAGCGGCATTTTCCCATTTACCATGCCTGTCTTAGCTGAGGGAACCCAAGCAGGTACACCGATTAACAACAGTGCAACTGCAACATATGAAGACCCTAATAGTCCAGGAACAACAATCAATGCTACCTCCAACACAGTTGTCATCACAGTAGCTGAAGTTGCAGGTATTACCTTAACACCCAAGGGTGTACCCGAAGATACCACTCCTACAGATCCAGTCAAGGTCGGTGATTTAATTATCTACACCTACGAAATCAAGAACGTAGGTAACGACCCCACTAGATTTCGGATTCCTAACCTAGCAACAACAACGGGTCCCGGTACAGTTTCCGGTACATTACCAGGTAGTACAACTAGTGGAGAACTGCAATACAGTATTAATGGTGGTACAACTTGGATAAACTTTGGTGGTGCGGAGGTAATTACTCCTTCAGTTGCTGTGGATGGTACTGTATTAGTGCGTGTACCAGTTACAGTTCAGGCTGGTGCTAACTCCAACGAAATCATTACAGTTACTTTAGGTAACACACCTGGTAATGCACAAAACATAGAGCGTACTGGTGCTAATATTAATGGTGGTGACGTTTACACCGTAGATAATCCAGATTCAACTCCTCAAACCATTAGTGGTGAGATTAACGGTGCACCAGTCAATGGTACACGTGAAGCTAGTGCTGTTCAACAAATTACAGTTGGTGCAGTTCAGAAGAACTTAGCTTTAGCTACCTTGCTAAAAACTCGCGGTACTTATACTCCAGGCGCACCCAACACTCTTGATGATGACACCTTGCAATATAATCTGAGTCTGCGGGTAGAAAGCAATGATGTTACTGGTCTAGGAATTACACCAAAACCCCTAACAGGTACAGCAGGTATTTCTGTTAATGGCATCACAACAAATACATATATTTTAGTTTCTGATGCAATTCCCACAGGTACACAGCTAAATGGAGGTATTCCTGCTGCTTCAGTACCAGCAGGTTGGCAAGCTGTGTACACTAAAACTCCTCTGGCTACAAATGCTGATACTGCTACTTGGTTAACATTCAATGCAGATGGTAGTTTGCAAGGTAGTGACACATTAGCCCAAGTAAGCCGTATTGGTTTTGTCAAACAAATTACTGTCACTAACGGTACTCAGGATATTCCTGTTGGTACCACCGTTACAGGCTTCACATTTATAGTTAAGGTAGCAACCCCAGCCCCAGCATCATTAACTGTGAACAACATTGCCCAAGTATTTGGTGCTACCCCTGACGACACTAACCCCGCAAACCAAACGCCTGGAGTGCGCGTTTATGATGAATCGGGCGACCAAAATCCCAGTAACTACGATGGGCCTGTGGGTAGCATGACCCCTCCTGCGGGTACAGATAATAATAACGATGGTCTGCCTGATAGTACCGCACTAGTGAATAATACCATCACGAATGGAGTTGCTGACCCGAATGCACAAGGTGTTGACGCAGCTGATAATAACACTGGTACTGGACCTGCGGGTGAAGTTAATACTTTCACAATTCAAACTACGACAAATGCATCTGTACTGAATGGACCTTTAAATGCACCCGGTGCAACTGGGCCAGATGGTACCACTGCAACTGACTTTACCAATAAATCAGCTCTGATTCCTGCCAATACATTGCCTGGTAGTTTAATTGATCCCTCACCAGTAGGTTTTACCAACACATTACAAAACACTGGCACTGATACAGGTAACATTGCACTTATACCGATCGCACCAGCTAATCCTTTAGACTTACCTACTGGTACAACGGCAACGATTACCTTTGGTGGTAATTCTGCGGTTTATACCTATACTCAGGGTTCTGGTTTTAGCCTGACTAGTGGTGTGGCAATCACGATTCCTAACGTTGCCCCTGGTGCTACTACCAGCTATGGTGTAGAAGTTAATCTGCCAGCAAATACAAAATTATCAACTGATACATTACCTGACTATGCAGGTGATACAGAATTTGGCTACCCTATACCGATTCAAGCCACCATTACTGTTGGTGCAAATACGTCCGCTAACGTCACTATTGACCGTGTATATACTGGCTTCTTGAAACTGATGAAATTTTCACGAGTCTTACAAGGAAGTGGGCCAGTCGTGGGTACAGGTCAGGATAACTTTGAAAGCACACCAGCTTATACAAATCCTGTAACTAATGTAGTTATAGATCCTAACTCCACTGTTGCTGACGTACCTAGAACACCTGCACCTGGAAATATTATTGAGTACCAAATTCGATACACCAATATTTCCAATCCCCAAGCTGGTGTTGGTAATGTGATCTTGAATGCTGGGAAGGTTGTGATTACTGAAGATGGGACACTAGCCCCCAATAATTGGGCAGTAGACAATGATAGCAACGGTATTATTGACACCAGTAACATAACTAACCCACAGGCTGTGGATTCTGCCAGTGGAACTATCCAATTCCTTCCCTCCGGTAACCAAAGCGGAAGCACTCCTGCCACGGATGTGACCAAGTATGTGAATACTGCTAACGGGAATGTTACACCCCAAGAGCAACGCACATTTACTTTCCAACGTAGAGTTAACTAGAACTTCTCACCCCTCTCCCTTTGCAAAGAGGGGACTTTATCTTTCCAAAGTACGGGAAGATAAATCACTCATCGACAATTTTGAAAATTTTTAAGGTAATAGAAATGCAGCGTTTTGGGATTGCAGGTTTAGGAGCCATCGCTCTGTTTACGACAGTACCATTTTTTAGTCAAATTTCCGGAAGTGCGTTGGCGCAGCCCACCGTAGGTATCGCCTCAAATGTCAAACCTCATGGACACATCCAGTTGCGCTTGGCAGCGGAAAAGCAAATACTGACAAAGGATCAACAGGGTAAGCAAACTCTGAAATGGGAACCTTTGCAAGGTCAAGCGGTGGTTCGTCCGGGAGATGTGTTGAAGTATACCTTGAGTGGAGAAAATAAAAGCGATCGCCCAATCAAAAATTTAACTCTTAATCAACCCATTCCCAAAGGTATGGTGTATGTGTTGAAATCTGCGGACATGGCTAACAAGGAAGCCAAAATCACCTACAGCATTGATGGCGGACGCAGTTTTGTAGAAAATCCCACTCTCAAAGTCACTCTCCCGGATGGCAAAGTCGAAATCAAACCCGCACCAGCCACTGCTTATACAAATATCCGTTTACAACTCCCATCAATAGCGGCAAAAACCACTCTCAAGGCGACCTATCTTACACAGGTGCGTTAATGTTTTATGTCGTTGTTCGTAGTAAGGACATTAGCCCTTCATTATTAAGCACTAAAGTGCTTAATACAAACTTCTGAGGAGATAAATTTAGTGATTCGTCCTCATAAACACAAATTAATTAACTTGTCTATGACGGCAACTATGCTGCTGGGGGGGTTATTACCAACTACCTTACCCACAGCAGTGACAGCCCAACTCATAAATCAAGCCGCTTACACTTATACAGATCCTGCTAGCAATAATCAATATCAAGGATTAACTGTTCAGAATAACTCGACTTCTGCCCCTTTAGTTGACCCATTAGGGAGGATTTTAGGTTGTGCAGGTACGCTATTACCTGACTACACAGGTTTTTCTGTGGCCGTATATGAACCGAATCCGAATGACCCAACAGGTACAGAATTAGGGCAGTTACTTTCTCTAACCCGTACAGAAGTTCCTAATATTCCTAACAATAATATTCCTGGTGGTAAAGAACCAAATAGTGAAAACCGTAACCCATTTTTTGTAACTAATAATCCGGCTGGTGTTTATAATTTCTTACTTGACCCTAATAAAGGACAAATTAGTCCAGGTAGAATTTATATTTTTGTAGTTAATCCTCCTGCTAATTCTATTTATCAACAACGACGAATTAAGATTGAAATTCTTAATAATACAGGTGCAACTAATAACAATGTTGTTCGTTATTTGGCAACATCTTTAGATGGTCAACCAATCAGTTTGACAGGAGATACTAGGATAGAAGGTACGGTGGTTTTAGTTCCTGATGCCGAGTTGGTGGGACTAGATTTATTAGCTTTTGAATTTACTACCAATCTGTGTCAGCCGAGTCAGGTGCAAATCATCAAAACAGGCGATCGCGCTACGGCTGAACCAGGAGATACTGTTATCTACAGATTGTCAGTTAAAAATTTATCTGATGTAGATATAAATAATGTAGTAATTATTGATAATTTACCTTTAGGCTTTAACTTTATCCCAAAATCTGTACGGGCTGAAATCGACCAACAGCAAGTTAATATCACTTCTAATAGGAATGGTAATACAGTCACATTCCGCATTGATGGGAATCTGCCCGTTAGTAAAATAATTAACATTGTCTACGCAACTCAACTCACTCCCGATTCTGTGCGTGGTACTGGTCGCAATAGTGCGATCGCTAATGCCCAACGGGCTGACAATGGATTTAGTGTCAAAGACGGCCCAGCCACGCACCAACTGAAGATTCGCCCAGGAATAGTTGCTGATTGCGGCACAATTATCGGTCGGGTGTTTGATGACAAAAACTTTGATGGCGAACAACAACCAGGGGAAGCGGGAATTGCCAATGCAGTCATTTATCTGCAAGACGGGAATCGCATTACCACAGATCCCAATGGTTTATTCTCCCTAGCCAACGTCTTACCTGGAAGCCACACCGGAGTCCTAGACTTGACTAGCGTTCCTGGCTACAAACTAGCGCCGAATCACAAATTCAGTGAACGCAATAGTCAAGCGCGTCTAGTGCGTCTCGAACCAGGTGGCTTGGTGAGGTTGAACTTTGGAGTTACCCCCACCTCAGAGGAGGTAGTGAAGCCATGAAACCTGTAACTATGCTGAATTTAAGGTTGATGGGATTGCTGGTTGGGGCTTGCGGCTGGGTTTGGTATCCGGTAGTAGTTCATGCTGAGGTTCAGGAAAATCAGACAGAGGCTGTGAATCCTTCACCCACATTTTTACCCAGCAGTTTACGCAAATTAGTCACACAAACCAACCAAGATAATACCGAGAAAATTGACCCTTCGACTCCGCTCAGGGTCAACTTTCTGACTCCCTCTCCTGACGCAGTTTTAGATGCGCCGGCGAGTATTGTAACGGTGCAGTTCCCAGTTGGTAGTCAGGTGGAACTGCGGGTCAATGGTGTACTAGTAGATGCAGCCTTGATTGGACGCCAGGAAACCGATGCTGATACTAATTTGGTAACGCAGACATGGTATGGTGTCTCCCTGAAAGCAGGGGAAAATATCCTGGCTGCACAAATAGTAGGAGAAACAGAACAACCTGTGACAGTGCGGGTAGTGGTGAGGGGAACAGCCCGTAAACTGACTGTAGAAACTGTGGAATCTCGTGTCCCGGCTGATGGACGTTCCACGGCGACAATTCGCGGTCAACTCCTCGATGAAAATAGTAATCGCGCCGATCAAGATGCTGTTATTACCTTGATTCCTACGGCGGGAGAGTTGGTAGGACAAGACTTTAAACCAGAACAACCTGGTTTTCAGGTGGAAGCGAAGGGTGGGGAATTTAGTGCGATATTGCGATCGCCTCTGCAAGCCCAAACTGTCCGCATCCGGGCGATAGCTAATGATTTAGAAGCCTTTACCCAACTGCAATTTGAAACTGCACTGCGTCCTAGCCTTTTGACTGGGGTGATAGATTTACGGTTGGGGGCAAGGGGGACAAATTATTACGGCAAATTCCGTGATTTCCTTCCCCCCAATAGAGATAACAAAACCCAATTAGAGTTTAACTCTGCCATATTTGCCACGGGTGCAATCGGTGAGTGGTTATTTACTGGTGCTTACAACAGTTCTCGTCCCCTCAACGAAGACTGCAACTGTGATAATCGTCTGTTTCGGGCTTTTCAATTCAGTGAACAAAACTATCCTGTCTACGGCGATAGTTCCAAAGTCGATGTTGTCACGCCTTCCATTGATAGTATATATCTGCGTTTTGAACGTTCTAGTCGGATTCCTGGCGCTGTCCCAGACTATGCCATGTGGGGGGACTACAACAGCGAAGAATTTGCCCGTCCATCCCAGCAATTTACCGCTATTACTCGCCAACTCCACGGTTTTAAAGCTAATTACAACCTAGGAGACTTGCAAATTACAGGCTTTTACGGCAATAATCTCCAAGGATTTCAACGGGATGCGATCGCCCCTGATGGTACTAGTGGTTTTTACTTCCTCTCACGGCGCATTCTGGTTCCTGGTAGTGAAAACGTCTTCATCGAATTAGAGGAACTTAATCGCCCTGGTACGGTATTGTCACGCCAACAGTTAAATCGCGGTTCCGACTACGAAATTGATTACGATCGCGGTACTTTATTATTTCGAGAACCCATTCTCCGCACCGATATTGACGAAACTGGACAGGTTTTAGTCCGCAGAATTATTACCAGCTACCAATACGAAAGCCAAGACACCAACAGTAATATCTACGCAGGTCGCCTGCAATACAACCTTGGACGCACCCCCAACCAGGAAAGTTGGTTAGCAGCTACTTACGTCCAAGAAAATCAAGGAGTGCGGAGTTTTGAATTATACGGCGCAGATGCCATGATTGCGCTGGGTCAATACGGCAAACTCACCGCCGAATACGCCCACTCCCGCAACGATTCGGAGTTGATGGGACGCGTCACAGGTCAAGCTTATCGCCTAGAAGCCCAAGGACAAATCACTCCCAGTATCCAAGGACGCGCCTACTATCGTTATGCTGATACAGGCTTTGCTAACAACGCCACGATTAGCTTTGTTCCTGGTCAAACCCGCTATGGGGCACAATTAACAGGTAAACTTTCCCAAACCACCAATGTCCGGGTGCAATACGACCACGAAGATAATTTTGGCATTGCACCCCAACCCCTAGATACCTTTGAAGAACTATTTGCACCGCGTTCCCAAGCCATTCCTGGTAGCCAAGTCGATAATTCCCTGACCACGATTTCTGCGGGGATTCAACAACGCTTCGGTAAAGCCAGCGTAGATGTAGATTGGATACACCGCGATCGCCAAGATCGAATTTCTACTAACGCCCTAGATAGTAAATCAGATCAATTGCGATCGCGCTTCACCTATCCCCTCACCAACAAACTCACCTTCCTCGCCCAAAACGAACTCACCCTATCATCCACCCAAGACGCTATCTACCCAGACCGCACCATCTTAGGTTTAAATTGGGCAGTAGTACCAGGCGTCAATATCAACCTTGCCCAACAGTTTTACAGTAGCGGTCAACTATCAGGTAACTCCATCACCAGCTTAAGTATCAACGGCGAACACAAACTAGGTTCAGATACTACCTTGACTGGTCGTTACTCAATTCTGGGTGGTGCTAACGAACTCACTACCCAAGGGGCAATTGGTTTAAATAATCGCTGGGCGATCGCCCCTGGATTGCGGTTAAATCTCGCTTACGAACACGTCTTTGGCAGCTTCTTTAACCGTACAGCCGCAGGTCAACAATTCGCCCAACCCTTCGCCCCCGGTCAAAGTGCCTCTGCTATTAGCTTTAATGGTGGTGATAGCTACAGCATCGGCTTGGAATACTCAGATAATCCTCAATTCCAAGCCAGCGCCCGTTTTGAACATCGCACCTCTTCCGGCGGTAGCAATACAGTAATTTCCGCAGGGGCAACAGGCAAAATATCACCTGCAATCACAGCTTTAGTACGCTATCAACAAGCCAACTCAGCCAACCAAAGGCTTACAGGATTAGGTGATACAGCTAACCTAAAACTAGGTTTAGCCTACCGTGATCCCTATAGTGATAAATTTAACGCCTTATTGCGTTATGAATATCGCCAAAATCCTGCAATCATCCCTGAAACCATCCTTTTAGGTAGCGGTACTGGTTCCCAAGACCACACCTTTGCCCTAGAAGCAATTTACGCCCCTAACTGGCAATGGGAATTTTATGGCAAATATGCCCTGCGTAACAGTACATCATATCTAGCTAACGATTTAGTCGGCACTAGCAGCGTCAATTTAGGACAATTGCGGCTTACCTATCGCCTAGGATACAACTGGGATTTGGTAGGTGAGGGGCGGGTGATTGGTCAATCTAGTTATACAGAAACAGGCTTCGTAGTGGAAGCAGGCTATTACCTGACTCCCAATTTGCGACTAGCGGCAGGTTATGCGTTTGGTAAAGTCGATGACCGAGATTTTTCTGGTGTGCGTTCTGCTGGAGGGATGTATTTAGGTTTGACATTGAAATTGAATGAATTATTTGACGGGTTTGGTTTGCAAAAACCTGTGGCGCGTCCGCAACCGCAATCTACCCCAGATTCCACAGGTGTAGAAACGAAAACTGATACATCGATTTAACTATAGAAACAGGAATTTTCTCGTTTCTTATTGACGCGAATAAATAATACTATGACACCATCAAAGATTACGGGAAAATATAGATATATAAAGATTTTCACTACCGGGACTGCCCTGATTTTAAGCATCTTAGCTAGTAATATTCAATCAGTGCAAGCAGAAGGAAGTAGAGATTTATATCCGGCTTCTTCTCCTATTGGTGCCCGTCGAGCTAATTTAGAATGGCGAAATGAAGATGTTGCCGGCTTAATTAAAAGACGTACCCTATTAAAAGTATATGCAAATGCTGGAGAATATATTTTATTAGGTTCTAGTTCCATTGGTGTTGGTGGTAATATCTACGTCTATAATCCTGGCTTAGTTACTGGTTTAGTAGGTAGTGAGAGTTTTCCTCCTTCTCCCAGTTGGAATTGTGCTACTGATTTAGCTGGAACTGGAAGTATTTCTAGTAGAACTCAAGAATTAGCAGGTCCCAAAAGTATTGATGGTTCGGGAAATACCACCGGATACACACCTTGTTATTACCTAGCACCAACTTCAGGGGTATATGATGTTGTTATTTTCGGACCCAATGGATTTACTAGTACAGGTAATCCTAGTCCTCAAGTTAGTGCCACAATCAATTTAACTGGTGCTAATGATTTTACTAACAATCAAAGAAATAATGCTACTGCTTGGGATGTCACAGTCCGGACTAGCACTAGTTCAACTACAGATATCACAGGTAGATTATTTGCCTACTATTTAGCATTATTTACAGGCGGTAACAACCGACCTATTTATCCCACTGTTTATCCGGTTACTATTGATGGCTATCGATATCAAACTATACTACGTGGTTTAGACCCCAACGGTTTTCTTCTCTATGGTAACGAAGTAGGCTTCTTTGACAGTGATGGCACAACCACCCTTTACCATAATATAGTTGGTACTAATGGCGATATTGCTAGCCCTCAAGGTGGAACAAAACTAGGTCGCCCCCAATTTCCTGTATTTTTCAATCCACCTGATATTATAGTATTGGGATCTGTCAATCGTTACGACCGCTTTGGTGGTTTTTTGGGAGTCGGTATTACTACTAATCCCATACCTCCAGCAGTTAGTAATCCTAATTTCACTGGTTCACTGACTGCTAACAACAGTAAGGTTGGTAACGGTGGGACTTTTAGCTTTAGTAGCACCGTTCCAGGTATCTACGAAATTGTGATTAAAGGTAAAGACAGCACAGATTTTAGCCCTACAAATCCTAAAAACCGGGTTTTAATGGGTTACATAAACTCTGCTGGTACACAAACTCAGACTTGGGATGGTAAAGATAACGCAGGTAACTTTTTTCCTATAGGTAATAATTATTCCTTTGTGATTAGAATTAGAGCTGGGGAATATCACTTCCCTATGTTGGATGCAGAAAATAATTTTTTTGGTGGACCAACTGTAACTTTACTCAATCCCCCTAGTGGATATCCTACTGATTTACTTGGTTTTAGCCCAACCACAGGTTTTTATGATGACCGGGTATATAAGACTAAAAATGGTGCGATTGTGCATACGGGAGCAACACAAGCTGATATTGACAATAACGAACCTCTCTGTGGTATAAATCCACCAACCATTAGATTTAGTGATTCGATTATAGGTTTTGATACTTCCACAAATCAACGTGCCTTTGGTCAAAACGGTGATTTAGGTAATGCCAATACCCCCTGTGATGGTTCTTTTGGAGACACCAAAGGTCTAGACCAGTGGACATTTTTTCCTAGTGGTGGTGGCTATAATGTCCTGAATATAGTTAGTCCTGATTTAACAATTAGTAAAACCCATGCACCAACAGACTTTGTGAAGGGTGGTACAGGTACTTATATTATCGTTGTGCCTAACTCTGGTAGTGATGCTACTAATGGTACTCAAGTTACGGTCACAGATACTCTACCTACAGGAATTATTCCTACAGCCGCAGTAGGTAATGGTTGGAATTGTACAATTGCTGGACAAACTGTTACTTGCACTCGCAGTGATGTTCTGGCAGCAAATAACAGTTATCCTAATATTAATATTAGCGTGTCTATTAATTCTGGTATTACAGCTACTAGTGTAACTAATACAGCAACTGTCTCTGGTGGTGGTGATGGTGATGATACCAATAATACCAGTCCGCCTGATGTTGTTAATATTCTGAATCCAAATGCTCCAAAATTATTGTTAATTAAACGCATCACTCGCATTAATAATCAAGATTTGACTGATATTGTTGATGGTAGCAGTGCTGTATCTCCCACTGCGGCAAATTATGTGGCTGCACCCCGTGATGTAGATGATAATGATCCTAAATGGGCTGCTAATTATCTACGCGGTTTGATTAATGCTGGTGCTATTAAACCTAGTGATGAAATAGAATACACGATTTACTTCCTGTCGGCTGGTTCAACTAATGTTAGTAATGTCAAGTTCTGTGATTTAGTACCAGCAAATGTGACTTTTTTACCTACAGCTTTTAATAGTTTAAGTCCTAATGATGGTGGTTTAGCAACGGCAGATCAAGGGATAGCGATGGCCGTGGGTGCTACTACTCCTACAGTTTATTTTAGTAATGCGGCAGATAGCGATCGCGCAACTTTTCACCCAGCCAATGACCCCAATACACCAAGTTACTGTCCTACTAACACAAACGGCGCGATCGCAGTGGAAATCACCCGCACCCCAGTTTTCCCCTTTTTACCACCTGCAACTAGTCCTGGAACGCCAGCTAATTCCTATGGGTTTGTGCGCTTCCGAGGTAAGGTTAAATAGATTTGAGTACGGGGAGATGAGGGAGTATAAATATTGACTCTTGTACAAACGCGTAGACGCTCGTAGAGCGGCTTCTCGTAAGAGTATAATCGCGTCTCTTCACAAATGACACATAACTCCTCTAACCACCACTCACAGGGGGAATTAACACCACCTCATCGCCATTTTGTAAGAGTGTATCGGGTTCGACGAATATGAGATTGATCCCAAAACGGGTGAGATCGCGCCATTTGCTAAGTTCTGGGTGTTCGGTAATTAGGCGATCGCATACTGCTTTAACCGACGTACTATTAGGAAATTCCAGCACCAGTTCTGAAACTCCATAGGCCTCATGATAGGCGGCGAATAATTTGACAGTCACGGTGATTGCAGAGTTGGACATACAATTTTGATTGTCCTAATTTTTTAGGCTGGGTAATTCTTGTCTCAAAGACTCCACTGGCCTTAATCAGTTTTTGCTAATTAAAATAGTTGTATTCTGAATTAGTTTGAATTGCCAATTTGGCAACTATTATATGATAAATTTACCATAATAGCTCGACTTTATCCAAAATTAAGAACTTGGCTTTCCTTATCCGGCAAAAATCCTGGTTTTTTGGCAAATACTTTTTCCATGTCACTGATTTGCACTCAAGTCCAAAAACTAAAACTACTGTCCCATAATGGTTTGAGCGTCGGGTTTTGGTCTTCGGAAAAATGGATAAAGTCGAGAATAGAAAGTATCTATAAAATTAGATATGGCTATTTTTAGACGAATGAGGTAGAGTTTAAATCCCAAAACCCGTAAGAGCGGGGTTTCCCCGCCCTGTATTGTGTTGTGTTGCATTTTCTGTCGGTTCAGTTAAGAAAGTCGTCATAGTAGGACAGCATCCAAAATCTTTTCCATAAGCAGAAAATCTGATTGCTACCATACCCTACCATGTCATGTATATTTTCAGAATTATTGATGTAAACTAGCCTAAATGACTAACCGAGCAGTATTGATATTGTTCCTAGCTAATGACAAAGTTTACCAATTTCCCCGGCACTACAATTACCTTTTTAATCTCTTTTCCTTCGAGATAGCGCTGGGCAATTTCTGATTCGCGGGCATATTTTTCTAAAGCAGCTTTATCTGCTTGGGACGGTACTTGAATTGCACCACGAGTTTTGCCCATAACTTGAATTACCAAAGTCATTTCATCAGCTACCAAAGCAGCATGATCAAAAGCTGGCCAGGTTTGGGTGTGGACGGAATTACTATTACCCAACAAATGCCACAATTCATCAGCAATGTGTGGTGCAAAAGGCGCTAACAAAACTACTAAAGTCCGAATCCCTTCGGCGTAAATTGGTGAGTTTTTGCTATCAGTATCACCAAGGGCATTACTCAATTTCATCAATTCCGAAACAGCAGTATTGAATTGATATTCGTCCTCTACGTCTTCGGTAACTTCTTTGATTGCAATGTGAATTGCCCGCCGCAATTCCTTTTCTGGTTTAGTTAAATCTGGTAATTGTGCTTGCTTACGGGATACCCCAGCCACAACATAATCTGTCACCAACCGCCACACCCGATTTAAGAAGCGAAATTGTCCTTCAACATCAGCTTCATCCCATTCCAAGTCTTTTTCTGGGGGTGCTTTGAACAAGATGAACATCCGCGCTGTGTCAACACCGTACTTAGCAATTACATCTTCTGGAGCCACACCGTTGCCCTTAGATTTAGACATGGTGGCATAAAGGCGTTGCAGTGGTTCACCTGTTTGAGGATCGTGGGGATCATCTGGATTGACCAAATGGGAGGGAATCCATTTATCCTTACCACCCTTGTTGGGATTTAAGTAAGTTAAACCCTGTACCATTCCTTGAGTTAAGAGCCGTTGGAAAGGTTCGTCAAAGTTTAACAAGCCGCGATCGCGTAGTACTTTAGTAAAGAACCGCGAATACAATAAATGTAAAATCGCATGTTCAATCCCACCCACATACTGATCTACTGGCATCCAGTCATTAGTCTTGGCTGGATTAAAAATTTGCTCTTGATTCTGAGCGTCAGGATACCGCAAGAAGTACCACGAGGAATCAATAAAGGTATCCATCGTGTCGGTTTCCCGTTTGGCAGGCGTGCCACAAGTCGGGCAAGGGATATTCACCCAGTTTTCTAACTGAGTCAAAGGTGAGCCACCACGTCCGGTAAATTCTACTTCTTCTGGCAACTGTACAGGTAAATCTTGTTCGGGAACTGGCACTATCCCACAGTTAGGGCAATGAATCACTGGGATGGGTGCGCCCCAATACCTCTGACGCGAAATTAACCAATCCCGTAAGCGATATTGCACCCGTGCTTTACCCAAACCTTTGTGTGCGGCATGTTCAACTATTGCTTGCTTGGCATTTGTAGAAGACAATCCACTGAAGGGGCCAGAATTAATCAAAATCCCTGGTTCAGTGTAGGCACTGTCATAATCAATCATGATTAATGGTGGATCTGCTTGCTGAAAATCCACATCTGCAACTGCTTCTGGTTCGACAATCACAAACTCAATGGGCAAGTTGTACTTATTGGCAAACTTAAAATCCCGGACATCGTGAGCAGGTACACCCATAACTGCCCCAGTACCATACTCATATAGTACATAGTCAGCAATCCAGATAGGTACTTCTTCTCCATTAAAGGGATTGATTGCCTTACCACCAGTGGAGACGCCTCGCTTTGGCTTATCTTCCGCAGTCCGTTCCAATTCACTTTGATTGGCAACCTCTTGAATAAAGGCGTCTACTATTCCTTGTTGTTCTTTTGTGGTGACGCGCTTTGTTAAGGGATGTTCTGGTGCTAACACCAAGTAGCTGACACCATAGACAGTATCAGGACGTGTGGTGTAGACACTAATTTTTTCCTCCAAACCAATGATGGGGAATTCCAAATAAGCGCCAGTTGATTTACCTATCCAGTTGGCTTGCATCAACTTGACGCGTTCCGGCCAACCAGTCAACTTATCCAAGTCATTGAGCAATTCTTCGGCGTAATCAGTAATCTTCAAAAACCACTGCCGTAAAAGTTTGCGCTCAACTATGGCACCACTACGCCAAGAACGTCCCTCACTATCAACTTGCTCGTTTGCCAAGACAGTTTGGTCTATAGGGTCCCAGTTAACTGCTGCTTCTTTTTGATAAGCCAACCCTGCTTGCAAAAACTGCAAGAAAATCCATTGTGTCCACTTGTAATAGTCTGGTGAACAGGTGGCAACTTCACATTCCCAGTCGAGGGATAACCCAAGACGCTGTAATTGCTGCCGCATCTGGGTAATATTTTGATAAGTCCATTTAGCCGGTGGTACGCCACGGTCAATAGCGGCGTTTTCCGCAGGTAAGCCAAAGGCATCCCAACCCATTGGGTGTAATACCCGATACCCTTGCATCCGCTTAAGGCGAGCAATCACATCAGTAATTGTGTAATTACGGACGTGGCCCATGTGTAGGCTGCCCGATGGATAGGGGAACATGGACAGAGCGTAGAATTTTGGCTTGTTCTTATCTGTGGGTGTTTGATCTAAGCCAATTTCTGCCCATGTTTTCTGCCATTTTTCCTCAAGTGCTGCTGGGTTATATCGGAAATCCACCGAAAATTCTCCTACTGGACTGTAATCGTGTCTGCCTCCATATTGTAGATGGTAGACACAGAAATCAGTCAGTTAAAACAAGTTATGCTTGAATCAAAAATAAAATTTTCTGGTTTGGTAGAGGTATTTGTCTATGGCACACTCAAACCAGGCGAAGCTAATTATAAAAAATATTGTGATGGCAAGGTAGTCAATGCTGAACGAGCCACTACACAAGGTCAACTATTTGCTCTACCGATGGGCTACCCAGCTATGACACGGGGTAACAGCCAAGTCCACGGTTATTTACTCTCCTTTACCGACTCCAGGGTTTTGCATGAGCTAGATCAGTTGGAAGACTACCAACCTACTAGACACATGTCAGAAAACCTTTACAATCGGCTACAGGTTCAGGTGTTCGACCTCCAGGAAATATCCTTGGCTTGGGCTTGGGTCTACTTGATGACCCCAGATAGAGTTAATCAAATAGATGGTACTCCCCAACTCGATGGTTGGTGGAGTGGCTGCGGTTTAAGTGCCAGCAAAGTCAGGTTTTGAGTGTATTTAGTTGATATCCTGGGGAATCTCGCCTTGTTGAGGCTGTTCCTTTCTGACTGGTTTTTCCGGAGAAGCTACTGCTGCTTTAGGAATTTCGATTACCGGGTTATTTAAAGCCACCATTAGTGGTGAAACCGGGATAGTCGGTTGTACCGATGTGGTTTGTTTTGGCTCTAATCTTTGCTGTGCAAATTGCAGTGTTCGGGAATCACCACTGGGAATGATTCCTGTGACTGAGCCAATCACACAAGCAGCAACTGCTGCACCTCCCAGTAGCCAACCAAATCGGGAACGGTGGTGCAAACGGGCCAAAACCTGCTCGACTGTTTTGTCTACCGGCTGTGCTGTTGGCACTGGCAAAGTGTGTAAACCTTGCCGTAGTTTCAACAATCGAGCGTACAAGCATTGAACGGAGGCATCTTCAGCTAGCCATGCTTCTACTTGCCTGCGTTCGGTAGCAGTAACCTCGCCATCGAGGTAAGCACTTAATAACTCGAAGCGATCGCGCTTCACCATATCCATAGCACCCGTTGATTCATTGGTATATTCAGCCATTTCATCAGGCAAATCGTGAGGACGTTGCGATGGGAAACGGTCATTGAACTGAGAATCAGTAGTCATCTTAACATTATTACCAATTCATACACGGGTAAAGACGGGAGATAATCCGGGAAAATTCAGCAAATTTTTTCCTAACAGCAGAGGCATTCAACTTTTTTGACAAAATTATTCATCAATGATTTGATTCTGCCATTAAGCAGAGGAATCTGTAAATTAGGTATCTAGATAATTTTGCAATTGGGCCTGCAATCTGGATCTAGCCCTAGCTATTCTCGACTTCACCGTTCCCAAAGAAACACCAGTGATTTCGGCAATTTCTTCGTATGCCATCCCTTCAATTTCTCTAAGGACAATTGTAGTGCGGAATACTTCTGGTAAATCAGCGATCGCTTCTCGCAATTGCTCGTAAAATTCTCTAGTCGTCAGTTCTTCCTCTGGTCCGGGGGTATCTCCAGCAATTTCCCAATCCATCTCACCGTCATCCACCGAGCGAGGAGCATCTAGTGATAATGGACTGACAACCCGCTTGCGTTTCCGCAACTCATCGTAAAACAAGTTGGTTGCAATGCGGCTTAACCAGCCCCGAAACTTAGATGGCTCTTGTAATCGGTTAATGTTTCGATAAACTCGAATCCAAACTTCTTGAGCCAAGTCAGCTCTGTCAGGCCAATCTGGGGCCAGGTGATATAAAACCCTATCAACTTGTGTTTGATAGCGGCGCAGTAGTTCTGCAAACGCAGCCCGATCCGGGCGCAGTCCTGTTTGACAGCGCAAAATCAGATCGTGGTTCGAGAGTTTGTCAACTTGCACCGATGCTTCCGGACACCTCGCATCAACCGTTGACCAGGATACAGTAATCGATTGACTCATAGATCGTACTGGCTCTAAATCATCCCTATCTATTAGACCTGCTAATTGGCTGGAAGTTCCAGGATCAGGGACGGATTTATGACTGGAACATTCAAGTATACAAGTTTGAGCACATTCTTGGTCGTCAATAGTTCTGCTTGCTCACTCTAGCAACTGTATAGTAATCGTTTCATCCTTTTGATATTGTCCAAAAGGAGTATAGTAAGATTACGCAGGCTGTGCTAATAGTATTATCTGGCTGCATACAATTGACAATTATTGCAAAACATGTATCTCTTTTTTAAAAAAATGAATTTTTCTACTGAAAGGGTATGCCAATTTTTAAATTTTTGTAAAGTTCGTAGTAAGCACTAAAGTGCTTAAAAGGCAAGTACTAAAGCCTTTATTTAGCTCAAGGTGGGTAACAAAAACTTTGAAAATCGAACCTCTAAGCCTATTTTTTACCTTCATGACCTTCTCTTGGAGACGCTACGCCTAGCTTGCTTCCCCGTTAGTGTAGCGTTCCGTAGGTAATAGCTTTGCAGTACGTGGTTTAATAATTTTTTTAACCACAAAGGCACGAAAAATGCTGAGAAGAAGATTTATAGGTATGACCTTAAAAGGGCTAAGTCTTTACTACAAAAATATCAAGGATTCCTGAAAACTAAATTTTGTTCCTAGTTTAGTGATTGAGATTAGCTGTGAAGCGTTAAAAGTAACGATTTTGGTAGATTGATCAAGGGATTGAAGGTTTTTTCCAGTGAAAAATCTGCGAGTGAGAGGGGCGATCGCTAAAAAATTAGCAAGGGGATAATTTCCCTACTTTTGGCGGCTGTAGCTACAAGGACTGTTATTTATCTGGTCTAGTGACTAAAATTGTTGCTGATGTTTGTTGTTGCTGTTGATAATTAGTACCAGTCTGATTGTGATCTGGTACGCGAACTTGAATAAAGAAATTGAGGGAAAATGTGATTGTGACTGCTAGCAATAGTTTTTCAAACATAGTCTTTCTCCCACCCACACCATTAATGATTAATTGCTGTACTTTCAGAGTTCCAATGAATAATTTTTTGTACCTGAAATTTATTTGCACAAACCTTTGCATAGCCCTAGTGTGCCCACAGGTATTGGCAGATTCGTAAGGAAACTGATAAGTATTTATAAATTTTTGATGTTTGGATAATGAGAGCAACCAAAATTAGCCCACTGGTTATGTCAGGGATCAACAATAGGCGATGGTAATGGTAAGAAATGAATCTGTAGCGCGAATAGTAATGTGGCTCTGTTTTGGCACAGCAATCTTATCTTTAGCTGTCCATTGGCGCATTACCACAGCAGCAAGGCAGTTTGAACAGCTAGCCTCCGCAAAAGCTAGCCGCCCAGAGGCTATCTCTGGCAAGCCATCTCGCTCCTCTGTCACAAAGCTTCACAGTACTAAGCCAGGCGTAGTGAGTACAAATGTAGCGGGGGTAACTGGCAAAACTCAGAAGACGCGGCTAGTGATGCCAGAACAAAAACAGAACTCAGTTGCATCTAACCTACCGCAGTCTTTATTTCCCGTAGCTCTAGCTGAACAAAAATCATCCCAGAGCAATCAGCAAGTTATAGTTGATTTAAGCGATCGCCGTGCCTATGTTTACCGTTCCGATGTGGTCATAGCTAGTTACCCAATTGCTATAGGTAAGAAGGGATGGGAAACGCCTACAGGTACTTTCCAAGTCAAGCACATGCAGCATAATCCCATCTGGCGTCATCCAATTACTGATCAAGTATTTGAAGCTGGCCCTGATAGTCCTTTGGGAGAACGGTGGATTGGTTTTTGGTCAGATGGGCACAATCATATTGGCTTTCATGGCACGCCAGATACTGAAGCAATGGGAAGTGCTATTTCTCATGGTTGTTTAAGAATGCGTAATCCTGATGTCCGACTGTTGTATGAGCAAGTGGGGGTTGGGACATCAGTGATTGTACGTGATTGAGTTTTTAGTTAAGGGTCAATCAATTTGGGATTTTAGATTTGCGATAGCGTAGCGTAAAGCCTGCGGCATAGCTTCTCTATGAAAGGCTGCGCCAACGCTTACAGCAACTGTGCGTAGCGTCTTTTTGATTTGTTACACCCACAAGGGGGTGGGGCTTATACCTAAAAATAATCCAAAATCCAAAATTCGCGGCTTCAAGGGGAGCCACTTCCGTTTGGAAGTTCCGGTTTCCTAAGACTACGGTGTATACACAACCCTCGTTAACGGTTGTAAACCGTCGTCTCATAGCCAAAGTCCTCTTGAAGAGGACTGGGTATTTTCTATTTCCGACAAAGTTAATCAGCGCAAATTCAGTATTTTCTACTTTCTGTACAGTCCATTTTTAATGGACTTTCGCTATGAAGCTGGGATTTTCCATCCCAGACGGCATGAGGACTTTAACGACTTGTGTCTACACCGTAGGTTTCGTAAGGGAAAGCAAGCCACGTGTAGCGGCGACAAAGTATAGAAGCCGAACAAGTTTTATCCTTTGAGGTTTCGTAAGAGGAAGCAAGCTACGTATAGCAGCGACCCTAGAAGAGAAAAGTGGCTCTCAAGGGTCAAGGGTTGAAAAACTTTGGACTCTTGACTCTTAAGGTTAGTTATTTTTGTTCAAAATTAGGTGCGTAGACTTGGAGTAAGTTGCTGACTTGGCGCAGAACTTCATTACCTGTGTTTTTGGCCAAAACGGGTGTTTTGTTATCGTTTGGTTGGTCGAGGTTACGACCGATCGCTTCGCCGATCTGTTGGGCAATTAATTCTTGCAGTTCCGCCTTGGCGCGTTGGCGTTGGTAGTTAGCACCTTCTTCTGTTGTGGCATATAGGGGAGGGAGGCGGTTGAGGGCATAAGCTGCGATATCCCCAACATCCAGAGAGCTTTCACTAGTAGCTTCAATTTCTGCTACACGAGCGATCGCCTCTGTTAACACCAACTCCTCCATGACGTTAATGAATTGTTTGCGAGGTACCGCCACTACTTCACCAGTCAACAGCGCTCCCATCAATCGATCTAACGCCATGTACTCTTCTATTGAGAGTTCCGAAGCATTATCACAGATGCGCCCGACTTCTGCTTCCATTGCTGGTGTCAGATAACCATCCTGGAGAGCTTGTTCTACAATTTTTTCGATACTCATAACGCTGATCATCTTTAAGCCACCCACTCACAGTAGCGACGGTATCAATCTAGTTTATTCTGCCCAATTATAGGCAAAAAAAAATACAATTTATACAGATGTGATGAATCTTGTCTTTATTACTCAAAGACTTTAGTCCGCCAAGGTATGGGATCTATGGATTGCCCATGAATGTATAAACCCCAGTGCAAATGAGGGCCAGTGGAAGCACCGGTTGAGCCAATTGCACCAATTTTTTGCCCAGCTTTGACAATATCACCTTCTTTGACATTAATGCGACTGAGGTGCATAAAGATGCTGGTCACTCCTTGACCGTGATCAATGCCAATGACGTTACCGTGTACCCGGAATCCTTGGGATACTGTGCCTATCAAAGCGACTCGCCCGGCTGCTGGAGCATTTACAGGTGAACCTGTGCCACCAGCGTAGTCAACGCCGCGATGATAGTAGTCCTTGGCAAATACACCATTATAGTAGCGACGGACACCGTATCCTGTACTCATGCGCGCGGTACTTGGTGGTAAGAAAGCACCACTCCAAAACTTTTCTGCTGTTTGTAATGCCTTAAAAGCTGCTACACGCTTAAGTTCCAGCTCAGTAGCTCTCACTCCAGCTTTTCCTGGTGGTAAATTAATCCGTTGTAAGGAAAATTTACGATTTCGTAATTGCACTGCTAAGTTTTGCGTTTGACCATCTCCCGTAACTCGAATTGTTTTCTTACCAGGTTGGTTGAGGGGAGTTGTGGGGATAAAAGCGCGGTACTGATTGGGTGCGATCGCAAAAGCTGGATAAGTATTTTCTCCTACGGTTACCATGGGCTGATTCCCATCATCTGGATTATCCAGATTTATGAGTACTGAGAGCGTATCTCCCAACTGAGGATTTGTAGGATTAATCTTGACTTGCAATGCCTCTACAGGTGATCCCAAGGTGAGAGGGAAAACAGCTAACATTCCTGTGAATAGATTGGCTATCTGCTGAAATTTCTCACCTTTGGTTCCCAATCCCAGGCAGCTTTTTGGTGAATTATTAGTGTGAGCGATCGTCATAGTGCTACTAAAAAATCCTTTAACTTCTGTTGAAAGACAGACTAGCTGATCCCCAATAGTGTTTCCCAATAGCAGCAGATATTTTGGCATGGGGCATGGGGAAGAGGAAATAGGGTTTTTACCCAAACCAAGCTAGCCAGAGGGGAAGTACCAACAACAAGCCCACAAAAGTCAGGGCGATACTGCTAGCCAACAAATTTCGGTCTAGTTCATAAACTTCTGCCAGAATTAAAACAGACAACCCTGTGGGTGTGCCAGACATTAGAACCAGTACCAGACGTTCTTCACCAGTTACACCTAAGTAGGTAGCACCTAGTCCCACTAAAGCAGGTACAATAAAGACTTTTAAGATGCTGGACATAAAGGCGGTTTCCAGACTTTTCCAGCTTTTCATTCCCCCCAGCCTTAGACCGACTAGCAGTAAGGCAAAGGCGATGACTACCCAGACGGCTTGTTCTAGGCCTAACTCAACTACCTCAGGTAATTTCACGAACTGAGTATTCAAGCCAATGAAAAATGCCCACAAGCTGGGGACAGTGAGCAAATCTCGCAACTGAGTCCACCAATGGTTTTTGGTTTCACGATCGCCAAAATAGCTAGCGATTAAGACGGCAATACCATATGTGCCGACAACGTTGTTGGTGACGCTGAATAATACCGCCCAGTCATTATTTTCTGGGCTAGTGAGCACTTGTGTGAGTGTTAGTCCGACGAAGCCTGTATTACCTAAAATCGCAGCCAGAATAAAACTACCCAAACTTGACCGCAGTGAGGGGGTAAAAATAGCAAGTGATGTATCAATGGGTAAATCCAAACTCCCTGATTCTGGTTGCATCTTGCTCTTGATGAACCACTGCAACGCCCACCAAAATATCACTGCGAGAGCGATACTTACCAGTAAAACTCCTACTGCTATCCCAGGTATGAGTCCACCATTAGACAAGTTTGTGTGACGTGCCAAAACTAGCAGTTGCAGTGGTACTCCCACCCAGTAAAGTGCTTGACCCAAAAGCTTGAGAAAAATTTCTGGGATGAACCGAGATATTAAAAGTCCTACGCCTATCCAAGTCAATAGAGGGGTGTAGGCATGGAAGAGGTTTTCAATCATGGAAAAATGGCACCTTTATTCAGGTGTCAGTCGTCAGTTGCTATTCTCCCATGCCCTATTCTCTAGTCCCTTTTTTGACTTTAATTTGCCATCTTCCATGTGTACGAGGCGATCGCCAATATCTAAAATCCGGTTGTCATGAGTCACCATAAGAATTGTACAACCTTGTTCTTTAGCCAGTTTTTGCATGAGGTTGACCACATCTCGACCTGACTGACTGTCAAGGGCGGCGGTGGGTTCATCTGCGAGGACGATGCGAGGATAACTAACTAAGGCGCGGGCGATCGCTACTCGTTGTTTTTGTCCCCCTGACAACTGCTCTGGATAGTAATGAAGACGATTACCTAATCCTACTTGCTTTAGCATCTGGATTGATCTGGCTTGCATCTGTCGCCATCTAATATTCTTGTGCAGTTCCAGTCCCATTTTGACGTTTTGCAGTGCCGTCAAACTACCATGTAGGTTGTGCCCTTGAAAAATATAACCATGATGTTTTCGTACTTGTATCAGTTCTTTTGTACTAGCACCGCTAAGTTCTTGTCCCAACACCTGTAAACTGCCAGATTGGGCAGAACGCAAAGCACCCACTAAGGTTAACAGTGTTGTTTTACCAGAACCAGAAGGCCCGCTCATAATCACGATTTCGCCAGCATTAATTTCTAGGTTGATATTATGTAAAACTTGCTTACGAAGTTGACCGTGACCAAAATAGTGGTCGAGGTTTTTGATAAAAATAGCTGAAGACATGATTCTTAATTTGTCAAGATTCAACCCCTGCGGGGAATTCAAAATTCAAAATTACAATGCCCCATTTTTAAAACATATCTGCGGGGTCAGCAGATTGTAATTTGCGAGTGGCGATCGCTCCTGAAATTGCACACATAATGATCGTCAAAACTAGTACTTGTGATGCTCGCAGTATGCTCATGTACATAGGTAAATTTGTGGCATTGCGAGTGAGGGAGTACAGTCCTAAAGATACGTTTATACCTGGAATAAAGCCTAGCATAGCCAAAATCACAGCCTCTTCAAATACCACACCCAGTAGGTATACATTGGGATAGCCCATTGCTTTAAAGGTGGCATATTCTTGAATATGGGCATTTACATCTGTGGAGAGGACTTGATAAACAAGAATTACTCCTACCGAAAACCCCATTGATACGCCCAAGTTAAAAATAAAGCCAATGGGAGAGTTTCTTCGCCAAAAATCATTCTCGAATTCAATAAATTCTTTACGGGTTAATATCTTGACATCATCTCCTAAATGTGATTTTAATGCTGCTACTACTTGCGGTTGGTCTGCATCTGATCGCAACTGAATTAAACCCACACTGATGCTTGAGGCTTGTTGTCGGGGAAATAGGCGCAAAAAGTTTTCATCACTGGTGATCAGCGTGCCATCAGCGCTAAAGGATGCCCCGATTTTGAATAAACCTTTAATACTAATTGTGTGCCGTTCTATCTCGGTGGTGACGGTTTTACCCTGTTCAATTTGAGCGATAGTTTTTTTGTAGTCGCCTCTAGCACCACGATCAAATAAGACAGTATAAGGTAATTTAAGTGCAGATAATTGTTGATTAACTTCTGGTAAGTCAAAAGTTGGTTTGTCCGGATTGACTCCAATTACTAAAATTTCCGTTTCGCGCCGTGTTTGGGGATTCTTCCAAATCATATTGCTGACATACATGGCTTCTGCTGACTCTACCCCTGGAACATCCATTGCTTGGTAAATTCGCCGCCGTGAAAATGTCGATATTCTTTGCAGGTTACGTGTTTGAGAACCGATTAAAACAATGTCTGAGAGTAAGCTGTGATGTAATCTCGTGTTACTGTCATACAAGGCACTCTGAAACCCAAACTGCATGAACATCAGCACATCGGCAAAGGCAATACCTAATAATGCCACCAGCAGGCGGCTTTTTTTGTGGCTGAGTTGTAGCCATCCTAGAGGTGTTCGTCGCCGCAATTTTTCGATGATTGATTTCATAGTTCAATCACCACTTTGACTTGCATGTTAGTTAATTTGGCAGCTTTTTGACTGGAAGCCTGATCTAGTCGCACATGAACTTCAATAACACGTCCGTCAATGTTGCTAGAGGGGTCGGTGTTAATCACATTCTGGCGACGCACTTGTAAGCCCACTCGATCTACTGTTCCTTGTAATTCGCTGGGTAAAAAGTCATTAATTACCCGTACCCGTTTTCCTGGATGGATGTTGCTGATGTCACTTTCGTAAACTTCAGCCACGGCATACATTTGGCTAGTTTCGCCAATACTGATAATGCCATCATCTGATACTAGTTCCCCTGGACGAGTGTGTATTTCAAATACCTGTCCTTCTTGGGGCGATCGCACGTAGGCTTGTTGTAAATTGGCTTTTGCCAGATTCAAGGCTGCTTGGATACGATCAACTTCTGCTTGATCTGATGCTACATCCACACCTCGGACTTCGGCAATTTGCTCTAGGTTGGCTATGGCTTCTTTGAGTTGTTGTTGGTTAACTGACTGGGTACGATACAACTTTGCTTGCGCTTCTTGCAAACTTTTACGAGCACTTTCTAAGGTTAAACGCTTGCTTTCTTGTTGAGACGCGGAAATCGCACCTTCTTGATATAGCTGCTGATAACGTTTGTCTTCTGCTTCAGCATTCTGCACTTGGGCTTGTAATCGCGCCATTGTGGCTGCTTGGGCCTCAATATCGCCTTGGCGTTCTGCTTTGAGACGGTCAATTACTGCTTGTTGCGCTGTTATTTGACCACGTTTAGCGCCTGCTTGGATTTTAGCTAGATTTGCCTGTGCCACTTTTACTTGTTCTTGCGCTTCTTGGAATGCTGCTTGTAGGCGATCGCGGCTATCTAAAATAGCAATTACTTGTCCTTTTTGGACTCTATCTCCTTCTTTGACTAACAACTCCTCTACCCGACTTCCTTCCGCAGACACGTTGGCTGAGAGTTTAATTACCGCTCCCTTTGGTTCTAGCCTCCCTAAAGCTGTCACTGTGGTGATTTCTGGTAATTTTTTTGTTGGCGCTTGTGTCTCTGGAGGTGCGGAATATTGAAAGCGTTTTATGGTGTAAAAGCTAATTCCACCAACCAATAAAGATACAACTATACCTATAGAAATGGGCAGAATAGACTTAGGGAACAATCTGTACCCTAGTTTTGAGTTTTGCACCATAGATTACCTCATTACTAGTGGCGCAGATAAACAGTAATGTTGAGTTTTCAGAACAACTAATTTTTCTCAAATCTGAACAATGAGTAAAAATTAGACAGACTCTTTTCAGTAGCTAGTTGCTAATTCTTACTCTATGAATAAGTTAATTTTGATTAACAGTTTTTTATCACTGTATCTCCCATAACTAAATTGGTAATTTTTTTTGGTCAATTCATGACATAACATCATGGAGATAGACATATTCAAAAAAAGTCTATCTAAAAGATGAAAGACTTATGAACATGGAGAACTACTTTTGTTTTTTAACGTATTGATGTATGGTAAACTCTTTTGAAAACCTAGGTTGTAGCAGTGCCAACAATCAGATAAAAAATAACTACGTTTCATGACTTTTAAGAAATTTATAATTTTATTATTTATCTAAAAGGCAAAAAAAGTTAGAAATATTACTGAAATTAAAAAAAGAAATTCCATATATAATTTAAAAAGCTAGTTTTTCTCTAAGGTGAAAACTATGGTTTTTAACCCTGGGTTTATCACCACAATTCCCAAAGCTTTATAAAAGCTACAGCAATTCTATTTGATTTTTGACAAAATCTCAGTATATTTGGTGGTGTAGCCTAACGCACCAAAACATTTGGCCAGGGCGGCCGCATCATGTCAATAAGGCTAGACTATTCTCAATAGACTCCAAAATAATCTCATTAATCCCTGCTTATTGACAAAGATTTTAGCGATCGCTTTAAGTCTTGGAAAGTAAATCAAACGATAAATCCTGATTTTTTCGTTGGTTCTTAATTTTGGTCACGATCAGCAGTACTTTAGATGCGTTTGCCCTGAACATTTGGCTGATGCTTTCGGCTAGAGCACCCCTAGGAATTCCAAATAACGATAACGCAAAAATACCCTCTGTTTCTCCTCTCTCTGGGTTCTCAGACTTTTTGCTGTGTCTGGAGTAGTTCGTTGATTCGGATAATTTATTTCTTGGGAATTCCTGTGAATCTTAGAAGAAGTAGGTGAGAAAAGGCGATCGCGCAACTACTGAGCAATGCAGGACACATTTTCTGATCATCAGTGGCAAAAAGGCAGATGGAAGCTACCTGATGATTTCAGGACTTACGCAACTGGCACAGGCGATCGCCTTGGTTTTTTCTATTCGCTCTGATTTACTAGCGGTACTGACAAGCATGGCACTGTTCAAGAAGCTAGCAATTCTGGCTGAGATATCAGGCTCAAAAGAGTATGGCGTAATTGAGAAATCATCTGGATCTGCTCATCTCCAGTTTCTTGGACTTGAGTCAAAGATGCAGCTATTCCTTGCAGCTTTTCTCGCATACTATCTACGCAATCTTGAATTGGTTGCAGTGTTTCTTGATAAAGATTAACTCGTCCCCAACATTCAGCTGTTGTTGTTCGCAGGGATAACAAGTTATCTTCCATTGTTTTTAGTTCTTGACGTTTTTCTTCTATGTCTTGGTTTTGATTGTGAATCATTCCCTCAGTTAGCTCAATGCCAGCACGGATCTGCTCAATCTCCCGTTCCAGCTTTTGCAATTCTTGTGAGTTTTGTTGCCGCAGAGTTTCACTTTGCAAAAGAATGGGACTCAAATCAATTTGTGCCTCTTCTTCTACATTGTCAACAGTATGTCCTTGGCGACGGAGTAATATGTTTTGATGTTGCTTGAGTAACTTTTGGCGCTGTAGCAAATTACGGCGTTGTCCTACCAAGGTTTGGTTAAGCATTTGGTAGAGGTCTTTTTCTTCCGCTAGTTCGATTTCTACATTGATCACGTCTTGATCAGATGCTTGATTTGCCCTATTTTGTAATGCTTCTATGGTTTCTTGCTTATGTGTCAGTTCTTGTTCTTGATCATGAACAAAAGTAGAGTCGATATCAAACTTTTCCTGCAAATCTTGCACCAGTTTTTGCAGTTCATCAAGTGGCATATTCTCTAAAGCTTTCACATCTATTGGCTGGCTCACACCACCAGAACTAGCGACTAAAACTTGGATTTGTTGATGGAAATCTTCTTGATTTTGCAATTGTGCTTTCAGAATCTGTGCGTACTCTTGTTTGCCAGCAAGCACAGCAGTGTTAACTTTTAACTCAGCCGTTTGTTGCGCCAAAGAATTTTGTGTTTGTTGCCATGCGTTTTGGCGATCGCACAAGGTTTGCCAAAGACAATCAGCTTCCTCTTGCTGTTGAGCAGCTACACTTTTCTGCTGTTCTAGTTGTTGCCAATGTGGATTTAAAATCGCTTGCTGTTTTTCGATGAATTCAAAAGCAACGTGGAGATGTTCCTGTACTGCTTCCCCAGGCGCAATACGACTAGACAAACGATCCAGCAAATCACTCAGCACCCGGCTTTGTTCTTCATCGAAAACCGTCCCCTGTTGGCTATTGGCTTGATGCTCTTCCAGACGACGCTGCTCACCCCGTAAATGCTCCCAAGCTCCTTCCAGTTCCTGGCGATTACGCTCAATTTCTTGTTGCAACTTTTCAATTTCGGCGCGGGAGGTTTCAACTTCCTGTTGTTGCGCTTCCAAACGTTGAGAATCATCTTCCATTTGTTGCAACTGTTCCAACCGCGCTTCCATATCCATTTCACGGCGGTTTAACTCCTGCGCCTGAAATGTTAATGACTGCTTCCATTGGTCAATTTCATCTTCCTTGAGCTTGAACTTTTCCACCTGTCGGGAAAAATTCTGCAAAATGTTAACTAATGGACGCCCAGCTTCTTGAATCCGTTGTACTTGACGATTCGGATTCATTTCAACCAGCACGAGTGCCCCATCATTTAATTTGCTTGCTTCCTCGGCGCTAATCACTTCTTCCGATACAGTACTCCAATTCTGATCGGTTCGCTGACAAGCCAGTAATTTCAGTTCTGTTTTGGCTCCACTACCGAGTAAGCCACCTTTCTGTTTTTGTACTTCTGCTAAATACAGCACACCAGTAGTCCTTAATTGTGTACTCAATATCAGTGTTTTAGGTTATACCTTAAATAATTCTGTGTGCCTGTCTTATTCAACCGCAAGCCAGCAAAACAAGACTGACAAAACTGCCTATAGACGTGATATGGCACGCCTGAATACATATAGAAACGACTTAGTCGCGTTTTTATATTTTGTGCTGATGGCAGTGATGATGACTACCGTGTGATCACTAGCATTGTCAAACTGTATTACGAAAAATTAAGGAGAGACTTTTGACCTTTTTCCCCCTAATGTAAATTTAGAAACATTCAAGGGCAAAATAATGAACAAAGAACAACAACGTGATCACGGGGAGTAATTTTTAGTTAGATGCAGGGAAATTTAGATGAAATTGATATTCGTAGTCTCCTGCAATTGATTGAGTTGGGACAGCGAACTGGAGAATTGTTGGTGAGGGCGGATAGCTTTCACAATAGCAACAAGCTAAGTAGCGATGAGGCAATTCGGCATCAGTATGACTACCACTGTAAACAACAGTCTTGGTTCGTATTTTTTCTCAACGGTCAAATTATTTATTGCCAAGAAGGCGATAGTAGTTTGTCAGGCATTAACGAATACTTACGCCATTACCGAGTTGAGATACGACTCGAAGATCTGCAACTTGCCTCCCTAGGCTCACTACATGCAGCAGAGTATGGCTATCTCTGGGTGCTTTTAGAGCGGAATATTATTAATCCACAAGTAGCGCGTAATATCATCCACGGCTTGGTACATGAGACACTGTTTGATTTACTGAGTTTACATGAAGGTAGCTTCATTTTTCATCAGAGTTCGGCATTGACTCCACAATTAACCACTTTAGAGATTGCTCCCTTAGTGGCGAAAATTGCCAAGCAACTGCAAGAGTGGAAGCAGCTATATCCACACATTCAATCTCCTGATCAATTACCCATGTTGGCTGATGCAGTTCAGCTTAACTCTTCACTACCAGCCGAAACAGTGAATAAGCTCAAGCATTGGGCAGATGGTAAAACATCCTTGCGTCAACTAGCGCGTTACCTGAATAGAGACATTTTGACAGTTGCCAAGGTAATATACCCATACGTGCAACAAGGTTGGCTGCAATTAGTATATTCAAACACAATAAATAACAGTAATTATCCACAAAAATTGGCAGTGGAGGAAAATTACAGGGCGAGGATAGTCTGTATTGACGATACGACAACTATCGGTGAGACTGTAGAGTCTATATTGCAGCCACAAGGATATGAAGCGATCGCTCTAACAAATCCCCTAGAAGCTCTCAGTCTAGTTTTTAAACTCAAGCCGGACTTAATTTTATGTGACATTACCATGCCCGACTTAGATGGCTATGAAATTTGTGCCATGCTGCGACATGCGACAGCCTTTAGGCTAGTGCCAATTATTATGCTCACTGGCAAAGACCAATTTATTGATCGCGTCAGAGCTAGGATGGTCGGAGCCACAGATTATTTAACCAAGCCCTTTGGAGATACTGAGCTACTAATGCTCGTAGAAAAATACATCAACGTCAAATCTACTACTGGGGCACACAAGAGACATAATACCAATTCAAAATTCTCTCCTGAAAAGTACTGAACCTCGGAAGCCGTCGCTCAGACTTTTGTCTTCTCTACGAGAGGCTGCGCCCTAAGCGTAGCTATGCCGCAGGTTTTACGACACGCTACGCGTAGCTTGCTTCTCCGCAGGAGTACAAAAAATTCAAAATTAAGAAAGCCAGATTGAGCCTGGGTTTGATGGTCTGTATCTGTCGCATTCTTTTTTCAAGGTGGCATAAGACTTGTTGATCTGCTAAAAGATCGAGTAAAAAATGTTATCACAGAATCAGCTGATTCCAGTACAACAGTTATTATCTAGTAAATTAGTGAAGGAATAGACTTAATTTATACACTAAATACTTGCGGGGAAATCAGGGAATGTTCCAAATGGGAACGTCTACATCAGGAGGTAGATAGGCATTTATGAGTACAGTTCTGATTGTGGAAGACAGTATCGCACAAAGGGAGATGATTACAGACCTCCTGAAGGCTAGCGGCTTAACAGTCACCCATGCTACTGACGGAGTTGAAGCTTTGGAGGCAATTCAAAGCGCACCTCCTGATTTAGTAGTCTTGGATATTGTCATGCCCCGGATGAACGGCTACGAAGTTTGCCGACGGTTAAAATCCGATCCTAAAACCCAAAACGTCCCCGTGGTGATGTGTTCTTCCAAAGGCGAAGAATTTGATCGCTACTGGGGTATGAAGCAGGGCGCAGACGCCTACATCGCCAAACCGTTTCAACCAACCGAGTTGGTGGGAACAGTCAAACAACTGCTGCGAGGATAAGGATGACAAGTACATGGTCAGTAAACCAGACTTTTTTAGTGGCAGTGGTCAAGATCACTTCCGCCCGGAATTACAAGTAGAAAGTCCTGAAGGTGAGTTACATTTGCGGTTTTACATTCCCTCGCACCAAGAGTTTGCACTACCCGCAACTGGTATTCGAGAAGTCATGGAACTGAGTCCTGATAGAATCACGCCAATTCCTAATGCTTCTCCTTTACTTTTGGGTACTCTAAATTTACGAGGTCGAGTAATTTGGGTGGCTGATTTGGGTCAATTTCTTGGGGAATCAACCCCGTTAAACACAGATCGGGCAGAAATTCCCGTGATTGCGATTGAAGAGCAAGACACAATAGTGGGTCTAGCAGTAGAGGAAATCGGTGGCATGGACTGGCTTGATGTCCAGCATCTAGTGCTACCAACTCATGTGCCGGATACGATGGCTCCTTTTTTGCGCGGAGAGTGGTTATTAGATACTAAAAACAATCAGTGTCTACGACTGCTTGATCAAATGGCAATTTTGCGGAGTGCAAGGTGGGCAGGATGAAATTGGGAGTGAGGAAATGGCAGCAAGTATAGACGATTACCTCGAAATATATAAGCAGGCTTGTACAGCCTACGCGCAACAGAATTATGAAGTTGCCGCCACTTTAGTTGATCAGGTAGTGCAAAATGTCCCGGATGATCCCAACTCCCATTTGTTACGGGGTCATATCTACTATGTTTTGCAGCAGTACGATGTCGCCAAAGCTGAATATAAAAAAGTTTTGCTGTTGACTGATGATGCAGAAATTATTGGTTTTGCCAATAATGGTCTAGAAAGCATCAACCAATATCAACAATCAAGTGATCAGGTCTCGGATGGAGATGATCATGGACAAATATATTCCACAGGAGCATTGGGTAATCTGCTATCTCAAGAATCAGAATTGACAGATTTGGAGGCTAGCGGGAATTTTTCTAGCAATAGCTTTGATTTGAACTCCTTTGATGAGCAACAACCATCTCTAGATGAGATAGAAGAGCTATCTTTGTCGAGTCCATTTGACACTCCTTTAGATGGTGCGGGATTTAATTCTATTCCAGATTCTTCAGCGTCTTTGAGTGATGACCCTTTTACTTTAAATCTACAACCAAAGGCACAAGAATCAAATTCTAATGGCTGGGAAGAACAGGTGGAATTAGATTTACCTGCTTTCTGGCAGGAAGACATATCAGAAGGTAGTATTGAGCAGTCAGGGGTAAATAGTAATTTACTAGATGATGCTGTAATTACAGTTAATAAAAGTAAGGCTATTCCTAATAATAGTAGCGACTCGCCTTTTGCAGAAATTGATTTATCAAATAGCAATAGCTGGGAAATACCTACTGAGTTATTAGATGAAAATCCTCTGGAACTAACTAGTGCTAGCTTGGAAGTAAACAAAAATAGCCTCAAAGATGCAACTTTGCAAACTAGTAAAACAGTTCTACTGGATGATGTACAGACAAACAGTAAATCACTAGACAACAGTCAAAGTGATTTTTCTCAAACTGCATCAGAGAACTGGGTGAAACCAATAGAAGCTCAGGATGTTTTACCAGATGCTTTAGGGTCATCTGTTAATAGCGATGCTGACAAAAAAAACCAGTCAGAAAAATCTATCAAAGCGGGAGTCACTAATAATTTAGACACTGATGATAATTTTGATATTGAGGCATTTGAGTCTGCTTTTGGAACTGATGATTTTACCCCTGAAGAAGACACAAATAGTATCATAAATGGAGTAAATTCCAAGAGTAATATAGAGTTTTTAGATGACTTTGACGAATTTGATGATCTAGGAAGTATTCCAGGATTTGAGGGGAGTATTCCAGACTTTGATTTGACCGATGGAGAATCGAGTTTCGGTGAGGTAGGAATGAATTCTGCCGCACTAGAAACTAGTGGTAGACCCCGTGTTAAGTTTTCTGATTCTTCCTCAAGTAAGGAAACTAGCGATCGCGAAGATGAATTATTCTCGATTACTGGTTCCCAAGAAGCAGTGCCAGTCTTTACTCAGACAGATGTTTCTAAGTTAGAACCCAACGTCAGCGTCGAGCAAGGTTGGTTAGCACCCTTAGAGAATGCCCCCCTAGAAAAGAAACAATGGCTGATCGCCGGTAGTGTGGGTGTTGTCTCGGCACTGGTTGTAGCTGTGGTCAGCTTTGGTGCTACCACATTTTCACCACCCGCACAACGAGAATCAGTGCGAAACACAGGTTGGGCGATGTCACTCGCTGCCGGGATTGCTGGTTTTGCGACCGCAGGCTTCATGGGAAGTCTCACACTCAAGCAAATTCGTCGCACCACCCAGGATCTGCAAACACAGTTTGATGCCGTCCGTCAAGGTAATCTCCATGTGCAAGCTACAGTCTATTCTGAAGATGAATTGGGGTTACTATCCACTGGCTTTAACGAAATGGCGCGGGTAATTTTCACGACTACCAATGAAGCCCAACGCAAAGCCGATGAACAAGAAGAAGCCAAAGAAAACCTGCAACGTCAAGTTATTCGACTATTAGACGATGTGGAAGGTGCCGCCAGGGGAGATTTAACAGTGCAAGCTGAGGTGACAGCCGACGTATTGGGAGCAGTAGCTGATGCTTTTAACCTGACCATTCAAAACCTACGGGATATCGTCCAACAGGTAAAAGTGGCAGCACGAGAAGTCACAAAAGGTGCTACCAACTCGGAAACCTTTGCTAGAGCCTTGTCTAGTGACGCTTTACGCCAAGCAGAAGAGTTAGCAGTCACCTTAAATTCTGTGCAGGTGATGACCGACTCCATTCAACGCGTGGCAGAAGCTGCACGAGAAGCGGAAGCTGTTGCTCGTGATGCCAGTACCATCGCCCTTAAAGGTGGGGAAGCTGTGGAAAATACTGTGGCGGGGATTTTAGAAATCCGCGAGACTGTAGCAGAAACTACTCGCAAAGTCAAACGACTAGCGGAATCTTCCCAAGAAATTTCTAAGATTGTGGCGTTAATTTCTCAAATTGCCTCTAGAACTAACCTGTTAGCACTCAATGCTAGTATTGAGGCGGCCAGGGCGGGAGAAGCCGGACGAGGATTTGCCATTGTAGCCGATGAAGTGCGCCAGCTAGCGGACAAATCTGCCAAATCATTGAAAGAAATTGAACAAATTGTGATGCAAATCCAGAGCGAAACCGGTTCTGTGATGACCGCAATGGAAGAAGGGACACAACAGGTAATTAAAGGCACAAAATTGGCAGAAGAAGCCAAGCGATCGCTAGAAAATATCATTCAGGTAGCAAATCGGATTGATATTTTGGTGCGCTCAATTACCTCCGATACTGTAGAACAAACAGAAACCTCCCGCGCGGTAGCTCACGTAATGCAATCTGTGGAACTCACAGCGCAAGAAACTTCCCAGGAAGCCCAAAGAGTTTCTGGTGCTCTCCAAAACTTAGTGGGTGTATCCCGTGACTTGATTGCTTCCGTGGAACGCTTCCGAGTAGAAACTCTCGAATCTAGATAATTAGTCATTTGTCATTTGTCATTTGTTGTTTAGCAATAACTCTTGACTCTTGACTCTTGACTTTTGACCAATGACCCCTGACTAAAAAACTATGCTGCCGGAACAACAACAGCGCATTTTGGGTTACTTTATTGAAGAAGCAAGAGACCATCTCAATACGATTGAGCAGGGATTGCTAAATCTTCAAAGTACCCTAAACGATCCAGAAATGATCAACGAAGTCTTCCGGGCGGCTCACTCCATAAAAGGAGGAGCGGCGATGCTTGGTTTGAGTAGCATCCAGCATACATCTCACCGCTTGGAAGATTGTTTTAAAGTTCTCAAAGAGAATCCCATTCAGGTTGACCAAAAGTTAGAATCTCTGTTTCTCGGTGTATCTGATACTCTCAAAGCCTTGTTGGAGAATCTGAGCGGGCCGTTTGGTTTGTCAGAAGAGACAGCTAATACTCTGATGTCTGAAACTGAACCTGTGTTCCGATGGCTGAATGAGCATCTAGAACTATTGTTACAACAAGGTAACTCTAATCTACCGATCACCGAAATCCAACCAGTCGCCACAGAAAATCCCAGCACAATTACAGCACTTTTTCTACAAAGAGATTTCTCTGGTGTAGAAGCAGAAACCCAGCCAGCTGCTAGTGAAATCTCCGCCTCTACAGTTCCACAACAGAAGCAATCAAAAGCAAGCTTAGGTGAATTTCAAGCCCAAGTGTTACAAGTGCTGCGGGAAATGTTGCAGTTGTTTAAGCAAAAAACAACACCAGAAACTCGGCAAAATCTTCGGGAATGCTGTGATCAGTTAGTTAAATTCGGTGAAGCTTTGAATTTAACCAATTGGTGTAGTCTATGCCAAGCGACAGCAAATGCGATCGCTAACCCAGAAAATACTTACCTAATTTTAGCGAAAACTGTCATTACAGAAATCAAACAAGCTCAGGAATTAGTCTTAAAAGGCAAAGATTCTCAGATTGCTATTAGTCAGCAATTAGAAGTACTTTTGGGCTTTCCAGAAATTGAATTGTTAGAAATAGGTCAATCTGCTGCACCAGAATCAAGCCTAACCGACAAATCTGCTGCAACGGAGATCGCCAATCAAGACCACTCTGCAACCACAGATGATTTTATCACTGATACTCAAAATAGTATCAATAGCCTTTTTGAGCGATCGCCACAGCTTAACCTAGAAGCAGATACTCAACCACCTGAGGAAAATACTGCTGAGACTGCTTCGTTTCTCAATTCCTTGTCTGGTGAGCAAAACGACGTACCTCTTGTCCAGAGCAGTATGGATTCCAAAGGGCCAGAGGTGGGCATAGCAGAGTTAAATACTCTTGCTGACTTGTTTGAAGGTGAAACTCCAGAACTAGATGAAACTTGGCAACAAGAAGAAATACTAGATATCACCACCGCCAATGAATTAGGATTTGATCTCAGCAGTGATAGTGATGATGCAGATAGCGATTTAGATGATTTACTATCATTTGATGAAGATACGAACAGTGATGAGCAACAAATAAGCTCAGATGTCACAGCAGATTTAAGCAGACTATTTGGCGACAACTTTTTAGAAAAAGAAACTCAGGAAAATTTAGAACCAGGGTCTACCAAAATATTTGAATTGAACAACGCTAGTGACGAAACTTTACGGGAACTCTCGCAAACTTCTCATGAGACATGGCAGTTTCCTGTAGAGATTGCCTCACAAGATGTGGTAGAAGATTTATTAGCGCTGGAACTAGATGATTATCAACCACCGTTAATTGATGATGCATTGCAGTTTCCTGTAGAGATTGCCTCACAAGATGTGGTAGAAGATTTATTAGCACTGGAACTAGATGATTATCAACCACCATTGACAGAGGAAGTAAATCTACTAGAAACTGAATCTATTGCTAGTGTAGAATTATCCGCCAATCAACAAAACAGTTTTGATGACTTATTTTCTGCAACTGCAAACGCAAATCCAGTAGAAGAAATTACTCCTAGTAAAAATTTAGAATTAAACCTCAATCCTTCCCAGAAAGAAATCTCGTCTTTAGACAATCTGTTTTCGGAACTGGAAGAAAATACATCACAATCTATAGACGAATCAGAAATCGGAGATTTATTTGATACACTACCTCCAAGAACAACATTTTTGGACACTATAGATGACCAGGGTAACTTTTGGAATGAGCTAAATACAACAGAACAAGAACAAGCATTGGCATTGGATCTTGTTATTGAGCAGGATGTGGCTAAAGAACTAGAGGAGAGTTTGTTTTCATCTGCGGCTGCTGATGACTTTTTTGATGATAGTCAGTATCCGGAACTAGAGCTAATTGTAACCTCTTCAACACCAAGTTTTGAACTAGAAGATTTTGATATCTCGTCCTCGGAACTAGAGCCACAACTCGATCTAATATTTACATCAGATTCTGAAGATGACTTATTTGGAGACTTAACATCCAGCCACTCGAAAATTTCTCCTAATGTTAGCAATGATGAAGTATCTGTAGAGGAGATTCTGAGCAACTCGACTCCCGGAGGACTCCTACAAACTAGCAATCCCTCCACGACACAGCCTCCAGAAGCTTTAGATTTCATCCCTGAATTTACTCATCAGCCTTTAGAATCAGAGTCTGTTGCGGCTTTTCAATCACTTTCTAATCAGGAAATTGATCTATTCGATACTTTTGAAGAGAATATAGTCACGGATAATTCAACCTATATTCAGTTAGATATTATAGAAACTGAATTAGACTCTAATTTGCCAACTGTAATTGATGTTGTAGAACTAGATTTAATTGACGAGTTATCAGAAATTGCAACGTCTGAATCAAAAGAGTCACTAACTATTCCAGAAATTATAAACAGCAAATTAGATGATAATCCAGAAATAGCAATCGATGTCACAGAATCGAATATCATCGACAGTGCAGGACTAGATTTAGTTGATGGTTTGTTGGTAGATGAAAATGCTGATATAGATGCGTTAAAGCAAGAAGATTTATCCACGGATACAACAAACGATAGCATTAAAAATGCGGCAATTACAGAAAATTTAGTAGTAGCTGCAAATTCAGGAGAAGAGACAGAATTCTTGTTACCTGAACTAGCAGAAGTAGAAAATAGCACTGACCCAAAAGATACAAATTTATCAATTTCTGAAGAAGAAAATAATGTTGCTATTGCTGCCGAATTAGAAGTAACTTCAACAGCCACCCCTTCAGAAGCAACTACTTCAGAGGCTAATAACTATGTTGAAGATGAGTTTGCCGACTTGGAGGCACTACTAGAAGAAGAATTAGGACCTGTTCCCAAAGCAACCTCCATACAAGAAGAAGATTTTGCCGCGTTAGAAGCTTTATTGGGTGGAGACAATAAAGAGGAAACACCTATTGCTTCCACACCCGTTTATTCACAAAAATTTAAACCAGCTACGCCTCAAAAAAATGCGAACAAAGTTGTAGCATCAATCGAGCTAGGTGATGAATTTGGTGATTTGGAAAAGCTGCTAGCGGAAGCAGATCAAACAATATCCCACTCACCAACAGTAAAATCCAACACCAGTAAAATACCACGCCCCTCTACTCGTCGGGCGGGGAGATTTGAAGAAACGATGAAAGTACCAGTTAAGCAACTGGACGATATGAGTAATCTGGTTGGGGAGTTGGTAGTAAATCGTAATACTTTAGAACAGGATCATGAACGTCTGCGACAGTCACTAGATAACTTGCTGATTCAGGTGCAACAGCTCTCAGACGTGGGGGCGAGGATGCAAGAATTATATGAGCGATCGCTATTAGAAGCCTCTCTTCTCGCCAGTCGCAAACATAAAGACCAAACTCCCTCTCCTCCAGACTCCAATGCAGACAGGGGTTTTAGTGAGCTAGAAATGGATCGGTTTACGCCTTTCCACACCCTATCCCAAGAAATGATTGAAATGATTGTGCGGGTGCGGGAATCAGCTAGTGATATTGACTTTGTCACCGAAGAAACCGAACGAGTAGCACGTCAATTCCGCCAAGTAACTACACAGTTGCAAGAAGGACTGACACGCGCCAGAATGGTGCCCTTCTCCCAAGCTATTGACCGCTTGCGCCGAGGAGTACGCGACAATGCGATTAAGTATGGCAAACAAGTAGAGTTGGTGATTGAAGGTGGAGACACCTTAATCGACAAGATGATTTTAGATCATCTCACCGACCCTCTAACACACATGCTCAATAATGCGATCGCTCATGGTGTAGAAACCCCAGAAGTCCGACAAGCTGCGGGGAAATCTCCTACGGGAGAAATCACGATTCGTGCTTTCCACCAAGGGAACCAAACGGTGATTTCTGTGGGTGATGATGGTGCTGGTATCGATCCAGAACAAGTGAAAGCCAAAGCCCTGAAGCTAGGGATGATTACAGCAAATGAAGCCAGAAGTATGACCCGTGTGGACGTCTATGACTTGCTGTTTCAAGCCGGTTTTAGTATCAAGGATCAAGCAGACGAAATTTCTGGGCGTGGCGTGGGGATGGACGTAGTGCGATCGGAAATTAGCGAAATTCGAGGGACGGTTAATACTGATTCTGCCCTAGGGAAAGGCACTACCTTTACAATTCGCTTACCACTCACCTTAAGTATTTGTAAAGCTCTTTGCTGTGTCTCCGATAAAGCTCGCATTGCCTTCCCGATGGACGGTGTAGAAGATACCTTAGATATACCAGTCAAAAATATCCAGCACAATGCTGATGGCCAATCATTTATTTCTTGGCGGGATACAACCCTACCATTCCGACCCCTGAAGGAACTTTTAGCCTTTAATCGTCATATCACTCGCGGTAATGTTTATGGTGGCAACCGAGATGATGATATGGTTTCTGTGGTCGTAGTGCGATCGGCCAATAGCCTAATTGCCCTACAGATTGACTTGGTGCTGAGTGAACAAGAAATTGTGATTAAGCAATTTGAAGGGCCTGCACCTAAACCCATTGGTGTAGCGGGTGCAACAGTCCTGGGTGATGGTCGGATTATGCCGATCGCTGACGTGCTAGAAATCATGGATATCTTCCAAGGACGGATTTCTAAACAAAGTAGTAGTAGCTCTTGGCAGCAGAAAAATACCCCCACAGACACTCCTACTGTTAAAATTGACCCCACAGTACTAATTGTTGATGACTCAATTACAGTCCGGGAGTTACTCTCCTTGACCTTTAACAAGGCAGGTTATCGTGTTGAACAAGCTCGTGATGGTCAGGAAGCTTGGGACAAACTCCGCTCTGGTTTACCTTGCGATATCGTATTTTGTGATATAGAAATGCCCCGTTGCGACGGTCTGGAATTACTCTCTCGCATCCAGAAAGACTCTAGTCTCAACCACCTGCCGATCGCTATGCTCACCTCACGGGGTGCAGATAAACACAGACAAATGGCAATTCAACTAGGTGCTAGTGGCTATTTTACCAAGCCTTATTTGGAAGAAGCTCTACTCGAAGCCGCAGTACGAATGCTCAAAGGAGAGAAACTAGTTTAAGAATCAAGGAAAAAAACAGAATAGACATCTCCAGAAAGAAATGATGTAAGGGCGTAGGCTCTGCCAAGGATTTCGGGCAACGTAGAATTAATTATCGGAGATGTCTAATTTATTTGATCACTTTATTGCGGCGACTGAGTGGCTAATTACTCATAAGTACACAAAACCCACAAAATCATTGTACTCGCAAGCGTAACTTTAGGGAGTGAAGAGCGATCGCTGCCAGTCGCTACAATTCATTTATCAGTCACCCATCACTGTCAGCATTTTCAGGATGATCACCACCGTTTATTGTGACAGTAGGTTAAATTGGGGATTTTGCATGTTGAATTTTTTATGAAGCTGCGCTCATACATGCTTATAGGATTGTTCCTCAGTCTCCTCCTCAGCGTCGTGCCATTTTCGGGCAATTCCACACATGCGGCTACACCCGGAGCAGTATCACCTGTTGCTAGTCTTTCTCTGACTCAGGGTGTGCAGAAAACTTTGCTGGACAATGGTTTAACTGTGCTCACAAAAGAAGTCCACACTACTCCGGTAGTGAGTGTGCAAGTTTGGTACAAAGTCGGCTCACGCAATGAGGTTAAGGGAGAGAATGGTATCTCACACCAATTAGAGCATTTAATGTTTAAGGGTACTACTGATCGTCCAGTACAGTTTGGACGGCTGTTTAGTGCTTTAGGTAGCCAGTTCAATGCTTTTACTAGCTACGACGAAACAGTCTATTTTGGTACAGTGCAGCGAGACAAACTGCAAGCATTGCTGACATTGGAAGCTGATCGCATGGAAAATGCTTTAATCGGCAGTGAGCAGCTAACTAGTGAGAAGCGAGTCGTCATTTCTGAGTTACAAGGGTACGAAAATTCATCAGAATATCGTTTAAATCGGGCAGTGATGCGAAATGCTTTTCCTAACCGTGCTTATGGTTTACCTGTGGGAGGGACAAAAGCCGATGTCGAAAAATTCACTCTGGAGCAGGTGCTTAATTATTACCAAACCTACTACAGCCCTGAAAATGCCACATTGGTAATCACAGGTGACTTTGCCACAGAACCAGCACTCAAGGTTGTCAAGGAAACCTTTGGGAAACTACCGCAAAGAGCCAAAAGGCGGACAATTACACTCTCTCCTGCACCTAACACCCCAAATACTCAAAAAGCGCCCATTGTTCTAAAACAGCCGGGAAGCGTCGCACTCCTGCAAACTGTGTATCCCCTGCCAAATATTAAGCATCCTGATGTCCCAGCCATTGATGTGATGGATACCATCCTCACAGGTGGACGCAGTTCTAGACTGTACCAGGCTTTAGTGGAATCTGGACTTGCCAGTTCTGTTAATACTAGTGCCGCAGAATTGATTGAACCAGGTTGGTATGAAATCAATGCTACGGCAGCTCCTGGTCAAGAGTTAAATCAAATTACTCAAACGCTCCAGAAATCATTGTTAAAACTGCAACAGCAGCCAGTTACCCTAAAAGAATTGAACCGCGCCCAGACACAATTACAAGCCTCATTTATACTGGGGAATCAAGATATTACTAATCAGGCGAGCCAACTAGGATATAGCCAAACTATTGCTGGGGACTATCACTATATTGAGCATTATTTAGCAGCGATCGCTCAAGTTACTCCCCAAGATATACAACGCGTAGCCAAAACTTATCTTCATCCTGCCAAACAAACCATCGGCTTTTTTGAGCCAAACCAACTAGATGGTGAACCAGGAACTTTTAGTGGTGCTTCTGGCCGCACTGTAGAGAACTTTAGCCCTGGTCAACCTGTAGATCCAGTAGAACTTGCTAAGTACCTCCCTCCTGCAACTTCTATCACTACCTCTAACGAACAACCATTACCAGAGCAATTAACTCTAGCGAATGGGTTGCGGATTTTTCTATTACCTGACAACAGTATCCCCACCATTAACCTAAGCGGACAAATTGAAGCTGGGAGTGAGTTTGACGGTAATCAAAAAGCGGGATTAGCAAATCTTACTGCTAACAACTTAATGAATGGGACAAAAACCCAAAATGCCTTGATTTTGGCAACAACTCTAGAAGACCGGGGAGCCAGTCTCGACTTCACTAGCAGCCGTGAAGGCGTTAACGTTAGCGGTCAGGGCTTATCAGTAGATTTACCATTGTTAGTTGAAACTCTGGCAAATGTGCTACAAGATGCCACCTTCCCTTCTGACCAACTAGAACTGAGTCGTCAACGAGCGGTATCAAATTTACAATCGCAGTTAGATGACCCTAGTGGGCTAGCAAGAAGGTTATTCCAACAGGCAATTTACCCAGAAAATCATCCTTTCCACAGTTTTCCCACTGTTGAAAGTTTAAAGAGTATTACTCGTGAGGATTTGCGCCGCTTCTACCAAAAACACTACCGCCCAGATACCACCACGATCGCCATTGTGGGTGACTTTGATCCTGTACAGATAAAAGCTTTGCTCAATCAGACTTTTGGTGAATGGCCAGCTACAGGTAAAGCGCCGATTTTAAATCTGCCTGATGTCCCCTTCCCACAAACTCTTACACGTCTTGCCAAAGTGATTCCTGGTAAGGCAGAAGCTGTTACCTACATTGGTTATAATGGCATTTCACGTCAAGACTCGCGTTTCTATGCAGCCTTAATACTGAATCAGATTTTAGGCGGTGATACCTTGTCTAGCCGCTTGGGAACAGAAATACGCGATCGCCTGGGTTTAACTTACGGTATTTACAGTGGATTTGCCGCCGGAGTCAATCCTGGCCCTTTCTTGATTCAAATGCAGACTGCTCCTGGAGATACTCAAAAAGCGATCTCTAGTACATTGGCTTTACTCAAGCAGTTGCATGAACACGGTGTGACTCAGGCAGAATTAAATACAGCCAAACGCTCAATTGCCAGCAGCTACCCCGTAGACTTAGCTAGTCCTAGTGATGTAGCAAGTATGATTCTTGATAATGCTGTCTATGGGCTATCACAGACAGAACTCCGAGAGTTTCCCCACCGCATTGAAGCTGTAACCCTAACTGAAGTACAGCAGGCAATTCAGGAGTTAATTCAGCCCAATAATTTAGTAATTGTGACTGCGGGACCTAGAGATACTGCTGCCAAAGGTGGCTAAACTGATGCCTAGCTAGCAAATTCTTGTTTGTGGGCTCTCTAGGGTCAAAGGTCAAAGCTAGACTTTGACTTTTGATAACCTGAGGGCGAAATATAAAATTTACAGCGTTTTTCAGGTCAATGAAGTACGGAGCTAGGGAACGTTGTTGTGCCCTCACAAGAATCTATCCCTTCGCAACTTGTCATTTAATCTGCTGTAAATACGTAATAGCTTAATATCTTTGGCTAAAGTTTATCAGATTATTAATAGAGTGGTTTCTATTCACTCTATCAGTTTGTGTAAATAATCTTATTTAATTTGGAAAAAAGTAGGGGCGGGTTCATCAAGATCATCATTAGTAAGTGACGATATTTTTCCACCCGCGCCTATCAGCCTTTTGCCTACTGCCTATCACGCTGGTGCTATGCTTACCACGCAGGTAAATTCATAAATCAAAATGGAATGCCGCATATCATTCTCAAGTTTGTTCTCTCACTTACTAAACTAGGCTTGCTTATTGCTGCTGGATAAGTTCCTCTTCACAGAAAATTAGTCTGATCAAATCCAAATTTCAAAGAAATTACTGATTCAGCTTCTTCAAGATCATTGGTAAAATTTGACTAAATAGAGACTGATAGCATTTTATCAATTACCACACACTCAAAAAATGTGGTAATTAATGCACTAAGTTTGCTGTTGACTACTTTGACAAAAACATCAATTATTTTCCTCACTTTACACTAACTTAATAGCAACACAAATGCAATCCCAAAAGACAGCGCTTATTTTGATTGGTTATCAAAACGATTACTTCTCCCCAAATGGAGTTTTGTATAGAGTAATTGAGGAATCATCCAAAGTTACGAATGTCATAGCAAACACAGTCCATCTTTTACAACATCTCACTTCTTCTCCAGCCTTGATTGTCACCACACCAATATTCTTCACACCTAATTATGAAGAATTAATAGATCCGGTTGGTATTTTGAAAACAATTAAACAAGAAAATGCTTTTCAAATGGGAACACCTGGTTCTCAGGCAATTGGAGAACTACATCCTTTTGAAGATAGAATTTTGGAAGTGCCTGGTAAACGAGGATTTAATGCATTTATCAATACCAACCTTGATGGAATTCTCAAACAGCGAGAAATCACAGATGTTGTCATAGCAGGTGCTGTAACATCAATATGTATTGACTCCACTGGGCGGGCTGCTCACGAAAAAGGCTATCATGTGACAATTCTGTCAGACTGCACTTCAGCTCGCACTGTTTTTGAGCAAGATTTTTACTGTAGTACTGTTTTTCCTCTCTATGCCCAGGTAATGACTAATAGAGAGCTATTGAGTCGTCTAGAATTAACTGTGACCGCATAAATACTAGGTTTCTATCAAATAAGTTCCTTGACTAAATATCTCTTAAATTGTTAATTCATGTGACTAATATAAACATGATATTTTTTGTTAAAATCATGGTGACAGCATTTAAATTCAATAAAAAAATATATGAGTGACAACCTTCTTTAAAGGCTTTTAACTATACTATTGATAGTATTTAAGAAGGTTATGTAAACAAAAAATATCTGCATTCAAACATAATGTAGAAACAGCATAATGTTAGTTCTGTTAAATCATTCAAATAGAATAATCATCTACTTATGAAACCAGAGTTTTTAGCTGATAATGAGTTACATACGCAGATTCAATATCGTTTAATAGAACAGATATCAGAATCAGAAAGACGTTACCGAGAGTTAGTTGAGAATCTACGTGAAATTGTCTTTAAATGTGATAGATCTGGAAATATTACACTTTTAAATAAAGCCTGGACATTAACTCTGGGATACGATACGGCAGAATGCTTAAATCGTGCAATAGATGACTATCTTCATGCTGAAGATCGTGAGCTTTGGCTGAATTTTTTAAATCAGATGGATAGTCAACAGTTCCTTAACTGTCAGGAGTTACGGTTTCATCATAAAGATACAGAAATTGTCTGGCTAGAATTATCAGCCCGTTCTGAAGATCAAGGAGAAATCTCTGGCTCTTTAACGAATATCACTGATCGTAAACGAGCACAAGCTGCTTTAAAAGAGGCAAATGCAGCTTTGCAAATGCGAATTGAGCAACTACGGTTTGAAAACCGTGAACGCAAGCAGACAGAAGCAACACTTTTACAATCCAGAGAACAGTTAAAACAGCAAAAACAGCAGTTGGAAGCAACTTTAAAAGAACTTAAGCAAACCCAAACCAAACTAATTCATGCAGAAAAAATGTCTGGATTAGGACAATTAGTTGCTGGTATTGCTCATGAAATTAACAATCCTGTTAGCTTTATTCAGGGGAATATCAATTATGCAAATGAATACATACAGGACTTATTAGATCTAGTGGATCTATATCAGCAGCATTATTCAACTCCAGAAAAGGAGATTCAAACCAAGATTAATAAGATGGAACTCAATTTTCTGCAAGCTGACCTACCTAAGTTGATGTCATCAATGCAAATGGGGGCAGATAGAATTGGTGAAATTGTCCTTTCACTCCGTAATTTTTCCCGTCTGGATGAAGCAGATCTCAAACCTGTTGATATCCATGAAGGAATTGAAAGTACTTTAATGATTTTACAAAGTCGTCTTAAAGGATTGAAAAATCACAGCTTTATCGAAGTAATTAAAAAGTATGGCGAATTGCCACTAGTGGAGTGCTACGCAGGGCAACTGAATCAGGTGTTTATGAACTTGATTAGCAATGCAATTGATGCAGTATCTTCTCGTTGTTTGAATGAAGTTGTTGATATTGATGGGGAATTTCAGCATCAGGTATTGCCAGAGTCAGAACAGGAAATATCGGCTTTTGCACCGACAATTGAGATTTACACGGAAGTCGTGAGTGATTTCTATGTTGCAGTGCGGATTATTGATAATGGCACTGGCATGACTGAAATGACCAGAAAGCGTATCTTTGATCCATTTTTTACTACAAAACCTGTAGGTCAAGGAACAGGTTTAGGTCTTTCAATTAGTTACCAAATAATTGTAGAGAAGCATGGTGGAGTATTGGAGTGCTCTTCAGAATTAGGTAAAGGAACGGAATTTCTGATTCAACTGCCGATTTTGCTTTCACGTTAAACCCTGATTTTTACACTGAACTAGCTAGAAGCCATTCACTTTCCTAGTAATGGCTACCCTTTGCACTGGGAATAAATGGTTGAGCAGAAATATTTAGTTGAGCAATGGTTATTAAGTGAAGTGATAAAGCAAATGACACAACACCACATGGGAATTAATTTAGGACATGAGCGTTCAGTGGCGATCGCTAAGGATGGTGAAATCGTAGTTGCAATTGAGCAAGAAAGATTAGATCGTCATAAATTTAGTCCTGGCTACATGCTTCATGCACCTGGGGTTGCAGCCCAAATGCAGATTCCGGCGGAAGCGATACGTTATTGTTTGGATGCTTGCAATATCACCTTGAGTGATTTAGCCTCAATTACCGCAAACATGCCAGGTCACGACTGCGCGCCCGATATTCTCCGACGAGTTTTACCGACTGAGATCACAGATAAAGTACTACGAATTCCTAGTCATCACTTGGCTCATGCTTACTCTGCCTACTGGCCTTCTGGATTTGATGAAGCCCTGATCTTGTCTGTAGATGCTACAGGTAGTACTACTTCAGATCATTGTACTGAATCCTATACTCTCTACGAAGGACGCGGGCAGACAATTACCACCCTACATAATGAAACAGTTGCAGCCCACTTAGCACAACTTTCAACCTTGGGTTTTGTTTACGAGTACATCACTCGCAAAGCGGGGTTTGTCACCAAAGTTGGGGAGAAGATTCAGCACGCAGAAGCTGGAAAACTCATGGGTTTAGCTCCCTTTGGCAAAGATCAGCCCAATTGGCATCCTTGGATTCAAACTGAAGAAGATTCCTTTAGCCTGAAAATCTCTGCCTACGATATATTCTTGGAAGTCGTTGCCCTAGAAAAACGCTATGACAATGGGGAAGGTAAACCCTATTTACGGCCTTATTTGGTTGACCTCGCCTACAAAGTACAAAAAGAATTAGAGCAAGCATTAAAGCATATTGTCGGGTTGGCAATCAAGCGGACTGGTCTGCGAAAGCTATGTATTGCCGGTGGCGTGGGTTTGAACTCTGTTGCCAACTATGAACTGTTGCGATCGCTCCAATTGGATGATATTTTCATCTTCCCTGCTGCTGGTGATAGTGGGATTGCGGCTGGTTGTGCGTTGTGGGCTTACAATGCAGCAGGTGGAGGGCAGAAACGAGTACCCTTGACACGGGCAACCCTTGGTGGGTGCTACGATTTAGAGCAAATTTCCCAGGCTATGCAACACTTCCAAGACTCGATTGAGTTCGAGGAGTTAACACCAGATCAGATGATTGCTCGTAGTGCTCAAGCTTTGGCACAGGGTAGTATTGTGGCTCGTTTTGAAGGTGGTGCAGAGTATGGGCCACGCGCACTAGGACATCGGTCAATTATGGCTGACCCCACCTTTAAACACATGAGGGATATTTTGAATAAGCGGGTTAAGTTCCGCGAGGCTTTCCGCCCCTTTGCACCAGTCATTCCCTTAGAAGCCGTTTCCCAGGTATTTGAGCAAGATGTAGCAGCACCTTTCATGCTGCTGGTATCCCCAATCAAACCTGAATTTCACGAGCAAATCCCATCTGTGACCCATGTAGATGGCACAGGTCGGGTGCAGACGGTGACAGAACAGGACAATCCCTATTTTTATCGGCTGTGTTATCAACTCTTAAAAGAACGACAGGGACCGCCCGTACTGCTCAATACCAGCTTTAACGTAGGAGGACAACCAATTGTAGAGACGCCCTTAGAAGCGATCGCTACCTTTTTAGGTACAGATATTGATTATCTAGCGATCGAGAACTTCTGGATATCTAAACGCCACGTCCCTGTTCGTAGCTATGAGGAGCATCTAGCTAATGTTGGTGATGTTGTGTTACCTCAGGGACTTCCTCCCGATGCTCCTGATGTCACTGATTTAATGGCAAAGCTGGATCAGGCATTATTCTTCGGTGAGACTGTTGGCTGTCCTTGGTCTTTTGAAGAGTTGCAGATACTCTCAAATCAAGGTGCTCAATACAAAGAAACAAGTGTACTTTTCCCTGAGACTCCTTTTTACGGTTCCTTACAGACCAAGCTCTCTAATGATGTCATTCTACTACTCGACCCCCTAAGTAAATCTACTCTGGTTGATCTCAAACAGCAAGTACCACCTTCTAGCTACACTTTTGCAGAAATCAAGTTGTTGCTGGATATTCTCAATGCTCCTGAAAATTGCCTAGAACAGATGCGAATTGATCTACGTCTGACTGATTTTGAATTTAGCCAGCGAATTGATTGGGCAAACCAACAACTCCGCAAATACAGGATAGAAACGACGTATTCGCTTAAAACTTTACCTGAAGATTCAGTATTACCCTCATACTCAAATCAAACTTTTGCACCTTTTGCCAACAAGAATTTTTCTGCTCGCAACATTCTTCGCAATTTATATACATGTCTACATCAAGTAGGCTACAACGAAGCTAATATTTGTCAGTTACTAAATGTTGCCTCACAGCAACAGATTGAGCCGACGTATTTGCACTATTACGATCGCTATACATTACCCCAATCTAGACTGGGAGACTTGATCCGTTTGTTCTTATTAAGGGGTGCATTGACAGCAACTAGACTGCAAGAAATTTTTGGGGATGAGTTATTCTCAACCCTTTGTAGTTTAGGTATGTTAATTGAGCGTGGTGAAGATTGGGCATCAAGGGTCGATTTATTCGTCGTCGCTGGACTTTATGTAGCTACAGATCATCGCTACATGATACTACCAGAAGATCAGATTGATGAAGACGTGATTATGTACGTAGGTATGGATAGTGCGGGATTGGTTTGCACTGCTCCCCAATATCCAGCCAACCGAGTTTTAGATCTTTGCTGTGGTGGTGGTATTCAAAGCTTAGTGGCTAGTCGTTATGCCAAAGAAATCATTGGAGTTGACATTAACCCAAGAGCTATCCGCTTTGCTAGATTTAACGCTCAACTCAATGGCATATCCAATACCCACTTCCGTGAAGGTGATCTTTACCAAGCTGCTGATGGCTACTTCAACACCATCTTAGCCAATCCACCCTTTGTACCTAGTCCTAGTCAGGAATGTCGGTTCCGCGATGGTGGTATGAATGGCGAACAGATTTTAGCTCGGATTATTTCTGAAAGCGCCCAGTATCTTGCTCCTCATGGCAGACTATTCATTGTGACTGATCTAGTGAATATCAAAGAGTATGAATCTAAACTAGAGCGCTGGTGGCAAGGAGGCCCTGCTCATAAGTTGGTGTTGGGTACTGCTGATCGCAATGATATTCTGTTCTCAGTTCCCCACTGTCATACTGCCTTTAATCAGTCGTGGGAAGAATACAATACAGAGCTAGACCAGTGGTTACAAAATTTTCACACCACAGGGTTGAAAGCAGTCAACTTTGGTTATATTCTCATCTGTCAGGTTGATGGGACTCACACAGGCTCTTATTACAGCCGCACCATTCACAATCCTAGTCAGCCAATTCATCAACAGGTACAGGAGTATTTCCAGCAAAGGCAGTTACTAGAACAATTGCAGGTCAACGATTACTTTTTGGCCCTGTCTCCTGATTTACGATTCCGACTGGAATCTAGTCCCAGGAATGGAGAACGTGAAATTGAATTGTTCTCTCCGAATAACCCTTATTTCACAACTTATCCCATCAGCGAACAAATGTATCGCTTGTTGCAGGACATTAATCAATCCCAACCAAAATGGATAGCCTACGCAAATGTAATTAATCAGGATTGGCTCTATGAATTGATTTACAAGGGTATCCTTTACTTAACTCCCGAAGTTCCTAATGTTAACCGGAATCGGCGATTAGACGATCCGGCTCCTACAGAAGGATTGAAGATTGAAGAATTGCAAACTAAAACTACTCCAACTTGCGTCTCTTCCTATCTACGCTAGACTACATTTTAGATAATTCAAATCTCACCCTGTCCTGGAGGAACATCCTTCTTCTGCGAAAAGAAAGGGAAAGATGTACCCACAAGGTAAAACAAGGGTGAGGTTTTGATTTGTATATCTACCCTAAATGGGAGGGTATTGAGTTAGGTGTGGAGTTGGGAATCTGCCAATTTATTTCTGGCTTACCAAAAGAGCACAAAGCTGAATTGATAGCCGAGAAAGGTTTGCTGCCAAAAAAGCCATTGTGTGCAGAAAGTGGTGAAGGGTGGGCAGATTGAATAACTTTGTGTCTTTTCGTGTCTATCAACTTTAGCTTTTTTTGTGCATACCCACCCCACAGTACGAAGACCACAGGATCTACCTTCTGGTTGACTTTCCTAATTACTGCATCTGTAAAAATTTCCCAACCCTGATTTTTATGGGAGTTTGGTGTATGCGCCTTCACGGTTAGCACTGCATTTAACATCAGAATTCCTTGTTTAGCCCAAGATATCAAATATCCGTTATTCGGGATATCAAAACCGACATCATTTTTAAGTTCTTTGAATATATTCATCAATGAAGGTGGTGGCTTAATATGCGGTTGCACAGAAAAACATAAGCCATGTGCTTGATTTTTGTCATGGTAGGGATCTTGTCCCAGAAGTAAAACATTTACTTGTTCATAAGGTGTCAATTTAAAAGCTGAAAAAATATCTTCTGCTGGCGGATATATAGTTTGAAACCGCCCTTTTTCTGCTAAGAAATTACACAGTTTATCGAAGTAAGGTTTATCAAACTCTTCTTTCAGGACTGCTTGCCAAGAATTAGAAAGTTGTGGATGTTGCAAAATTTTTGACTCCGGTATGTAGCAATCAGGGTTTATTCGACTACTAGATTTACAGTAACTTTAATCACATTCACAAACTAATGTATTCTTTAAAGCCTGATTTTGCTCCGTTAACTCCCTATTTAAACTGTATAAAATTTTAAAGCTATTCCTGCAAGACGGTTATTACCCATACAAAAGGCAATATTTTTGCCACAAAGTCTCATTCAATTGCTAGACTAGATTTAAGCAAACATTGCGTTTGCTCCTCACACCATACCACTACCCTCTTGCTTGTCAATGGCAAGAGGGCTTTTCTATGGCAAACTACAATTTATGCTACTGGAGTTTCGTTTAGGAAGAAGACTGGCGATCGCTGTTAATAAATTTATCTTCTATCAGTTTTATTTTGCATTTAATGTCTAAATATATTTTATACCGCAATAAGCAGCTTATTAACTACATTAATTTGTGATTTAAAGCTAAGATTTTGACTATATTTAGTATATAGTGTTAGTCGATACATACGGGTAAATTATGACCGAGTATATCTCTATCCAATGGAGGAATTGAGAGAACTAGGATTAATACTAAATAATTATGTATTCCGATCACCTGACGAACTTTAACTTTAAATCTCCCCATTGCCAAATAGTGATGGGGGATTTTTTTCGGGCTAAAAATCACGGTTTATAAATTGTTTATCTATCGCCAGGAGGAATCGCAAAAGAGATAATGAATATTTAATAACCTAGGGATTGCAGTATATACATTGTGCTGGATCAGCTAACTCAACACCATCAGGGAAAGTTTTTTCATGATAAAAACTACATTTTTGACATTGATAAATTACTGTATGAATCAAGTTGCTTGGTGTATAACATATCGCACAAGGTAATCCCTTTATTCTTTGAGTAATAGCAAAACCAGGAGCCAAACAATTGGGACAACGGCTATTAATTTTTTTTAACAGGTCAAGGGTGGCTTTGGTGATATTTTTCATGCGTGTAGGGTTATAAAGCGCTCGCATATCAGTTTCTAGATGCACTTTGCCATCCGAAGAATTATTAAGAGCTAAAGTAACGATTTCTATAAGTTTTGCTTTTGTAGTAATACCTTTGATGATCTTATGGCTATCTGTAGTTGATGGCTGAAAGCTGGCAATTAAGCCATGTTCAGGGAAACCAACTAACTCAGCAAACTCAGAGGCTTCTCCAATATTTTCTACTACTTGATGATTAAAATTAGTTTCTGTGGAAAATTCTTCTCCAATAATTTCTAGTTCATTTTCTCTGTCTACTAAAATGACGATCTCTCGATTAGAGTAAATGTAAGGTAAGATTGGATGAGGTGTAAAACTACCCTCACTGGCGATCGCTAGTGTTTCTCCTGTGACATCTAGTGCTTTTTCGGCTTTTAATTTGGCGGCGGCGATTTGAGTTCCTGGACGTTTTACTTCTCTGGTAAATGTCCCAAAAATATCAGTATTAAAATCCTGGGGTACTATAACTTTAATTCCTAATTCTTGTTCTAGAATCGGGGCTATAACTTTTTCTTTTTGATGCATTGTCGCTAGTATACCTATACGATTACTAAAAAGTTGCTGATTGTTCATCGCTGGTTTAGCTCTTTTGGTATGACTACAAAATTAATTGGTAATAGTTAATGAGTAATAATAATTATTACCCATTCTCTATTACCAATAAAATCTGAAGGGAGTGTAATTAACTAACTTTGCTCCTGTGCAATTTGCCCGATTTCTGCTGTCAGCTTTTCTTTGTCACGCTTGCGTTTTTTGGCATAAAGCTGAATAGTTACTGCCATCAAAATAATTGCACCAAAAACTAACCAGACAGTAATATCTGTGGGTAGATTATTCTTGAATACTGCTAGCAGTACAATCACTAATAAAAAGACTGTAGGCGCTTCATTTAAAGCACGCAATTGCTGACCAGTCCAACGACATTCATCGGCTGCTAACTGCTTCATCAGCCGAGAACAGTAGTGATGATAGCCAATTAACAGCGCGACAAACAGCAGCTTGAAATGTAACCAACCCTCGTGCAATACTTCTGGTTCAGTAGTGATTAAGCCAATCGCCATTGCTACTGTCAAAAACATTCCTGGGGTAGTGATGATGTTGTAGAGGCGTTTTTCCATAATCTGATACTGGTTTTTCAGTATCGTACGTGCTGGTTCCGGTTCTTGATTAGCTTCAGCGTGATAGATAAAAAGACGTACTAGGTAAAATAAGCCGGCGAACCACACGACGAAGCCGATGATATGAAACGCTTTAAACCACGAATAAGCCATGAATCGTAACCTGCCTTTCTCAACTTGCTTTAGGGTAGCTGTTGCCTAGATGGTAAGTACCCTCATTATCAGGTTACGGCAAAACCTCGTGCGGCAATTGGTTGTGAGTGTGCAGATAGGTTAAGAAGTGTAACGCATTTCCCCAGGACAAATCTGGAGGCTGGGAACAGGAAAAGTGAACAGAGGCTTGGTTGTTATGTGGGTTATGAACATTTGCGATCAACGTCAACACAAATATATGATTGAGGACTATATTCGAGACATAATGACCCAAAACAGATTCCGGGACTCTCGGTTGCTGTGGTGTGGGAGGGTGAACCTGTTTTGGTTCGGGGTTATGGGTTGGCGAATGTGGAACACTCTGTCCCAGCTACTGAAGAGACGGTTTATGAAATTGCGTCTGTTGGTAAAACTTTCACTGCTACAGTCACGATGATGTTGGTGGAGTCAGGGATGATTTCACTAGATACTGCGATCGCATTTTACCTCGATCATTTACCCCCAGCTTGGCAAAATGTGACAATTAGGCAAATGCTGTCTCACCAATCTGGAATTCCCAGCTATACCGATGCACCTAATTACTGGGAAATTACCCGTCTGGATTTATCTAAAGCTGAAGTTTTGGCTTTAGTTAGTGATTTACCCCTGAAGTTCCCATCGGGTGAGTTTAGCGCCTATGACAACACAGGCTATTATCTACTGGGGTTGATATTAGAAAGGGTAAGTGGAAAATCCTACGGAGATTTATTGGCAGAACGTATTTTCACTCCTTTAGGCATGAATGCAACTAGGATGAATGCTCCTAGGGAGATTGTGCCACACAGATCTGCCGGCTACCGATTGTTAGACAACAAGTTGATTAATAAACCGTACTATAGCTCCTCTGTCACCTATGCGGCTGGAGGTCAGCTTTCTAGTGTGGTAGATATGGTGAAGTGGGAACAGGCGCTAGAGAATGCAACTTTGCTGAAGCAATCAACCCTGGATTTGATGTGGACTCCCCATCCCCCAAATCAGGGTAATGATTGGCAAAATTTGGGATATGTGGCTGGTTTGGGTTGGTGGGTGTTGAATTATGATGGTCGTCGAGTAGTTGGTCATAATGGCTCGATTGTAGGATTTGCCAGTAATATCACACGCTTTATTGATGATAAGATTACTGTAATTTTGTTGTGCAATTTAGATGCAGTTGTACGACCAGATGCGATCGCTAAAAAAATTGCTGAATATTACTGTCCAGTAATTGCAGAATTACCACTCCAACCTCCACTATAGTAATTCGTAATTAAGAGACAGTCTTAAAATCTTGAGACATAATGTTTGTCAAAACTTGACAATGTTCTTAGCTCGACTTTATCCAAAATTAAGAACTTGGCTTTCCTTATCCGGCAAAAATCCTGTTTTTTTGGCAAATACTTTTTCCATGTCACTGATTTGCACTCAAGTCCAAAAACTAAAACTACTGTCCCATAATGGTTTGAGCGTCGGGTTTTGGTTTTCGTAAAAATGGATAAAGTCGAGCTTAGGTTTGATCAAATTAAAAAAATTATTTTTTTTATTTTTTGATGTAAAATCTAAACTGGAGAAGAATTTAATTACTTAATAAATTAACAATATAGGAAATGCAAAATTCAGCTGTTCGTGAACATTTGGTAGCGGGAATTGCTTTTTGTTGTGGTGTCGTAGCAACAAGTGTCATATCCGTTTCTCTACCACAAGCTGTGGCACAAAGAACGTCAAGAGAAACATTAGTAGCTCAATCAATAGTTAATGAAGAAAACGCTCTGAAATTTGAATCACGCGGTTGTCAAAGGACAAAACCCACACAAGTGAGTTGTGATGTTTTAATTACCAATATAGGCAAGGAACGTCAAACTCTGAGATTTGCTGTTAGCCCTAATTATGACCCAGTTAGAACAAATGCTATCGATGCTTCTGGTACTGTGTACACCGCCCAAACAATACAATCTGGCGCAGGTCTTACTGGAGGTTCTAAAGGTGGAGAGTATTTTAATATCAGTTTAGCTGTTGGTATCCCCACAAAAGTAACATCCACCTTTGAAATTCCACAAGAAATTACTAATTTAGCTGCTTTGGATGTAGGTTATTTGAATAACGGTGGAAGCTATACAAGAACGGCTATTCCCAATATCGGCACAATAACATCCAATTCAGCATCTACAAAAAATCCATGTCCAGCCAGTTCCACCCGCACCCGCTAATGGTAAACGTGCTTGCCCTCCAGAAGACTGTGGTGGCCTGTGGGAGTTCATGGCACAAAAGCAGGAATACTCAGTAAGATATATAGCTTCTCGGTTAAGTGAAATTGTGGATGAAGGTGATATCCCTCTTCATATTGAAGAAATATACGAACTACGTCAATGGTTAATGGTTGACCATTTTGACCGCCAAAAAGTCAACCAACATTTACAGCAATATGCGGCTGGGAATAAAGAGATGTTATTTGAACAGGGGATAGTGTGAAAGTCAAAATCCAAATAGTTGTGGAGTCAGATCATGGAGATTCCCAAGCTGTCCAAGAAATTATGCAGATTGAGCGTGGTGCTTTACAGCCAGAAAACTTGGGACTAAAACTAGCGGAAGCCAAAACATTATTACAAAACCTCCAACACACCCTAGCATGGAAATGTGTTCAGAGCATTGCAACTGATAAAAGACCTTGTGGACGACCTAGAAATCGTGATTTTTGATGGTAATAGCCGAATAGAGCTAAAAAAACTGTTGAAAATGGTGCGGGAGTGTGAGAGCTACATTGCCAACAATGGGTCTTATATCCCAGCCCTTTCAATGCGAACAAATGAACTGATATTGGGGTTTTTAGTAAGGACTTTAGTGCTGGGAATAATCAGGACTAAAGTCCTTACTACGAACAATGTCAGCTAGATTTAGAGCGACGCACAAAAGGCAAAAGGTCTTCTAAAATTGCTTCATGGTAGTGTTCTTGGGGGTAATGTCCCACGTTATTCAGTTTGATTAATTCAGCATTGGGTACAGAATCAGCAAAACTTTGTGCTATGTCTACAGACAACCAAGGGTCAATCACACCCCATTGAATTAAAATTGGTTGTTGCCATTCTTTAAACCCAGATGCAATTTCTGTCATAGCTGTGTCTAGTTGCAAATTACGAATACTTGCTAGCAAGGCACGCCCAGGAGCAGAACTTTTTAAAAATGGTTTACGATAAACATCTAAATCTTGATCTTCTATGCGGTAACGGCTACCACCTTCTAGGGTTCTATCAACTAGCAAGGGGTCTTGTGTCATCATTTCACCTGCTAAAGGTAAACCCATTTGTTTAATTTTCCAGGGTAATTTGGCAGCAGGAGAAATGGGTGTGTTGAGGATAGCTAAATTGGCTATTTGTTCAGGGTGACGCAAGGCATATTGTAGCCCTACAGAACCTAAAAATCCTTGGACGACAAGGGAAAAGTGTTCTAGTTCTAGAGCTTGAATAAAACCTTCTAAAGCTGTAATAAATGCATCAGGAGTGTAAGCAAAGTCTCTTTTTTCTGGTGTTGCGGAAAAGCCATAACCAATCCAATCTGGAGCGATCGCTCTTGTACCCTGATTGGCTAAAGCAGGTAAAATGTGGCGCCAACTGTAACTTTGAGAAACCATACCATGTAGTAACACCACAGGTATTAAATCAGTTCTGCCAATTGGCGCAGCTTCTCGATAAAACCATTCTAGAGCACCTACTTTTATTTTATGTTCTGTTAACGACACGCGATTTTCCTATAGATGGGGGCATTGGGGAGCCAGTTGCGTGGGCGGGTTTCCCGACTTAAGCAAACTGGCGTCATGGGGCATTAGTTATTTATCTTTCATTCCCTATCTCCCATTCACTATTCCCTATTCCCCATTCCCTGAGAAATAATCATCTCACGAATTGCATAGGCTGTAGCAGGTGCTAGTAAAACACCGTTGCGATAGTGTCCAGTAGCCAGCAGGACATTACTAAACCCGCATAAATTTTCCACAACTGGGGCTGGGCGTGCTTCGGGACGGGGGCGTAATCCTGACCAAGTGCGGATGATCTGTGCGTGGGCTAATTCTGGACAAAACGCGATCGCTTGTTGTCTGACAAACTCCAGTAATTCTTGATTAGGTGGTATCTCATCCTCGTCGCTGGGGAACTCCACTGTTGCACCAATCCAGTAATCTCCGCCACCCACAGGGACGATATGCACATCATTACCAGTGATCGTCGGTTGGAAGTCAGGATTACCCAATGGATGTCCTAAACTAAATTGCAAAGCTTGTCCCAGTACCGGGCGGATATCAACCTTCTGGTTTAATTGTGCTGTTAGTGGCGTTGAACCCAACCCAGCAGCGACTACAAACCAATCGGCGGTAATTCTGCCCTCTATAGTCTCAATAGAGTCACATCTTGTGATTTCTTCTCCTGTTGGGGTTTGTCCCAAGACAGTCACACCAAATTTAAAAGTCACACCGTTGTGCTGTGCAGCCTCAACTAAAGCTAACGTCAAAGCAGTAGGGTCGAGTTGACGGTCTTGGGGAGAGTAGACCGCACCGATAATTTTTTCATTATCTACCTGGGGACAGATGTTTTTGAGTTGAGCATTGTCCCAAATTTCTAATTGCCAGCCTTGAGAGTGGCGAATAGCCAGCAACTTTTGCCATTTTTCTAAATTATCTTCCTCTTCCAAGCACAGACTGAGGATTCCTTGACGGTTGAAAGGGATTTTGCGCCCGGTGATGGCTTCTAGTTCTGGAATCAGGGTTTCATAGCGTTGGATGCTAGTTTGTCGCCATAGCCAAGCTTTCCCCTTGATTTTTTGGCTGATTATACCTACTAAAACACCCAGTGCTGCACCTGTAGAAGCTTGTGCGGGTGCTTGACGGTCAATAACAGTGATGTGGAGGCCTTTAATTTGACTGAGTTCGTAAGCGATCGCTGCCCCAACCACACCACAACCGATAATTACAACATGACTCATTACTTTTTTGAGCAAAAGACTTAGCGAGTTAGGGAAGATGAGAAAGTTGAGAGAGCCAGAAAAGCTAGCAATTATTTACTTATCTATATTTTCCTTGTCGGGAGCATCCCAATTTTGCAAACATAAAATTTGTAGCTCCCTAATGTCCAGGAAGCGGGCTAGAGAGCCATCACTACAAAAAAATAAATTTACACATTTGCGATGCTCCCTTCCTCGTCCTCCTCATCCCCCTTTGCTCATCTTAAACCTTGTCTTTAATTTGCCTCTGATGGAATGTTTGTTTCCGGAAGCAGTTGGACGAATTTGTCAATGTCTGCGAAAGCCGCTTTGGCGTTACTCAAAGCTAATTGAGTGTTGCCGGCATTAGCGGCTTGGTCAATTTTAACCAGGTGGTTAAAGAAATCGCGCGTGATTTGCCGAGCTGTGGGTTGGTCTTTGGGTAGGAGGTTGGGAATGATATAAGTTAGGGTCAGCCTCGCTTCTGTGATTGGGCCGTGGATAAAATTACCCACATTGATCCAATCTTGTTTTTGGATCAGCTGTTGCAGCTCTTGTGAGCGATCGCGTACAGCCTGAATATCAGGAACGTAAGTCTGAATTTTTTCCAGTTGAGTTGCTGTGTAAGTGGGAGGTACGACTGCCACACTAGGGCCACTGCAACTAATCAGGAATGTTGCCAGAATTACTAGAATTAAGGAAAAAATAGAGCGTTGACGCGCCATACACTGAAATAATTTGCTGTTTGTTTGCCGACTAACAGTGTAATTTTATATCGCTAGCGTAATTTATCGTTCCTGTCAGCAAAGTATTTTACTGAAAATTTTTTCGCCTCACATCATATTTACCAAAAACAGCATAATTGCCGCTTAATTAGACAATTTTTAAGTATAATTACTCAAGATGTCTTACACAATCCTAAAATACTCACTTAGCAGTTTTTGTCATCTTTTGGTCAAAATGATTGTTAGGAAAGCATTATTTAAAGTTGCTCAACAAAAAAAGCTCTTGATAATTTGGAACACCCATTAGATTAGCCTTCTAAAGGTTTTTCTATCGTCACATCTATCATAGACCGACGCCATATTAGGAGTGTTTTTTTCGTGAACGCATCTGAACAAGCAACCAATCTCATCCTTGCTAGCAAAATTGCTACCGCAGTGAATTTATTCAAATTTGAGTTTCCTGATGCTAAATCAGACTTGAAACCTTGGAAGAATGACCCAGAAACCAGGGAGTTAGTCGATCCAGATTCTATAGATATCGGCTTTCACTTTCCTGGTATTAGCAAGTCTTGGCAAAGTCGCAGTGTTTTGATTCAAATCCGTTTTTATCAAGACCCCGTTCATGACTCACGGCGGGCGATTGGTGTGGAAGTAGCTGCATTCGACCATCGGGGCGAGGCCTGGCGACTTTCTACCGTGGAAGACTGGAGTATTGTTGGTGTGGCTGTGCCTGCTCCAGAAATTGGGGATAAGCTAAAACAGATTTGTCGTCAGATTTTAGAGGTATTTAATAAGCCAAATGATTGAGGTGTTTGGCTAAAGTGGTTATGATTTATGCCTTATCAAAATCAACATAGACTTAAAAATTAATTCAACCTAAAGGTAGTGTTTCGGCTACGCTCAAAAAACAGGCAGAAGGTTGTAGAAATTATTGATTTTCTACCTTACAGCTACCATCAGGACAGTATGGTGATTGATAAGTACTAGAACGTTTGCCAAAGAGAGTATAACGATTATCGCGGATTTGGGCGTAAAATTTGTCTCCTGCCCACTTCATCCCAGGTAATGCGCGGTAAGTGTCTACAAATACGCTGCCAACTGGCAATAATCGCCCGATTTCTTCAAATGCATCACTGCCTTGCCAACGTCTTGCAGGTGTATCGCCATCAATCAAAATTATCCCCTGTTCACAATCTTGGGGTGTAATACCCCATTGGGACAGTGTTTGCTCATCTTGCATGGGAGTGTAACGAAATAGTTTCCCCTGATCTAGGGTTTCTAATAATTGCACTAAGGTAACACAAAGATTACAATTTCCGTCGTAGATTACGTAGTAGGCCATATTGCTGCGCTCCGAATTCAATTGGAATTTTGAATTGGTATTAGTATGACAGCTTTTTCAGGACGCTAATACTTGGCGATCGCTGCTTTAGTGCTAAATTTAGCCAAGCTTACAGGTAAAAACAGCTAAAACGTAGCACATACAGGCATTTTTATGCTTCTATCGTGAGTATTCTCCGTTTCATGAAGATTATCTATCCCTAGGCAGTTCTGCACAACAAGCTACTAATACTACTATCTAGAGAGTTATTTGTCACAGCCATTAGGTAGAATCATGAGCGAGAACGCACTTTCATCACGTCTTTATCCCACTCGTATCGATATTCCTGCGGAAGCGCGAGTGCAAATCGTCGTACTTCTCAACCAAACTTTGGCAGCTACTTTGGATTTGAAAACCCAGGCGAAGCAAGCTCATTGGAACGTTAAAGGTACAGACTTTTATCAGTTACATGAATTGTTCGATGAATTAGCTGGTGAATTGGAAGAGTTCGTTGATTTAGTGGCTGAAAGGATTACCGCTTTGGGTGGCTATGCTTTAGGAACAGCTCGCGCTGCTGCTAGCAATTCTATTTTGCCAGAATATCCCTTTGATATTTTAGATGGTAAAGAGCATGTGACAGCGTTAGCAGACCGCTTCGCACCCTATGCTAAACATATTAGAGAAGCGATCGCCAAAACCGATGACTTGGGTGATGCAGATACTGCTGACCTTTATACTGAAATTTCTCGCACTATTGACAAAAGGCTCTGGTTCCTAGAAGCTCATCTACAAGCTGCGGAAGTTAAGGGAGGTAATGGTGCACCAGTTACGACTACTAAACAGCCTGCTGCTGTGAAATAAGTAATTTTCAGGCAAGAGAAGTTTATCTAACCCAATAGTATACTTTTAGTAAGTACGCTACTTTTAAGTGCGTACTTTTCATTTTATATATACATACATTACTATTTAAATAGTTGAAATTGAAATTGAAATTTAAACCTAATTGCTAACTCGTAATCAAAACAAATGACAACTAACTACGACCTAATTATTTAAGTTTTAAAAACTAACAAAAGCGAGGTAAAACCATGTCTCAAACAACAAAAACCCACCTAATTCATGATAGAAATGCTCGCGGTCATGCTCAATTTGGTTGGCTCGATAGTTACCACACATTTTCTTTCGGTAGCTTTTATGATCCCAACCGCATGGGCTTCCGCTCCTTACGGGTAATCAATGACGATCGCATCGCCCCTGGTGCTGGATTTCCTACCCACGGTCATCGGGATATGGAGATCCTCACCTATGTTTTAGAAGGTGCGGTAGAGCATAAAGATAGCTTAGGTACAGGGTCAGTGATTCGTCCTGGTGACGCTCAGATTATGAGTGCTGGTACTGGTATAAGTCACAGTGAATTTAATCCCTCACCAACTGAACCACTCCACTTATTGCAAATCTGGATTCTTCCTGATCAGCAAGGATTAGCACCAAGGTATGAGCAAAAAGCTTTCTCTCTAGAAGAAAAGCGCGGCCAACTGCGTTTAATTGCGGCTAAAGACGGCCGGGATGGTGCGGTGACAATTCACCAAGATGTTAATTTATACGCTTCTGTTTTAGAAAGTGGTGATGTCGTTAATTATCATGTCAAACCTGGTCGTTATGCTTGGTTGCAAATAGCTCAAGGTATAGCATCCTTGAATGATGAAGAACTCAGAGCAGGTGATGGTGTACAAATTACTGGGGAAGAACAGCTAGAAATAAGTACCAATATTGGTGCGGAAATTTTGCTTTTTGACCTAGGTTAAAGGTTTTAGTAGGTAAAAAATATGATTCAATCGTAGGGGCACGGCATCAATAAGACGATTGAATTCACCAAAAAATTATAGGTGCCGTGCCCCTACCTACTACACCAGGTCGGTGGACTTTGCCTGTGTAGTAGCGAATTATATTCGCCTAAAACTTTTCAAACATGCTCTTAAGCAGCAATCTTTTCTTCCAGTGGTTTAAAAGTTTTTTTACTCGCACCACAAATAGGACAATACCAATCATCAGGAATTGCTTCAAAAGGCGTACCAGGAGCAATTCCGGAATCAGGATCACCTGCAACGGGATCGTAAATCATACTGCATTGTCTGCAAATCCATTTACGAGTTTGAGGATCTGTGCTTACAACTTTGGTTGTGGCTTGTCCACCATTCAAAACTTCTAAGGCTTCAGCATAGCGATCGGCATGGTAATGTTCAACAGATTTTAGCAAGCCAAAACGATGTGCAGCTTCTCGAAAAGTGTTGGCATGATCTGTAGATTCTTGAACTTGCTTGAGAAATTCTTCAGCAGCCGGATTGTGACGATCGCGTTGAGCCGCAGCAGCGAAATCTGGATACATTGTAGTGTATTCATAGGTTTCACCCTCGATTGCTAAAGATAAGCAACGAGACATGATTTCTCGCTTTTGTTCATCAGTTAAAGCATCTGGATTTTCTACAACCAGTTCTGGATGTAGTAGCACAAAATGTGCAAAAGCATGTTCAGTTTCCTGTTCTGCTGTTTCTTTAAAAAGTTTAGCTAGGTCTTTAAACCCAAGTTGACGCGCCACCTCCGCGAAAAAAAGATACTTACGATTTGCCATCGATTCACCACCAAAGGCGGCTTCTAAGTTTTGCAAAGTCGTAAAGTTTGACAAATTCATAATTTTTAGATGCCTGTGAAGTGACATTTCGTAGCGAAAACAGACTTTAAAGTTGGGTAAATGAGCTTATATAAACATGATAAAACCAGCCTATATCCACTCACCCGTTTTGTTGGCTGTTCCAGGACAATTATAAAACTGAAAAGTTTCGTGACTGAGAAATTACATTTTTCATTTATATAGCAGGGAACACGGAATAGGGAATAGTTGACAAATAACAAATGACAAATAACAGCCATTGTCAGTTATTTTTAATTACACCGCCCTACTTATACCAATTAAAAAGTCTCAGCAACAATTGGTACACCATCTCTCAAATTAAATAAACCTGAAACAATAATTTTTTCATCTGGTTGCAATCCTGAAAGAACTTGATAATTATTCCGTTTGGGATTGCCTAACTTTACTTGCTTTTGTCGAGCTACTAACCGAGAAACACCTTCTGGGGATGTTTCTGTTTGTGCGACGTAAACAAAAGTATTTCCCGCTATGCGAGAGACGGCTGTCGTGGGGATTAGGATACCAGGACGTTGATTCCAAATCACTCGCGCCCGTACTAATTGATTTGCTTTGAGCCGACCTTGAGAGTTGTTCAAGAGCGCTTTTATCTGTATTGGTTGAGTGTTATTTTCGGGATTGGGAGCAATAGAAAATACCTGACTGATACCCAAAATTTGACCTTGTCCGCCCATTAATTGTACTGGTATTCCCTTCTGTAATTGGGGTAAACGTTCATGTGGTACGGAAATTTTGATTTCTAAAGGTTGATTCTGAGTGATTGTAGCTACTGGTATGGCAGGATTTACTAAATCACCAACTTTCACGGGGATATCGCCAATTGTGCCATCGACAGGAGCGATAATTCTGTAGTTTTGGAGTTGGAGGGCTGTATGAGACTGAGTTTGCTGCAATGCTGTTTCAGCTTGAGACACCGCGGCTTGTAGCGATCGCATTTTAATGTCAATTGCACCAAGTTTGCTTCTAGCTGTGGCTAGTTTATCGGCATACTGATCTCGCATCCGTCGAGGTACAGCACCTTCTGCGGCCAGACTTGCATACCTTTCATAATCTTGCTGATTCAATCTGATATCAGTCAAGCTGGAAAACCTTTCGGCTTGCAGAGATTGCAGTGTAGCGCGAGCATTTTCTAGTTGTACCTGAGCTACTCGATTAGTAGCCATATCAATCCCGTTGATCGCGCCTTGCTGTCTAGGATTGACTTGAATAACTGCTGTACCTTTGACTACTGGATCTCCCAATTTGACAAATATTTGGGTAACTTGACCCTGAATAGTTGGTTGCAGTTTGATTGAGTAGCGGGACTCCAAGCTAGCAACAAAATCTGAACTGTCTTCAACTAAGCCTGTTTGGACTGGGGATAGTTTGACACGTACTCCTAAAGGTTGAGCGTTAGTAGGTGAAGTTGCTGGAGGTGCAGGAATCAGCAATCGCCAAACTAAAGCTGTGCCACCGCCAATCAGCAGTAGTGCGGCTAACCATAACCTCGGCCACGATCTGGTATGAGGAGATGACTCCAAGAATGCAGCTGGTGACTCTAATGGCGTTTGTACAAAATTTTCTTGATTATCAGCTTGTGGTTCAGGGGATGTCATGATCTACAGGGAACCTAAAAAAATTAACTAGAACTACATCAGGATTTGGGTTTTTAATATGGAAATTAATTATTTAGCATGAGGTTCTCTGGCAAATTATTTGTTAACTCATCCAAATATACTGCTTTTAGAATTGGGTCTAATCTATCAAAAGGTGAGTGATAAAATTCTTTTGAGTAGTTAGCTATCCGGAAAATTTTATGATTTTGTTATCAAAGGAAAATATTGCCAGTATTTCCACAAGTCAAGTTTTTAGATCATTAAAATTTTATACTACTTAAAATCAAAAGTGACTCAGTATTGGTAATCGGGAAAACCCTGAGCCAGTAACTAGTTCCTCATCATGATTTTCTCTGAAATCCAATGTAATTTTTATTTAACTAACTTAGATAAATTTTGATGTAAGTTATCTAATGGAGATGATAGCAATGTCTCTTCAAATGTTTTTGCAAGTGCCGTTTGAAAACGTTGCCGATGCTTGAGTTTAAAAAATGGTCGAACTATCTCAACATCCATACTGGGTTTATTTTTATTATCAATAATTCTCATGGTACGCAGAGTACCAAGTTGCAGTTCTTTTCTTACCATCAGATCAGAAATTCCCGTTGCACCTACGCCGCCTTCAATAGCTGCTTTTGCCACATGAGTTTCTCACGTGCTGTTCAAAAGAATAGATTTTAGACGCTGACGATCAGCAAAACTACAAATCAATCGCATCTGGCAAAAACTCAGCATCAAGAACTTGGACGATAGGATAAGGGCAATCCACTGGAAACCTATCCAGTGAGAGTTCTGTTTCATTACTAGCTGCTTTACGACCCCGACGATAGCACTCAGCTAAAACTTCCTCTGGATAAGACTTGAGACTAGGACTTTCTTGCAGCAAATCTACAATTTGGTTGCGTTGCTCATCAATCGTATTTTGCCAAGAGCCACTGCGTAAACTAGGTTGATATTGCCACTTCAGCAAATGTTGTAACAAAACCTCTAAGCGACTCTTTAATTCTCGTCTTTCCGACCTCCCCAAGCTTTCAATCTCCTCAATCACAGCCTCCCAGTCCACCTGTCCCAATTGTCCCGCACGAATTAGCTGTACCGTATTTTCCGTCCATGCGACAAAGTCTGTTTCATACAAACGGTTTAAAGTTTTGGGAATCTGGGTCATGTCGCTTTGCTCCGAATTCAAAATTCACCAATAAATTAATCATGAATGTGATGATGCTGCCAGAGGATGTTAATTACCCAACCTAAAGCCGCTAATCCTAATAGTAAAGGTGTCAACCAATCACCCCAACGCACATATAAAGTCTGTGTTTGTCGTCGATAAATAGTTTCGGCGTGGGTTTCGTAGGTGTTGTATCCAGAGATCCATAAGGTTCTACCATGAGGATCTACAAAACCTGAATATCCCGTATTGGTGGCGCGTATTGCCCAGCGATCGCTTTCGATGGCGCGCATGATATCCTGTGCATGATGCTGGAATGGCATGGCAGCACTGTAATGGGCATCGTTAGAAGAACTGAGAATGAATTGCCCACCAGCCGCAGCTTGGCGGCGAAACACTTCGGGAAAGGCGGATTCGTAACAAATTCCCGCGATCGCCCGACCAAATGGTGTGTCAAAATTTTGATTTGCTGCGCCTGGAATTTGGTGTGCCTCCAGAGGCGACAAGCGCTGAATAATCCCGCCGAAAATTCCTTCAAAGGGAATATATTCACCTAGAGGTACAAGTTTTGATTTGTCGTAACGGCTAAAAATTTCCCCTTTACCAGTGACGGTAAATAAACTAATTGCATAACTACGTCCCTGTTCTCCAAAGGCGCCAATCCATGCCAAAATACCTTTTTCCTTGACTGCTGAGACAAAGGCAGTGGTCATTAAATTACGCTGGAAAATCGGTAATGCGCCTTCGGGAGTGAGGACTGCGTCTACACCTTGATCTGCTAACGTGAGATATCCATTGGTGTAGCTTTCGACGACACGATAAAATCCTTGGGGACGGAGTAAGACGCCGTTGGGGATGTTACCTTGAATGATGCCAATTTTTAAGGCGTCTGCTGGTGGTTGGGCTAGGGGTTGTATGTATAGTAGCCAGCCTGTGAGGTGAGAGGTGATGAGTAGGGCTGTAGCTACTGCTAAGTATTTGATATTTGGGTTAAGGAACCGCAGAGGCGCAGAGGAAGCAGAGGAAGTTGGACGATGATTAATCCACCCTTCGGCTAATAAACCGTTAACGGCAACGATGACTGCTGTAATGGTACTGGTTCCGGAGAGTTGACCGAGATGTAAGAGGATGAGGTTTTGTGGTGATTGGGTGTAAGCTAGTGAACTCCACCACAAGGGGCTAGCACTCCACAGGGCTTCTAAGGCACACCACAAAGATGTGCCGATTAGTATACGTAGTCCTGGGTTTTGCTGTTTCAAACGTCCTAGACAAAATGCCCAAACGGAAACAAATAAACCTCCCCAGAGGCTAATAAACAGCCAACAAAAGCAGGTAATAATTAAACTCGGCCACCACGGCACACCTAACCAAGTCATGGGGTGAATACCTGTAATCCAGAATAGGGCGGTGCCGTGAAAACCCACACCCCAGGCGAGGGGTAGGAGAGAGGGGTTTTTAAGCTTGCTGGAACTGATAACCAACACCCACAAAGGAACTAGGGCAATCCCAGCTAGAAACCATGCACCCACAGGGGCGACGGTTAGCCCCATGAAGATCCCAGCAGTTAATGCAATTAGGTGAGGAAGCAAGGCAGTTAATCTGTTGCTTTGCTTCCATTGTTTTTTATTGGGTGTTGCTGATTTCATTGATGAAAATGATTTTGTGCTGCACTAAAAAACATTGTAGAGACGCAAAATATTACGTCTCTACATCCAAATTCATACCTCGATTCAGCAACGCTGTTTATTCTATTTCTTCTGCATCACCTGTATCGGGAGGCACGATCGCTACTCCGTTAATGGCGTCATCTTCGTCTAAACGCTGTACTCTCACGCCAGTAGCCGAGCGTGATTGTACAGAAATCGCATTCACAGCCTGACGAATAATGATACCGCGATTTGTGACCATCATGATTTCTTCACCATCGTTATTGACGATGCGGAGGGTGGCTAATTGATCTTTGATTTTACGGTTTTTGAATTTGGTAGCCATTAAGCCTTGTCCGGCGCGATTTTGCAGGCGGAATTGGGCGACGGGAACGCGTTTGCCATAACCACCGTTGGTAATTACTAACACCCAAGGGCCGATACTACCGTTACCTGGGACTTCTGCCGATTCTTCACTGTTTTCGATTTCTTCGGTTTCGATTTCTTCGCTTTCGGCTTCGGTAACGCTATGTAAAGTATCCAGAATTGCCGCCGGGAGGATATCCATGCCCACCAGTTCATCTTTAGCTTTGAGTTTCATGGCTTTTACCCCACGAGTAGCCCGACTGAGGGGACGTAGTTGTTCATGGTTACAGCGAAAGTGAATCGCCATGCCTTGGCGGGAACCAATGAGTACACTATCTTCCACTCTGGCGCGTCTTACCCAACGCAGTTGGTCACCTTCTTCTAAGGAAATAGCAATTAAGCCATTGGCCCGAATGTTGCTAAAGGCTGCCAATTCGGTTTTCTTGATATTGCCGCCTTTGGTAAGCATCACCAAGTATTCTTCACTGGTAAACTCATCCACAGGGACAATGGAGGTAATTTTTTCTTCCTTGGGAATGGGTAACATTTGCACAATGGGTGTGCCGCGACTGGTACGTGAACTCACAGGAATTTGATAAGCTTTCAGGCAGTAGACGACACCGCGATCGCTAAAGAATAAAACGCTGTCATGGTCGCAGCAAGTTAAGAAATGCTCAATGGTGTCATCATCTTTGACTTTAGCGGCGGCTTTCCCTCTAGTAGCACGGCTTTGAGCTTCAAAGGTGTTGACGGGCATCCGTTTGATGTAACCTTGCTCTGTGAGGAGAATAATTGCTTTTTCGTTAGCAATTAGGTCACGTTCGTCAATTTCCCCTTCTGCATGGGTAATTACTGTGCGTCGGGGTGTGGCGAAGCTGGTTTTCAGTTGGGTGATTTCGGTTTCGATGATTTCTAGCACCCTCTCCCGACGTGCCAAAATATCCCGCAAGTCAGCAATCTGTGTTTGTAAGTCTTCGTGTTCAATGCGGATTTTGTCTGCTTCTAAGGCTGTCAACCGCCGCAGTTGCATTTGTAAGATGGCGTCGGCTTGCACTTCCGAAAGCCCGTAGGTGGTGATCAGTTCACCCTTGGCGGTGGGTGCATCAGAAGCATGGCGAATCAAGTTAATAATTGCATCTAAATGAGATAAGGCAATTAATAAACCTTGCAGGAGATGATCCCGTTCTTCTGCTTTCCGCAGTTGGTAGCGGGTGCGTCGGTTGATCGATTCGATGCGGAAATCTAAAAAGACTTCTAAGAAATGTTTGATTGTGAGGATTTGGGGTTCACCATTCACCAACGCCAGCATGTTCGCCCCGAAGTTGGCTTGTAGGGGGGTTTGCTTGTAGAGGTTGTTGAGGACGACACGGGGATAAGCATCACGCTTCAATTCAATCACGATTCTCATCCCATCGCGATCGCTTTCGTCTCGAATATCTGCGATTCCGTCTATCCGCTTGTCGTTCACCAACTCGGCAATTTTTTCAATTAGCGCTGCTTTGTTGGTTTGGTAAGGCAATTCGGTGATGATAATTGCTTCCCGTTCTGGGCGGCCTCGCTGTTCGATGGTTTCGATGTTAGCGACGCCGCGCATGGTGATGGAACCGCGCCCGGTGGTGTAGGCTTCTCTAATTGCTGCTGTCCCCAGAATTTGCGCCCCAGTCGGGAAATCTGGGCCATGGATGTACTGTATTAACTGGAGATCAGTGATTTCGGGGTTGTGAATTAGGGCCACCATGCCGTCAATCAACTCACCTAAATTGTGGGGCGGGATGTTAGTCGCCATCCCCACCGCAATCCCAGAGGAACCATTCAGTAGTAACTGGGGAATGCGTGCTGGTAAAACAGTTGGTTCTTGCTGGGAACCATCGAAGTTATCAGCAAAGTCTACGGTTTCTGATTCGATGTCATGGAGCAGGGCGGCGCTAGTTAAAGCTTGTAAGCGGCATTCTGTGTATCGCATTGCCGCCGGTGGATCGTTGTCTACTGAACCAAAGTTACCATGCCCGTTCACTAAAGGCGATCGCATGGAAAAATCCTGCGCCATCCGTACTAAAGCGTCATACACTGCTGTATCGCCGTGGGGGTGGTATTTACCCAACACTTCCCCTACCACACGGGCACATTTCTTAAAAGGGCGATCGTGTGTTAAACCCAATTCGTGCATGGCGTAGAGGATGCGACGATGCACAGGTTTCAGACCATCCCTGGCATCTGGCAGTGCCCGACCCACAATCACACTCATGGCGTATTCCAGATAAGACCGGGACATTTCGTTCCGCAGATCTGTTGGGATAATCCTCTCCTGTGAGGTTGTCATAACCTAAAAAACTCCAAAATCGTAGATTGTAGGCTTTCGTGTTTTGTCAACACGAAATTACTGCAAAATTCTTTTGAATAATTGCTATATTCTGATACGATTCTAGCACGCATTGTGTTTTTTTGCCGGGAGAGGAAGTAGCTGCAAAATCGAGAAATTAACAGCTAAAAATTAAAATATGTTATGTTTCGTTGTTGTAAATAATTTTTGTGGATGTTTTGTGTAAATTTCAGCTATAAAAAACCTTATGCTTTCCATTTAGAATCAAATTAAAGTCTCACGCAAAGGCACAAAGACGCAAAGGAAATTTTATAAAAACTTACCCCCATATATGCAACAGTAATTTTTAAAAAACAATTATTATTTTGTGATTATTAGCAAGGTTAAAATATATTGCCTATTCTTTATAAATCAAGACTTTTCTCCGATGATCATGCTATTTTTAGTGTTGTAAGTGGGTAGTTTCAAAGTTAAAAATTAATTGCTGTTTCACAGTAGGCTATTTTTCGTTGAAGCTGAATTATTAAGCGCAGGTTGTCGGAGAATGAGCATCAGTGAGATTTTCTGATATAAGCTGTGTAGAGATTGTTATTCAATAGATTAAATATTTCTAGTTAACTATCAAGTTGATATTATGGGTCAAAATTATCAAGATAGGTCGTTTTTGCACCTATTCATAGAAGATAAATGGTCATATTCTAAATTTCTCGTTGATAGTTCAATGATTGTGACATGGATAGTAACACACGTTTACAGATAATTCTGGCTAATTCGCCGATTGGTGCTGTCTTACCTGCAATCTCCCTAGTTAACCTCCCCAATTGGTGGTTGGCTGGTGGTGCGGTACGAAATACGGTTTGGCGTTCCATCTTTGGTGGTCAATGTGAATTAATCATCAATGACTTTGATATTGCATTTTTTGATGCACAAGGAAACCGTTCCCAAGAATTAGCAGCAAAGACAACTCTCAGCGAACAATTTCCTAGCTATCAATTTGATGTCAAAAATCAAGCTAGTTTTGGTCGCTGGCGTCCTGGTCGTAGACCTTACACCAGTACGGAAGATGGCATTACAGAATGGCTACATACCGCTACGTCTGTAGGTGTAAAGCTAGATACACAAGGTCAATGGCAATTCTTCACTCCCTACGGCTTAGATGACCTGTTTACTGGCATTATCCGACCTACACCAGTACATACCTACAATCCCAAAGCCCAGGAAAAAGCGTCTAGTTTTCTGCAAAAGTGTCCTGAATTAAGTTTGGCGTCACAGATTTTTACTTGACACCAAGTCAAACATATAGTACATTTGTACTAATTTGACGCCAACAGGAAGAATTATGAAGCTATCGAAAGTGGACTTGAGTAATATAATTGCGATCGCTCACTCTGATGGTTATTTACAGTTGTTGGTTAATCGAGGTGAGGAACTAGATTTATTGGAAATTTCTGCACCAATAGAGGCTTATGAAGGCTTGCAAGAACTCAATGAGATTGTTTGTGAATTTACTGCACTACCTCCAGCTTCAGAACCAATGTCCATGCTGCCAGTGAGTTCATCAATGGCCTGTGCTGTGGGTTACGATCGCCATGAGCAAATTTTGCAAATTGAATTTCATAGTGGAGCAGTCTATCAATATTTAGAAGTAGAAGCCGAGACTTGGCAAGATTTATATACATCTGACTCAATTGGCAGATTTTTTAATCAAGAAATTAAAGGTAGATTTGAATCTGAATTGATAGATATTGATGATTATTGTTTGTAGTTAGGACTTTAGTCCGGCTCAGATCAAATTAACTTCCGAAATAGTGGATTGCTTGCCACTTCATCAAAATCTATGTCGTTTACTGCGTCTTCTTTATACCTGGGATTTAGATCAATCGCCTTTTGCAAATTTGCTAAAGCTAACTCTACATTTCTTTGTAGTGCATAGCAGGCTGCTTTATTATAATACGCACTGGCATAATCAGGATTAATTTTGAGGGCTTGATCAAGACTAGCGATCGCTTCTTCATCTTGACCTAATCTTACCAAAGTATACCCTTTTTTATCCCAGATTTTGGGTGAGTCTGGTTGAAATTGTAGCGCTTGATCAAAGGAAGCGATCGCTGCTTCATATTGTTCTAAGGCTATCAGTGCTAGACCTTGATTTAACCAAGCCACTGCATCATCTGGTTGGACCTGAGTAGCTTGGGTAAAAGAGGCTAAAGCTGCTTGATGTTGTTGTAAATTGCCGAAAGCCACACCGCGATCGCACCAAGCTTGGTGGTAATCTGGTTTGAGGTGAATGGCTTGGTCATAAGATGCGATCGCATCTTTGTAGCGTTTTAACCGAGCCAAGGCTAGACCTCGCTTCACCCAAACTACAGGCTGATCACGCTGGATAATCACTGCTTTATTGTAAACTGCGATCGCATCTTCATATTGCTTTTGAGCAAATAACATATCTCCCTGTTGCACATAATCCACAGCAGATGCTTCTGACTGTGGCGCTTCCTCAACTTCAGATATCACTGTTTCTGGAGGTGTAATTTCTGAAAGTTCTTGCAGGATTGCATCCTTTCTTTGTTGAGCATCGAACTGTAACTCTGAAAGCTGGGAGACAAATTCTGTCTCTAATTTTTCTAACTTCTCCAAAATTAATATCTTTTGTTGTTGAGCATTTGATTGTAATTCAGTAAATTGCGTTGTAAACTCAAAACCAGATTTTTCTAAATTTTCAATAATGAGTTCTTTGCGTTTTTGAGCATTTGCCTGTAGTTCAGATAATTGTGAGGTAAATTCTGATTGTAATGTGACTAAAGTTTCAATAATTTTATCTTTCTGTTGTTGGGTATCTAACTGCAACTCTGATACTTCTGACCTAAATATATTTTCTAATGCTTCTAGGTTTGCGAAAGTTAGATTTTTTTTCTGTTGAGCATCTGTTTGTAATTGTGATAGTTGCAAAGCAAATTCTGCTTGTAAGGCTCCAAAATTATCGATTACTGTCACCTTCTGTTGTTGTGTATCAGACTTTAATTGAGATAGTTGATCACTAAATTCAATCCTAGATTGTTCTAGATTTTCGATAGCTCCATCCTTTTGTTTTTGAGCATCTGCTTGTAATTGTGATAGTTGAGCAGCAAATTCTAAGCCTAAATTTTCGATGTTTCGTTTAATTTCTTGAATTTCTGCTTCTAATTGCGCTATTGTCATGTTTTTCTTTTGTAAGACTTCTGATGTCAGCACAGATAAATTTTCTTGCTCACGTCTCATGTTAGTTTGCAAACTGTCAACTTCTTGTTCTAATTGATCATTTGTATTTTTAGCTTCTTGTAGAGTATTTTCTGCTTCTTGTTTAACAAGAGCTAACTGGTTTTGTAATTTTTCCAATTCCTGTAACTGAGTTGTAGCTCTATTAACAATCTCACGAATTGCTACTCGGCGTAAAAGCCACAACAAAGCAATTATCAATACCGGAAATAGGCTTAATATTACTAGCCAGACATTAAGTAGAAAAACTGTACGACCAAAAACACGATTAAAATCAGACTGGAGTTGTTCGCTTAAGCGCTTTTCTGCTCGCAGTCGCGTTAATTCCTCTCGTTCCTCATTCGATATTACAGGAGCAGGGCTGGCTTCTGGGGTCATCAATGGTGTAGGTTGTCCATTGGCTATATCAGCGTACAGTAGCAGTGGTGACAAAACTGTGGCGGTTTGCAAAACTAAATTGAAAATGACTTGCTTTTTGCTCTTCATGAAAACCATCCCTAGACGTTGGCTAGTTTTTGAAGCGGCGTGCTTATTCCCATCTATAGCAGAATCCAGTTGTGAACTCTTGGTACAGAAGTAAGGGAGAATTGAGAACTAACTGATGGTATTAAGGTGAGATGCTTATATTTTATCTAACAAATTATACATTTGCGAAGTTTAATTAATTTTAGTGAAGGTTATATAAGAGTTAATTGCTAACTTGAGCCATCAGTGATTAATATTGTATCTTTAATTACTTCTTATCATCAAACCATAGCCAGCCAATAAATCCTGACTGAATCAGTAATTTGGGTAATTGAATAGGAGCAGAAGTGTCAGAAACCTGAATATGCAACGAAAAAACAATTGTGGAATACTAGTGTTGCATAATCATACTGACTGAGATTTATAGAAATGGTGTTGACGAAATTCTTGCAGTTGCTTTCAAATTGTGCGTAATTAGTTATTGACTTTTTACTCATGGTTTTTAGCAATAAATATTTGGTGATTCTCTCTATTAGGGTGGTGAAAGCATATGTCTCCAAAAATTTTAGTTACTGGAGGAGCTGGTTATATTGGTTCCCATACAGTGCGTCAGCTAGCAGAAGCTGGCTATGATGTAGTTGTGTATGATAACTTATCTACTGGTTCAGCAAGTGCAGTTATTGGTGGAGAATTAATTGTTGCTTCTTTGGAAAATCAAGCTCTCATAAATAAAGTTTTTGCACAGCATGGGTTTGATGCCGTGTTACATTTTGCTGCTAGCTTATCGGTTCCAGAGTCATTAGCAGCACCCCTGAATTATTATGCCAATAATACGCGCAATACCTTAAATTTATTGCAGGCTTGTCAAACCTTTGGGGTCAAGAAATTTATTTTTTCGAGTACGGCTGCGGTTTATGGACAACCTCAGGTAAATCCAGTAACAGAGTTATCACCAACTCAACCCATAAACCCTTACGGTAACTCCAAGCTCATGAGTGAAAAAATGATTCAAGATTTTGCTCAAGCTTCTGGATGTCGATACGTTATTTTACGTTACTTCAATGTTGCTGGTGCAGACCCTACGGGAAAACTGGGTCAATCTGCCAAAAAAGCCGAACATCTAATTAAGGTAGCTTGTGATGCGGCTTTGGGTCGTTCTCCATCCGTGAGTATTTTTGGTACAGACTTCGCTACTCCAGACGGGAGTGGTATTCGGGATTATATCCATGTGGAAGATTTAGCCAGTGCTCATGTGGATGCATTACATTATTTAGAAGCAGGTAATGATAGCGAAATATTTAATTGTGGTTATGGTCAAGGCTATAGCGTGCGAGAAGTTTTAGAAATGGTAAAAAGCATTTCTGGGGTAGATTTTCCGGTAATTGAAATTACCAGAAGACCTGGAGATCCAGCTTGCGTGATTGCAGGTACTGACAAAATTCGCTCTATTTTAGCTTGGCAACCAAGGTATAATAGTTTGGAAACAATTGTCACCACAGCCTTAAATTGGGAAAAAAAATTAATAGCTCTGGCCGCATTAGAGAAAAACCTCGCCCAACAAAATTTTCAGTTAGGTGCTTTGTTAACTGAACACAAAATTATTTCGGAAACTGAATTAGAACAAGCCTTACAAGAGCAATTATTAAATGGGAGAAAGTTAGGTGAGATTTTGGTACAAAAGGCGATGATTTCTGCTCAAAATCTCGAAAGATTTTTGCTAGAGCAAACCTGGAGAAGACAAGGAGTTTGGTTACAATTACCTACGGCAACTTGAAAAAAGGCTTGAGATGAGCATTTACCAAATGCTAACGTCTACAAGGTGACACAGAAGTTGAAGGAATTCTCCAACCGTGAAGTGTAGACGCAAAGTGGCTTTTAGCCCCAAATCACTCATTAGTTTCAGTGTGGTATCGGCTTTTTTAGCACCTTATACGGCTGTGATAGCCGCACCACCTAGAAATCCAGACAAAACCATCAATTGTGAGATTTTAGTTGTTGGTGGTGGACTTTCTGGAGTAGCGACAGCCTATGAGGGTTTATTAGCAGGACAAACGGTTTGTCTGACAGAAATTACCGACTGGCTGGGGGGACAAATTTCTGCTCAAGGGACATCTGCATTAGATGAACGGCCCACCCAGAGATCTCGCCAATTCTATTCTCGCGGTTATTTAGAATTACGAAACCGCATTCAGAAGAAATACGGTCAACTTAACCCTGGTGATTGCTGGGTAAGTGACTCTTGCTTTTTGCCCCGTGATGCTCATAACGTTCTGGTGCAAATGCTCAAAGATGCAGAAAAGAAAGGTAGAGGTAAGTTAGAATGGCTGGCAAATACAGTAATTAAAGATTTAGAAATTAGTGCTGATGGCAAGATAATTAATAGTGCGATCGCTATTCAACATCAACCAGCACCTAACGCACCACCATTAAACACCTTTCCTCTATCGCAAAGCATCGAAGACGCCTACCGCTACGAAAATTCCTCTCGCTTCCGGAAAAATATTATCCGCCTCGTTCCTAAACAGAGTCAGGGGAAGACCTCGAATTGGTATGTGGTAGACGCCAGCGAAACCGGAGAAATTATCGCCCTAGCGGATGTACCTTACCGATTAGGTATTGATGCGCGTTCTTATCTGGAACCTTCATCTTCCAGCGCCAGTAACGACCCCTATTGTACTCAAGGTTTTACTTATACCTTTGCAATGGAGGCTACCAAGGACGCACAACCGCAAACAATGCCGCCATTTTATTTGCAGTACTCGCCATATTTCAGCTATGAATTAAAACGATTGGCAAACTTTGGCTTAGTTTTCACCTACCGTCGCATCTGGAGTCCCACCAAAGGACAATCCACAAATTTCGGTGGTGTCAACTTTACTGCACCCACGCCTGGAGACATCTCCATGCAAAACTGGACTTGGGGTAACGACTATCGTCCCGGAACTGCAGCTGATAACCTAATTTATACGCGCCAACAGTTGCAAAGTACCAGGCAATTACAGCCCGGTGGCTGGTTGGGAGGACTACGGACCCAAAGTCTCCGCAAAGCTGAAGAAAAAGCCTTCTCATACTATTACTGGTTAGTAGCAGGAACCACAGATTCCCAACTAGGGCCAGGTGTGAAGCAACAGCAAACTAATAACCGTTTTGTGGCGGGGCTAGATTCGCCAATGGGTACAGCACACGGCCTATCCAAATATCCCTATATGCGGGAAGGACGGCGAATTATTGGTCGCCCAAGTTGGGGACAACCCACAGGCTTTATGATTTGGGAAATTGATATTTCTCGCCGTAACTACAACGACCAATATTACAGCAAGACCCTACCAGCAAATATGTATCGCCAGTTAAGAGCAGCACTGGCAGGATTAGAAGCAGTATCCGTAATTACGGGGCAAAAGCCCGTAGACCAAGCCATGCGGCGGACTCGTTCCACCATCTTTCCTGACGCTGTAGGTATCGGTCACTACGCCATTGACTTCCACCCTTGCATGGAAAAAAGCCCCCCCGAAGCACCTGGCAATCGGGAACGTGCAGGTGAAAGACGCGGTGCTGGACAAGCTTATCCCTTCCAAATTGCGCTGAGGGCGATGATTCCCCAAAAAATAGACAATTTAATCGTCGGTGGCAAGAGCATTGCTACTAGTCATATAGCAGCTGCGGCCTATCGCGTCCACTCCTTTGAGTGGTCTGTTGGGGCGGCGGCGGGAACTGTGGCGGCCTTTGCCCGGAAAAATGCTGTTGCACCCTACCAATTAGTAGATGATTTGCCCAAAGCAGAACCCCAGCTGCAAGCCTTCAAACGACTGTTAGAGCAAAACGGCAACCCGACGGCTTTTCCTGATACCTCAATTTTTAACCAAAATTGGGAAGATTGGCGGTAGATACTCTTACCTATCAGATCCCCGATTTCTCAAAGAAATTGGGGATATTAAATAGCCGTAACATAACACACTAAAATTTCCATAAACAGTGCGATAGGCTGACTTTAATTCGCCTCAAAAAACTGAACTTTCCAAGGTAAGCTTGTGTCTGACATTGCACTACATAGATATCTTCCTCGCCTTCCTGAAGCCGCACTACAAGAGTTCACAGAATGGTGTGTTGTGGAGCAGGCGAAAGCAGCAGGATATGACTTCACTCCAGACGGAAGTAAATTAAATAACCTACAACCTGGAGAATATGTGCCACAACTTGTTGACCAGTTCATGAAAGTCAAACCAGATCCAATTAAAGCAGGTTTAGTGGCAGCGATCGCTGGTAAAGAAGCTGACCAACATGCTTTATCAGGTTTAGCGATCGTAGCTGATTTTGTCTCACTTTATGTTAAATATTTAATCCCCAAAGATGGGATTCCTCCAGAACAAGCGGAACAGGCATTAATTAAAGCTGGACAAGAACAATGTGAAAAACTAATTCAAATCGCTCAAAAATATGGCGTAGCGTTTTAGTTGACATTTAATCGGTTCGTAGTCAGCACTCTTCGTGCTGATTCATCTATCCCCTCCCACCTCCTCACCAGAAATAGCTAGAATCAGAGTGTTTACTTATCTTATTTGTGCTGAGGTTGTGGCTACAGTATCTTGTCCTCGCTGCCAGCAACTGGTTGATAATCAAGCTATTACTTGTCCCTATTGCCGTGTCACTCTTAAAGCTTACGGACATCCCGGTATTCCGTTGCATCGTGCCACCGGGAATGAATACCTGTGCGATCGCTGCGTTTATCATGAAGATGATACGTGCAACTTTCCTCAACGACCCTACGCTAAAGACTGTACACTTTACCAAAATATTGAAGAAAGCAAATTAGCCCTGCAACAACAGCCTTACACTTTGAGCTGCAACGCCAGGGTTAAAAGCTGGCTACAACGCTATCAAACTTGGCTACTACTACTAGGTTTATTATTTATCTGTTTTCTGATTGTCGTATCTGGGGGATGAAGGAAGAGGCAAAGAGGCAGAAAGCAAGGAAGAAAATCCTCACCTCTTGCACCCTGCTTCTTAACCACGCCCCATGCCTTAAACTGCATTTGCTGCCTCAACAATCACTGGTTTAGCTTCTTCATTAAACACCGCCAAGTCAAACCAAAAAGTAGTTCCAACGCCAACTTCACTCACTAAATGGACTTTACTGCGATGCCGTTCCATGATGTTTCTCACAATGGATAGACCCAAACCTGTGCCTTCTAGGGTGTGAACTCGGTTTTCGACGCGGTAGAAGCGGTCAAATATTGCCTGTTGGTCTTCTGGGCCGATGCCAATGCCAGTATCAGAGATTTCCACCCGCACTGGTGGTAACTGATTATGGGAGTTGGACTTGGGATCTAGTTGGTAGGTGCGAATTGCTACTTTGCCACCAGCAGATGTAAATTTGAGGGCGTTACCAACCAAATTAGCTAATACTTGCAGCAACAAATCATAATTACCTACCACTAAGGGCAAATTAGGGGCAACTTCCTGAATTAATTCAATACCTTTATCTCTAGCATTCAATTGATAAGTACGCAGGGTTTGCTCAATAGCTTGCGCTAAATCTACACCATCGAAGTTGTAGCTACGTCCAGATTCTAACTTGGACAAGTCCAAAACATCGTTAACTAGGCGGGTGAGTCTATCAGTTTCATGATTGACAGTTTGCAGAAAATCTTGCCTTTGTTCTAAACTCAAATCTTCGCCGTAGTCGTGCAAAGTTTCGATAAAAGATTTGATGTTAAATAGGGGTGTCCGCAGTTCGTGAGAAACATTGCTGATGAATTGGGTTTTGGCTTCGTTGAGTTCCACCTCACGGGTAATATCTTGCACTGTGATGGCAATACCTTTAATGCTTTCCCGTTGCAGATTTAATACCGTAGTCAGCAAAATCCGGATAGTCCGTTTGGTGGGTTGGTTGAGGGGGATACGAAACTCGGCGCTTTCGCATTCCCCAGCTGCCATTTCGTACAACGGACTAGAAATTTCCATTTGTACAACTGGAGGTAAGTGAGATAAAAGGCTGCTACCAACAACATCATCTCCTTCCCAACCAAAAATTCGCCGCGCCGTGGGGTTAACCAAAATTACTTGCATATTGTTATCAATCAGCACGGCACCATCGGCAATGGTGGAGACTAGGGTTTCTAGTTTGGCTTTCTCTGCTGTCAGTTCCTCAATATTTTGCTCTTCATAGCTTTCTAGGCGCTCTGCCATGTCATTAAAGCTTAAAATTACCTCTCCTAGTTCGCCTCCCAGGGGTAAATCAATTCGCTGCTTAAAATTCCCAGCAGCAATTTGTTTCACGCCTACTAGCAATTCTTTAATGGGTTTGGTAATGGTTAAAGCGTTAATCACCCCTGCCAAGATCACCATGACCCAAATCGTGATAAAAACGGCAATGGTGACATCACGGGTGAAATTTGTCGATATAACTGCCGTCTGGTTGGGGTTGATGCCAATCGCCAAAACACCCAGGTATTTCTTATCTACCATGAGGGGGACAAACACATCGGTAACAGCCCCATCTGGGGTCATGTGCTGCCGCACCATCGGCTTTTCCCCATCACCAGGATAATCTTCTGGCAGTTGTATTCGCCGTTCGATGGTGAGGGAATTGGCCACCTCCTGATCCAAAAAAGGAATCCCCAGGAAGATTTGCCCTGTTTCATCAGCGTAGAGCATATAACGCACACTAGAGGTGCTGCTGAAGAAACGTTGGGAAAATAGAGACACTTCGGTGAGATTGTGTTCTGCAACTAAGGGGGCGACGTTGGCAGCTAGTAGCAGTCCCAAGTCACGACCGAAGCGGGTGTCATTCATCCGCGCATCTTGCTGGATTGTATTCACTGCCCAGAAAGTGAGACCGCTCATCACCAATGAAACCACCAGCGTGGCCACAGCTAACAGCTTAGTCTGGAGGGTAAAATCTGACCACCAATTGGCGATCGCTTCTCGGATTGTTTTCAAAAGAGCCAGCATTTTAAATTAAAGTTGTTAGTAGTTTTCGTTATAAACCCCAACAACTAAAAAATTAACAGTTATTTGGCAAACATGTTACAGATGGACGTGGGGAAGAAGGCATGGGGCATTGGTAGAGAGAATTATTCCCTATTATCCTGTTGCTTACTCACTCAAAACCCGATGCCCAATATCTCTACGGTAGTAGATCCCTTCAAAGTTAATGGCTGTGATGCCAGTGTAAGCGTGGGCGATCGCTTGCTCAAAATTTTCGCCAATTCCAGTGACGTTTAAGACTCGACCGCCATCTGTGACAACTTGTTGTTGCTGGTTCAATTTTGTGCCTGCATGAAATACCGTCACGCCTAAAGCTTCCGCTTGTTCAATTCCAGTGATGACTTTGCCTTTTTCGTAGCCCCCAGGATAACCGCCAGCAGCAGTGACAACGGTGGCAGCTGCACCTTGCTTCCAAGCTATGGGTGACAATTCAGCTAATCGTTGCTGTACACAGGCAAGCATCAACTCTTCTAGAGGTGTTTCCAAGAGTGGCAAAATCACTTGGGTTTCCGGATCGCCAAAGCGACAATTAAATTCTAGAACTTTCAAGTCACCGTTGGGTGCAATCATCAACCCAGCATACAGCACACCGCGATAGTCAATGCCTTTAGCTCTTAAAGTGGCGATCGCTCTTTCTAAAACTTCAGTTTGCACCCGTGCCATTAATTCTGGTGTAGCTATGGGTGCTGGGGCATAAGCACCCATTCCACCTGTATTTTCTCCCGTATCCCCCTCGCAAATCCGTTTGTGGTCTTGAGCCGGTAATAAAGGTCTAATCGTCAACCCATCCGTCAACGCTAAAATCGAAACCTCCTGCCCAATTAAACATTCTTCAATCACCACAAACTCGCCAGCACTGCCAAACTGTCCCTGGAAAATGGCATCAATCGCATCTTGAGCCTGTGCTAATGTTTCGGCAACTGTCACGCCCTTACCAGCCGCCAAGCCATCAGCTTTGACCACAATTGGTGCTCCCTGGCCTTGCACATAAGATTTTGCTGCTGCTGCTTCATGAAATACCGCCGCCTTAGCAGTAGGAATCCCGGCTTCTTGCATTAAAGCTTTGGCCCAAGCCTTACTCGCCTCAATCTGCGCTCCCGCTCTCCCAGGGCCAAATACCAATAGTCCTTGAGCTTGGAGATGGTCTGTAATTCCCTTTGCCAGAGGCACTTCTGGCCCAACTACTACCAGAGTTATGCCATGTTGCAGAGCAAATTGGCTGATGCCCTCAAAGTCATCCACAGCCAAAGCCAAGTTTTGACAACGTGCCAAACTTGCCGTACCCCCATTCCCAGGTACACACACAACTTCCTCAATCTGCTTAGATTGCAGAAGTTTCCATGCCAGAGCATGTTCTCGCCCCCCATTCCCGACAACTAAAACTTTCACTGATTTCCTCATGGGTCTCTTACGCAACGAGAATCCTTAATGGTGCTCGCGGATCAATTTTTTCACCAATTCTCCCACTTATGCAAGTCCCCTACTGACTGAGCATATTAGGTGTAAATCAAATTTTTTCTTTTTCCTTGAGCGAACAAAACTATATTCAGATACCTGCTATTAACTTAAGTAGAGCGGTGCAAATAAAGCTAACTGGAGAGGGTCGGTGTTCTTACAAAGTTCTGAACGCTGGAAGCCGCAGAAGCGTCTACAGACTTTGCGCTTTGGTGTTTGGAATTTTGTGTTTGCAAGGGTTGATATTACAGAAGTTTTTGAAAATTGACATAACAAATTGTGTCTCTTTACGCAACTATCTATTGTCACAAAATCAAGAGCATATAAATAGCAAAATATAGCCTTGAAGATGAGTATGTTTTATTACTAGCGAAAGACGCTAACTGTTCAATATTCCTTTACAATCATTCCGGGGATAGTTTGACAACCAATCTATATTCATCCGCCCAAATATATGCGAATCTTACTTGTTGAAGATGATCCTGAACAACTAGAGCCACTAAAGGGTATCTTAGCTGAAGCTGGATATACTGTTGATGGTGTTGAAGACGGTGAAACTGCTCAGTGGTTATTGTCGCAAAAAGATTATGATCTGTTAATTTTAGACTGGATGCTACCAAATTTTAGCGGTTTGAGTCTATGTCAACAGTATCGACGTGCGGGCAAAACTGCACCTGTACTAATGCTTTCTGCTAAAGATACTACAGCAGATAAAGTCATCGGTTTAGATGCGGGAGCAGATGATTATTTAGTCAAACCAGCAGATTTAGTCGAGTTGTTAGCACGAGTACGTGCATTGAAAAGGCGGGTTCCTTCTTGGCAAGGAGAGTCATTACGGATATCAGATTTACAATTACATTTAAATAAGTTAATTGTGGAGCGTGGTTTAACAAGCGTGGAATTATCTTACCGCGAAGCACAATTACTAGAATATTTGATGCGGCATCCCAATCAAATTTTAACCCGTGATCAGATTGAGCAAGCTTTATGGGAATGGGGCGCAGAACCGGAAAGTAATGCATTAACTGTGCTAGTACGGAAATTGCGATATAAATTACAAATTATTGGTGCGGAAGATTGGATTAAAACTGTTTATGGCATGGGATATAGTTTACAATCGCCGCAATAGTGAGAGATTAAATTTTTGGTATTGTATAAACTCAAGAATGATAAGATCCCTAATTTATTTCAAAAGTCGGGTATCTAAGCTTTACAATTTTTACAAATTATGTATTATGTTTAGCGGTAAGCGTCCCTTTCATAGAGTGCATAGCATAGTTAAACAGGATACAAATATTGAAAGTTATCTACCACTTTTGTCAGATTTTGGCATGATGATCACTTTTAAATCACATTTATAGCTCAAACTCAAATATAAGCGGAGTTTTAAAGTAGTTACCGATGAATAAATGATGGTGCTTTAGGTTGTCTTGAACGACAGCAATCTTTGCATGGCAATTTTAAATCTGGTGCAAGCTCAAATTAAAATTTGTGAGAACTGATGTGAATAGACAGCAAAACTACAGTATTGCCCAGGAAAGTACAGCTAATAACTCAGTTGCAGCACCAAAGCCATCATTAGCTTTGTTGGATGCAGTTGCGTTGATTGTCGGTATTGTAATTGGGGCAGGAATTTTCCAAACTCCAGCATTTGTAGCTGCTAATGCAAGCAGTGAGGGTGCTGTATTGCTGCTGTGGTTGGTTGGTGGTGCAGTTTCTTTAATTGGAGCATTATGCTATGCAGAACTAGCCACAACTTACCCTGATGTTGGAGGTACTTACTATTACTTGAAATTGGCTTTTGGGCGGACAGTAGCGTTTCTTTTTGCCTGGGCAAGAATGACAGTAATTCAAACTGGATCTATTGTTTTACTGGCATTTGTTTTTGGTGACTACTTCTCTAGATTGTTACCCCTAGGTACTTATTCTTCTTCGATTTATGCTGCTGTGGCAATTAGTTTACTTACAGGGTTAAATATTCTTGGTTTATCCCCTGGTAAATGGACACAGAACTGGCTGACTTTTGCTAAGATTTTAGGTTTACTGCTAGTTGTCTTCATAGGATTTTTCTCTGTCAATTCTACAAATTTTCCGCTTTCTTTAGATTCCCCCACTTCCTCAACATCATCTAATTGGGGTCTGGCAATGGTATTTGTCTTGCTGACATTTGGGGGATGGAATGAAGCAGCTTATATCTCGGCAGAAATTCAAAACAGAAGACGGAATATGGTGCGATCGCTAATGTGGAGTATTGGCATTATCACGGGGATTTACTTGCTAATTAATCTTGCTTATTTACGAGGTTTAGGATTAGCAGGAATGGCTTCATCAGAAGCCGTAGCCGCAGCCTTAATGGATAGGATTGTTGGTACACCGGGAGCTATATTCCTCAGTGTCTTGGTGGCAATTTGTACTTTGGGTGCAATTAACGCCACAATTTTGACAGGAGCACGTACTAATTACGCTCTGGGACAAGATTTTTCTTTGTTTGCTTTCGTAGGACGTTGGCAAGCTAGAAATGATACTCCTGTCCAAGCTTTATTACTACAAGGAGCATTCGCTCTAGGACTAGTGTTGCTAGGCACTATCACCCGCAACGGGTTTGAAACGATGGTGGAATATACAGCACCGGTATTTTGGTTCTTTTTCTTGCTATCTGCGATTTCACTGTTTGTCTTACGCAGAAGAGAACCAAATACTGTCCGCCCTTTCCAAGTGCCATTTTACCCTTTAACGCCATTGCTATTTTGCATTGTTTGTGGTTACTTGCTTTACTCCAGTTTGGCATACACAGGCATAGGGGCACTGGTAGGCATTTTAGTTGTAGGGGCAGGCATTCCGTTGTTGTTATTGAACAACTACCGACACAGCTAATACCATTTTGGATTTTGGTTTGTGTCAATCCATTTGCAAACAATTAATCAGGAGAAAATGATGAAATTACAACAAGTTTTGGTTTCAGTTGTAGCAAGTGTTAGTATTGCTAGCTTGGGTATTACTGGATGTACAAATGTGCGAGACTTCCAAGCAGATGGACAAGCTAATACCCCAACACCTACAAATGTAATTCCAGTACAAGAACGTACTCCTGATGTGCCTTATGTACCCACTCCACAACCTGTGGTAGATGCCATGTTAACTTTGGCTCAAGTTAAGAAAGATGATATTGTTTATGACTTAGGTAGTGGTGACGGACGCATTCCTATTACTGCTGCCCAAAAATATGGGGCGCGTAGTTTGGGAATAGATATTAACCCTGAACGGGTTAAAGAGGCAAATGCCAATTTGCAAAAAGCGGGAGTAGGTGATCTTGTAGAGTTTCGTCAACAAGATTTGTTTGAAACTGATTTGAGTAAGGCTAGTGTGGTGACACTCTATTTACTACCAGAGATTAATCTAAAATTAAGACCAAAGTTGTTTCAAGAACTCAAACCAGGGACTCGTGTTGTTTCCCACGCCTTTGATATGGGTGACTGGAAACCAGAAAAGGTGCAGGAAGTGGATGGTAAAACTATTTACCTGTGGATAATTCCTGAGAATGTTCCGGCTAATTTGCGTTAATTGCAACAGCTAAAAAAGAGGGCGAATTCACAGGGCGAACAACCTTACTCCTACGGAGAAGCAAGCTACGTCCCTACAGGGTATTTTTTTCAATTTGGTATTAATTTTGAATTTTGCGGAAAGTTGCGTGCGGAGTTGCCAGGAGGGTTTCCCTCCCAGCAAACTTCGGAGGGTTCTCCCCGTTGAGCAACGCCAGTTTGTAACCTACGGGTTCGCTGAAAGCGTTCTCGTAGATTAGCCGCCTCCGGCGTCTACAAGTCGGGAAACCCGCCCACGCAACTGGCTCAACTTTTCAAGACGAATTTTGAATTGATATTACTGCCATTCTTGAAATTCATTGTTGGTGTTGCGGAGGAGGGAGGTGATTTGAGCGCGACGGGTTTCAAAGTTGGCGGCGATGGAAATCAACAGAATACCTACTAATAAACCAATAATCCATTTTAAAAATGGATAACGCAAGCTCAAAATTACTAGTTGATAAATGCTGGTAATGAAAAATGCAGCTGTGCCAATGTAAAGAAAAGCTCGCACTCGCAAGGCTAAACCGGCAAAAATGGCAATCAGGCTAAAAACACCAGGAATTAGGGCTGTATCTTGATGAAATAAGATTGCCCAACCACAAATTAAGCCACTACCAAATAGCCGGAGTCCGTGGCGAGTTGTCTTATAGTCTGCTAGCTTCAGTTGGGGATCTATTTGAGCAATATACAAAATTGATAAGCCTATGGGTGTGACATACCATAAAGCATCAGTGAGTTGTAGGCTGTCAAACCAGCGAAATAATGCCCAATCAACTAAGGCGACGCTGAGATAGGTAAAACGGATATTCGCCGCTACTTTGGCTAGGAAGATATAAAACCCAGCGACTATGAGCAAGGTAATTGGGTATATTTGCAGTCTGGTTTCCCATACAATTACCAGAGGCACAATATATGCGGCATGTTGCCAAGGTCTTTTCGACCAACCCCAGTTTTCCCAAGGTAAGATGTAGAGAAAATAGGCGACTACACAAGCGATCGCACCATTCCACGGCATTAAGGGGCCAAATAAAAATTGTCCGACGGCTGTCTCTCGCCAATACACTCGGATGGCTGCTACTTGGAGTAAACCCAGGTACACCCACATCTCGGCGATGGTGATTCTGCCAAAGATCAGGGGGAAGGTTTCGGGAACTGTGGTATTCGGGGAACGCCGCCCTTCAAAAATGGCATACTGAATCAAAAATACTCCTGTTCCCAATCCTACCAGGCGGTTAACGGCAATGGGAGCGCCGATCGCAGCTAGTAATAAGAAGCTACTCCAAGCCCAGTGGATATGGGCGATCGCTTTCATCTGTTGGGGTGTCAGACGCAAGTAGTCTACTAGCCACGGCGATAAAATGCGATAGGCGTACATGATACCAACGCCTAGGGCAGACATGGCAATTAATCCGTCGCCGTATGCGCCGCCTGTAGCTTGGGACATCTGATAGAACAACAGTTCATAAGCAGAGATTGAGACGCCAATAATTCCCAAATACAGCAGGGGTTTAAATTCTTCGCGGCGTCGCCCTACACCAATCACAATTAAGGCGACACCAAGGGAAAAGAAACCTGTCCAGCCGGTGAAGGTGTTGAAACGGAGTAAGATGCTAAAGGCTCCGTAGATCAGTGGTAGGATGTGCAGACTACTCTGCAATCTGGTTAATTGATATTTGCGTCGCCACCATTCACCCAAAAGCTGAGTGATTAAGCCAAGGGCAATGTTAGCGATCGCCATATTTACTGTTGAGCGTCCCCAAAACCCTAACAATTCGGCAAGCAACAATTCTACACCCCAACCGATGCCATAAAATGCCCAGTTTGTGGGTTGTCCCCAACTGCGATAAGCGATCGCGCCTAAGGTGATTGTTGTGGCGATTAAGTATAAAAACCCTGGAGATGTCAGCCCGTTATATACCATTAGGGAGTGTAGCGTCAGCATCACCAATTCAACTATACACAAGGCGATCGCCCATTTATCACTGGCGACTGCATAAATAGTTGCTAGTTCGTCACCCTTTCGCCTGAGAACTCTGCTGCTTAACCATAAACTCAAAGTAGCGATCGCCCCTGTAATCAACCAACCTGCTCCCGATAAACGTGGTACACCTTCCCACAGCAACGCACCAATGAAACTCAGGATCAAGCCTTCTGTAATGAGCGCCGATGCCAAGTATCGCAAATAGCGCGTATTTGCCAACATCAGTCCCACCGCTACCGCCAAACCAATTAATCGGATTCCTGGTAAGGGTAAAGTTAGTAACTGAGCCACACCCACCGCCATCACACCCAAAAAAGTGCTAATTTTGCGCCGTTGTGTAGTGGTGCGGCTAGCTATACCCGTCAGCGCTAAAGGCGTAATTAGCCAAATAATGCCCCAATTGTCTTGAGGGCGAACATTGCCATACCAAGATAACTCTGCATTTGCCCACAACAGCAGAAAACTCATCCCTGCTAGCCCCAAACCAATGTACCATGCACTATCCCGCCAGAGTCCTCTTCTCAGACTCAGTGCCCACTCTCCCACCATCAAAACTAACAAAATGCCTGCCCAAGCTTGATTATTCAGACTAGGCAAAAACCAATCTATCGTTGAGCAGAGTGTCAGTACCCCGATGATGTGAGTCAGGTATACCAGAGGGGGAGAAGAGGAGGGGAAGAGGGGAGGCGGTTCTGTAGGTGTAACGATCTCTTCTGGAAAGCGTTGTTTGGTGATGAAAGCGAGGGTGACGGTAGAAAATAGTAAATTGAGCGATCGCAATACTGGATTAACTAGGGAAATAGTTGTTAAAACAGCCCCTAAACATAGCGTCATCAGTTCGCCAAACTTCGCCAAGTCCCGCTTTTGCTGACGATGAAAGCTTTCTGTGACAACCAGCATCAAAATGATGTAGGGAAATAAAGCTACACTCAGCAATGCCAAAGGATCATTTTGAGCTTGGGTGAGTTGGGTAGCAACAGCGATCGCCGATTTTTGTAACCCCCCAGGTATTAACCGCCAAGCCAGCCAAATTGTCTGTAAACCAATGATAAAAACAGCCGCGAAGTCAGCATTGAGACTATATCGCCGTAAGCGATCGCTCGTATACCACAAACCCAATCCACTGACAGCGATCGCTTGTCCTGGGTAATCAATCACGCATACTAACCAACCCAGAACTAATAAAACACTGCCAACTCTCTCCCAAATCACAGAGGATGAAGGGGAGGGGGGATGAGGAGATGGGGGAGCATCTGCTCTCTCTGCTTCCGGGGTAAAATGCTTCTGTGCTAACCATGTCATCAACCAACCGCAAATACCAACGGCTAACCCTAGCTGCGTGACATCAATTTGAGCAACAAAAATTGCCCGCACTAACAATACCAGCAAAGCATAAACAATCACCGCCGCAGGTAAGTTAATCCCTACACCAATGCGTCTCTCATCGTTAGTTTCTGGGGGTATAGCTGAGTTGATTTGTCGGTGGCGATTGTGATAGACGGTAATAATAGTTGTGCCAACCATCGCCACATACACAGCAATGAGGGGAAAGCTAGGTAACTTCCAACCCCAATGCAAGTATGACAGCCCTAGAATATTGACTAGCAGTAATTTCTGGCTACGGAAATTGGTAACAAATAACCGATTTTTATAGATTAAATCAGTAATAACAGTGAGGATAGGAGTGGCGATCGCCACTGTCAACCAATCCAGAGGATTTTGCCACAACTGGAAGCTATCCATTGCCCAAAAGTTGACAGGCACGAGCAACAGAGTCACCATCAGCAACGTTTGGGCTGTTAATGTCAGATTGTTTTGTCTTGCTGCCCAAAAGCTGAACCCCCAAAAACTTAAGGTATAAACTAATAAAACGGCATACTGTCCAGATGCCGGAAACCTCTCCCATTGACTAGCAGCCAGCACCCCAGAGGATACCACTACTAAAAATACGCCTAAAAACAGCAGCCAACGGACACTTAATTCTGCCCCCAACGACTGCAACATTGTGGCAATCAAATTAGGTTCAGCAGTCTTGGCTGGTGCTTTTCTGGGGCTACTAGATGCTAAAGCTGCTACAGGTATCTGCTGCACAGGATCGGAATTAGCTGTAGCTATAGCTATTTCTGGTTCAGGTTGCAATACCACAGCACAGGAAAGATACTCTTGGCATAGTACTCTCACTTGGATATTAGATATCAAACCCAAACGCAACAATGCATCCAGCCCTTCTAATAGCTGGGGATGGGAAGATGGCAGCCTGACTTCAATTTTTTGCGGTGGTTCGGGTAACATAAGCGGCAGGCGTATCAGTATATACGCAAATCATCATTTGATTAAAGTATATTTATGCGCCAATTGTGCCACTTATTTAGCCGACTGCTCATTATTCGTAAATGAATGAGTCTTGACTACTCGCGGATGAGTCTTAAATATTCATAAATGAGACTTGGATACTCACGGTCGAGTTTTAAATATTCATAAATGAGACCTTCCTGATTTCCAAGTTATTTAATCACTGGATGGTGCGGCGCTTGGCGACAACGCACGCTACTGGCGTGTCTAAGCTAATTTTGTGTATTAGCAATCTTTTGTAGTACGGGCATTTTGCCCGTTCTAATTAGCGGGCAAGATGCCCGCACCACAAGAAAATTTTTTGCATCATTTTAGGCTTGTCAGTCCACTACGGCTAAACCTGATATACGGATATTCAGACGCGATGAATCGCGTCTCTACAACTACTTATGAATATGCTTTCTGCTGTTTATAAACGTCTTTAAATACTTGCTGCTGTTTTTTATGATCTACAATTGGCTGCGGATAGCCAAGGGCATGACACTCTAAAGGTGAGATTTTACCAATTACTAAATATTCTGTATCCAGCGATCGCAATTCTGGTATCCATTGCCGGATATATTCACCTTCGGCATCAAATTTTTGGGCTTGACTGGCGGGGTTAAATATTCGCAGGGGTTTGGGGTCCATCCCACTGGAAGCACTCCATTGCCAACCACCATTATTAGCAGATAAATCACCATCAATTAGCCGTTGCATGAAATATTTTTCGCCCCATTGGGGATTAATTAACAAATCTTTGGTGAGGAAACTGGCAACAATCATGCGACAACGGTTATGCATCCAGCCGCTTTCGTTCATTTGGCGCATGGCTGCATCGACGATAGGGTAGCCAGTTCTCCCCTCACACCACGCCTGGAAATGTTCTTGATTATTTTCCCAAGGGAATTTTTTAAAGGTGTCGCGGTAAGCACCATGAGCCAGTTCGGGAAAGTGGTACATGGCATGTTGATAAAATTCCCGCCATGCTAATTCTTGTTGCCATGTGCGGATACCTGCTTGGGCTTCGTCGCTGCGGCTGTTTTCTAGGGCTTCTAAGGTGGCTTGCCAAACAGTGCGAATGCCGATCGCACCAAATTTTAAAGCGGCACTCAGTTGTGATGTGCCGTCATTGGCGGGAAAGTTGCGTTGTTCTTGATATTCATTAATACTGGACGCGCAAAAGTCTTCCAGCCGCGACCGCGCTGCGGCTTCTCCTGGAGAAATCACCAATCCGTTATCCCAAATAAAGCCTAAATCTTTGGCTGTGGGTAATGGTTTTACCCCTGCTTTTTTGGCTATTTCCCGTGCTTCTGCTGTCAAACCTTCGGCGTTTTGCAGCGTTTCCACTGGTTGCGCCTTGGGTTTGCTGCTCCAATTTTTCCAGAAGGGGGTGTAAACGGTGTAGGGAGCGTTCCCACCCGTGTAAATTTCTGCGGGTGAGTGCAGAATCTGATCCCAGTTCTCATCCAGAAACTCAATACCCTGTTCTTTGAGGGTATTTATGATAGTGCGATCGCGTTCTTGAGAATATGGTTCTACATCCCAATTCCAAAATACCGCTTTGGCATTCAAAGCGATCGCTAAAGCCGGGATAGCTGTTACAGGATCAGCATGGAGGATTAACAATTGGCTCCCAGCTTCAGCATATCGTTGTTCTAGTGCCTGCAAACAGCCAATCATATAAGTGACGCGCACTGGAGCCACATCATCCCGTTCCAGAATATTCGGATCAAGGCAAAACACTCCCACCACCTTGGGACTCTGGCGTCTAGCGGTAGCCAGTCCGGTATTATCAGAAATGCGTAAATCGCGGCGGTGCCAAAACAGAATTAAGTCAGACATTCCATACTTATAACAGTTCACCCGTACTAGCTTAGAGTCTAACGGCACTGATGATCATCACTCTACCGATAAATTTCTTTTTTCGACTACCAATCACGAAGACGAGAGGGATTAAGTTCGTTGTACACACAAACCTCGCCAACGGTTGAAAACCGTCGTCTAATAGCCAAAGTCCTCTTCAAGAGGACTGGGTATTTTCTACTTTCTGCACAGTCCATTTTTAATGGACTTTCGCTATGAGGCTTTTATTTTCAATCCCAGACGGCATGAGGACTTTAACGACTTGTGTGTACACCGTAGCTTTAGTACTTAAGTAGCAAAGGACTAAAAAACCCCGGTTCATCTATCGGATATAGTGGCTATTTGATTCAAAGTTAAGTATACTCTTGTTAACGATTAATTCAGTTTTCTGTCATGGCTACCCTGTTACTTGAAGACGGCACGATCGCAACTGACCAAAGCGAAATAGCTAGCGAACTGGCTCCTCTGGGCATTCACCTGAAACATTATGACCCAGGAACATCGCTACTGTTCCCCCACCTCTTAGATCAAGATGTTTTGACAGATACTGAAAAGCGCTACATTTTAGAACTCCACAATAGCGCGATGGAATTTCTCCAGCAAGAAAACAGCTATCTTTGGTGCGACTTATTCAGTTTACATCCTGGTTCGCCTCACCTGCCCACAGCGATCGCCACCTACAGCCGTTATCACACTCACACATCGGCTGAACCCCTCTACGTCCTAGCCGGGGAAATGATCTTCGGCTTTGTGCGCGCCGATGGTACTCAAATTCAACTTTTAGTCCAAGCCCAAGACTATCTTGTAATTCCCGCCGACGTTGAGCATTGGTGTAGCCCCAGCGCATCCCTGTACTTCAAAGGAGTACGTTACTTTACAACAGCAGAAGGTTGGCTACCCACCTATACAGGAACCCAATTAAGCGACTCCCTCAACAAACCCCATTAATTTCCTGCAACCTCCGCGTCCCTCCACGTCCCTCTGCATTAAAAAATCTCATTCCACATCCTCACAACGAATTAACAGCGCTTCCATCGCCTCAGCCAAAGAAATCAACTCCGTCCAAGAGGAACCACTAACTAAATTTTGAGCGTGGGCTAGACGGTTTCGCAACTGTTCAGCAGACTTCAAGAAGCGTTCGCCAAATCGCTTCGACTTCAAACCTAATTGCAAGAGAAGTTCTGGTTGATGCAAAACTAACTCACGCTTATCGCAAAATTGTAGATAATCTAATAGATCCGTAGCTTCGTTTCTTTCTTGACTCTCTCGCCATAGCCTTTGAGCCACTTCTAAACGCTCAGGTTTGAGGACTTGCTGCCAAGTATCTTGGGGATAATAAAGCCGCACCAGTCGCAACAGATTCATCTCTAGCAGTGTCACCAAACCAAATAACAACATCCGTACAGGTGCCTTCTGCAAATCACCACAAGTAATAATTCCACTTACCTGATTGCAATCTAGGACAAATAATCGTGGATTTTGTTGTAGAATCGGCAACAACTTGATTAGTGGGGTAGAAATAGCAATCAATTCTTTGGTATGAAACCCTCGCTGATAGTCACCACACTTGCCAGAATTAGCCTTCAGTAAACTAGAACGTTCTAAATAGCCACTGATCGTATCGCCCGACTCAATACCAACAACATCAAAATCCTGCGCCTGCATTAAATACAGTACTTCTGCTACATTCGCTTCAGCTGGCACAGCTTTGAGAGGTTCAGCCACATATTCGATTGTGATATTGTTCTCAAACAAACTCCGCAGGTCTTGAGAACGGGATTTTAGCTGTTTCATCTGCCATAAGTCATAAGACAACCGCAGCATCAGTATTTCATGGAAACCTGCGTTATGTCTGTGCTGGCTGTGTACTTCTAATTGTAGTTAAACACTTCAAACGCCCAGACCTTTGGGAGCCTGGGCGCTTGAATCATAGGTTGCAGAGAAACTTCTGCTGGTTAAGCAAATTAAGCAGGCATCATTTGCATTGATCTGCAAGACTCTGCACATTTACGGCAGGCCGCAGCACATTCCATCATCTTGGCATCATCACTCATTTGTTCACAGGTCATGGCACAGCGATCGCACATTTCTGCACAAAGCATACAAGTGCGTCCCATGAACTCAGAACCGCCCATCATCATGTTCATACACATCATGCACATTTCTGAGCAGTCACGCATCATGCCCATCATGCCCATATCCATATACTTACCGCCTTTGCTCATGCAGTAGGTCATGGTTTCCATACACATTTTGTGGCATTCCATGCAAGCGTTCATGCAAGTTTGCATTTCGCTGGTCATGGATTCAGTCATCATCATCATCATAGGAAAAACTCCTGATTTCGTGATGTTATTAAGAGGGTATCCTTGGTAGGACTACCTATTACATTAGTTCTAACCTTTTGAAGAGTCAATGGGGTATTTCACCCTATATTTATAAGCCGACTATCCCGATACAATTACCGGAAAATAAACATAAAATTAGTGATATTCTCTCAGGATTTCTTCTAAATAAAGACCTGCAAACTCCTGTAAGTAACTAGGGTTTATAAAAATGAGCGAATTTATAGAACAGAATACATGCGTCAGTCGCCAGAATTCAGTATGAATTATGTGCGACTGGCGGATAGTGTAGCGTAAAGCCTTCTCTACAAGAGGCTGCGCCAACGCTTAGAGCGAGTCCGCGAGCGGATGAATATTGGTTCAAAACCGAGGGGAATTGTGGGCGAAAAGAAGAAGAATTCAGAATTCAGGAGTGCTCCGGTCAGTATTCTGAATTCTGGCTCCCGACTCCTGATTCCTGTTTATTAAAACTCTATCCCTTTATGGGTAGAGTATTCTGGATTCTGACTCCTTTTTATTAATTTATCAGCAAGATTTAGACTTAAGTCTGCCAAAAGATTAATGTCAATTTTTTATGACATCCCATCCTGGCATAGCCGTAATACAGGCGAATCACTTCCGCCCCTCTCTCCAAAGCTAGATAAGCCTAGATCATAAATGCGATCGCCTAGAGAGTCCTTGGCTCAACACCCAACCAAAATACGTAAAATACTGTCTCGTTTTTCGTGATAGAGTTTGGCTAGTACTTCATATTCTTTGAATTGCTATGTCTTCGGTGATATTTCCGGGGAGTGAATATCTCTGTGTTTCTGATAAAAATCAAAAATATAGGACTCATATTTGATTTTTGAACAGATACGTAGGGTGTGTTAGCGACAGCGTAACTCACCCCCCCCCCAAAGCTTTCGGTGCGTTACGGCTTGCGCCTAACACACCCTACTGGCGTGGCAAGGCTAAATTGTTGGGAGCATCCCAATTTTGCAAAAATAAAATTTGTAGTGGGAGCATCTTGCTCCCTAATGTCCAGGAAGCGGGCTAGAGAGCCATCACTACAAAAAAATAAATTTACACATTTGGGATGCTCCCAAATTGTTTGCACCATTTTAGCCTTGACACGCCACTACACATACTGAGATTTTTTCAGATATCAAATCGGATTCCTATATATAACCAATTTTTAAATGCGTCATAAACAACGAATAACCAACAAACATCATGAAATCTCTCCACCGTCCTGATCTCTATAGTTGGTCTAGTTTCAACCCCGCAAGAAATATTGACTTCAACGGGTTTGCTTGGATTCGTCCTGAAGGTAATATTCTGATTGACCCAGTAGCTTTATCAAACCATGATTGGAATCATCTGCAATCCCTCGGTGGCGTGGTTTGGATTGTTCTGACTAACTCCGATCATGTCAGATCAGCTAAAGAAATTATCGATCAAACCTATGCCAAACTAGCTGGGCCAGCAGCAGAAAAAGCAACCTTCCCCATAAAATGCGATCGCTGGCTGTCTGATGGTGAAGAATTAGTACCAGGACTAAAGACAATTGAACTCCAAGGCTCAAAAACTCCCGGTGAACTGGCGCTGCTACTAGAAGACACAACCTTAATTACCGGAGATTTAATCAGGGCGCATAAAGCAGGTAGTTTAACAATATTGCCAGATGAAAAGCTGGTGAATCGGGCAGAGGCTGTAGCTGCGGTGCGACGACTAGCAGAACTCACCCAAGTGGAAGCAGTGCTGGTGGGGGATGGTTGGCCTGTGTTTCGGGATGGAAGCGATCGCCTAAAGGAACTGGTGGCAATATTATGATCAGGGGATGGGCTTTTGATTTTATTTATACTTCTTCCCTCCTGCCCTCTGCCTCATGCCTTCTTCGTAACTATCCAAAAACTGTGGATATTGGTTTTTATGCTGCAAATTTTTGTAAAAACGTAGAACAGCTATCATAGCTACTCTAGTGGTCTTCCTCTATCTAAAACAAGCAGGAAATTTTACATCTACTTTAAGAAGTAAAATTACAAGTTCGATTTCTATCCTGAGATTTATGAATTACTCGGCAACAGTGCTTATAGTTAAGTTCGTAGGTGGTTAGTCATCTAATTTCATGAGTTAGGCTATCAATCATGTCGAATCAAATTATCACATCCAAGTTGTTTCTAGAGTTGTCTCTAAAACAACGGAGGCTAGTTCCTGGTGACGCTGAGTTTCAGCTAGCTGGCAATCATCAAATTCACAAAGTTCCAAGCTTAGAAGAGACAAGCACTCTTGGTTCAATTGGCAGCACCGACAAGTCTACAGGTACTACTACGGTAGTCAATACCGCAGCCCAAGATTTGTTGCAATTGGGTGTGTCAAATGTTCCTCATATTGTGACATTGTTTTCACTAGCTTGGTAGCAGGCGGCATAGGCTGGGCTGATGCATAATATAAACCCACTTAATCGCTCAACCATTTCCATTGGTGACTCGTAAAAATCACCTGTTATAGTAACGCGCTTCGCCTATTTAGGCAGGAAATGGTGCGTGGGGATTCTTAAAGAATCAAAATTAATCTAATTCCTAATACCTGACCGTTACAGAAGTTAATCCGTCGATTTTTGCGAGACAGCACAGTAAAAACTTGTTGCCTTAGCGTAGAACTAGTGGACTGACAAGCCTAAAATGATGCAAAAAATTTTCTTGTGGTGCGGGCATCTTGCCCGCTAATTAGAACGGGCAAGATGCCCGTACTACAAAAGATTGCTAATACACAAAATTAGCTTAGACACGCCACTAGAGTAATTTTTCCTAGGTTCGTAGTAAGCACTTTAGTGCTTAGAAATCAGGACTGAATTCCTGACTATAAACCTGATAATTTTTTTTGGGTTTATAATCAGCATTCAAATCCTGACTACAAACCTGCTTGGGAAATAAAAAAAGGGGAAAGAGGAGATTATTACTACTCGCTCAAAGTAAGTGAGGTTTTTGAGGGAGTTTGAGCTTTCTCCTCTGTTTTCTCTAAATATAGCCCACATTAGAGATGTGAGAAAAGTTATTAATACCCTTGGTGTATACTTTTCTCTTCCCCTAATCATGATTATAAATCATGAAAAACTTTGCTGTTTATATCTGTTAGCAGCAGATGTTAGCGTTTCCTGATTTAGATGAGGAACTATCTATAGAAAGTAGGGTATTTCGCAACTTTAAATTGCCCTATTTTTGTTCTGCGAACAATTGAAAATAGAAGGTGCAATGCCGTGAATTCCTTACACCAAGAGGCAAACTATTTTGGGAACAGGTTTGATGAACCTAACCTAGAACAGATCCATTCCGTTGCAGCTAACGAATTTCTGCCCCATATCGGGAAATGGATCAATATCGGCGCGGGAGTTCTGATCAGCACCTTTGCGATCGCACTGGGTTTGACATCAGTACTGAATTACAACATCACAGTCAAAGTGCCTGCAAGTGTCCGTCCACAGGGCGAACTGGGTGTGATTCAGCCTGCGATCGCTGGTACTGTGCAAAAGATAACGGTGAGAGAAAATCAAGTCGTTACCCAAGGACAACCTATTGCTTACGTTGATGATTCCCGCTTACGGAATCAAAAGAGCCAATTAGAAAACAGTATTCAGCAAAGTCTATTGCAACTCAATCCCATTGATGCCCAACTCGGTGAAATCAATATCCAGATTGCAGCGCAGACAAACTTAATTAACCGTACAATCATAGCTGCACAAGCGGAACTCATGGGTACTCAACGCAACTATCAAGACCAACAAACAAACGCTACAGCAGATATAACGCAAGCTTCAGCCGCTTTGACCTTGGCTAGAGTCCAACGAGACCGATTACGGCGAGAAAAACTTTTAACTGCAACCGTACAAGAAACAGCAGCCGCTTTGAACTTAGCCAAGGCGCAACAAGAACGATTGCAGCGCGAAAAACTCTTAACCACAACTGTACAAGAAGCTGAAGCCGCCTTGAACTTGGCTAGGGAACAGCAAAACCGATTGCAACGGGACAACCTGCTAAATGCAACTGTGCAAGAAGCCGCAGCCGCCTTGGCTTTAGCTAGAGTACAAAAAGATAGATTACAGCCGATAGTCGCTTCAGGAGCCATTTCTCGGACTTTTTTTGAAGAAAAAGCCCAAGCCGTGAAATCAGCCGAGGCGCAGTTAGCACAAGCTAAAGCTAATGCTCAAAACCTCTTGGATGAAAAAGCCCAAGCCGTGAAGTCAGCACAAGCGAGGTTAGAACAGACTAAAGCTAACACTCAAAACCTCTTGGAGGAAAAAGCCCAAGCTGTGAAGTCAGCACAAGCGAGGTTAGAACAGACTAAAGCTAACGCTCAAAACCTCTTGGAGGAAAAAGACCAGGCTCTAACGATCGCTCAAACGAACCTAGAAAAAGCTAGAACCGCCATCAATCCCAGTCACGCTAATGTCATTGTGGCATCAGAACGCATTAATCAAGAACGGGCAAGCGGTGAGGCTACCTTAGCAGCTTTGAATAAAGAAAAAGAGACTCTCCTTCAACAACGCCTAGAATTCCAAAAACAACTAGATAGTACTCGTAAAGAGCTGCAACAAATCGAAAATGACCTGAATAAGAGTGTGATTAGAGCACCCATTACAGGTACTGTAATGCAACTAAAACTTCGCAACCCCGGACAGGTAATACAACCAAGTGAAGCGGTCGCTCAGATTGCTCCCTTGAAGGCCCCAATAGTGATCAAGGCGCAAGTCCCAGCCCAAGACATTGACAAGGTCAAAACTGGTCAAAAAGTTCAGATGCAAGTTTCAGCTTGTCCCTATCCAGAATTTGGCACTTTACAAGGGACAGTGAAAACTGTAGCACCAGATGCCCTCCTAGTAGAAACCAATAGTCCCAATCCCGTAGCTAGCTATGAGGTAACTATTACACCCAATACAACCTATCTGGGTAGAGGCGATCGCCAATGTCATTTGAAATCAGGTATGGAAGGTAGGGCTGATATTATTTCCCGCCAGGAAACAGTACTTTTGTTCATTCTCCGCAAAGCCAGGTTAATCACCAATGTTTAATCTATTCCAACTCCGTAAAAACTATCAATGTGTTTTACAGGCTAGTGAAGAAGATTGTGGCGCCGCCTGTCTAGCCTCGATTTGCAAACATCACAAACGCTTTCTCAGCATCAATCGCAGCCGAGAAGCTGTCGGTACTGGACAGTTGGGCACAACTTTGTTAGGTCTCAAACGTGGATCTGATACTCTGGGCTTTAATAGCAGAGCAGTCAAAGCCTCACCGGCGATCATAGACAGAATCAAAGAATTGCCACTACCAGCCATCATCCATTGGCAAGGCTACCACTGGGTTGTGTTGCATGACAAGCGGGGCAACAAGTACGTTATTGGCGATCCAGCCGTGGGTATGCGTTATGTTGACCGCGAAGAGTTAAAAGCAGCTTGGAATGGCGTCATGCTCTTACTAGAGCCAGATCCAGAGCGCTTTTATGAGCAGCCCCACGAAGCAGCAAAAAACGGTTTCGGACGCTTTTTTCAACGCGTCTTACCTTATAGAGGACTGCTGACTCAAGTTTTGCTGATCAATATTGTTATGGGTTTACTTGCTTTAGGTACACCCGTCCTCATTCAATTACTCACAGATGATGTATTGGTGCGTGGAGATACCCGGTTACTCACGGTTGTGGTGTCAGCTGTGATTGTTATGAGCTTGTTTAGTAGTAGCCTGCAAGTATTGCAAGCCACTATGGTTGCTCACTTTGGACAAAGGTTGCAATTAGGATTAGTTTTAGAATTTGGGCGTAAAATCCTCCACCTCCCTTTGAATTATTATGAAGCCCGTCGCAGTGGCGAAATTACTAGCCGACTGCGCGATATCAATGAAATCAACCAGTTAGTATCACAGGTTGTGGTGCTTTTACCTAGTCAGTTTTTTATTGCAGTAGTTTCTTTCTGCTTAATGATGTTTTATAGCTGGAAACTGACACTTGCAGTCATCCTGATTGCTGCTTTAATGACCCTCTCGACCCTCCCTTTTTTACCCATCCTCCAACAGAAAACCCGCAGTCTTTTGGTTCTGAGGTCAGAAAATCAAGGCGTTTTAGTAGAAACGTTTAAAGGCGCACAGGTGCTAAAAACTACAAACGCCGCTCCTCAGTTTTGGGATGAACTCCAAAGTCGTTTTGGTCGTCTAGCAAATCTCACTTTCAGCACTATTCAAATCGGAATTATCAACAATACTGTTGCTGATCTCCTTTCCACCATTGGTGGTGTAATGTTACTGGGACTAGGGAGCATTTTGGTGATTCAAGGCGAGTTAAGTATTGGTCAAATGCTCGCTTTTAACGCCTTACAAGTTAATATTCTGAATTTAATTAGCTCCTTAATTGGTTTCGTCGATGAATATTTTCGCTCTCAAACTGCCATTTCTCGCCTTTTGGAAGTCATAGATGCTACACCAGAAGTAATTGGCGGTAGTCAAAAACCGATAATCCAAATCTCCGGTGATGCAGACATTCGTTGTTCTCATCTGCAATTCCATCACCCTGGTAGAGTTGATTTGTTAGAAGATTTTTCTCTTACTCTTCCTGGCGGGAAAGCGATCGCTTTAATTGGTCAGTCTGGTTGTGGTAAAAGTACTTTAGCCAAGCTGCTAGGAGGTTTATATCAGCCCAACTCTGGCAATATCCGCATTGGCTTCTTTAATCTCCAAGACCTTTCTCTAGATTCTCTACGACAACAGGTAGTTTACATACCCCAAGAACCTCACTTCTGGAGTCGCTCAATTATCGAGAATTTCCGCTTAGGAACGCCTTATATTTCTTTTGAAGAGATTGTCAAAGCTTGTCACATTGCTGATGCAGACGGCTTTATCAGTCAACTACCCAATCAGTATCAAACAGTTCTAGGAGAATTTGGGGCGAATCTCTCCGGTGGACAAAGACAACGATTAGCGATCGCTCGCGGAATTCTCACCAATCCACCTGTGCTGATTCTAGACGAAGCCACAGCTGGACTTGATCCAGTCAGTGAATCTCAAGTGTTAGACCGAATCTTAGAACATCGCCAAGGTAGAACCACAATTCTGATCACCCATCGTCCTAGTGTCGTTAATCGAGCTGATTGGATTGTGCTACTAGATAAAGGTCAGGTGCAACTACAAGGTACTTTAGATACTTTTCTCTCGCAACAAGGAGAGCATCTAAAGTTTCTCACGGTTTGACAGTTGCTCAGATCCTCTAAATTAAGAATTTAGACTTCTCCTGCCATAAAGACAAACACCACAAGCTTTTTTGTAATACTTCAAATGGGAGTTATTCAGATGATTTTCACTTAAGTTAGTGCCATTTATATGTAGGGTGTGTTATTGCGGAGCGTAACGCACCAAAATAGTATGATGGTGCATTAGCCTTTGGCATAATGCAACAATATTCAGCAACAATAGCTCCCTTATATGTATTTCAAAAATCAAATATGAGCGCATAAAATATATGTGCTCATGCCAGCAAAGTAAAGCAATTGTAGGAAAACATAATTGCTTTGCTTTGCTGTGATTTTATGTGTTTATTTGTCGCCGTAATTAAATAATCATTCCTGATTATTCATGAGTCAAAAGTAATAAATTTAATCCAAGATATTCTGACTTTAGACTAATTTAAAAAATGAACAAATAGCTAATAATAAAAACATAGGTGAACAACACCTATATAAAGTAAGTGAGGTCAAGATTTTATGTCAACTCAAATGCTCATGTCTGATTTGTTAACAGATTTATCCACAGACGAACAACAGCTCCTAGCTGGTGGACAAGTCTTAGGACGTGAAGATGAAACTGATGATGAATCAGAATTTGATGATGAAGGAGAAATGCGAAGAGGGCGTGCTAAGACTTTCATTATCAGAAGCCGTGCAATTGTTAGAGTCCGGAAGTTGCGCTAACTTTTGCAGTGAGTGTGGTGAGGAGAAAACTCACATAGCTCCCTATAACTAACTTAGTTTTTGAGTGAGTTCGGGTAGTCTATTATCTTGTCTTAAGACATGAAATAAACGATCCAAAACAAGAAAGCTAGTTTCTATACTTAGCATCTAGCTTTCTGTTTTCTCTGGTGTTAAATGCAATTAGTTAAATACTATTGACTAATTGATGCTCACATTTGTTGCGGTATAGCTTCAAGAGTTAGCCGTAATTTCCCACTCATCAAGGCATTTTACTTGTATGAGTTCTCTGCAACACTTATGTAAGAAATTGAGGTGACTAATTATGTCAGCACTAATGATTGCATCTAATTTTCTTGTGGATTTATCCACAGAAGAACAGCAACTTCTATCTGGCGGACAAAAAAGTGGCAGTGATGACGATAATGACGACGATGAATGCTTGGAAAAATGTTTGAAAAAGAAGAAATGCTGGAAAAAGTATAAGTCCTGCGACAAAAAATGTGATTGATTTGATGACTGCTGGTTGACTAATTGATGCTCATTCACATTATTGATAAGAAAAAGTACTAAGTACTTTTCTGTCCCCACTTTTTGCTTCAAGGCTCAGTAATGTTTTTTTTAATTCACTCAAAGAAAGGGATTTAACTTCGCACCTGTTAAGGTACTTTACCAACATAGGTGCTTATTTATTGATAATGCTAAATTAGCAGAATAATCAGTAATATTTGATATTCTAAATATTAGCAATTTATCTTAAATAACTTAATATAAGATATTCAACATATTGCGACTTTAATTATCAATCAAAAGCCATAAATTTAGATTACAAATTTACTTCTTAAGACTAATTTAATCCTAAGCAATACATCTAAAAATAAGACTATAGGATTTATGCATTGATGTCTTTTGTACATCTGTGTATACCTCCTATATACAAAATTCGTGTACAAAGTTGAGGTAGTGAATTATGTCAACTCAAATCATCACATCTGATTTACTTGTGGACTTATCCACCGAAGAACAACAACAATTATCTGGAGGAAGATACGGCTTTCGTCGTGGCGGTTTCCGTCGTGGCGGTTTCCGTCGTGGCGGCTTCCGTCGCTTCGGTTACTTTTTTTAAGTCGGTACAGTCCACATACCAATTAATCCCCTAGTTTAAACTGGGCAGTTGCTTACTACGGTGTACACACAAGTCAAACCTCACCCTCTCTTTGCCTTGTGGGTGAGTCTTTTCCTATCCAGGAGAGGATGAGGTTTTGATTTTTCGTTTGTAGAATTTCTTTTGAAGGGGAAAATCAGATCACCATATCTGAAAATAAAAAAGAATGCGATCGCATCCTGTTATGACTTACATAAATTACAGATTTATTCTCTGGTGAAAAAGCGTAATTTTGTTTTATTGATTATCTGATTCAGCCAGCTTAATCGTATCCATAATCCAATCTTGTAAAATTGGATTGACTAACTCCGGGGCTTCATCCTGCGGACAATGTCCCACCCCTTCTAAAGGGATAAACTTTAACACTTGCGGGTAATTGGCAAACTCTCTACCTAAATCAACTGGTTCCCAAGGGTCAGCAGTCCCCCATAAAATAATTGCCGGACAAGGTAGTAAAGGTAAAAGGTCTTCAGGTAAAGGGCCTGATGAATAAGCAGTAAAGGCCAAAAACACTGCTATAGCACCCGGATCACTGGCTGGTGCAGTTAGTATATCGACTAATTCGTCTGTCACCGCCGCCGCATTGGCGTAGGCTTGCAGCAGAATTTTCCGCACAGTTTTTGGCTTGGCGACTTGATTGAAAAAGAACTCACCAACTGGTTTGATAGATAACAGGCGTTGTAGCACAGGCGCGCCAAAGCGACGAGTCCAGGGTAAAGTTTGCCGTTTGCGATCGTGTAATAGCCGCAGAGAACAGTTGAGTAACGCCACGCCCAAAGCAATATCGGGGTTGCTGACTGCTGCTTGCATAGCCACAATACAGCCAATGGAATTTCCTACTAAAAAAGCTGGTTCCCCCACCACTTCACGACAAAAATCTGCTATCTGCTGTCCCCAGGTTTCCAGTGTGTAAGCAATTTTTTCACCCGGATCGGGTTTAGCTGAACTACCAAAGCCAATTAAATCGATCGCATAAACACGACAATTTTCTGCTAATACAGGGATATTGTGACGCCAGTGCCACGATGAAGCCCCAAACCCATGCACTAGTACAACAGCCGGGCCGGCGGTTCCTTGGGTTTGATAGCAGATGGGGAAACCTTGCCAAATCCAAGTTTGTGGTGAGGTAAATGCTATAGACATCATTAGTTTGTATTTTTTATCAAAATTAATAATAATTAAATAAATTAATTCTGCACTTAGAGCCAGCTTGTTGTTATTTTGACGTAAACATTTACATTGCTAATATTTTCTTTGAGTTGTAGTCTGACTGCTGTTAATAATACTTGATATTTCGTAATCTTGCTTTTTCACAATCCAGCAAAAGTTAACTACTATCTTGTAACTAGCCGATTTTGGGGAGTTTTACCAGAACAGCAGCTGCTTCTAGTAGTAAATTCATGAAAATCATCATATCGTTGGGTGTAATGGGATGAAATTAACACCAGTAGTAGATTCAGTAGTTTCACAATTTACGACAACTAAATTGCTCTATAGAATTAGGGCAGATCAAGCATCTGCTAAGGAGTGGTTTGCAACTGGACACTGACGCTAAATTTTACAAGATTTTTTTGTTCCTAGTTCCTTCGAGATTATGAAGATGACCATACTAGAAACAATAGATACTCCTATTGGCAGCTATGCACCAGACTTTGAACTGCCAGGAATTGACAATCAGGTACATCATCTTAGCCGTTACCTGAATAAGTTCCGTGCTGTTGGTGTCATTTCCATGTGTAACAACTGTCCTTATGTAGGGTTGTATCTAGAAAGACTAAAGAACATTCAAGCGGAATTTGCCCAATGTGACTTTACACTAATTGGGCTGAATGGCAGTGAGGCGACTGGAGATGCCAGGTTAAGTCTGGCAAACATCAAGGCTTTTGCTGAACGTCACAATTTGAACTTTCCCTATCTGTGGGACCCAACCCAAGATGTGACTAGAAGTTTTGGTGCGAGAAAAACACCAATGGCTTTTTTAATAGATAGCAACGGCATTGTTCGCTACAAGGGTCAGATTGACGATCGCCCCCAAAACCCATTAGCGGCAGGAGAAGATTATCTCAGAAATGCGATCGCCTCTCTGTTCCAAGATCAAGAAATTCTGCAACCGGAAACTGAAGTCATCGGGACTTCATTGATATGGCGTAACTAGACACAGATCGTCACTAGTACTGCTATCTTAAATTGGAGGCAATTGCAACTTTTTCGATAAAGCGTAACTTCATGGGAACGAATTACCGACGGGTTTTACTCAAACTAAGCGGTGAAGCCTTAATGGGCGACATGGGCTATGGCATTGATCCAGAAGTGGTCAAAGAAATAGCCCAAGAAGTAGCAGAGGTGATAGCCACTGGCGTCCAAATCGCCATTGTTGTTGGTGGTGGCAATATTTTCCGTGGCGTCAAAGCGGCGTCGGCGGGGATGGACCGGGCAACAGCTGACTACATCGGGATGATTGCCACGGTAATGAATGCCATGACATTGCAAGATTCGCTAGAACGAATAGGGGTACAGACGCGGGTACAAACCGCGATCGCTATGCAAGAATTAGCGGAACCATATATTCGCCGTCGTGCCATCCGTCACCTTGAGAAAGGGCGGGTGGTAATTTTTGGGGCTGGTTCAGGAAATCCCTTCTTTACTACTGACACAGCTGCGGCTTTAAGAGCCGCAGAAATTGATGCCGAAGTGATTTTTAAAGCCACCAAGGTAGACGGAGTATATGATGCTGACCCCCATATCTATCCTGACGCCAAGCGTTTTACCAGCCTCACATACGCACACGTTTTGGCTAAAGATTTGCGGGTAATGGATAGTACCGCGATTGCCTTGTGTAAAGAAAATAATATCCCAATTCTAGTATTTGATTTAACGGTGCGAGGTAACATCCATCGCGCAGTCTTGGGAGAATCTATCGGTACCCTTGTGGGAGGTTCTTGTGAAATTAGCTGAAGCTGAGAGTACAATGCAAAAAACCGTTGAGGCAACTCTACGGGCTTTTAATACAATTCGCACTGGTCGTGCCAATGCAAGTTTACTAGATAAGGTCGTGGTGGAATACTACGGTTCACCCACCTCCCTAAAATCCCTGGCTAACATTAGCACACCAGATGCTACAACCATTCTGATTCAGCCCTACGATAAGAGCAGTTTAAATATAGTCGAAAAGGCGATTTCTCTCTCTGACTTGGGTTTAACCCCCAGCAACGACGGTTCTGTAATTCGGCTGAACATTCCGCCCCTAACTAGCGATCGTCGTAAAGAATTCGTCAAGATGGCTGCTAAATATGCTGAAGAAGGACGTGTTGGCATTCGCAACATCCGCCGCGATGCCCTAGACTCCATCCGCAAACAAGAAAAAAACGCGGAAATTTCTGAAGATGAATCACGGGATCAGCAAGACAAACTCCAAAAACTGACAAACAAATACACCGCTAAAATAGACGAACTGCTGGCAGAAAAAGAAAAAGACATCACCACTGTTTAAATTTTTCACCACTACTGTTACAGAGAAGGCAGGAGGCAGTGCGGTCTTCTCCCAAAAGGAGCCACTGCGTTGCGGAGAGAAGTTGCCAGGGAGATGTTCGGCAAACTTCGGGGGGTTCCCACGGCAGTCCGTACCCTGCGGGTAGCCGCCCATACGGCTGCCTCCCCGTTGTAGCAAGTGGCGTGAGAGGCTAGCGCCTGCCGTAGGATGCCTGTAACCCCAGGGGGATCTTGCTACGCGTAGCGTCTCCTTTAGGAGAAGGGCTGTAGGAGTGTCCCCAAGTGGAGCAACTGCCGTCAGGAGGCAGGAAGAAAGAAGTATGAATGAAAACTGTCTTTTCTGGGTCATTGCCCCGTTTAAAAGAAGATACTGGTACGAGATACAAAGCGTCCTTCACTGACCCGAAGCGGTTACAGTGTAGGTAGTTTACCTAATTCCCCAGTTCGGTAAAATCAAGGCTGAAGGATACCGGATCAATTCTTCAGCCTTGATTTTTTATTTCAATAATTTACTAAAAATTTATAAAAACAATTATTTAGGAGTATAAATTCAGCTATATGTATGACTGCATCATTGTCGGGGCTGGGCCATCTGGTGGAACATCTGCATATCATTTAGCCAAGCGGGGGCACTCAATATTAGTTTTAGAAAAAGAATCTTTGCCTAGATATAAACCCTGTGGTGGTGGTGTATCACCAGCGATCGCTCAATGGTTTGACTTCGACTTTAGTTCCGCAATTTCTGTGAAAGTAGACTCCTTGCGCTTCACCTGGAAATTAGGCGACCCCGTAGAAGCAAAAATGTCTATTAATGAACCAGTGTGGATGGTGCGGCGAGATGTTTTTGACCATTTCTTAATTCAGCAAGCTCAGAAACAAGGTGCTCAACTGCAAGATCATACAACCGTCACTGGTATCGAATTTCAAGGTGACTCTTGGCAAGTCAATACAACCAATGGTCCGTTTACAAGTCGCTACCTGATCGCGGCTGATGGTGCTAAAGGTTCAATGGCAAAATGGTTAGGCTTCAAAGACCGCAAACGCATCCTCGCCGGAGCATTAGAAGCAGAAGTAGCTGCCGATGTAGAGAACAAATCTCTGGCACATTTTGAGTTTGGCTTGATTAAAAATGGCTACATTTGGAACTTCCCCAAGGATGATGGTTATTCCATCGGCGTTGGGACATTTTTTGGTAATACACCCCAGGACTTTAAGAAAATTTTGGCTGAGTACGCTCAATCTTTTAATTTAGATATCAAAACTAGTAAACAATATGGTCATCCCATTTGTTTGTGGGATGGCAACCAAAAGCTACATACTCAAAATGCAGTTTTAGCTGGAGAAGCGGCTTGTGTAGTTGATCCCATGACAGCAGAAGGTATTCGCCCTTCTATTTTCAGTGGCTTGCTAGCAGCGATCGCCATTCATGATGCCCTTGCTGGCGATATTAACGCCTTAGAAAAGTACAGCGATGCCGTAAATGAGCAATGGGGTGCTGATATGGCTTGGGCGCAAAAACTAGCGGGAGCCTTCTATCGCTTTCCTCATATTGCCTACAAAGTCGGTGTCAAACGTCCCTCTGGTGCTCAAATTATGGGTAAAATTCTCTCCGGTGAACTTCGCTATAGGGATATCGCGGATCGCGCTCTTAAGCGTTTAATTCCTGGTTTTGGCGGCTAGTGGCGTGTCTAAGCTAATTTTGTGTATTAGCAATCTCTTGTAGTACGGGCATCTTGCCCGTTCTAATTAGCGGGCAAGATGCCCGCACCACAAGAAAATTTTTTGCACCATTTTAGCCTTGCCACGCCACTAGTTGTATTACAGTGTCTCTAAACCAAGGCTTTAGACAACAAGCCTTGGAAAGGCTGCAATAAAATTCCTAGAATTTTATCCACTTCCTTAACGTAATATTCCATAGATTCGATGTAAAAAGACGTTGCACTACAACGTCTCTAGCAAATAACAACCGTTAAAAATACTTCCACAACAGCCAAAGCATCACCCCAGTTCCCAGTATGCAAATAATTCCTGCAAAACCAGCTAGGGGTTTTTTGTGTTTACCTGTATACCACTCCGAGACTTTACCTGTGTAAGTAATCAATTCTGCTGTGTCCAAGGTAGCGATCGCCCATACCCATCCGGCATGTAATCCCCACGCTATTCCTAAATTACTGCGATCGGCAAATCTTGCCAATACCAACACTATACCCATTAACCACAGTCCCGGTAGCTGCGGTGTCGTCTCCTGTTGCTCCCAAACCAGATGTAGTAAGGCAAAAATTAAGCTAGAAATTACTGCTGCTACCCAAACTGGGTAATCTTGGGCTAATTCAGTAAATAAGAAACCCCGAAAAATTAACTCTTCTATCCCACCTACTAATAAAGCAATTAATAAAGTTGGTAGCAAAATTGATGGTACTAACTTGAAATTAGACTGCTGCCATTGACACCAACCAAAGTAAAATTGGCAGCTAAATACCACTACTAGTCCCAGCACCCCCAAACCTAAACCCAGTAATAAAGAATTTACAATTGAGATATTTAATCCTAAACCGTAGTCAGAAAAAGACCCCAACCCCAACCAACTAATTCCCCACAGAATCAAGGGGGCTAATAAGTAGAGGGACACCAATAAAGGAATTTTTTGCTCTGATTGTAATGTTTTACCGGGTTGCCAATTAAGTATAATTGCGGTTACTGTTGCGATCGGTAACCACAGCAATACCCAGATAATGAAAAAAGCCATTACAACAACTACTGCTGGTGCATTTTGGAGAAATGCCAGTAAGGTGTTGGTGAATGGCTCGAAGAAGTTTAAGAAAATAGGCACAAAAAACACGACCAAATTCTTGCAAAAGTAAATTTCTTGGTTATTAATCAAGACTCTACTAAAGTCGGTGACTTATGCAAGAGGTTGAATCGTATTTTTGTGTGACGCCAAGATTATCTAACTTTAGATGCTACTTAGCTGAAGTGATAGGGATAAGTTATCAAGCATTCACCTCCAACTTACCCCTACCTTGAGGAAATTTATTCCTCTTCTTCTAAATCTTCTTCATCTACTTCATCCTCAACGTCTAGATCGGGAGTTAATTTTTTATCACTTTCACCAAGTTGAATCAAGTGAATATGCTTGTATCCCAGTCTAATTTCAAACTCATCTCCAGGCTTTAAGCCCATTGCTTTAGTGTATGTGGCACCAATCACAATCTGACCATTTTGATGCACACTAACCCTGTATGTCGGTTCACGACCGCGGCCATCTTTGGGTGCTTCTGGACTTAAGGGAATGCCCCTAGCTGATAGCAAGGCATCATAAAAATCAGTGAGATTTACACGAACCTGGTTATTCTTAGTAACCGTGTAATAGCCACACTGTTTGGCTCTTTCTCGACGCGGTAAGCTGGAAAGTTCTTTTACTTTAGCAAGCAGTGCTTTTCCGGTTAACGGTGCGGTTGCGGTTTCAGTCATTATGCTCAAAATTCCCTTACGTTCTCCAAACTGATAATTTATGTCGTTGTCATGCCAGTATTTAGCTTTTTAGCATTTGCATAGAGCAAACACGAACCCTAGGGTGAAGGGTAAATTCCTGCTGATAGGGAGCATCCCAAGCACATCTATTATGGTTTTCCATAACAGATGAGAGACTTGGTTGTCACATTCATTAATTACGGTGATTTTACGGCACTTTTAACCATCATTCGCCATCAGAAATGAAATTATTTTTTCTTTTGGCGCTACTGTAGCGGTGTAACTTTAAGCCACCTTTACAAGTTATGTTGGTTCTACTACAAATAAGTCGTAGATCCAAAAAATCGCAGGTTTTCCACTGTCAGTGCTTGCCTTTATTGCTCTTGAGTCCTAGGGTTTACCCTATTATTACTCGAAAGCTTCAGACAGCTTAGTATTTAAATCTGGTTCTACAGGTATACACCCTTTTATCCTGTCTGTAGAGACGTGAAATTTCTTGTCCCTACACTACGAATCAACAAAGTTCTAGTAGCCGTACAAGCGCGGCTATGGATACTGGTTCTGTTTCTTCGTAATTTTATATTAAATACTAGCATGGACTAATAATAGCAAAATTGTTGTTTTATTTTGTATTAAACTTGAGGACAAATTTTTATTTAAATCCTTGAGCTTCAGGAAGGTAAAAAGCGGTGAGGACTTTTCTAAAGCTTTATTACGCTAGTGAGTATTGTGGCAAGGCTTTTATAAAAATTCATCTAATTTAGATGGGCAGTTTTGACGAGTGAGTCACATCCTTTGGTTTACACAGATTGAGAGGAGACAAAAAGCCGTAAGGAATTTCTTTGCTGTTTGTTTATGGGCGTGAGGTCAAAAGCAGTTATAGTATTCTGTACTTCTGTCTCTGGGAAGAATAAATCTTCATACATCTGTCTGATGCTGGATAGCGACTAGTAGATGTCATTATCAGGTTTAACATTTCTATATAGCCAAAAATTCCCGTTTCGTGACCTCTTGCAGGATTTTTACTACCGATCACGCTGATTGTTGTGGAAATTAAGATGTAGTGATTCACCTCAGGTAGATTTAATTTGGTTATTTTCGCTATGCGGGGAATGCATAAGTTCTTCTCATAGAGAATTGCTACTCGCCTAGCACCACTCAGTAATTACTTTTTTTTGCTCTTGAGCCTAGATTGGGAGATAAATCTTGTCAGTGGTGCTTCGCCAAATGAAATTTTAATGGTTATCCTGAAATTAAAATCTATAGATGATTAATTATCAGCCTATTAACAGCTAGCCTAGAATCAAGGGCAAAGAAAGTAAGTATAGCTCATTTTTTTGAGTTACCTGCCAGTGAGCAAGATTTCTCAGGTGGGTGTGGTAGTTGCAAAATTTTGGTTAGTAGCAATGGAAGTTCTTTTTAAGGTCATTCGACAACAACAAAATTCCTCCCCGGTTGTACAAACTTACCGTTTGGAGGCAGAATCCAGCAATACAATCCTCGATTGTCTAAATCGGATTAAATGGGAGCAAGATGGAACATTGGCATTTCGCAAAAATTGCCGCAATACCATTTGTGGTAGCTGTGCAATGCGAATCAATGGGAGATCGGCTCTAGCTTGTAAGGAAAATATTGGCAGCGAAATTGCCAGATTACAAAATATCCCGTCGGCAAAACCTGAAGTCAATACCATTCCAGAAATCACGGTTGCACCTTTAGGGAATATGCCTGTGATTAAGGATTTAGTTGTGGATATGAACAGTTTCTGGAATAATCTGGAGGCAGTTACTCCTTATGTGAGTACAGCAGCGCGACAAGTGCCAGAAAAAGAATTTTTACAAACTCCCGAAGAGCGATCGCTTCTCGATCAAACTGGTAACTGTATTATGTGCGGGGCTTGTTACTCTGAGTGCAATGCCCGCGAAGTTGATCCCCAATTTATGGGGCCCCATGCCCTCGCTAAAGCTTATCGGATGGTGGCAGATTCCCGCGATCGCACAACCGAAAATCGCCTTGAAAGTTATAACACAGGTACGCAAGGAGTTTGGGGTTGTACCCGTTGTTTATACTGTGACTCGGTTTGTCCAATGGACGTAGCACCATTAGAGCAAATCACCAAAATTAAACAAGAAATTCTCTCGCGCAAACAAGCTAGTGATAGTCGCTCAATTCGCCATCGCAAAGTATTGATAGATTTGGTAAAAGCAGGTGGCTGGATTGACGAACGTCAATTTGGGTTACAAGTTGTCGGTAATTATTTCCGAGACCTCATAGGTTTACTTTCTCTTGCACCTCTGGGTTTGCGAATGTTATGTCGCGGCAAATTTCCCCTTACCTTTGAATCTTCTCCAGGAACTCAACAAGTGCGATCGCTAATCGAATCTGTACAACAAATTGAAAAGGAAAATAGGCAATAGGGCATTGGAAATAACTCTTGACCCTTGACCTTGTACAGACGGGATTCATCGCGTCTCTCCTGACCCTTGACAAATAACTTTTAACGCGGATCTTGGGGTATATTCAATGGTCGTCCAGAACGTTCATAGACCAAAACATCCCACTGCCCATTATTACTGGACTCAAAAGCAATCCTACTACCATCAGCGCTAATGGTGGGATTGCGGACTTCTGCTGGCAAATCAGCAGTCAAATTCCGTGATTGACGTGTTTCGCGGTCATAAAGAAAAATACCTGATCGTCCTTGACGACTAGCGACAAATACGATGTAACGACCACTTTCAGAAACACTGGGATGAGATGCGATCGCATCTAAAGAATTTAAACCTGGTAGATCAATTAAATTGCTGGTTAGACTATCAAACAGATAAACATCTTGACTGCCCCGTCGGTCACTCGTAAAAACAATATATCTGCCGGCAATTGCAGGATTTAATTCGGAAGCTAAACTATTGAGACTCCGACCCCCCGGATCAAAAGGATAACTCACCAGGCGGGGATAGCCCACACAGCCCGTTAATAAGCCGACACAAGTAACAATAGGTATAAAAATAGATTTATTAAGCATTTGTTATTAATCAGGGAATAGGGAACAGGGAACAGGCAATAATTATTACCCCATCACCCTCTGCCTCCCCATCTCCCCACCTTCCTCATCTCCCGTGGGCTGAGCGAAGTCGAAGCCCGACTACGGCAAATCAGGTGGTGGAGCCACAGTTGCACCATTGGGAATATCTAACTCCATATTTGGTCCCCTGTCTAGGACTTCAATATCCCACTGACCACGGCTGGCGGTTTCAAATACGATATAACGTCCATCTGGACTGATCCCAGGATTTCTCACCCAGCCGCGATAGATGGGAGTGAGGATTTGCGACTGTTGGATGGCGCGATCGTAGAGTGCGACCACTGGTCTACCTTGGTCGCTGGTAATGTAAGTAATGTAACGCCCTGTGTAACTGAGACTAGGACTTTCGGCGATTGTATTTGGTCTGTTTAAACCCGGCGTAGAAACAAAGCTTTGAGTTTCCAAATCATACACCAGCAACTGCTGATTACCATTGCGATTAGAAATAAACGCTAAAAAACGCCCATTACCACTCAAACTTGGTTGCTCCTCAGTGTAGCGACTGTTGAGGGTGGTAGGGCCAATGGGGATATTACCAGGGCTGCAAGCAACAAGCACACTTGCCAAGCTAAAAAGCAGGCTCCAAGGAATTGGTCGTTGGAGCCAAAATATGGGCGTAAATTTTTTCACCTCAAATGTTTTCCGTTGCCTCTAAACCGATCTCCACCTTGGTTATTTTAATAAACATCAAACTTGGTTGAATTATCGTCATCCTCGTCTGGTCTTTCCAGTGGCTTGTATTCTACATAATCGGTGGGTATGGCATCATCATCTTGACGCTCTTCTGGACGAGGAACTGAGTCAGCCGGTGGACGACGCCTTCTTTGTCTGGGGGAGACATCTTCATCACGAGTTTCTGGACGCTGGGGTGGATTATTCCCACGCCGAGGAGATTTTCTGACTTCTCCAGCAGAACTGTCCCAATCACCAACTTCTCTGGGAGGAGAACCCCAATCTTCTTGTTCAATTCTGTCAGAGGGGCGACTTGCGGGACGTCTCACATTACGTCGGCGTCCTTTATCAGTTGGTTCTTGCTTATCTCCAGTACTGCGGCGTTCAGGACGGCGGGGAGGTTGATCTTCATAATAGTCATCACGAGGCGATCGCTCATCTCTACTACCCCGAATCCGAGGACGTACAGGACGCTCCTCTTCTTCTTCATAAGGCAATGGCTCTAACTCTGCATCCACCTCAGCCTGATACCGCCGATTATAGGAATATTTATTGCTCACCGGACGGTCTTCGTCCACAATAGGAGTGTTACGTTTAGCTTGCTGGGTAGCTATACTCCGCAGTCGAATACTTTCTACTGCAAAAAACACAGTCGTACCCACCAAAAGCAACTGACCAAATTGCAAAATCGGGTCTAACCGCCAACCTTGGAAGATCAAAATAAAGCCGCAAAGTAAGCCCACTGCCGCAAAAAAGATATCTTGATCTCGTGACAGTTCTGGACGCACAGTTCGGAGAAAGTATAGTGCTGCCCCAGCCACAGCCAGGAAAATTCCTAGAATACTGGCTGAGTTTGTCCCGAAATTTACCTGAGCCAGAATACTGGCTGAGTTCAGCCCAAAATTTAGCATTGCTCTTTTCCCAATATCAAATCTATGTTAGCGAGTCACAATTAAAATCACTACTCTAAACAGTCACAATATATTGATACTCCAAAGCATCTGGCAAAGAGATCTGCTAAAGCTGTTCACCGAAAGCTAAAAATGTTTATGTCTGTCAGCTAAGTATACCTTGTCCTCCATGAAGGAATTGCGGCTTTTGGTGCAATTAGGCATGTAGCTGACAGACAATCGATTATAAGAGTCGAAGTGACCCCAAAACTATTATGAACGCTGGATTTTATCTTTCTGGCTAATGAAAATCAGTGCAACTGTCGCGGGAATAACGACAATTACACCACCCCAAAACAGACTCCAAAGGAAATTTGCTAAAGCAGGTGTCATAGTTCTCAACCTTTTTTTACACACTTCATCATAATTCTAATGGTGTATCACTTCCTTGAGAAGCCTTTAAAAAGGAGTTCAGCAATTAAAACTGCCCATACAAATCCTTGATTTCATGCTTGTGCGTGTTGGCTTTTCGATTTCCCAGAGGAAGTGGCAGCATTTAGCTAAAATTATAGACAATGCTTTACAAACCTTAAATTTATTTGGCTTGCACCCAAGTTTTTTCTGTGTTCACAGATAGTAGCTCAAACCGATGACTGGTGTTAACGTGACTGCTTGGATTCTCGGCCCTTTATTGGGGTTGATGATATTTTTGTTTATTTTCCGCATCATTCTCACTTGGTATCCTCAAGTGGATTTGAATCGGTTCCCCATGAATTTAATAGCTTGGCCCACTGAACCCTTTTTAGTGCTGTTGCGAAAGCTGATCCCACCCATAGGCGGAGTAGATATCACTCCCATCATTTGGGTGGGAATTTTCAGCTTGTTACGGGAGATTCTCCTAGGACAGCAAGGTTTACTGACCATGTTGTCTCGTGTAAGTTAGGGCATGGGGCATTGGTAATGGAAAAAACTATTGCCCTATGCCCATTGCCTATTCCCTAGCTTTTGATATCCTGTATAAAACTGGTATAAACATTACCCTGTAGAAACTGTGGGGTTTCCATAATTCTTTGATGAAATCCAATAGTGGTAGGTAATCCAGTGATGGCACACTCTCGTAATGCTCGTTTCATCCGGTTAATGGCTGTAGAGCGGTCTGGCCCCCAAACAATTAACTTACCGATGAGAGAGTCATAGTAGGGAGGAATTTGGTAATCGGTATAAACATGAGAATCAATCCTTACGCCAGGGCCACCAGGAGGAAGATAGCCACTAATTTTGCCAGGAGAAGGGCGAAAATCGTGGTCGGGATCTTCGGCGTTGATACGACACTCAATCGCATGACCCCGCAAAACTACTTGCTCTTGGGTAAGTTTCAATCTTTCCCCTTGAGCAATCCGGATTTGTTCAGCAACCAAGTCTATCCCCGTGATCATCTCTGTTACGGGATGTTCGACTTGAATCCGGGTGTTCATTTCCATAAAGTAGAACTTACCGAATCTATCTAGCAGAAATTCGATTGTCCCTGCCCCAGTGTAGTTAATAAATTGGGCAGCTTTTACCGCAGCTTGTCCCATTTTATCCCGCAGGTCTGCATCCAAAGCTGGGCTAGGAGCTTCTTCCAAGAGTTTTTGATTACGACGCTGGATTGAGCAATCCCGTTCACCTAAATGGATCACATTGCCGTAATTATCGGCCAGAATTTGAAATTCAATGTGGCGGGGACGCTCAATAAATTTTTCTATATAAACGCCGGAATTGCCAAAGGCTGCGCCTGCTTCCCCTTGAGCAGCTAGAAAGAGTTTGACGAATTCGTCTTCAGAACGCACTAAACGCATCCCCCTACCACCACCACCTGCTGTGGCTTTAATCATCACTGGATAACCAATATCCTTAGCCAGTGACAGGCCTTCCTCCTCGGATTCTACCAATCCTTCACTGCCTGGTACAGTTGGCACACCAGCCCTCTGCATGGTTTCTTTGGCAGTGGATTTATCCCCCATCAAGCGGATAGCTTCGGCAGTGGGGCCAATAAAGGCAATGTGATGGTCGGCACAGATTTCTACAAACCGGGCATTCTCTGCTAAAAAGCCATAACCAGGATGAATGGCACTGGCATTACGTGTCAAGGCAGCAGCAATTATATTGGGAATGTTCAAGTAACTTTTACTGCTTGCAGGTTCCCCAATGCAAACTGCTTCATCAGCAAGTTGGACGTGTAGAGCATTTCGGTCAACAGTGGAGTGAACAGCAACCGTCGCAATTCCCATTTCCTCACAGGCTCGGAGAATGCGAAGGGCAATTTCTCCCCGATTGGCAATTAATATTTTATCAAACTTCATTTTTTAGCTTCGATATCAGTACCAGTAGATTGACATTCTCTCCCATTCAACTTGCAACAATAGCTTTCGCCTTATTTCAAATTATGACAGGAGATTCCCAAGCCTCATCCTGAGTAGAGTCAACAAGTAGCAGGATCAGGAGCAGATAGGCGGATCATTTTCCCTGGCTCCCTGCTGCTTTTTACGGCTCCATGCGGCTAGCGATCGCTCTACCCTTTTTAATATCACTTGTGGAGTCACCACATTTCTGTCAGTCTGGTATCTACCACGAGAAAATTTATGCTATATTTTCTATTTAGACAACCCATGCGGATGTGGCGGAATTGGTATACGCGCACGTTTGAGGGGCGTGTGGCTTTGCCTTGCGAGTTCGAGTCTCGCCATCCGCATTTTTAAATATCAAGTCAAAAGTCAATGGTGAATGGTCAAAAAGCCAGCACACCGTTGGCTTTTATTTTATGGGGTCAAGATTCAGATCTTGCGGGGAATTCAAAATTACAATGCCCCATGACGCCAGTTTGCTTAAGTCGGGAAACCCGCCCACGCAACTGGCTCCCCAATGCCCCATGTTGCTATTTTTTTATGCTTTCATAGAAATAGATGAACTTTTGTAACGAACATTGACTGCAACTTTTACGTCCAGCAACAACTCTACTTTGCCAGTAGCTTGGCATCGCCTCACGCCAATTTGGCAAGGTGAGGAGAAAGTCATTCAAAAAGGTTTACCACACACTCAGCTAGCACCAGCTTGGCAATTGCTGCTTTTAGGCGATGGTTCCCCAACCAGACACTTAGAATTGCTCACGGGTGAACCCACAGAAGTGGATGTCATTGATATGTCTTTGATTGGTGTAGATTTAGATGCTGCTCCCGACTTAATTCAGGCTGTACCAGGGCCACGACTGCGACGTCAGGTGTGGTTGCGGACTGCATCTGGTCAAAGATTAGCCTATGCGACCTCATGGTGGGAGGCTAGCCATGTGGATGAGTATTTACAAAACCGCTCATTGCCGATTTGGGCAAGTTTAGCGCGTCTCCGCACAGAATTATATCGTGATGTGCAAGGAATTTACTATGGTTACTCAGCTGCACTAGAGTCAGGTTTTGCAGAAACCGGGCCTTTTTGGGGTCGCCATTATTTGTTTTGGCATCATGGACAACCTTTGACGTTGATTTATGAGGTTTTTTCGCCTTATTTAACTAAATATTTGGGTTCCATGCAGCTAAATTCCATGAATCAGTAAAAAGCTCAAAGAGGTGGGACATTTGGGTTCTGGCTAAATTTAAATGGTAAATAATTAGCAAAAATTAATAATAAGTTCATATAACTTGAATTTAGCAGGGATTTTCAGGATTTTTTGGCGTTAATTCCCAATTATTTGAGTTGGCGATCGCTCACGAAAAAGGGTGCTCCAGCAGGAGCATCAAGCATGATCGCAACTGTTGTTGATTAAATTGAAAGACTAGGAAAGGTTGATGAACGAAGTATCATTAACATCTAAGATAGAAAAGTTGATGTAATTAGTTACCCTAACGAATGGGTAAAGCTATTGATTTATTTAACTAAATCAAGTAAGTAATCAGTTTGCAAGTATGAGGTATAGGTTTCAATGACACTGCCTGTTGTGTCTGTTCCCAAGCAGAAAAATAAGAAACCATCTTTGGTGCTGACACTCTCGGCTGCTGGATTATTGATTGGTGTGGGGAGTGCGGCATACTGGCTATTAACCCAAGGACAACCATTTTCCAGAGATTTGCCAGTCGGTGCAAATATTATTCCTCAAGATGCCTTGTTTGCAGTTTCCTTAAGTACAGATCCGAAGGAATGGCAGAAGTTAAGGGAGTTTGGTACAAAAGAAACCCAAGCAGAACTGGATAAAAGTTTAATACAGCTACGCGATCGCCTGCTCACCAATAATGGTTACAACTTCCAGAAAGATATTCAACCTTGGGTGGGTGACAAAGTCACGATCGCAATTTTGACACCCCAAAAAAGTCCAGCTAAACCAGTGGCTACGTCTGTCGATCCTGATAGTAATCAGCAGTCAATAGTCATGGTTTTGCCGGTGAAAAATTCCGAAAAAGCCAAAAGCATTTTGGCACAGCCCAAAACTCGCAAACAAGGTCAATGGATTGACCGCACCTACCAAGGATTCCCCATTAAACAGACTGATGGAGCAACTGGGGAAAACCTCTCAGCGACATTATTAGATGGTCGCTTTTTAGTAATCACTGATCATCCCAAGGCTACAGAGAGAGCAATTGACGCTTACAAAAATCAAGCATCCCTAGCTACAACAGGAGGCTTTGCCGAGAATTTCCCTAAAATTGCTAATTACCAAACCTTTGCCCAGTTTTATGTGAATGTACCCAAAGCGGCAAAAATAGCTGCGGCTGCTCCCAACCGCCAATTACCTGCACAGGTATTAGCTCAACTGCAAAATAACCAGGGTTTAGCCGGAACAGTGACCTTGGAACCAGAAGGAATCAGGCTAAAAGGTATTTCTTGGCTGAATCCCAATAGCCAGCGCGTGCTCAAGGTGGAAAACAAAGCTGGGAATATGCAAAACCGCATACCAGCAGAAACCTTAATGATGTTATCTGGTGGTAACTTATATCGGTCATGGGAAAACTATGTTTTAACCTCCCAGGGAAATCCCCTGTCGCCAATCACACCAGAACAGCTAAGAAGTGGGATTAAATCCTTAACTGAACTCGATTTAGAGCGGGATTTGCTCAGTTGGATGAAAGGTGAGTTTTCTGTTTCGGTGATTCCCAATACCCCAACAGCAGACTCACCAGACGATTTTCGGGCTGGTTTTCTATTTATGGTAAAGGCCAGCGATCGCCCATCAGCAGAAAAATCCCTAAAACAGTTGGATGAAGTGATGAAAAATCAATTTCAATTCCAAATTCAACAGGGGAAAGTTGCAGGTAAACCAGTTGTCAACTGGATTGGACCTTTTGGGACTCAAACAGCTACTCATGGTTGGTTAGATGGTGATGTCGCATTTTTAGTCGTGGGTGCTCCCATTACCGATAAAATAGTGCCCCAGCCCAATTACACATTAGCCAGTACACTCCCCTTCCAACAAACCGTACCTCCAGAACCCAATCCGACTAATGGTCAGTTTTTCTTAGATGTGGAACGGACGGCGAAAAATTTTCCTTTACCAACCTTATTTCCTAATCAGCAAACTTGGCTAACAGTAACACGCTCCATCGGGGTGACAACTGCGGTTAGCGATAGTCGCAGTAACCGCTATGACGTTTTTCTAGCTCTCAAAAAGGCTGAATCTTCGGCTAGTTCAAAAAATCGTTTTAGTAACGGTGTTACTCCTCTGTCTACAGCTACACCATCTGCAACTAAATCACCATGACGCAAATGAGATGAGAAGAATAACGAATAACTAATTTCCTGTACCCTCTTAACCATATAGGATCAGAACAGTCAGAATCTATATTTTAAAGAATCAACTGGGGAGAAGACTTTATGAATCTGGTTGTACTCCAGAATTGGCTAGACAATGCCTCCTTTGCCGTCTTATTCCTGACAATGCTGGTGTATTGGGTAGGGGCGGCTTTTCCAAGTCTGCCCGTGATAGCCGCTTTGGGGACAGCTGGGATGGCGATCGCTAATTTGTGCATAGCTACTATGTTAGGGGCAAGATGGTTAGAAGCAGGCTATTTTCCTTTGAGTAACCTGTATGAGTCCCTGTTTTTCTTAGTTTGGGGAATTACCGCCGTTCACTTAATTGCTGAGAATAGCAGCCGTAGCCGCTTGGTGGGAGTAGCTACCGCCCCCGTGGCGATGTGCATCACGGCTTTTGCCACCTTGACACTACCATCTCAAATGCAAGTAGCAGAACCCCTAGTACCTGCTTTAAAGTCGAATTGGCTGATGATGCATGTGAGTGTGATGATGTTGAGCTATGCTGCTTTGATGGTAGGTTCATTGTTAGCGATCGCATTTCTCGTGGTCACTCGCGGTCAAAATATCCAATTACAAGGCAGTTCTGTTGGGAATGGCGGCTACCGCAGCAACGGTTATCAGTTACGCAAAGCAGGCGAATTACTTACTGAAACCGCAGCATCATCTGTGGAAAATAATGGCTTTGTACGTTTTGAAAGCAATAACAACGGTAACAGTAACACTGCTGTTTTAGACACAGCAGTACTCACAACCCCCATCGAAAACGCTGAACCCCTTTCACCCCAGCGCCTCAGCCTTGCTGAAACCTTAGACAACATTAGCTACCGCATTATTGGACTAGGATTTCCCCTATTAACAATTGGCATTATTGCTGGTGGGGTTTGGGCTAACGAAGCTTGGGGTTCTTATTGGAGTTGGGATGAAAAAGAAACCTGGGCTTTAATTACTTGGTTGGTCTTTGCTGCATATCTCCACGCTAGAATTACTCGTGGTTGGCAAGGGCGTCGTCCGGCAATTTTAGCCACTGCTGGCTTTGTTGTTGTTTGGATTTGCTACCTGGGTGTGAACTTTTTAGGTAAAGGTTTGCATTCTTACGGTTGGTTTTTTTAAAAAACGCTGAACCCCTTTCACCCCAGCGCCTCAGCCTTGCTGAAACCTTAGACAACATTAGCTACCGCATTATTGGACTAGGATTTCCCCTATTAACAATTGGCATTATTGCTGGTGGGGTTTGGGCTAACGAAGCTTGGGGTTCTTATTGGAGTTGGGATGAAAAAGAAACCTGGGCTTTAATTACTTGGTTGGTCTTTGCTGCATATCTCCACGCTAGAATTACTCGTGGTTGGCAAGGGCGTCGTCCGGCAATTTTAGCCACTGCTGGCTTTGTTGTTGTTTGGATTTGCTACCTGGGTGTGAACTTTTTAGGTAAAGGTTTGCATTCTTACGGTTGGTTTTTTTAAAAGTGTAATCCCCCTCTCCACAAATGAAGAGGGGATTTGTAAACAACAAATCGAAATTCCAGCATGTCTGCCAGAGATGCTTTCCACAAAATTGGCAAAATTTGGATTCAACAGGATGGTACAGAAGTTGGCATTGCCAATAAATTGGTTGAACTCGGTGTTCCTAAACAGGACATCGTTTTAGGATTTGACCCACCAAAATTTCGACATTACACTGACTTTGCAGTAGGATAAACTCAAAATTCAACATGGTATGGACTCCCCTACATGCAAAAATCCATCGTACCATCCGATCGCGCCACTTATTTGAGCGGAATCAACGGTTATTAGTTGCTGTTTCTGGTGGGCAGGATTCTCTGTGCTTAATCAAAATCCTGTCAGATTTGCAACTAAAATGGGGATGGGATTTAGGTATTGCTCACTGCGATCATCGCTGGCGTGCTGACTCCCAAGCAAATGCTCAACATGTAGAAAATTTAGCTAAAACTTGGGATAAAAATTTTTATTTAGAAATAGCAAAAGAGCCTGTAAATAGCGAAGCATCGGCGCGCAATTGGCGGTATCAAGCATTAAGTGCGATCGCCCAAGCAAATCATTACCAATATATTGTTACAGGACACACGAAGAGCGATCGCGCTGAAACCCTCATCTATAACTTAATACGTGGGACTGGTGCTGATGGTTTACAAGCACTGACTTGGCAACGTCCACTGACTACAAACATTACATTAGTACGCCCACTTTTAGAAATCGCCCGCAAAGAAACAGGGCAATTTTGTCAAGAATTTCAACTACCTGTTTGGGAAGATTCTACCAATGAAGATGTTAAATATGTCCGCAACCGCATTCGGCAAGAACTAGTGCCATATTTACAAGAAAATTTCAATCCCCAAGTAGAATCAGCCCTCGCTCAAACAGCAGAACTCCTACAAGCAGAAGTCGAATATTTAGAGCAAGTAGCCGAGAAGTTGCGGGAAGAAGCGACGGATAAGACGTGGACTTCGACTCCGCTCAGTCCACAAGGAGATGAGGTAGACGAGGAAGTAAGATATTCCTTATCTTCCGCAAATCTCCTCTTGCGGTTAAATCGACGGATACTGCAAAGAGCACCCCTAGCATTGCAACGTCGGGTAATGCGGCAAGTGTTACAGCAACTACTGCCTGACGCCCCCAGTTTTGAACACATCGAAAAATTAACAGCTTTAATTACCGCACCAAACCGTTCTCAAACCGATCCCTTTCCTGGTGGTGCGATCGCTTTAGTAAATGGTGATTGGATTACCATCCTTCACATCTAACTAAAGTCTTACTACAGCTACATATTGAGTCTAAATTAAATCCATAACTTAAGTCTTCTGGCCATAGCGACTTTTTTCAGAAGTTTATTTCTATTGGTTTTCCTTATATTAAGCATAACTACAACACTCTAATTAAGTTGTGTAAATCAGCAATACCACCCAATGATTATTTATTGAATGAAAGCGGAGCGATTCACAATTTCTTTAGCAGAACTGTAGACAACTTAACCAAGCTAAATTAACAGGAGATTTGTTGATGAAAGGTATTATTGCTAGTACGTTACTTGCTGTACCATTGTTACTGAGTTCTTTCTCAACACCAGCATCAGCCGCAAAGGTCATTGTCATACAGAGGGTACAAAGACCCCGTGTTGTGATTATTCGTCGAGTTGTTCGCCAAAGGTGGATTCGTGGATATTGGGTAAACACGCGATATGGTCGGCGTTGGGTTTCTGGTCGTTATGTGAGATATTAAATATACTCATGAAGATTGGGAATAGGGCATTGGTGAGCCAGTTGCGTGGGCGGGTTTCCCGACTTAAGCAAACTGGCGTCATTGGGCATATTAAAAAAAATAGTTGAAATTCAATATGCCCAATTATTTAATATCACTGCAAGGATGATGCGATCGCTCTGATTTTGTAGAGTTAGAAAACAAGCGATCGCAGATTTTTTATTTTTGGTGTCTCAATACGGGATGACTCCATGAAAATACAGACTCGTTACCCCGTCCCCGCAATAGCCTTTCATAGGGGCCATAGTAACCAATGTTATTTCCCGCCTGGACTTGCACCCCTTCTGCATAGGCACGACTGACGACACGGGCAATTATGGGGTAGATATCTGGCTATCAAGTATCATTAGCTGATCAACCAACCCCTTTTACCTTAAGTCTTGCAGATATAGAGCCGTCTTTGTATTCTTTTATCTTCAATTTTTCCTTTGTTATGGTCAAGCCATCAGCAATGTAATCGACTCCAACCTCGGCGTAGTCGTCACCATATGCGATCGCTTCTGCGATACCTTTAGCCTTAATTTTACCGTTCTTCTTTTCCTTTATTATAATGTCTGTATAAGTGTCAGCGTAACTTTGATCACCTACACCAACAGCATCAGCAGTCACAGTTAAACTAGCACCACCTAAGATCAACTCGTTTTCTGAAACATTCACTAAAGAGGACAAATCGTTGATTATCAGCATAAGTCTTCTCGCCTGTTTTTTTATTTGTGCTCAAAAAGTGGATGAATTTAAGCAATTTACCTTAGAGCATGTTTGAAAAGTTTTGGGCGAATATAATTCGCTACTACACAGGCAAAGTCCACCGACCTGGTCTAACACAAAATCAAGGATTTGAAACCTGCAAAGGCAGGTTTTGTCTGTTAGATGTTGAAGAAGTACTAGAAATTGACCTTGCATAACTGCTAGAGCTATTACCAGATGAAATGTTTACAGAAACACTTTGACTAGTCTCACCTTCATCATCACCTGATGTTTCGATTACGCTTTTTGATTCAGCAATAACTTTACCATCCCTTGAGACTATGCGTTTAACCACAACTTTCTGCTGAGTCATGATATTAATGCCACTTATTTTTGTTGAGGAAAATAATAATCTCTCTGATTTGATTGCGTAAAATTATCATGGAATCAAATCATCATGCTGAATAGTGGATTGCTTGACAATTTTGGTATAATTCATGGCAATAATTCCACCATCTTCACTTCGTCTAACTAATCCAATAAATTGTTTTTTATCATCAGGACTTAAGCCGATTATGGCATAACCATCTTTGTCGATATAACCTTCAATTCCAACATCATTCTGTCTATCCGAGAATGTTTTTGATTGAAACTTTTCACCGATATAACTAATTAAAAATTGCCATGATGAATTAAGTCCACCTTGAACTTGACTACCACTAACTGGTTCACAAAAATTTAGGTCGCCAATTTTTAATCTGCTCATAATCAAGCCTTTTTGCAATTCAGTAAATGCTGAAAGCTTGTTCAAGCTTTCAGCGTTTTTTGAAAATCTTGCAAGATTCTTTTCAACTCACTAATTCGCTAATAGAGAATTAGTAAACAGCACTGATAGAACCAGAGTATGCTTCAACATAGTAGTCGTCAGCATAGGATGTAGTAAGAGTTTCAGCCAAGCTGTCATCTCCATAAGCTTCAGCATAAGCTTCAGCATCAGCTAGGTTTCCTTTGACGTAAACTTTTGAGTCAACATCTTTTTTGACATCCAGACGTACTTTTACATCGGTATCAATTTCTTTTTTAAACTTGAAGTCGTCACGACCGCGACCACGACCACGACCACCGATGATTTCTTCGTTAGTAGCTTCCAAGTAATTCAAATCAGAAATAACCATTGCGTTTGCTCCTTGTTTACTTGCTCAACTCTGTTTGAGTTGTTGATATCAATATAGCTAAGTAAATTATCTTTGTATCGCCATTTTGGCTAGTAACAATAGTTTTTTAGCCACTTTGTCACAAATGAATAAAATTGCTTTTAATGATTAAATTATCACTGATAAATATGCATAAAATTAGACTCAGTCATGAAATTTACAACTGAGCCTTATTAATACAGATAGCAATCCTAAATCATTTATCGAACAGAATTCAGAACTCAGGAGTCAGCATTCAGAATTCATGAAAAAACACCATATCCATGAAGTTTAGGGAAGTCAAAAATTTCAAAATGAATTAATGCTTTAAATAATACCTTTACGATAGTAAAATAATGGCAGAAAAAATAAAACTGTCCAATTAATCGAGTGTACTGATTTTTTCAAAAATCAATGAGTGATTAGTAAATTTAAGCCTGTTGTAGTAGCTCTTTTTGTGGAGGTAAATTCACCTCTGTATCTAGCTGGGTGACAACTTTAACAGCCTCGACTTGTTGTTTTAACCAATTAGAAAATGATTCTGTAATGATTTTTTGGTGTAACTGTTCATCTAATTGGGGTTGGATGATTTCTTCTACCCAGATTAAATACACTCCTTTGGGAGTTGTAATCGGTTTGAGGACTTGTGGTGCTTTAGCTGCAAATACTGCGGCTGCGATTTCTGGGCGAAAATCTTTGCGGTGTCGCACTCCTTGATATCCATAAGTACGACGAAGTTCTAGTTCTGGGATATATAGACGAGCGATTTCTGGGAAAGTGATTTCGCCTTCTTCTAGAGCATAAAAAAGCTCTAAAGCTAAGTCTTTATCTTCCAAGAGGACTTCATAGGTAACAGATGCTATATAGTCTAGTTGGTGTTCATAAAATAACTTTTCGACTTGAGCAGCAAATAAGTGGTTTGCTAATTTTTTAGAAATAATATTGTGATGGAGCAATTCCTCAAACTCATTCACAGACAGATGGTGTTTCTCTAACCAAGTCCATGTGTCTTTAGCTTTAACTAACTTCTTCGCTAGGCGTAAGTCATCTCCTTCCTGTTGTAGTTCTTCTGGTGTGACTGTAATTCCTAGTTCCTGGGCTGTTTTTACGATAATGCGATGTGATGCGATTTTCTCTACTACATCAGGTATCTGACAAGAATATTTAAGGCTATTAACTATATCTGATGTTGAAATGGTCAGATGTTCGGACATGATCTGTTTCCTCCATCAGGTGTTCTTTACCTATGGGATTCATCTCTAAATATTTTGCAATGTAATGTTAGATGATTCAGCTTTTTGGTGGTCTTTGTTGCCAGGATTATTTCTTTTGCTAACTAACTTGCGGAATGTGGGATACAAGCTATATCAAGACAAAGCTTCGACTCCTTATTAAAACCCAAATTTGAAGTGAGGTCTAGGTCACAATGGTTCTATACTGACACAAATATAGATGATAATTCCTTATCAATTTTTTCTGCTAGTTTGTAAGCCATCAGTGGCGGGTTTCGATAGTTGGTAGCAGTTTTTCTAAATCCCCAACGTCTGGCTTCAACTTCTGAAACTCCAAATTCTATGGCTAGGTCACGGTAAGTCCAGTCGTATTTTCTCATGAGGTCAATGGGGTGCATACCTGTGCTCCTGGTGTAGTGTTAGTTAGTAGATTGTGAGGTCAGTAACTTTTCCAAAAAGTTGGGGATTTAGCTAGGGAGAGCGAGAAGTAGACGAATGGACTACATCTCTAAACCGCCTTTTTGCAACTTCTTAAAGGGATCTAACACAAAGTCAATTATACGTCGCTGGCGAATGATGACTTCAGCATTTGCTGTTTGACCGGCGGTGAGGAGGATACGTTTGTTGCCATTTTGGACATATTGTTGTTCTAGGGTGACTTCTAAGTCATAAACACCGAAGTTACCTGTGGATGTTTGGCTAATTTTTGAGTCAGGAGAAATCCAGGCAACTTTTCCCTGCACGATCCCATACTCTTGGAAAGGATAGGCGTCAAACTTGACTTTGACTGGCATTCCTACTTTTAAGAAACCGCTATCTTGGCTAGGCATTTGGGCTTTGAGTACCCAGTCGGTGTTTTTCGGTGCTATTTGGGCAATTCTTTGTCCTGGTTGGACTACTGCACCTGGTTTAGTGACTGGTAACTCAAAAATTACACCATCAATAGGCGATCGCACTATGCGTTGTTGTAATTGCAGTCTAATGGATGTCATCTGGCTTTGAGTCTGAGCAATTTCCGATCGCACTGCGGCTATTTGTGCTTGTAGGTCTTTGAGTTGTTCTTGACTTCTGAGGATAGCGAGTTTCCCGGCTTGCGCGACGCCTTGAGCACTACTTTGGGCTTCTTGTAGGCGGAGTTTTGCTTGTTTGATATCAGACTCTAACTGACTAATGATTGATTGATAACGATTTTGTTCTTCAGTTAAACGGAATTTTGCTTGGGTAATGTCAGATTTAGCTCTTTCGTAAAGTCGCTTACTTTCTTGCTCTTCTTTTTTGAGTTGGTCAATTTGGGTGGCGGAAACAGCACCATCTTCGACGAGTTGGCTAAAGCGTTGGACTTGACGAGAATCTATACTCAACCGATCTCTAGCTGCTTTTTGGTCATTTACAGCAGTGTTAATTTGTTGCTGCACCTGATTGAGTAAGGCTTGTCTTTCTAACTTTTGTAAGTTGTAAATACTTTGTTTGGCGTCAAGATTTTGCTGCGCTTGGTTAAATTGAGCCAGTTTTTCTAATTCTTGAAACTGATTTTGTTGCTCTAAGACCCCAATTGAAAGGAGCAATTGGTTTTTGAGTAGTTCCAATTGCGATCGCCGATTTTGTAGCCCTTCTAATTTGCTTTTTGTCTGTTGCAGGTCTGTTTGCAAGATATCAGATTCTAGTTCTAGTAAAACCTGGCCTAATTTGACTATATCTCCTTCTTTAGCGTTGACAGCTTTCACACTCCCACCAGCTAGAGAGTCTAATTTTTGGGTTGCACCTTTTGGCTCTATCCGTCCTCTAGCGGTACCGGTTTCATCCACCTTGGAGAGTGTAGCCCAAGGTAAGGCGAGAACTGCAAAGCCGATCAATGCATACAATACCCCATGTGTCCAGATCTGAGGTAAGGCATCTAATAACTCTTCTGTGCCATAAAATAAGTCGCTGGTTGCGTCTTGGTTGTCATCTAATATTTCTGTCTGGGTTTCAACCTCTATAGGTTGTTGATATTTGTAGTCTTGATACTCGTTCCGCTCTTCTTTGGGAAGGGGAGATGAAGTATAAGGAGATGCGGCAGGCATGGTTTTTCTCCGGTATGTATGATAGATGTCACGGGACAAGGGGGAGAGGTAGCAGTGCTACATCTGCACAGTAGCCAATACCTCTGATCCCACTTGACCTAGTTGTTGTTGATTGAGATAGTAATAATGTCCTTGTTTGGCGATTAATTCGTCATGAGTGCCGCTTTCTACAAGAACGCCTTGATCTAAAACCAAGATTAAGTCGGCGTTGCGTACTGTGGAAAGACGATGGGCAATGATCACACTGGTGCGCCCTTTGAGGATTGTTTTGAGGTTATTTTGAATAATGCGCTCTGATTCTGAGTCGAGGTGACTTGTCGCTTCATCAAACAGTAATAATCGAGGATTTCCTAACAAGGCGCGGGTAATGGCTAGGCGTTGGCGTTGTCCACCAGAAAGCATACCGCCGCCTTCACCAATTTGGGTTTCGTAGCCTAGTGGCAATTTTTGAATAAATTCATCGGCTCCAGCCAGTTTTGCTGCTTGGATGATGTCGTCTAAAGTGGCTTCTGGATGAGCAATAGAAATGTTTTCCCGAATAGTGCCGCCAAAAAGGAATGTATCTTGGTCTACAACACCTACTTGAGAACGGAGCGATCGCAGAGATAGCCCATTCACATCATGACCGTCAATCAAGACTTTGCCGTCTGTCGCTGGATATAAACCCAAAATTAACTTACTCAGGGTTGTTTTCCCAGAACCACTGCGTCCCACGAGGGCGACCATTTGCTCTGGCTTAATTTCAAAATTGACATTTTCTAAAACGTTAGTTTTACTTTCTGGGTGATAGCGAAAGGTGACATTCTGAAAGCGAATGTGACCACGGAGTCTACCTAGAGTCTTGCGGGGTTTAGTTTGCAGGTCTTCTTCTGGTTCCGCTTCTAAGACATCATTGAGACGTTCGACGGAGATAATGATTTCTTGGAATTGATTCCACAGTTGGGAAAACCTTTGGAAGGGCCCCAAGACGTTACCCACCAACATATTAAAAGCAACTAATTGTCCAACTGTCAGTTCGCCTTGAATTACCTGCCAGGCTCCAAACCACATCAATGCTGCACTGGTAAAGGTGTTGATTGCACCACTGAGCATTGAGAGGCGAATTCCAATTACTTGAGCATTAAAGGCTTTTTTAACTAAATCATTGAGCAGTTCCTCCCAACGCCAGCGCACGGTTTGTTCAATTGCCAAGGAGCGAACGGTGCGAATGCCTGTGAGAGATTCGATAATGTAGCTGTTTTCTTTAGCCCCAGCATTAAAAATTTCTCTGGAAATGCGGCGTAAAATACTTGTGCTAGCCAGCGCCAGAATGAAAAATGGTGGCACGGTAACTAGGACAAATAATGCCATTTTCCAGCTATACCAAAACATTAGGCTCAGATAGACGACTAGTGTCAGCATGTCTAGAACAATAGACAGGGCTTGACCGGTCAAGAAGCTCTGAATTTTCTGGTTTTCTTGGATGCGGGAAATGATATCCCCAACGTAGCGTGACTCAAAATAGGCAAGAGGTAAGCGGAAGGTATGTTTAATAAAACCTACCAAAAGAGAGATGCTAATCCGGTTGGCGGTGTGGGCCAAGAGATATGTCCGTACTGCGTTCATGGCAATGCTGAACAACCCAAAAACGATCATCCCCAAACCGACGGCGTTAAGAGTAGCAAGGCTGCGTTGCACTAACACCCGGTCTAGTAATAACTGAGTGAACACCGGCGTGACCAGCCCAAATAACTGGATGATCAAGGAAGCGATAAAGACTTCTAACAGCACCTTATAGTGGGGTTTGACTAACTCCACAAACTTCCACAAACCCACATCTTGATTTTGGGCATTTTTGAGTAAAGATGTCGGTTGCAAAAGTAATGCATAACCAGTCCAACCAGCCACAAATTCCTTGCGGGTGAGAGTACGTTGACCAATAGCCGGATCACCCACAATCACTGTTTTGCTAGTGATCTCATAGACAACGATGAAGTGATTACCTTCCCAATGAGCGATCGCTGGGAGTGATTGTTCGGCGAGTTTATCTAGGGTGGCTTTTACCGGACGGCTGGCAAAACCGATGTTTTCGGCGGCGGCGGCGATCGCACTCAAGGACGCGCCACTACGACCAACATTAGTCATATCCCGCAACTGGTTGACGCTGAAGTTTTTACCCCAATAGCGGCCAATCATCACTAAGCAAGCACAACCACAGTCTGAGGCGCTTTGTTGGGCATAGTAGGGATAACGCTTGGTGAGGCGTCCCCACCAGTGACCCACTTGGACTTTTGGGCTAGGAAAGTAAGGGCGTGATTTTTGGGGCTGTGGTGTTGATTCTTGTACTTTTTGGGGAAAAGCGATGATCTTACTTTGAGGTTCTAGATGCTCTGTTCGCGGTCGGTTTTTACGGCGCTGATGATGAATTGTGGTGTTTGGGCATTCTTGGGGATCAAGGAATGAGGCTAATTCTGGATAGTTTTCTAGGGCTAGTTGCCAGTTAGATTGCTTAAGAATATATGCGATCGCTGGTTGTTGTACTTGCCAACTACCATGCTTGGGTTCTGCATAGATGTTACCTGGTGTTAAAGTGTGTCCATCAGAATGTTGCAGTTGTCCTTTACGTAGCAACCATAACTTACTTTCTAGAGTTATCTGTGCATTTACTGAATCATCTACCAAATCATGACGCTCAAATAGGGACAAGGCTTTGAAGAAGGCTTCTACTTGGGACACGTGTGGTGGAAATTGGGAGTTTTGGCGACATAATAGTAGTAAATCCCAAAGTTCTGCACGAGCAAACAGGTGTTGTTTGATGTTGGGATATTGGTCTATCAATCCTTGCAAAACCTCTTGCCGAAAATAGCCCAGTTCTAAGTTTGCCGAAGCTCTCGCAACATAGGGAATAAAGTTTTCTTGAGGAAATAGAGTTAATTCCCCAAATGATGACCCAGCAGAGAGGGTAGTTATTAAATTATCAGCGCTATCTGATAATCGGACTTTACCTGTAAGAATTATGTATATACCAGGGTTTGTCTGTGCCGATTCCCAGAACTGCTTGGTGATTGTCGGCTCGACAATTTCCATAGCTGTCAAACAGCTTTGCAGTTCCCTTTCTGAGAGTGACTCTCCCAAGGTATAGATGAGCTTTTCGCCCGTATTCTGTGGGTACAAAACTGTTGTCATGGGATAACCTCCAAGAGAAAACTAGTTATCGGTTGGAATTTAAATCTATGAATCCAGTTTGATATATGGAAATTCCCAACAGGCTAATTAGGACTTACGCATCTCCGAACTTCGGCTACCGTGTACATACAAGTCGGTAAAACCTACATTCCGCCTGGAATTTTCAATCCCAGTCTCACAGCATAAGTCCATTAAAATGGACTAAGTATCAAGAATATTAGTCATCTTTGAGATGACTTTGGCTATTAGACGAAGGTTTAAAACCGTTGGTGGGACTTAGAGCATGTTTGAAAAGTTTTGGGTGAATATAATTCGCTACTACACAGGCAAAGTCCACCGACCTGGTCTAACACAAAATCAAGGATTTGAAACCTGCAAAGGCCGGTTTTGTCTGTATAGCCAAGCCACTGCTTTGGGCGGGTTTCCCGACTTGTAGCAAGTGGCGCGCAATTTCTAATCGCCGGGGCTGGTGTTAATTTAGACTTTTCAAACAACTAGGTACTGGGCTATCTATCAGGTTCAGCAGTATTGATAATATTTGTCTTTGATACACTGCGCCGCCTAAGCGATCGCAAACTCCACAGTACATCATAGATTCTTCCTTGAATTTGCGAATCTGAAAAAGCAGTACAAAACCACACTGATTATTACGCCAGTATAACTACTCAATGGTTCTGAGTATTAACCCTTTTTATCGTTGGAACGCACTGGATTTTTTCTCTGATTGCGATGAAGAAAAAATTCACCTGTCGTATATGAGTATACTGTTTTTTCCGTTATCTACACAAAATCATATTACACAGTATCCATTAAGTACAGAAGCTTTACTGAATCTTAGTATTATTTTTTTTAAATCCTCACTAAAATTGGTGCTAAATTGTTATATGTAAGAAGTCTGACCATTGTTGCCGAGATCAATCAGTCAGAAGTCAGCATTTATCAGTATTGACTAGCAGCTTATCAGAACCCACAGTATGCGGGTAGATACGTGCAACAGAAATTAGAGTTAATGTTAACGAAAAAGAAAATAACTAATAGGTTTTGTGTAAATAAAAAGGAGTCAGTATTCAGAATACTCTACCCATAAAGGGATAGAGTTTTAAGGTGAAAATATTTTAATTTTTTTCGCCCACAATTCCCCTCGGTTTTGAACCAATATTCAGACGCTCGCGGACTCGCTCTAAGCATTGGCGCAGCCTCTCGTAGAGAAGGCTTTACGCTACGCTATCCGCCAGTCGCACAGAATTCATACTGAATTCTGGCGGCTGACGCATGTATTCTGTTCTATAAATACTTACTGAGGCTTCGTCTTTAGATATTTGGCAGCTGATTAATTAAGAAAAATGCCAAAGCAGCACTCCCTAAAGGGACGGTCAAGTTATCAATACCAAGAAATGAAAAAGCTTCTAAGCCAGTAGCTACTACTGCTACTACCAGTGATACCAGCCAAGTTGACCAGATGTTGCCTTGTACGCCCAGTAAAATTAAACTAATGACAATATAACTAACAATGGTCATCGTCAGGGAACCTTCCCAGCTTTTTTGTCCCCCAAAAACTTGATACTTATGTTTACCAAAACGTTGTCCAATCAAGGCTGCTAGTCCATCTCCCCATGTCATCACCAAAATTCCCAGTGCGGCATATTGGGGTTGTTGCAAGTACCAGAAGCAGGCAATTAAAACACCAAAACTGAGAGAATAAAAAAACGTCCCTAAACTTTGGCGTCCCACGCTATTAATTCCAGGGAGAATTGGCAATCGGTAAGATAATAAGGTGATGGCGCTAGCGACAACGGAAGCCGTAATACCAATGCTTGCGGGGATATCTAGCCACCAAGCCAGTAAAATGACGTTACCGGTGCCGATATGAACTATCTTCCGCACAATTTCTGGATCATCATTGGCGAAACGATTGACTACCCAGGCGATCGCTAAAATAATTAAGACCCAAACGAGAATGATGGCAATTTGTAGCCATAAAGGGGGAACTGACTCTAAGCCGGTAAATGTACTCAACAAAGACGCTACTAGCAATTTTGACCTTTGTTACTACTTTATTAGATTTATGTCACTGCTATGAAACTATTATTGATTTGGCTAATTCGCGGCTACCGGATGTTTATTTCGCCACTGTTCCTTCCAACTTGTCGCTTCCAACCCACTTGTTCGATGTATGCAATTCAAGCAATTGAACGATTTGGAGTCTGGCGCGGTGGGTGGATGGGACTGCGGCGCATCTCACGCTGTCATCCATTTCATCCAGGTGGTTATGATCCTGTACCAGAAGTAGTAGAAAAAGTTACAGAGGAATAGGGAGAAATCAATTCAAAATTACAGAAATTATCGGGAAAGGTAAACCTCTGCGCTTTACTCTGCGACCTTCTGCGTTGAAAAACATTGTTGCTAAACCTCACTTAACTAGCAATTGCTGTAATACCAATTATTTGTGAAGCTGCATAGAATTTTACCCCTCCCCAACCCTCCCCTTGCTAAGGCTACGGTGTACACACAAGTTATCGAATCACTACCAGTTCTTGAATTACCCCACCCTAACCCTCCCCTTGTAAAGGGCTACGGTGTACACACAAGTGCTAGTAAACTACTAAGGGAAGGAGTTGTGGGGAGTAAAAAGTGGTGGAAAATCCAATAATGATTCACGCTCAACAGTGGGAAGGAAAAGCATTTGGCGACCCAA
>JAHHHF010000081.1 GCA_019359495.1 Goleter apudmare HA4340-LM2
CGGTTTATTAAGTATCAATGGCTTGAAATTGATGCTTATAAAAATTGGCAGACTTTTGTTGCATCTGTGGAAAATATTCTCCGAGAATTCGGTAAAAAATATGTAATTAATTTTGTTTAGCTACTTAAAAGTAGAGCATCGGAGTAAAGGAAAGATGGTGATTGTTGTGGGGGTGAGAAATTGGGGTAAGATTGGGGTAGGCTATTTTTGCATAGCGTGAAAATACTGAAAAAAGGGGATTGTGGGAGGACTGAAAATCCTCGTGTCACGAGTTCAAGTCTCGTTCCTGGCATCCAATCAAGACAAGCTATCTAGCCTCCAGAGTTATCGCCTTTGGTGGCTTGTTTGCTATTTGTGCCCGTTTTTTGCCATAGCAGTTTTATCAAAGCCTGTTGATCCATCAGGTTTACTTAATTTTTTAGCCCTAAAATTTCTGGCTGGGTTTGAACCATCGTTTTAAATTTCCTCAGTTCATCCCAAGCCCTGGTGTTGGTGTCCAGTTTATTGGAGTGCTGATTTGGATGGTAATTTTGGCACTTGAAGAGAATATATTTGGCGATCGCCTCCAAGACGATATCGGCTGCATTGCCGTGTAACACGGCATCACCTCTATCTAGTGCCCTAGCATAAGCCATGATTTCCACTTCCAGTGCGACGGGAACGCGAATCACTTTAGTTTCTCCATACTGCCAAGAGCTAACACTCTTCCAAGTAGTGCGAGTCTTGCCACCTTTGCTCATAAAAAAAATCCTCTATTGCCGTGTAACAAGGCATTGTAGAGGATGCATCATCTTGAGTGGAAGTTTACTTGAGAGGAAGGATTGACTAAATATTACTATCCGGTATCGCTGGTCTTTGCACCAGATACCCCAGGATTGCTGTAGCGACTCCACCTACAGCACCTGCTAAATGAGTATCAATAAGTCCGCTACCACTCAAAAGGCTTGCGCCGCCAGCCACTAATCCCAAAAAGGTGCTGAGTCTATCTAATGTTTGCTTGTTCATGGTTTTTCCTTGTGTCTAAATTCAGCTTTGATTTCCAAAATGTCATGCCCAATGGCATCTAGTCGTCGATCCATCTCAACCATTAATTGCCCAATCCCTTGAGAAATTTGCTCTTGATTGCGCTTTAAATGATTGAAATCTCGCTCTGATGCATACTTTTTTTTCTCGCTGTTTACATACCAAAGTATTGCTCCAGTGGCAGTAGTAAAAAGAGCCAAAGCGAAACTACATAATGCAACCAGAGTATTTATATCAAGAGGTTTCATTAGATTTATTTTTAATCTTCCCCAACTCTAGGAGGATAGTCTTTTGTAACATATCAGGAGTGCAAGCAATCTTTCTGCCATTAAAAGCCAATTCCCAATTCTGTTCATCTCTTTTCAACAAAATCTGAGTATCTAAATAAGTAAAAACAGCTACTACAGATAGCGCGGAGATTTCTTTGGGAGGAAGTATTTTAATGCTCAGGGAACTCCTTAGAGCATTGTCCAGGCATCCATTCAATTCACTTTCGAACTGCTTTGTTAAAGCATTTAAAGCAATTTCTTCAGCCCCGTGACGGTCTCTTTGGATATTCTCATTTCTACTTTGTACACTCTTCCATTGAGTATCAATAGCATCATCAATCTTGAACTGTGGCAAGATAATTTCCATGTATTCACTCCTAATCAATTACGTTTTCAGCACCCGGTTTTTGCAACATCTCTAAAATGATGTCGTTAAAATTGGGCGGCTCCACATCAACCCACAAATCAATTCGTTCCTCTTTTCTGATGTAGCGTTTTCCGTTGATAGGAATTCCACTACCCAGCGCTCCTGGAACACGATATTGATTAAATAGTGTGAAATAAGCAGGATAGACTTTCACAGGCTGCTTAATGTAGCTACCCGTAACATCCTCTGTTCTGTCTTCTGTGATGGTTGGTTTTTTGATTAATTCAGCTTTACTGAGGGTCAAAAGCGCTCTTAGCCTGTCCTCGGCTTCATCGCCAGTTACTGCGTAAACAGCCATTTGGCGACCATTGTTCAGCAAACCAGTAGCTCGAAACCTGCCGTAAAGATAGCCATTGATGCCCCCACAAGCTAGCTTGATTCGCTCCCAATCCAATTTAGCTGGGTCAATGTCCGGTACAGAATAGCTGGCACTAACTAACCTGTCTTGTCCCAAACGTTTAGACCAAGGCGGAGTTGGCACACTGAAGAATTGCACCTGCAAGCTTAAACTTCTTGGTTTACCTCGCAAATAATCATCAATGGGGGTTCCCACAAAGGTTCCTATATCGCGCTGTTCCATCAACTGATAATTTGTGAGGGTTTGCACGATGACAGGCCTAAGAGCCGCTTCTGGACCAGCTAACACAATTCGTTGGTCATCAATAGAGCGATCTGGAGTGATTTCAACATATTTACCTTCTCCCATTGGAGGCATTTGCTCTTGTGCAAGTTTCTCTTGTGCAAGGAAAGCCTCGATTGAGTTGGCGACTACGTAGCCAGCTTCCACGCATCCATCCCAAGCCTCCTCTAGGGCTTCTTCAACAAAATTTCTTACGAAACTGTTATCTATTGATTCCACGGCTTCATCAACCCCCATAGCAAACGACCCAGGCTTGGAATTAGGAGCGCCCCAAGCTTTGACTGCATCTGCGGCTTTAGAACCGAAAAACCGATTGACTACATCCACATTGGTTTTAATCCACTTGCGGATATTTTTGAAACTCCATAGAAGCAAGGATTGCACGCCACTCATAAACGTGTAGCGAACTAAATTAGATAAGTTAGCCAGAAATTCTTCAGCCAGTTCTTCAGTCACATTCTTAAGAACGTAAGCCCCCATTGCCTCGTTGAAAGACATGATGATAGCCCCAGGAAGGACACCACAGCCCAAATAACCAATTAAATTCCCCACAGTTCCACCTAAAAGCCCTCCAATTGCGTCCCATCGCTGGCGTATTTGCTGGTCAATTGATTGGTCACTCATGTTCCAGTCAAAATTCCAAATGAACTGAACAGTCGAAACAAACAGCGACCATAGTCCGGTTAGAGTGAAGCTGATCAGGTTGCCAGCCTGGGAAATCAAAAACCCTACCAAGCGACTGCCAGCATTCCAAAGCCAGCCTAGTAAGCCTCCTTCATCATCTCGTTGTGCATTTTCAAACTTGGGATTAAACGAACGATTCCCAAGCGCAGAACGCACCTGGCGAGACTCTAAGGCACTTTCAACAATATCCGCTAGCCCCATAATTCCTCCAGTTTGATCTGTAGGTTGGCATCTGGGGTCACTCCTACCAAACGCGATCTACGTCTGCCAACTTTGTAAACTTCAAAATCACGGAAGTAAACAGAACGCTCTTGTAAGTCCAAAGGAATAGGCAATTCAACAATCACAGGGGTAGTGGCTGGATAGAGTCTTACAGCATTACCAGTTTGGTCACTGTTAGCCGTGTTGTATCTAGGGCGAATCAAAACGTAACTAGAAAGCTTATTCCAGTCATTACAGATGAATGAGGCGCGAAGTGTGGAATTGGCACCTGTGGCTGTGACAGGGAACTTAATCCACTGTTTTTTCACGGTTTGTATAGTGCCAAGGTTATTCCAAACGCCAATATCATCCGTAGTTGTCGTCATCTTGCCCTGATTCCTCTAACCATTGGTCGTATTCTCCCCCCTCTACGTATTTCACCATTTCTGCTTCTGTCACCGCTTCTAACATGCCACTGCCAGCACGAGCAACGAAAGCAAAATCAGGATTGTGGTAGGCGTAATCTCGCCAATCTGGGGGAAGAGTGCCGTAAAGGTATTCGTCAAAAAAAGGATGACCGGGGAGAATTAACCCGGCTTCCGTTTCAATTGGGAGCAGCATTAGGGGTTTGATGGTGCCGCGCCGACCAAGATTTTCTCTTCACTAAGAATGTCGTATCCGGCTTGGACCACATCTCCTTGCTTATCAGTAGAGAAGAAACTGGAGAAATTTGACCCATTGGGCAGTAGTTTGGAGGCCTTACCTGGATAAGGCATTGTAGCTCCACTGACAAGTTTGTTTCGTTCAGCATCCGTAGTGACAACTACCGAGCTACTCAGTCCTAGTTCTGCTCCATAAGCATCAAAGTCAGCTTTGTTCATAGGGAAGCAGTACAGTATACCCCCGGTCAATGTCGCAATAGCAGTCAAGCTATTTCTAGGCGAAGTGGGAGAACGCAAAGATACACTTCTACGAGTTTTCGTTAAAGTCCATCCTGCGGATTGAGCTGTTGAAATGCTGTTGTAAGCGCAATAGCTACTAGCTGTTTGCTGCAATCCTGCACCATTTCCTAGTTTTTTAGTTACTCTCGCAGGTTTCGGGGCATTGGCTCCTATGATAAGAATTTTTCCGGCTTGAATATTACTAGCAGCGTTATGTCCAAGAGAAATAACATCTGAACTGGACACCCCAGGTAATGATGCAATATCTTTTGGTTTAAATCCAAAATACATCAGTTCATTTACCGCTACAAAAACCGTATTTGTTCTTTTCTGTCCCCGCGTATAACTCGGCATAAGTATAAATCTCCCTACTTAGATACTTCAAGATATTACATCCTGAGCATTAATGGCTATAGTAAAAACCCCCTGAATAGTGCTGTTTAACTATTAGTAAGTTTGAATACATCTGGCTGACGACAAGCCTCAAAAACACAACTTATTGTCACCTCGTTAACTATCAAAAACTGCATTTAGACCCTTAAGGGTGCTAATAAAAGACGATGCCTCGCCAAGCCTTAAAACCCAACCAAAATCAACCCCTGTGAAAAATGGAATTAATCTGTTACCCATTACTCAGCACCCCCAGCAAACGCGCTATGCGCCGACGTTGGCGTTCAAAACGATTTGGACTTAAACGCCCGTATCGCTACGTGCCCCAATACCGACTCATTAAAAGATTGATGGCTGAGACGGGGTTTTCCGAGGTGCAAGTGAGGCGACAGATATATAATGAAAGGCTTTTTCTGCTAAAAGAAGATTGGGGACATTCAGAAATTACAGCTTCTGACGTGTGAAAGCTACGTGCTTTCGCTGGTATCATTCCCAATTTCTCTGATTTTTGGGCGTTGAGCGAATGGACGCCCATAAGGATTAGTGGTGTCTGTGATACCCGGTTGAGTGATAAATCCAGATTCAGCATTTTCCACAAAGCTATCCCAATCATTTTTCTTCGGTTCTGGTGATGGAGCATTGGGATTGTTTGGATCTGGTGGTGGGGTCAATCCAGATAAATTGCTCATGACTGTGGATATATCAGCCGCGCCACGAAGAATGCTGCCAAGTTTGCCCAAAGGGTCACTAGTGCCGACATTGCGATAGTTGGCAGCCCGGTACATGGCCGCCATCTCTAGTAGTGGCACGAGAACATCATTTAAATCGTTCTTGTCGTCGTTATCGAACCCTTTAACCTTCACTTCCCCCGGCTGGAGCATTTTATCTAGTTGCTGTTCCCCTGGCTTGAAGGTAAATGGAACTTGGCGCTCGACTTGTTTACCCTTGTAGCCTAAGAATTCAGAATTGGCAGCTGCATGATCTCCTGCTAATATTGCCGCTTGTTTGGCACTGCCTGCCTCAATCATGGCGTTAACCGTGGCAATTAAATTGGCATTTGATTCTGATTGCAATACCAACAGTATCCCCACGATTTCCGCTATGGATTCAGCTAAGTTTGGTAACTCTATTGCGCGTTCTTGGTTCCCTTCTTGCGTTAAATCGGCATCTTCAATTTTAATTTCTTGGGGGAATTGTCCAAATTGGTTATTAGTTTGTTTGATTGAATAAGCGATAAATTGCGCTAAGTTTTGAATTTGAGTTGTGCCACTGTTCTTTTTGGTTAAGCTATTTGGCACAAATGCGGGTAAATCAGTTGAACCAATTTTCTTGAGGATTAATCTTAAAAGTTGTTCTACATTTGAATTATTTGGACAGCATCCCATTTTGCAGCATTCCTTACGGGGTGGGGGTGGGGGGAATGTCCCCCGCTCTTTTATGTAGTCCGAACAAACAAGTTTGAGTGAAATTTGTTGATTAGTGACATTAAGTCTATCCCATGAAGCATCACATCCAATATTCCCAAAAGAATCTTCGGCACAGTTTGAAATTACAATACTATATTGACGAAATGGCGTAACAACATTAATGAAACTATCTAAAACGTCAAAATTAACAATATAGTCAGACTGTTGTTGGTTTGTTACTGTGCTGTAATTGTACAAGAAACCATAAAGAATATTATCTTGTAATACTTGTTGACTTAGCGCTATCCAACCTAATGTTGTATTTACACCGCCTATTATGCCGCTTAATGTAATCAATTGTGTTCCCGCATCACGAGGATGATTCCTGGGTATAGTGTGAGTAAATAAAGATTCTGTAATTGTAGGTTGATTATTCAATCTAGGATTAAAAATTAATGATTCAGTTGTTGCCTTAAAAGTTACCCTAATAGTTTTAACTGTTTCTTGTAATTCTGGCGGAAATACAGCCGATTCCAAGGATACTGTTACTTTAGAGTATTGCCAGCCTTGCCCAGAGAATTCATAATCTGAGGCATTGCTAATCGAATTCAAAGACCGAGTTATTCCATCAAAATAAGTGAAAAATAAATTTCTTGTAATTACATAAAAGTTTAATCCATCTTCGCAGTTGCCTTCTGGCACGGCTGGACGGTCAACATATTGAATGATGACAGGTTCTGGGGGTGGTTCCTCAACTGTAGGAATGCAATTTGGATTTCTGTAAACAATTTGCACAGGAGGTAGTTTTATAAATCCCAAAGTGAGATTTAATTGGATTCCTAGGTTACAGCTATCAAACACTATTGAGGGTTCTATCGCTGCGAATTTTAAAGATAGTGGATTTTCACCACAATATGGACTATTGGGGTATCTATCGCAATCTGTGGGGTCTGCTGGCGTGTTGGGTGTTACGTAAAAGGGGGAGTTGAAAACAGGTACAAGTCCCTCCTGTATGGTTTTTCTTTCTTTAAGTAGCTTGCGTCGTACCATGATTAAATCTCACCAGTAAGCCGTAAGAAAAGTTTCTCAAGCGTTTGTATTTATCTATCATCAATTCTTTATCAAGCTTGCCGTAAATTTTGTAAGGCATTTTGAAATCATCCATGTCATTCATCGCGCGGTTATCTCCATTGTGAAATCATCTTTGAAATTGAAAGGCATATAATTTTGGCTGGCAATTAGCCTGTATTCAGCTAAATCATCTGGAGACAGCGAATCAACAATATTTTCAATAGTGCTATCCCAAATGAGTTTTAGTAATTGCAAATCTTCGTTAGTAATATCAGGCTTCAATTCCAGTCTGGTAATAGCAATTTCTAGCCTGATTCTGGCGTTTTGATTGGGGGTTAGTTGAGATAGTTTGTTGTAGGCTAGGCTTAACAACATTTGAGTTGAATATTGGGATACGTCAGGGGGAATTAATGATTGCTCAATCTGTCGTATCTCAATCAATTCTCCATCTTTAAAAATTCTTAATTCCATAGCTAATTCGTGGTAAACCAAAACATAGGCGGTCTAATTGGAGTCCCTAAATCAGTTTTAGGAGCAATTAAATAATCAGTATTAAAATCCACATTTGCTTTAGTGTAAAAACAGGGTTCCGCTCCTGCTACTCTATTGTTAAATCCTAAATACCAATTAATTTGGGAATTAGTAGAACCTACTAACCCTGTAACAATATATCCTTCATTAGACGTATGCCTTAACCCTAGCCAATGAAAACCTGCATCAAATTGAGAATTGACAGTCCAAGCTACTTGAGTATTACTTAAATTATTAACTGTTCCTAGTGCTAGCTTTCTAGTAGAAGGCAAGCCATTTTCATTATTAAAAATATCCAGTTTTGTAAAAGTACCAGAACTTACAACAACAAGATTCATAATAATTAATTCTATATTTGCTGCTTTCGGTAAGTACCAAGGAATATAGCCAAAAACAGTTATGCCAAACGGACTAACATTACTTACATTTGCAGCTTTATCGATGCAACTATAAATTTTTCCTGGGACATATCCTGGGTGGTTGTCAGGTGTAGATGCGGTAAGCGGAATAGAATAAACCGGATTTCTTAAAGGCATCAAACAGACTCCGTCCCCGTTAATGTTGTGTTATCAGCCGTAGCGATCGCCGATATCGCTCCATAGTACGGCGTATCTTTGATGTAAAGCTCGTAAGTCCCCCCTCCGGGGAATATGGGAATACCTTGTCCCAGGCTGGCAGTCTCTCCAAAATTCAAATAAACCTTACTGAATGATTCGTTGACAAACAGCGCATACTTCCTACTTGAATTGGCGGAAAGCACTACAGTGCTAGACGTGCCAATTGTTTGACCAAATGGAGTATTACCAGTAATTGGAGCGGGGTTATCTTCTACTACTATTTCTCTGAGGCGACTGCCATGAATTGTCACCAAGTCGCTACCAGTTAGTAAACCATAGCCCACGTCTTGAATTTGTACGCCAATTTGACCGTTGTCACCTAGTTCTATGGCTAGGTTATCAGTGTACAAGTCCATTAGATTGTACATCCGGTAGGGATAGCCGGATGGGTTGAGCAAGCTGATGGAGCCGATTAAGTTCCAGTCAACTGGATCGGTGTTGCTGATGTATAGGTTAAGTTGCTTTCTGGGGCTGCCCCACTCCACATCTAGTGTTTTGTAGAGTTTGTCAGTCTCAGTATCTTCAAGTTCAAAATTAGGCAGGTTAATCGGGTCTAAGCTGGCGATTTTGGCATAGGCTTTCAGGTTTTTGATGAAAATGTTTTGGCTGAGAATTTGATAGCCAGTGGAAAATGCCGCGCTACTGAACACAGGAATGATACTGCTTGCACTAGCGCTGTTGAGTTTTAAGGTGATGGCTTTTGATTCGGCTATGGTCGTGATGGTCACTTGCTAAATCCGTGTGGTTAATCGAATTTAGCCTGTATTCAAGTGTTTTGAGTAGCTGGCTTGCTTAAATTACTGGCTTTGACATATTGAAAGCGTCCTTTGGTTGCAAGCTCAACTTGATACTGACGCTTGTTAGGGTCGTAGCCAACAACCTGCACCAGTTCACCCCCATACATGGCTGGTTGTCCTATTGTTGGCTTCCAAGGTTGATTTTCCATTTTCTTGATGAATTCAAGCGCGATCGCCTCCAGTTGCAATTTATAATTTCGCTGCATTTCGATAACTGGCTGATAAACTTGCCCTTCCACTTCAATCTGCCAATGGACTTTGCCGCCACGCTGAAACTTGATTGGCTCAAAGTGGACTGCCTTGTTGTTGACTACATTGTCGAATCCTAGAGGCATGATTTTTCTCGTGACCGGGCACTCCTTATATGGAAGTACAGCCTTAGCTGGATGGGTGACGGGTTGAGCAGGATTTTCAAAGGAAGAAAACAGAAGTTGTGTTTCCTGTTTTTGGTTCGCATAGCCAGTAGTTGTAAGGCTATTATCGGTCATCACCTTATTTAGCAAGGCTTTCGAGTCATCACCCGACCCGTCACCCGACCCGTCACCATCCGTCACCGACCCGTCACTACCCGTCACCCGTTGCATAAGACAGTAATCGTAGGTGGGATTTTGCTCGTCAAGCACTGTCCTTAGCCGTAGCCCCTTGATAAATTTGCCTGTTTTGGTGTGTTGCTTTTCTACTGACCACTTCAGAACTGTATGGCATAGCTCTATCAAATCGGGACTAAAAACTTTACTGCTTTTGGGTGAATCACCAGATGCCGCACAGTGTTGGATGTACGAGCCGAATAAAGTACGTGGCTCACCGTTGGCTCCCTCGTTCCTGTCGTTGCCTATGGGAGTCACGGCGTTAGGGTCGTAAATAACTTTGTCGTTGAGCCAAGCAGCGATTGAATCACCTTTCATCTGGTTATTCCAGAATTCCAAGGTGCATTCTGGGATTTCTTTCTTGCCTCTGAGTACCGCGCTGACATGATCGTCTGAAAGCGAGAGTAAGTAGTTGGTGAACGCTGCCAATTCTGGCTCGAATACTGTGGATAACTGTTGGCGTTTGGCTTCAGGAACGGGGTTGTTACAGGGAACGGTGATAGTTCGACGTTTGGCACGGCTGCTACTGCCACCGCTAAAAACTGGAAAGTTAGAAACGACTAAGGTCATTCCCTGGTAATCAAAGTTGAAAGACTTCTGTCTTTTTTCTTCGGCTCTCACCTGGTCTTCGCCAGTCAAGCTGAGGAATCGCCCTATGCTTCCTCTATAGGGGTCTTCATCTGGGAATATTACTAATCGCTTGCCAAAGGCGTTGGCTCCCTCGAATTGGTTGGTACACCAGATGGGTAGATTAGTCACCAGAACGTTTTGCTTGCCAATTAATTCGGTGAGTAATCTGGTGAAAGTGCCCTTACCTGTTCCACCTAATCCAATTAAGTGTAGAAATTTCTGCAAGTCATAGCGTCCTTTGATAACGGCGTTGCAGTAACAGATTAGTACTTGCTTGATATCAGCATTTCCAGCAGAAAGGTGTTCCAGAAATTTGTTGATATTCTCCCAGCTTCCACCTTCGGCAGAATAATTTCTTGGGAGACACCAAGTCAGCCTGAAATGTGGTGAATGCGGCAAAAGTTTACCTGTGCTGAGTTCTACTACCCCATTGAGAAAGGGCAAGAATTCGCGGGACGAGACCTGTCTCCATTGGCGTTCAACAAGTTCATGGCGCAGTAATCTAACTATCGTGGTGATGTAATCAGCACCAAAGGTGTGAGCGCCTTCATTGAGAACAATTCTATAAATGAACGATTCAATGAATTCGGGTGACTCATTAGACCAAACCCCGTCAAAGTCAGCGCTGTATCTACGCCATTGTTTTGTCTCGTTATCAAAAGCCAATTGTTGGCGATAGTCTTCGGCAATCTTTTTCGCCATCTGGTCAGGAGGCAGTTTTTTTTCTTTATCTTCTTTGGACAAGAAGACACCATTACCGGGCTTAAATTGTTTCTCTAGCCGGGCGATCGCCCGGTTGTAAGACGAGTCAAATGCTCCAAATCCTTTGTTCATGATTAAGTCATCAACTCCCTTGCCGTCCTCTGACGACCAAATAATATCCTCTACATAGTTCTTAAAACCATCTTTGTTAAGAACGTTTCCCAGTCTTCGCTTGGCGGCGTTGACTCGGTGACGAGTTTTTTCTTTGCTGTCCCGGTCTAGGGCAAGCAGCCACATCCCTGATTCTTTATTGAATTGACGAAGGTCGGGGATTAGTTCTTTCTGTCCCCCGGAATCGCAGCCGTAGAGCGATAAGGGGACGTATCCGTGGGTGAGTAGGGACAATCCTTTTTTGCCTCCTTCGGTCACTATTCGTGGGATGTCCAATTCTGAATTTCTAAACCATTCCCAGAAACTGCCGTCTGTGGGAAGCTCTACCCCGTATCGCTGTCCGATTTTTTTCCGAATAGCCGTAGGCACTGGTGGAAGGAAGACTTTATCACCGTTGCCTTTGGGGGCGAGATAGCGATAAGGGCGCTGTCTCTCTTCATCCCATTCAGAAATAATGGCTTGCCAAACTGAGCCATCTTCATTTACAAAGAACGCAGCATACATCGGCTCTTTTACTTTTTGGGTGAACCTGGTAAATGTCCAATTCAAAGCATCATGTATGGGTGTAACAACTTCTCCACCATCATAAAATTCTTGGTCTTGATGAAATTCGATGCAATCGCTAAACAGGATTGGATCTATCCCGCTCCCTTCAATAAATGAATTTCCAATGAACTCTTGAAAATCATTGAATGAATCAAATTTGTTTCTAGAATTAACCTGCTGATATTCAGCAGATAACACGGCTAATCCTTGATTGCTAGATGTTTGGCTAGTCATGATTTCCTCCAATTGTGTTACAATTGAAGACAAATAAGGTTTTAAATGTCTTTTTATTTTTCCGAGGAATGCTATTACATTCTCTCGGTTTTTTTCTTTTTATACACATATTCTTTCTCCTGATTTACGTAGGTGGATGAATTAAAAAGGAATGGAATCAATGTCAGTAAGGTCTATTTCTATACCTTGTTTTTTCATGGCATTAATAAATGCCCATTCTGCTGCATGGGGTGCATTCACAATGATTTCTGGGATGTAAAAGGACAGGCTGATTGTGAATACGCGTGTCCATTTTGACCAGTCGATTCTTATCTCGATGGGGAAGTGGTTGAGGGTAATAAGGAAGCGATCAAAGTGGGGTGAGTGCATGGCTCCCCACTGCCAAAATTTGAGAATCATGCATAGTTTTTTCATAGTGACGGGTCAAATGACGGATGGTGACGGGTCGGTGACGGTTGGTGACGGGTTGGTGACGGATGAATGGTGACGGGTTGAAACGCTTGCTGGATAAGGGGGTGACGAGTTGAGTGGCAAGTAGTGGTAGCTATGGAGGGGAATTTTTAAAAAGTTGACTTTGCATTTATCCCCTCTGTAACTAATTCGACTGGTTTCTACTTCGCTTGAGTTTGTTGGCGGTGTATTTGAGTGTTGCCATGAATCTGGGAGATTCACTGATCAGCCTGGGGAGTTTTTCGAGAAAGACCCCTGTTAACACCGTGACTTCCACTTCGTCCAATTCGGGGTCGAGTTCCTTCATGAAGGCGATGAGTTCGCACAGTTTCATCCCTGTGAAAAGGGTGGCTTCATCAATTTGGGAATTTACTTGTTTAGTGGTCATGGGTTAACGTCTCGGTCAAGAACGACTGTGAAAAAGCACTCGTGATAGATTGAGCCTGCAATATGTTTGAATGCTCTGTTTCCCCATATCAAAAATTCTGGGTATTCGGTGAAGGGGAGTATCTTTGCTTCTTTGACAAACTCCCTTGTGGCTGTTTTGAGTATGACTGTCATTGGTCGTTGAGTAACGGGGAATGATTAGGGAAGGCGGGTTGAGTTGGCGCTTAACCCGCCAGTTGTGTCGGACAAGAGAGAAAGCGAAATGAGCAGTTTTGAATTGAATGATGATGATGTGATTTCGATGGAGATGCCTGACTTTGGAACAGGCTTTACCTTTAAATTCAGTGAACTCAAACAGAAAGTGCGAGAGTTTGCGAATCAAGAAAACAAAAACAGTTCTTACCAGAATGCAAAGGTTAAATGGTTCACTGAGGCAGGAGCTAAATGCGAAATTTTAAGCACTCAGGGAGGAGGTTGGCAGAAAGGAAGACTTCGCTTTCGCCTGGAATTCATTCCTGATAAACCGCCAACACCAAAGCCTTGTGAGTGTTCTACTGATTCATCACCAAGCGATTTTCGTTCTGAGGTAGGCATCTGAGAAACCTGCTAATTAACTAAATAGGCAAAACGTCCATAAATAAAGCCGTCTACCCATTGGGTAAACGGCTTTATTCTTGCTGGACATCTTCGATAGGTTGCGACTCTACGCTTTCTAATAGATTTGACAATTGAACTAAACGACTACGCAGCTTGTCAGCCCTAGACTCTGTTTCTTCTAGCTCCTCAAGAGTTTCAGCTATAAGCTGCTTAATTGTTCCCCCAGCAGTATGTCCCCCTGTCCCGCAGACGACATCTCGCCCCTTGCGATCATTTCGACCACTTCGGAACGACTGATTTCTAGGTTCTTCGCTAACTGGTCGAGCCTTTGGAGACTTGTATCCGACAAGCTCATGCTCACAGTTTTCTTGATCTCTCCTCGCTGGAGATGCTTGGCTTTGGGCATTTGACAAAACCATAATGACTTCCCATTAGGATAGCAGGATTCTAATTGTAATTATCTTATTAGGATGTTAGTGTATTATCCTAACAGAATATCTTACTCTACTCCAGTAAAAACTACTAAAGCCCCATTCCGTTTACCTCAAACCATGCAGAGATAGCAGCCTGCCGCCCGTAGTGCAACAGTAAAGACCTGCTAGAGGAAAGCGCGATGAAGCCAGTAAAAAAAAACAGCCACCGGGACAAGCAGCCGGAATCGAAACCCTAGAGGGAGCCTTGGAAAAATGCACAGCGAAGAGGTGAGAATAGAAACAGGAACATGGAACCAACATCAAAGCAAGCAATCAACGCAATTCGGGTTTGCGCTCAACTGACCAGAGTTTACAAAACAATAGACTTAGTGAGATTAGATGAGCGGACCAGAAACATTTACATCTTGGCTGATAATTCGTTAGAAGCTGAGATTACACCAGTAGGAGAGGTAATTTGGTTATGACCAAGCCAGATTTTCAACAGATGACTTTAGATGAGCTAAAAAATTACGTCTTAGCCCATCGGGACGATGAGGAGGCATTCCAGACTTACATTACAAGAAAACGCGCTCTTGCTGTGAACGCGATACCAATGACTATTGAGGAGGCAGAAGCTGATTTAGAGAGACGATTTGGACAACAAGCAAGCTAGTAAAAACGAAATTTATCCCTAAAAGCGTTGTGCTCTTAACACAACGCTTTTTTATTTTACCAGCCAGTAAACTAACCTGGAAAACAATGCAACTATACACCATTGCCGAGGCATCTCAACTAACAGGAATTAAAGTATCAACCATTCGGTCCTGGCTGAGGCGATACCCAGAGGTATTTCAATTAGACGTTCATCTTGCCAGCGATGAACATGGAAGAAAGCTTTGGACAGAGGCAGGTATCGAAGTACTGCGCTCTCGTCTATCACAGAATGATGCAACTGACGATGCAACCGACGATGCAACCGACGATGCAACCGACGATGCAACCGACGATGCAACCGACGATGCAACCGACGATGCAACCGACGATGCAACCGACGATGCAACCGACGATGCAACCGACGATGCAACCGATATGTTGGAAATAATCTTGGAACGGGATGCAGAACTTCTTGCACGAGAATACTGGCGACAGCTGCCAGGGCGGGTACTACGCCGCATCATCTTGATGCGCGATAACCCCACGCCACAACAGCGTGAAATTGTGCAAATGAGTGTACACGCTGCACTCAACGCTGGCACATCACGTTTACTGTTGCCTGTTTATCAACCGATGCTTGTGGAGTCAGATGATGAACAAAGCTAAACAGCCGCCAACTAGCAAGGTTGTTCCATTCACAGGTGAATTTTTTTACCCACAACCTGACCCTACACCACAGCCAGCGACGGGAAACTTATCAGCATTCATGGTCCTGATTATTGCAGCGCTGGCAGGCGGGTTAGCAATTGGAGCTATCGCCACCTACCAACGCGCCGACCAAACAGAACTGAGGCAACTGCAAGCCGAAAGGCAACAGCTGCAACAGGTAAAACAGAACGTTTGTACTCAATGAGGTAAACATGGGAGTTTTAGCAAGAATCACTAGCAGCACTCAAAAAAAAGGCGGTGAATCAAACTCACTCGCCACCGGAACACACGCCATAGATAAAGATAAGGTGTTGGCTGCAACAGACCCAACCGTTATTAACCCACTGCAAACAGGTACTTGGGAAACTATTCGGACTGCTCCAGTTAATCACACCCCGCGTTACTTCAACAAGGCAGAAGCCGACGCACTCAAAGCCACTGCAACGCGATCGCAACAGGAGGCAAGACAAACAAAACGCGCTTACAAGTCACTCAAGAAGATTGAAAACGCAGACGCTCAAGTTCATGCAGCCCATCGGGGGTACATTCGTGGTGTTGCCGACAGTGAGCTAGTCAAAAAACGTTCAGATGCAGCAACCGCCCGACATCTCCATGCACTTAGACCAGAATACGCCCGCATGGGAGCAGGGCTAGACCGTGCCGAAAATAACGCAAACGCACGGATTGCCGAAATCAAAGCCAAAGTGAAGAGTAACTACTAATGGCAAGAGCGATACACCTGGGGGCATGGTTTTTAACCGGGTGTATCGCTTCTAGCTTTGTGGCGTGGCTAGGGGCGATACATCCGGCATTACTACGAGTCATGTGGGTGATTTACATTGTTGCGGCGGCGGCGCTGGTGCTGGCACTCGTGACCGATGATGCAGTGCGAGTGTTTCTCAAACTAGGTGAACAAGATTACTACGCGCTACTAATTGCGATCGCATCAGCGATAATTCTGGGGGGAATTTTGCAATGGTTAATCGGTGGATGAAAACAAATTGCCTTATGGCTAGCGCCGCGTCCTTGTGGTTAGCGGCACTCTCTCCCATGCCAGTAATTGGTAAGGGAATTTCCTATGGCTTGGCATTGGTGACTTCAGTGCAACTAGTGCAAGAATCCAGACGGCTCATGGTGCAAGATGCCCGCCGCGCTGCCCTAAATGCCGTCAACCAAGAACTCGAACAGACAGAAATTGCACTGCATCACTGGCAACAAGAAGAATCGCTTAAAGAGGTTTACGGAGCAACAGCGACTTACCCGCCGGAAGTCAAGCAGGAGTTAACCGAATCGCTGGAACACTTATATAAAGAGCCAAGTGCAGATCACCCACAGGAAACTTACACTTCCACTTCCCACACAAAAGCTTTTTATTTGGCTGTGAAGTCACTTTTGGATGCCAAGGGAGAGACGTTTGTGATTGAGCAAATCCTTAAACTTGGGGGTAGGAATTGGGCAGAAGGGAAAGCACACTTGCAACAGATTTTAAATGAGGGGGAAGCTAATGGATGGTGACAAATCCTCAATCATGAGTGAGGAATTAGAGAGAAAACTTTGTTCACTAGCTGAAGAATACGTCGAAAATGAACATTACCGCGTAGGTAGTCACAGTTATGCGTGGGAAGAAACAGACTATCGCAGCGACCATTTAGACGGAAATGTCGTGTGTGGTGAGTGCCGTCCCAATGATGCACATCATTATTCTTGGTGGGAAGTTGTCTCCACTGAAATCCTTGATAGTGAAATAAGTGAGTGCAACGATGAAACCGGGGAATATTGCGTTGCTGTTAAGGCTTTGATTGCGGTTAGTTGTGGGGATGAAGATGAAGATGTTGACGAAAAGGCAGAACCAGAAGAATGCATAATTTACATTCACATTGAGCGCGATGACGAGGGAGATTTTTGTGTCGTTAGTACAGAAGAATAGCGATGAAATTGAAACCTTAATATCAGAAGCTAACACCAGACTCAAAGCACAAAACATCGGCATCATTATAGATTGCAAAGGCTCATTTTTAAGACTACGGGGACTATTCCCCAAAAAGCCAGGTTCCCCCGATACAGGACTCACAAGCCAACGCATTAGCTTAAAAATTCGTGCCACAGCAAGCGGAGTCAAAGCAGCAGAGAAACAAGCTCTAAAAATTCGGTTATCCTTGGATGCAGGCGATTTTGATTGGTCGTCGTATTCTTCCAAAAATTCAATCATTACTCGAAATTACGCAAACCAAACCCCTCGCACAATCAGCGAGTGGGTTTCTTTATTTGAGGTTGATTATTTTCAAAGAAGACGCACAGATCAGCAAACTTTAACCACCTGGCGCACTGAATACGGCATGGTGTTCAAGCGTCTCCCCTCAGAGGCAACCTTGACATCAGAATTATTGCTGCAAACTATCCTCGCTACTCCCCCAGATACCAAAACCCGCAAGCGATTTTGTATTTGCCTCGGCGCGATCGCCAAATTTGCTGGCATTCCTTTAGATACTGGGCAACTCAAAGGCAACTACAACCCCAAGCGAGTTGCACCCCGCCAAATTCCAGATGATCAAGTGATTGTTGAGTGGTATTACAAAATTCCTTCTGCTCCCTGGCGTTGGGTCTACGGCATGATTGCTACTTATGGCCTTCGCAATCATGAAGTATTTCGCCTGGATTTGGAGGCATTTGAGGGTAGCCACATTTGCACGGTGCTGGAAGGTAAAACCGGGAATCGGCGCGTGTGGCCGTTTCATTTGGAATGGGTGGAAGAATTTCAATTGCACTTCCCCCAATTACCCGCCGTCAATTTGGAGCGCTCGAATGCCAGCTTGGGGGGAGACGTAAGCCAAATGTTTCGGCGAGTGGGTATAAACTTCCCTGCCTACAATCTACGCCACGCTTGGGCAATCAGAACATTAGAGTATGGCTTGCAAGTTTCTCTGGCAGCCCAGCAGATGGGGCACTCGCAACAAGTGCATAGTGAGTTGTATCATCATTGGATAACAGAAAAACAACACCAACGCGCTTTTGAGCAGTTGCTTAAACGCTCAGATCGCCCCCGTCCCCCAGTAGTCAATCCCGACAATCCCCTATAACTAAGCTTTATATATACCTGATGCCAGTAAAACCCCACTCACACAAGGATTACAGCCTAAATATTGTCAACAATGGGCAAAAATCAAAAGTTGACTTTGTGGACTGAAAATCCTCGTGTCACGAGTTCAAGTCTCGTTCCTGGCATCCAATCAAGACAAGCTATCTAGCCTCCAGAGTTATCGCCTTTGGTGGCTTGTTTGCTATTTGTGCCCGTTTTTTGCCATAGCAGTTTTATCAAAGCCTGTTGATCCATCAGGTTTACTTAATTTTTTAGCCCTAAAATTTCTGGCTGGGTTTGAACCATCGTTTTAAATTTCCTCAGTTCATCCCAAGCCCTGGTGTTGGTGTCCAGTTTATTGGAGTGCTGATTTGGATGGTAATTTTGGCACTTGAAGAGAATATATTTGGCGATCGCCTCCAAGACGATATCGGCTGCATTGCCGTGTAACACGGCATCACCTCTATCTAGTGCCCTAGCATAAGCCATGATTTCCACTTCCAGTGCGACGGGAACGCGAATCACTTTAGTTTCTCCATACTGCCAAGAGCTAACACTCTTCCAAGTAGTGCGAGTCTTGCCACCTTTGCTCATAAAAAAAATCCTCTATTGCCGTGTAACAAGGCATTGTAGAGGATGCATCATCTTGAGTGGAAGTTTACTTGAGAGGAAGGATTGACTAAATATTACTATCCGGTATCGCTGGTCTTTGCACCAGATACCCCAGGATTGCTGTAGCGACTCCACCTACAGCACCTGCTAAATGAGTATCAATAAGTCCGCTACCACTCAAAAGGCTTGCGCCGCCAGCCACTAATCCCAAAAAGGTGCTGAGTCTATCTAATGTTTGCTTGTTCATGGTTTTTCCTTGTGTCTAAATTCAGCTTTGATTTCCAAAATGTCATGCCCAATGGCATCTAGTCGTCGATCCATCTCAACCATTAATTGCCCAATCCCTTGAGAAATTTGCTCTTGATTGCGCTTTAAATGATTGAAATCTCGCTCTGATGCATACTTTTTTTTCTCGCTGTTTACATACCAAAGTATTGCTCCAGTGGCAGTAGTAAAAAGAGCCAAAGCGAAACTACATAATGCAACCAGAGTATTTATATCAAGAGGTTTCATTAGATTTATTTTTAATCTTCCCCAACTCTAGGAGGATAGTCTTTTGTAACATATCAGGAGTGCAAGCAATCTTTCTGCCATTAAAAGCCAATTCCCAATTCTGTTCATCTCTTTTCAACAAAATCTGAGTATCTAAATAAGTAAAAACAGCTACTACAGATAGCGCGGAGATTTCTTTGGGAGGAAGTATTTTAATGCTCAGGGAACTCCTTAGAGCATTGTCCAGGCATCCATTCAATTCACTTTCGAACTGCTTTGTTAAAGCATTTAAAGCAATTTCTTCAGCCCCGTGACGGTCTCTTTGGATATTCTCATTTCTACTTTGTACACTCTTCCATTGAGTATCAATAGCATCATCAATCTTGAACTGTGGCAAGATAATTTCCATGTATTCACTCCTAATCAATTACGTTTTCAGCACCCGGTTTTTGCAACATCTCTAAAATGATGTCGTTAAAATTGGGCGGCTCCACATCAACCCACAAATCAATTCGTTCCTCTTTTCTGATGTAGCGTTTTCCGTTGATAGGAATTCCACTACCCAGCGCTCCTGGAACACGATATTGATTAAATAGTGTGAAATAAGCAGGATAGACTTTCACAGGCTGCTTAATGTAGCTACCCGTAACATCCTCTGTTCTGTCTTCTGTGATGGTTGGTTTTTTGATTAATTCAGCTTTACTGAGGGTCAAAAGCGCTCTTAGCCTGTCCTCGGCTTCATCGCCAGTTACTGCGTAAACAGCCATTTGGCGACCATTGTTCAGCAAACCAGTAGCTCGAAACCTGCCGTAAAGATAGCCATTGATGCCCCCACAAGCTAGCTTGATTCGCTCCCAATCCAATTTAGCTGGGTCAATGTCCGGTACAGAATAGCTGGCACTAACTAACCTGTCTTGTCCCAAACGTTTAGACCAAGGCGGAGTTGGCACACTGAAGAATTGCACCTGCAAGCTTAAACTTCTTGGTTTACCTCGCAAATAATCATCAATGGGGGTTCCCACAAAGGTTCCTATATCGCGCTGTTCCATCAACTGATAATTTGTGAGGGTTTGCACGATGACAGGCCTAAGAGCCGCTTCTGGACCAGCTAACACAATTCGTTGGTCATCAATAGAGCGATCTGGAGTGATTTCAACATATTTACCTTCTCCCATTGGAGGCATTTGCTCTTGTGCAAGTTTCTCTTGTGCAAGGAAAGCCTCGATTGAGTTGGCGACTACGTAGCCAGCTTCCACGCATCCATCCCAAGCCTCCTCTAGGGCTTCTTCAACAAAATTTCTTACGAAACTGTTATCTATTGATTCCACGGCTTCATCAACCCCCATAGCAAACGACCCAGGCTTGGAATTAGGAGCGCCCCAAGCTTTGACTGCATCTGCGGCTTTAGAACCGAAAAACCGATTGACTACATCCACATTGGTTTTAATCCACTTGCGGATATTTTTGAAACTCCATAGAAGCAAGGATTGCACGCCACTCATAAACGTGTAGCGAACTAAATTAGATAAGTTAGCCAGAAATTCTTCAGCCAGTTCTTCAGTCACATTCTTAAGAACGTAAGCCCCCATTGCCTCGTTGAAAGACATGATGATAGCCCCAGGAAGGACACCACAGCCCAAATAACCAATTAAATTCCCCACAGTTCCACCTAAAAGCCCTCCAATTGCGTCCCATCGCTGGCGTATTTGCTGGTCAATTGATTGGTCACTCATGTTCCAGTCAAAATTCCAAATGAACTGAACAGTCGAAACAAACAGCGACCATAGTCCGGTTAGAGTGAAGCTGATCAGGTTGCCAGCCTGGGAAATCAAAAACCCTACCAAGCGACTGCCAGCATTCCAAAGCCAGCCTAGTAAGCCTCCTTCATCATCTCGTTGTGCATTTTCAAACTTGGGATTAAACGAACGATTCCCAAGCGCAGAACGCACCTGGCGAGACTCTAAGGCACTTTCAACAATATCCGCTAGCCCCATAATTCCTCCAGTTTGATCTGTAGGTTGGCATCTGGGGTCACTCCTACCAAACGCGATCTACGTCTGCCAACTTTGTAAACTTCAAAATCACGGAAGTAAACAGAACGCTCTTGTAAGTCCAAAGGAATAGGCAATTCAACAATCACAGGGGTAGTGGCTGGATAGAGTCTTACAGCATTACCAGTTTGGTCACTGTTAGCCGTGTTGTATCTAGGGCGAATCAAAACGTAACTAGAAAGCTTATTCCAGTCATTACAGATGAATGAGGCGCGAAGTGTGGAATTGGCACCTGTGGCTGTGACAGGGAACTTAATCCACTGTTTTTTCACGGTTTGTATAGTGCCAAGGTTATTCCAAACGCCAATATCATCCGTAGTTGTCGTCATCTTGCCCTGATTCCTCTAACCATTGGTCGTATTCTCCCCCCTCTACGTATTTCACCATTTCTGCTTCTGTCACCGCTTCTAACATGCCACTGCCAGCACGAGCAACGAAAGCAAAATCAGGATTGTGGTAGGCGTAATCTCGCCAATCTGGGGGAAGAGTGCCGTAAAGGTATTCGTCAAAAAAAGGATGACCGGGGAGAATTAACCCGGCTTCCGTTTCAATTGGGAGCAGCATTAGGGGTTTGATGGTGCCGCGCCGACCAAGATTTTCTCTTCACTAAGAATGTCGTATCCGGCTTGGACCACATCTCCTTGCTTATCAGTAGAGAAGAAACTGGAGAAATTTGACCCATTGGGCAGTAGTTTGGAGGCCTTACCTGGATAAGGCATTGTAGCTCCACTGACAAGTTTGTTTCGTTCAGCATCCGTAGTGACAACTACCGAGCTACTCAGTCCTAGTTCTGCTCCATAAGCATCAAAGTCAGCTTTGTTCATAGGGAAGCAGTACAGTATACCCCCGGTCAATGTCGCAATAGCAGTCAAGCTATTTCTAGGCGAAGTGGGAGAACGCAAAGATACACTTCTACGAGTTTTCGTTAAAGTCCATCCTGCGGATTGAGCTGTTGAAATGCTGTTGTAAGCGCAATAGCTACTAGCTGTTTGCTGCAATCCTGCACCATTTCCTAGTTTTTTAGTTACTCTCGCAGGTTTCGGGGCATTGGCTCCTATGATAAGAATTTTTCCGGCTTGAATATTACTAGCAGCGTTATGTCCAAGAGAAATAACATCTGAACTGGACACCCCAGGTAATGATGCAATATCTTTTGGTTTAAATCCAAAATACATCAGTTCATTTACCGCTACAAAAACCGTATTTGTTCTTTTCTGTCCCCGCGTATAACTCGGCATAAGTATAAATCTCCCTACTTAGATACTTCAAGATATTACATCCTGAGCATTAATGGCTATAGTAAAAACCCCCTGAATAGTGCTGTTTAACTATTAGTAAGTTTGAATACATCTGGCTGACGACAAGCCTCAAAAACACAACTTATTGTCACCTCGTTAACTATCAAAAACTGCATTTAGACCCTTAAGGGTGCTAATAAAAGACGATGCCTCGCCAAGCCTTAAAACCCAACCAAAATCAACCCCTGTGAAAAATGGAATTAATCTGTTACCCATTACTCAGCACCCCCAGCAAACGCGCTATGCGCCGACGTTGGCGTTCAAAACGATTTGGACTTAAACGCCCGTATCGCTACGTGCCCCAATACCGACTCATTAAAAGATTGATGGCTGAGACGGGGTTTTCCGAGGTGCAAGTGAGGCGACAGATATATAATGAAAGGCTTTTTCTGCTAAAAGAAGATTGGGGACATTCAGAAATTACAGCTTCTGACGTGTGAAAGCTACGTGCTTTCGCTGGTATCATTCCCAATTTCTCTGATTTTTGGGCGTTGAGCGAATGGACGCCCATAAGGATTAGTGGTGTCTGTGATACCCGGTTGAGTGATAAATCCAGATTCAGCATTTTCCACAAAGCTATCCCAATCATTTTTCTTCGGTTCTGGTGATGGAGCATTGGGATTGTTTGGATCTGGTGGTGGGGTCAATCCAGATAAATTGCTCATGACTGTGGATATATCAGCCGCGCCACGAAGAATGCTGCCAAGTTTGCCCAAAGGGTCACTAGTGCCGACATTGCGATAGTTGGCAGCCCGGTACATGGCCGCCATCTCTAGTAGTGGCACGAGAACATCATTTAAATCGTTCTTGTCGTCGTTATCGAACCCTTTAACCTTCACTTCCCCCGGCTGGAGCATTTTATCTAGTTGCTGTTCCCCTGGCTTGAAGGTAAATGGAACTTGGCGCTCGACTTGTTTACCCTTGTAGCCTAAGAATTCAGAATTGGCAGCTGCATGATCTCCTGCTAATATTGCCGCTTGTTTGGCACTGCCTGCCTCAATCATGGCGTTAACCGTGGCAATTAAATTGGCATTTGATTCTGATTGCAATACCAACAGTATCCCCACGATTTCCGCTATGGATTCAGCTAAGTTTGGTAACTCTATTGCGCGTTCTTGGTTCCCTTCTTGCGTTAAATCGGCATCTTCAATTTTAATTTCTTGGGGGAATTGTCCAAATTGGTTATTAGTTTGTTTGATTGAATAAGCGATAAATTGCGCTAAGTTTTGAATTTGAGTTGTGCCACTGTTCTTTTTGGTTAAGCTATTTGGCACAAATGCGGGTAAATCAGTTGAACCAATTTTCTTGAGGATTAATCTTAAAAGTTGTTCTACATTTGAATTATTTGGACAGCATCCCATTTTGCAGCATTCCTTACGGGGTGGGGGTGGGGGGAATGTCCCCCGCTCTTTTATGTAGTCCGAACAAACAAGTTTGAGTGAAATTTGTTGATTAGTGACATTAAGTCTATCCCATGAAGCATCACATCCAATATTCCCAAAAGAATCTTCGGCACAGTTTGAAATTACAATACTATATTGACGAAATGGCGTAACAACATTAATGAAACTATCTAAAACGTCAAAATTAACAATATAGTCAGACTGTTGTTGGTTTGTTACTGTGCTGTAATTGTACAAGAAACCATAAAGAATATTATCTTGTAATACTTGTTGACTTAGCGCTATCCAACCTAATGTTGTATTTACACCGCCTATTATGCCGCTTAATGTAATCAATTGTGTTCCCGCATCACGAGGATGATTCCTGGGTATAGTGTGAGTAAATAAAGATTCTGTAATTGTAGGTTGATTATTCAATCTAGGATTAAAAATTAATGATTCAGTTGTTGCCTTAAAAGTTACCCTAATAGTTTTAACTGTTTCTTGTAATTCTGGCGGAAATACAGCCGATTCCAAGGATACTGTTACTTTAGAGTATTGCCAGCCTTGCCCAGAGAATTCATAATCTGAGGCATTGCTAATCGAATTCAAAGACCGAGTTATTCCATCAAAATAAGTGAAAAATAAATTTCTTGTAATTACATAAAAGTTTAATCCATCTTCGCAGTTGCCTTCTGGCACGGCTGGACGGTCAACATATTGAATGATGACAGGTTCTGGGGGTGGTTCCTCAACTGTAGGAATGCAATTTGGATTTCTGTAAACAATTTGCACAGGAGGTAGTTTTATAAATCCCAAAGTGAGATTTAATTGGATTCCTAGGTTACAGCTATCAAACACTATTGAGGGTTCTATCGCTGCGAATTTTAAAGATAGTGGATTTTCACCACAATATGGACTATTGGGGTATCTATCGCAATCTGTGGGGTCTGCTGGCGTGTTGGGTGTTACGTAAAAGGGGGAGTTGAAAACAGGTACAAGTCCCTCCTGTATGGTTTTTCTTTCTTTAAGTAGCTTGCGTCGTACCATGATTAAATCTCACCAGTAAGCCGTAAGAAAAGTTTCTCAAGCGTTTGTATTTATCTATCATCAATTCTTTATCAAGCTTGCCGTAAATTTTGTAAGGCATTTTGAAATCATCCATGTCATTCATCGCGCGGTTATCTCCATTGTGAAATCATCTTTGAAATTGAAAGGCATATAATTTTGGCTGGCAATTAGCCTGTATTCAGCTAAATCATCTGGAGACAGCGAATCAACAATATTTTCAATAGTGCTATCCCAAATGAGTTTTAGTAATTGCAAATCTTCGTTAGTAATATCAGGCTTCAATTCCAGTCTGGTAATAGCAATTTCTAGCCTGATTCTGGCGTTTTGATTGGGGGTTAGTTGAGATAGTTTGTTGTAGGCTAGGCTTAACAACATTTGAGTTGAATATTGGGATACGTCAGGGGGAATTAATGATTGCTCAATCTGTCGTATCTCAATCAATTCTCCATCTTTAAAAATTCTTAATTCCATAGCTAATTCGTGGTAAACCAAAACATAGGCGGTCTAATTGGAGTCCCTAAATCAGTTTTAGGAGCAATTAAATAATCAGTATTAAAATCCACATTTGCTTTAGTGTAAAAACAGGGTTCCGCTCCTGCTACTCTATTGTTAAATCCTAAATACCAATTAATTTGGGAATTAGTAGAACCTACTAACCCTGTAACAATATATCCTTCATTAGACGTATGCCTTAACCCTAGCCAATGAAAACCTGCATCAAATTGAGAATTGACAGTCCAAGCTACTTGAGTATTACTTAAATTATTAACTGTTCCTAGTGCTAGCTTTCTAGTAGAAGGCAAGCCATTTTCATTATTAAAAATATCCAGTTTTGTAAAAGTACCAGAACTTACAACAACAAGATTCATAATAATTAATTCTATATTTGCTGCTTTCGGTAAGTACCAAGGAATATAGCCAAAAACAGTTATGCCAAACGGACTAACATTACTTACATTTGCAGCTTTATCGATGCAACTATAAATTTTTCCTGGGACATATCCTGGGTGGTTGTCAGGTGTAGATGCGGTAAGCGGAATAGAATAAACCGGATTTCTTAAAGGCATCAAACAGACTCCGTCCCCGTTAATGTTGTGTTATCAGCCGTAGCGATCGCCGATATCGCTCCATAGTACGGCGTATCTTTGATGTAAAGCTCGTAAGTCCCCCCTCCGGGGAATATGGGAATACCTTGTCCCAGGCTGGCAGTCTCTCCAAAATTCAAATAAACCTTACTGAATGATTCGTTGACAAACAGCGCATACTTCCTACTTGAATTGGCGGAAAGCACTACAGTGCTAGACGTGCCAATTGTTTGACCAAATGGAGTATTACCAGTAATTGGAGCGGGGTTATCTTCTACTACTATTTCTCTGAGGCGACTGCCATGAATTGTCACCAAGTCGCTACCAGTTAGTAAACCATAGCCCACGTCTTGAATTTGTACGCCAATTTGACCGTTGTCACCTAGTTCTATGGCTAGGTTATCAGTGTACAAGTCCATTAGATTGTACATCCGGTAGGGATAGCCGGATGGGTTGAGCAAGCTGATGGAGCCGATTAAGTTCCAGTCAACTGGATCGGTGTTGCTGATGTATAGGTTAAGTTGCTTTCTGGGGCTGCCCCACTCCACATCTAGTGTTTTGTAGAGTTTGTCAGTCTCAGTATCTTCAAGTTCAAAATTAGGCAGGTTAATCGGGTCTAAGCTGGCGATTTTGGCATAGGCTTTCAGGTTTTTGATGAAAATGTTTTGGCTGAGAATTTGATAGCCAGTGGAAAATGCCGCGCTACTGAACACAGGAATGATACTGCTTGCACTAGCGCTGTTGAGTTTTAAGGTGATGGCTTTTGATTCGGCTATGGTCGTGATGGTCACTTGCTAAATCCGTGTGGTTAATCGAATTTAGCCTGTATTCAAGTGTTTTGAGTAGCTGGCTTGCTTAAATTACTGGCTTTGACATATTGAAAGCGTCCTTTGGTTGCAAGCTCAACTTGATACTGACGCTTGTTAGGGTCGTAGCCAACAACCTGCACCAGTTCACCCCCATACATGGCTGGTTGTCCTATTGTTGGCTTCCAAGGTTGATTTTCCATTTTCTTGATGAATTCAAGCGCGATCGCCTCCAGTTGCAATTTATAATTTCGCTGCATTTCGATAACTGGCTGATAAACTTGCCCTTCCACTTCAATCTGCCAATGGACTTTGCCGCCACGCTGAAACTTGATTGGCTCAAAGTGGACTGCCTTGTTGTTGACTACATTGTCGAATCCTAGAGGCATGATTTTTCTCGTGACCGGGCACTCCTTATATGGAAGTACAGCCTTAGCTGGATGGGTGACGGGTTGAGCAGGATTTTCAAAGGAAGAAAACAGAAGTTGTGTTTCCTGTTTTTGGTTCGCATAGCCAGTAGTTGTAAGGCTATTATCGGTCATCACCTTATTTAGCAAGGCTTTCGAGTCATCACCCGACCCGTCACCCGACCCGTCACCATCCGTCACCGACCCGTCACTACCCGTCACCCGTTGCATAAGACAGTAATCGTAGGTGGGATTTTGCTCGTCAAGCACTGTCCTTAGCCGTAGCCCCTTGATAAATTTGCCTGTTTTGGTGTGTTGCTTTTCTACTGACCACTTCAGAACTGTATGGCATAGCTCTATCAAATCGGGACTAAAAACTTTACTGCTTTTGGGTGAATCACCAGATGCCGCACAGTGTTGGATGTACGAGCCGAATAAAGTACGTGGCTCACCGTTGGCTCCCTCGTTCCTGTCGTTGCCTATGGGAGTCACGGCGTTAGGGTCGTAAATAACTTTGTCGTTGAGCCAAGCAGCGATTGAATCACCTTTCATCTGGTTATTCCAGAATTCCAAGGTGCATTCTGGGATTTCTTTCTTGCCTCTGAGTACCGCGCTGACATGATCGTCTGAAAGCGAGAGTAAGTAGTTGGTGAACGCTGCCAATTCTGGCTCGAATACTGTGGATAACTGTTGGCGTTTGGCTTCAGGAACGGGGTTGTTACAGGGAACGGTGATAGTTCGACGTTTGGCACGGCTGCTACTGCCACCGCTAAAAACTGGAAAGTTAGAAACGACTAAGGTCATTCCCTGGTAATCAAAGTTGAAAGACTTCTGTCTTTTTTCTTCGGCTCTCACCTGGTCTTCGCCAGTCAAGCTGAGGAATCGCCCTATGCTTCCTCTATAGGGGTCTTCATCTGGGAATATTACTAATCGCTTGCCAAAGGCGTTGGCTCCCTCGAATTGGTTGGTACACCAGATGGGTAGATTAGTCACCAGAACGTTTTGCTTGCCAATTAATTCGGTGAGTAATCTGGTGAAAGTGCCCTTACCTGTTCCACCTAATCCAATTAAGTGTAGAAATTTCTGCAAGTCATAGCGTCCTTTGATAACGGCGTTGCAGTAACAGATTAGTACTTGCTTGATATCAGCATTTCCAGCAGAAAGGTGTTCCAGAAATTTGTTGATATTCTCCCAGCTTCCACCTTCGGCAGAATAATTTCTTGGGAGACACCAAGTCAGCCTGAAATGTGGTGAATGCGGCAAAAGTTTACCTGTGCTGAGTTCTACTACCCCATTGAGAAAGGGCAAGAATTCGCGGGACGAGACCTGTCTCCATTGGCGTTCAACAAGTTCATGGCGCAGTAATCTAACTATCGTGGTGATGTAATCAGCACCAAAGGTGTGAGCGCCTTCATTGAGAACAATTCTATAAATGAACGATTCAATGAATTCGGGTGACTCATTAGACCAAACCCCGTCAAAGTCAGCGCTGTATCTACGCCATTGTTTTGTCTCGTTATCAAAAGCCAATTGTTGGCGATAGTCTTCGGCAATCTTTTTCGCCATCTGGTCAGGAGGCAGTTTTTTTTCTTTATCTTCTTTGGACAAGAAGACACCATTACCGGGCTTAAATTGTTTCTCTAGCCGGGCGATCGCCCGGTTGTAAGACGAGTCAAATGCTCCAAATCCTTTGTTCATGATTAAGTCATCAACTCCCTTGCCGTCCTCTGACGACCAAATAATATCCTCTACATAGTTCTTAAAACCATCTTTGTTAAGAACGTTTCCCAGTCTTCGCTTGGCGGCGTTGACTCGGTGACGAGTTTTTTCTTTGCTGTCCCGGTCTAGGGCAAGCAGCCACATCCCTGATTCTTTATTGAATTGACGAAGGTCGGGGATTAGTTCTTTCTGTCCCCCGGAATCGCAGCCGTAGAGCGATAAGGGGACGTATCCGTGGGTGAGTAGGGACAATCCTTTTTTGCCTCCTTCGGTCACTATTCGTGGGATGTCCAATTCTGAATTTCTAAACCATTCCCAGAAACTGCCGTCTGTGGGAAGCTCTACCCCGTATCGCTGTCCGATTTTTTTCCGAATAGCCGTAGGCACTGGTGGAAGGAAGACTTTATCACCGTTGCCTTTGGGGGCGAGATAGCGATAAGGGCGCTGTCTCTCTTCATCCCATTCAGAAATAATGGCTTGCCAAACTGAGCCATCTTCATTTACAAAGAACGCAGCATACATCGGCTCTTTTACTTTTTGGGTGAACCTGGTAAATGTCCAATTCAAAGCATCATGTATGGGTGTAACAACTTCTCCACCATCATAAAATTCTTGGTCTTGATGAAATTCGATGCAATCGCTAAACAGGATTGGATCTATCCCGCTCCCTTCAATAAATGAATTTCCAATGAACTCTTGAAAATCATTGAATGAATCAAATTTGTTTCTAGAATTAACCTGCTGATATTCAGCAGATAACACGGCTAATCCTTGATTGCTAGATGTTTGGCTAGTCATGATTTCCTCCAATTGTGTTACAATTGAAGACAAATAAGGTTTTAAATGTCTTTTTATTTTTCCGAGGAATGCTATTACATTCTCTCGGTTTTTTTCTTTTTATACACATATTCTTTCTCCTGATTTACGTAGGTGGATGAATTAAAAAGGAATGGAATCAATGTCAGTAAGGTCTATTTCTATACCTTGTTTTTTCATGGCATTAATAAATGCCCATTCTGCTGCATGGGGTGCATTCACAATGATTTCTGGGATGTAAAAGGACAGGCTGATTGTGAATACGCGTGTCCATTTTGACCAGTCGATTCTTATCTCGATGGGGAAGTGGTTGAGGGTAATAAGGAAGCGATCAAAGTGGGGTGAGTGCATGGCTCCCCACTGCCAAAATTTGAGAATCATGCATAGTTTTTTCATAGTGACGGGTCAAATGACGGATGGTGACGGGTCGGTGACGGTTGGTGACGGGTTGGTGACGGATGAATGGTGACGGGTTGAAACGCTTGCTGGATAAGGGGGTGACGAGTTGAGTGGCAAGTAGTGGTAGCTATGGAGGGGAATTTTTAAAAAGTTGACTTTGCATTTATCCCCTCTGTAACTAATTCGACTGGTTTCTACTTCGCTTGAGTTTGTTGGCGGTGTATTTGAGTGTTGCCATGAATCTGGGAGATTCACTGATCAGCCTGGGGAGTTTTTCGAGAAAGACCCCTGTTAACACCGTGACTTCCACTTCGTCCAATTCGGGGTCGAGTTCCTTCATGAAGGCGATGAGTTCGCACAGTTTCATCCCTGTGAAAAGGGTGGCTTCATCAATTTGGGAATTTACTTGTTTAGTGGTCATGGGTTAACGTCTCGGTCAAGAACGACTGTGAAAAAGCACTCGTGATAGATTGAGCCTGCAATATGTTTGAATGCTCTGTTTCCCCATATCAAAAATTCTGGGTATTCGGTGAAGGGGAGTATCTTTGCTTCTTTGACAAACTCCCTTGTGGCTGTTTTGAGTATGACTGTCATTGGTCGTTGAGTAACGGGGAATGATTAGGGAAGGCGGGTTGAGTTGGCGCTTAACCCGCCAGTTGTGTCGGACAAGAGAGAAAGCGAAATGAGCAGTTTTGAATTGAATGATGATGATGTGATTTCGATGGAGATGCCTGACTTTGGAACAGGCTTTACCTTTAAATTCAGTGAACTCAAACAGAAAGTGCGAGAGTTTGCGAATCAAGAAAACAAAAACAGTTCTTACCAGAATGCAAAGGTTAAATGGTTCACTGAGGCAGGAGCTAAATGCGAAATTTTAAGCACTCAGGGAGGAGGTTGGCAGAAAGGAAGACTTCGCTTTCGCCTGGAATTCATTCCTGATAAACCGCCAACACCAAAGCCTTGTGAGTGTTCTACTGATTCATCACCAAGCGATTTTCGTTCTGAGGTAGGCATCTGAGAAACCTGCTAATTAACTAAATAGGCAAAACGTCCATAAATAAAGCCGTCTACCCATTGGGTAAACGGCTTTATTCTTGCTGGACATCTTCGATAGGTTGCGACTCTACGCTTTCTAATAGATTTGACAATTGAACTAAACGACTACGCAGCTTGTCAGCCCTAGACTCTGTTTCTTCTAGCTCCTCAAGAGTTTCAGCTATAAGCTGCTTAATTGTTCCCCCAGCAGTATGTCCCCCTGTCCCGCAGACGACATCTCGCCCCTTGCGATCATTTCGACCACTTCGGAACGACTGATTTCTAGGTTCTTCGCTAACTGGTCGAGCCTTTGGAGACTTGTATCCGACAAGCTCATGCTCACAGTTTTCTTGATCTCTCCTCGCTGGAGATGCTTGGCTTTGGGCATTTGACAAAACCATAATGACTTCCCATTAGGATAGCAGGATTCTAATTGTAATTATCTTATTAGGATGTTAGTGTATTATCCTAACAGAATATCTTACTCTACTCCAGTAAAAACTACTAAAGCCCCATTCCGTTTACCTCAAACCATGCAGAGATAGCAGCCTGCCGCCCGTAGTGCAACAGTAAAGACCTGCTAGAGGAAAGCGCGATGAAGCCAGTAAAAAAAAACAGCCACCGGGACAAGCAGCCGGAATCGAAACCCTAGAGGGAGCCTTGGAAAAATGCACAGCGAAGAGGTGAGAATAGAAACAGGAACATGGAACCAACATCAAAGCAAGCAATCAACGCAATTCGGGTTTGCGCTCAACTGACCAGAGTTTACAAAACAATAGACTTAGTGAGATTAGATGAGCGGACCAGAAACATTTACATCTTGGCTGATAATTCGTTAGAAGCTGAGATTACACCAGTAGGAGAGGTAATTTGGTTATGACCAAGCCAGATTTTCAACAGATGACTTTAGATGAGCTAAAAAATTACGTCTTAGCCCATCGGGACGATGAGGAGGCATTCCAGACTTACATTACAAGAAAACGCGCTCTTGCTGTGAACGCGATACCAATGACTATTGAGGAGGCAGAAGCTGATTTAGAGAGACGATTTGGACAACAAGCAAGCTAGTAAAAACGAAATTTATCCCTAAAAGCGTTGTGCTCTTAACACAACGCTTTTTTATTTTACCAGCCAGTAAACTAACCTGGAAAACAATGCAACTATACACCATTGCCGAGGCATCTCAACTAACAGGAATTAAAGTATCAACCATTCGGTCCTGGCTGAGGCGATACCCAGAGGTATTTCAATTAGACGTTCATCTTGCCAGCGATGAACATGGAAGAAAGCTTTGGACAGAGGCAGGTATCGAAGTACTGCGCTCTCGTCTATCACAGAATGATGCAACTGACGATGCAACCGACGATGCAACCGACGATGCAACCGACGATGCAACCGACGATGCAACCGACGATGCAACCGACGATGCAACCGACGATGCAACCGACGATGCAACCGACGATGCAACCGACGATGCAACCGATATGTTGGAAATAATCTTGGAACGGGATGCAGAACTTCTTGCACGAGAATACTGGCGACAGCTGCCAGGGCGGGTACTACGCCGCATCATCTTGATGCGCGATAACCCCACGCCACAACAGCGTGAAATTGTGCAAATGAGTGTACACGCTGCACTCAACGCTGGCACATCACGTTTACTGTTGCCTGTTTATCAACCGATGCTTGTGGAGTCAGATGATGAACAAAGCTAAACAGCCGCCAACTAGCAAGGTTGTTCCATTCACAGGTGAATTTTTTTACCCACAACCTGACCCTACACCACAGCCAGCGACGGGAAACTTATCAGCATTCATGGTCCTGATTATTGCAGCGCTGGCAGGCGGGTTAGCAATTGGAGCTATCGCCACCTACCAACGCGCCGACCAAACAGAACTGAGGCAACTGCAAGCCGAAAGGCAACAGCTGCAACAGGTAAAACAGAACGTTTGTACTCAATGAGGTAAACATGGGAGTTTTAGCAAGAATCACTAGCAGCACTCAAAAAAAAGGCGGTGAATCAAACTCACTCGCCACCGGAACACACGCCATAGATAAAGATAAGGTGTTGGCTGCAACAGACCCAACCGTTATTAACCCACTGCAAACAGGTACTTGGGAAACTATTCGGACTGCTCCAGTTAATCACACCCCGCGTTACTTCAACAAGGCAGAAGCCGACGCACTCAAAGCCACTGCAACGCGATCGCAACAGGAGGCAAGACAAACAAAACGCGCTTACAAGTCACTCAAGAAGATTGAAAACGCAGACGCTCAAGTTCATGCAGCCCATCGGGGGTACATTCGTGGTGTTGCCGACAGTGAGCTAGTCAAAAAACGTTCAGATGCAGCAACCGCCCGACATCTCCATGCACTTAGACCAGAATACGCCCGCATGGGAGCAGGGCTAGACCGTGCCGAAAATAACGCAAACGCACGGATTGCCGAAATCAAAGCCAAAGTGAAGAGTAACTACTAATGGCAAGAGCGATACACCTGGGGGCATGGTTTTTAACCGGGTGTATCGCTTCTAGCTTTGTGGCGTGGCTAGGGGCGATACATCCGGCATTACTACGAGTCATGTGGGTGATTTACATTGTTGCGGCGGCGGCGCTGGTGCTGGCACTCGTGACCGATGATGCAGTGCGAGTGTTTCTCAAACTAGGTGAACAAGATTACTACGCGCTACTAATTGCGATCGCATCAGCGATAATTCTGGGGGGAATTTTGCAATGGTTAATCGGTGGATGAAAACAAATTGCCTTATGGCTAGCGCCGCGTCCTTGTGGTTAGCGGCACTCTCTCCCATGCCAGTAATTGGTAAGGGAATTTCCTATGGCTTGGCATTGGTGACTTCAGTGCAACTAGTGCAAGAATCCAGACGGCTCATGGTGCAAGATGCCCGCCGCGCTGCCCTAAATGCCGTCAACCAAGAACTCGAACAGACAGAAATTGCACTGCATCACTGGCAACAAGAAGAATCGCTTAAAGAGGTTTACGGAGCAACAGCGACTTACCCGCCGGAAGTCAAGCAGGAGTTAACCGAATCGCTGGAACACTTATATAAAGAGCCAAGTGCAGATCACCCACAGGAAACTTACACTTCCACTTCCCACACAAAAGCTTTTTATTTGGCTGTGAAGTCACTTTTGGATGCCAAGGGAGAGACGTTTGTGATTGAGCAAATCCTTAAACTTGGGGGTAGGAATTGGGCAGAAGGGAAAGCACACTTGCAACAGATTTTAAATGAGGGGGAAGCTAATGGATGGTGACAAATCCTCAATCATGAGTGAGGAATTAGAGAGAAAACTTTGTTCACTAGCTGAAGAATACGTCGAAAATGAACATTACCGCGTAGGTAGTCACAGTTATGCGTGGGAAGAAACAGACTATCGCAGCGACCATTTAGACGGAAATGTCGTGTGTGGTGAGTGCCGTCCCAATGATGCACATCATTATTCTTGGTGGGAAGTTGTCTCCACTGAAATCCTTGATAGTGAAATAAGTGAGTGCAACGATGAAACCGGGGAATATTGCGTTGCTGTTAAGGCTTTGATTGCGGTTAGTTGTGGGGATGAAGATGAAGATGTTGACGAAAAGGCAGAACCAGAAGAATGCATAATTTACATTCACATTGAGCGCGATGACGAGGGAGATTTTTGTGTCGTTAGTACAGAAGAATAGCGATGAAATTGAAACCTTAATATCAGAAGCTAACACCAGACTCAAAGCACAAAACATCGGCATCATTATAGATTGCAAAGGCTCATTTTTAAGACTACGGGGACTATTCCCCAAAAAGCCAGGTTCCCCCGATACAGGACTCACAAGCCAACGCATTAGCTTAAAAATTCGTGCCACAGCAAGCGGAGTCAAAGCAGCAGAGAAACAAGCTCTAAAAATTCGGTTATCCTTGGATGCAGGCGATTTTGATTGGTCGTCGTATTCTTCCAAAAATTCAATCATTACTCGAAATTACGCAAACCAAACCCCTCGCACAATCAGCGAGTGGGTTTCTTTATTTGAGGTTGATTATTTTCAAAGAAGACGCACAGATCAGCAAACTTTAACCACCTGGCGCACTGAATACGGCATGGTGTTCAAGCGTCTCCCCTCAGAGGCAACCTTGACATCAGAATTATTGCTGCAAACTATCCTCGCTACTCCCCCAGATACCAAAACCCGCAAGCGATTTTGTATTTGCCTCGGCGCGATCGCCAAATTTGCTGGCATTCCTTTAGATACTGGGCAACTCAAAGGCAACTACAACCCCAAGCGAGTTGCACCCCGCCAAATTCCAGATGATCAAGTGATTGTTGAGTGGTATTACAAAATTCCTTCTGCTCCCTGGCGTTGGGTCTACGGCATGATTGCTACTTATGGCCTTCGCAATCATGAAGTATTTCGCCTGGATTTGGAGGCATTTGAGGGTAGCCACATTTGCACGGTGCTGGAAGGTAAAACCGGGAATCGGCGCGTGTGGCCGTTTCATTTGGAATGGGTGGAAGAATTTCAATTGCACTTCCCCCAATTACCCGCCGTCAATTTGGAGCGCTCGAATGCCAGCTTGGGGGGAGACGTAAGCCAAATGTTTCGGCGAGTGGGTATAAACTTCCCTGCCTACAATCTACGCCACGCTTGGGCAATCAGAACATTAGAGTATGGCTTGCAAGTTTCTCTGGCAGCCCAGCAGATGGGGCACTCGCAACAAGTGCATAGTGAGTTGTATCATCATTGGATAACAGAAAAACAACACCAACGCGCTTTTGAGCAGTTGCTTAAACGCTCAGATCGCCCCCGTCCCCCAGTAGTCAATCCCGACAATCCCCTATAACTAAGCTTTATATATACCTGATGCCAGTAAAACCCCACTCACACAAGGATTACAGCCTAAATATTGTCAACAATGGGCAAAAATCAAAAGTTGACTTTGTGGACTGAAAATCCTCGTGTCACGAGTTCAAGTCTCGTTCCTGGCATCCAATCAAGACAAGCAATCCAGCCCGCTAGATAGATAGATAACCTAGTGGGCTAGTTGTTGAGATTGATCGTTTTCTGCCACAGTACCAATCTATAGATCGCGTTGATTCATATACCCTGGGGAACTGTAGAGGCTTTTCTGTCCAAATTCCTGACTTTTTGTAGCCTGGAATTTAGAAATCCCGGATTTATAGCGGTTTTCAGACGAGTGAAGTACAGTTTTAAATCGCAAAACCCGTAGGGGTTTCCCCGCCCTTGATTGTGTTGCGTTCAACTCAATAAAAAGAAAGGTTAAATCCTGCATATCGCTATCCCAATCTCTGGAAGCAGGATTTAGCCCCATTGGCACAAAAGGTTTATTGCCATTTTCTAAGTCATCTTCACTCTAACACAGACTTATTGATATTTAATAGCAATTTTGGAACTCAAATCCCTCCAAATTGCAGTTCTGTGCAACAGCAAATACCCTGAAAAACCAAGTTACAAGAGCTTTTTCGAGATCCGACATCTAATCTTTACAAAAAGTTACGTTAAACAAGTGATAAAGACTTTCAATAATTCTGCTACGATATTCCCAGACTTATTGAGATAGATATTCAATAGAATATTGATTATTCTCAGCCATTGCAAAATTTCTTAAGAGGTAATGCCGTGACAAGCATGGCTATGCAAACTCCACAGTCGATTCCCTGGTGGTCAGGAAACGCCCGGTTAACAGATCTCTCAGGACGACTTTTGGGTGCTCACGTTGCCCACGCCGGGTTAATTGTCCTCTGGGCTGGAGCTACCACTCTATTTGAAATTGCCCACTTTAGCATCTCCCAACCCATGTACCAACAGGGGCTGATTCTATTACCCCACCTCGCTGCCCTCGGTTGGGGCGTCGGTAGTGGCGGACAGGTGATAGATACCCATCCCTACTTTGTCATCGGCGTCTTACATCTGATTAGCTCGGCTTTTCTGGGGTTGGGCGGCATTTTTCATGCCCTACGCGGGCCAGCCATTTTAGAAGACAAATTTCCCTTCTTTGGCTACCGTTGGCAAGATGCCGATAAAATGACCACAATCTTGGGCATCCACCTAGTTTTGTTGGGTTTGGGCGCTGGCTTACTGGTGGCGAAAGCCATGTTTTTTGGTGGTTTGTACGACTCGATCATCGGTGAAGTGCGGGTAATAGCTCACCCAACATTGAACCCCAGTATAATTTTTGGCTACTTATTTGGTGGGAGTAAGTACTGGATTGCGGGAGTCAACAACCTAGAAGACGTGATTGGTGGTCACATTTGGGTCAGTCTGCTGTGTATTGCTGGTGGTATCTGGCACATTGTTACTCAACCCTTGGAGTTAGCCAAACGGCTGTTGATTTGGTCAGGGGAAGCATACCTCTCATACAGCTTGGGTGCTTTGGCTTTAATGAGTTTGGTTGCTGCTTACTTTGTCTCTGTTAACACACTGGTTTATCCAGTTGAATTTTACGGTTCAGCATTAAGTATAGGGTTTGACCGCTTTCCTTACTTCCAAAGTGGAGATTTAATTTCCTCCCGCGTTTGGCTAGCCAATACTCACTTCTGGCTCGGTTTCTTCTTCCTCCAAGGACACCTTTGGCACGCCTTGCGCGCAGCTGGCTTTGACTTCCGCCTTGGTAAAGTCGTGCATTCAACTCCCACAGAGGTAATGTAACAATGGCAACTGCAACCATAACAACATCCAAGGAATTTAGTTGGTGGGCAGGCAATGCCCGATTTATCAACCTTTCAGGTAAGCTCTTGGGCGCTCATGTTGCCCATGCTGGGTTAATTGCCCTCTGGGCAGGTGCCATGACCCTATTTGAAATCACCAAATATGACCCATCCCAACCCATGTATCAGCAGGGGTTAATCTTATTGCCCCACTTAGCCACCCTGGGATTTGGTGTTGGTAATGGTGGGCAAATTATTGATACCTATCCCTACTTTGTTATTGGCGTTTTGCATTTAATCAGTTCCGCCGTGTTGGGTGCTGGTGGTATTTACCATGCGCTCCTTGGCCCGGAAGTATTACCAAAAAACCAGACATTCCTGGGTTCTTTCGACTACGACTGGCAAGATGAAGACAAAATGACCACCATCATCGGCATTCATCTTGTTCTGTTGGGTTTGGGGGCTTGGTTATTGGTCGGGAAGGCTATGTTTTGGGGTGGTCTTTACGACCCAGCCACAGAAACTGTCAGACTGATTACCGAACCCACATTCAACTCAGCACGGATATTTGGCTATCTCTTCGGAGCCTTTGGTAAAGAAGGTATGGCCGCCGTTAACAATTTAGAAGATGTGGTGGGCGGACATATCTGGGTAGGATTACTCTGCGTTGCTGGCGGATTATGGCACATCTTCACCAAGCCTTTTAACTGGGCAAAAAGCATCCTCATTTGGTCTGGAGAAGCTTACTTGTCTTACAGTTTAGGCGCTCTGGCTTACATGGGTTGTTTGGCAGCCTACTTTGTCACAGTTAATGATACGGTTTATCCCACAGTCTTTTATGGCCCAGTCGGACTGAGTGTGGCGGCGTCGGGAGAACCAACAGTCCGCACTTGGTTAGCAACTAGTCACTTGGCGTTGGCAATTGTATTTTTAGCTGGTCATATTTGGCACGCTTTGAGGGCGCGTGTTATTGCTGCGGGGTTAGATTTTCAGCAAGGTGTTGTCAACTATGGTAGTACACCAGAAGTTGGTAATCTCGATACTCCCATCAATGCTTCTGCTTTAACTCAAACTTGGGTGCAGAATCTGCCAATTTACCGTCAGGGATTATCTCCTTTACGACGGGGGTTAGAAATTGGCATGGCACATGGTTATTTTTTGTTAGGCCCCTTCGTCAAACTCGGCCCCCTACGAGATACAGAATTAGCAAACTTGGCTGGACTGGCTGCCACAATTGGTTTGCTGTTTATTTTGTCTGTTTGTCTGGTGATGTATGCCAATGCATCCTTCAAAGATGGCAAAGTTGCTCTAGGTGAGTTACCCCAAAACATGAAAACAGCAAAATCTTGGAGTGAATTTAATACCGGCTGGACAGTTGGTAGCTGTGGCGGTGCGTTTTTTGCTTTTCTGTTGTTAAAAAACAGCAGTCTGTTTTTCTAAAGTCTTCTCCGAACCTTTTATCTATCAACAAGTGCAATTTTAGGAATCAAGATGGCAAAGAAAATAGGTTTGTTCTACGGTACTCAAACTGGTAATACAGAAGCTGATGCGGAAAAAATTCGGGATGAATTTGGTGGTGATACTGTAACCCTACATCCAATTTATGAGGCCGATGCTGAAACTTTTGCTCAGTACGAATTACTGATTATTGGTTCTCCGACATGGGATATTGGTCAACTTCAGAGTGATTGGGAGAGCTTTTTTCCTGAACTTGATGAAATAGATTTTAGTGGTAAGTTAGTTGCCTATTTTGGGGATGGAGATCAATACGGCTATGCCGATAACTTCCAAGATGCGATGGGAATTCTGGAAGAAAAGATTTCCCAAAAGGGCGGTAAAACAGTAGGCTATTGGCCGACAGATGGATATGATTTTCAGGAATCTAGAGCGGTGCAAAGTGGTAAGTTTGTGGGGCTAGCACTGGATAGCGGTGGTCAATCTGACCTCACAGACGATCGCATTAAAACTTGGGTGGCTCAGTTAAAGACAGAATTTGGCTTGTAGGGATGAAGGGCGTACATGAGTACGCCCTGATTGAGAATTGCTCACCGATAATTTATCAAGTCTGAGAGATATTGATGTCTGACTCATTTGATTTGCTGTGGTTAAGTGCCAGTCCTAGCTTGCAACGATTTGATCAACCCCTACTTAAATACTTGTCTGGTTTTGTCAGCATTGCCCAGTGGGAGTATCAGCAAACTCCGGACGAAGCCAGTTCTATAGATCAAGCGGTGGATTTGTTATCAGAATTTGTCGAACAGTCTCCCCAACCTCTGCATCTAGGAGGACATGGTGTGAGTGGTGCGATCGCTCTCATCTTTGCGCGGCGATACCCCGAAAAAGTGCGATCGCTCACTCTTCTAGCTGTCGCTACTCAACCCGCAAATATCTGGCACGCTCACTACTACGTGCAACGACAACTGTTTAGCATCAGTAGGGAACAGGTTTTAGCAAGCAATGTTCGCAGTCTCTTTGGTAGCCAACCACCCCACACCACTAAAAAATTATTAGCTGCCTTAGATAAAGACTTAGAACAATCTCCTTCTCCCCATTCCCTTTTCAAGCTAGCTCATTTACCTAAAGGTGGAGTTTCTATGCCCATGATGGTATGTGGTAGCAAAACAGATCCAATAGTCAATTCATCTACATTACAAGACTGGCTGAATTGGTTTAAACCAGAAGATATTATCTGGGAATGCCCCAAAGGATATCATTTCTTTCATTACTTCTATCCCCAACAAGTTGGTGAGCAAATGTTGAGTTTTTGGCAACGCCAATATACACAGTTAGTCATAGCTTCTACACTATCTTCTAACTATATACAGTCACAAATTTAATTCCTTAATATCATCTTTCTATCTTTGTAAACTAGACCCTTAACTATTAGTTATCGGGTCATGTTTTGCTGTGTTTATACTTAATTTATCTGGGATTATTTGCCATTATTAATATTTGTAAATAACATAACTATTTAAGAAATATTTTCAATAAAGTAGATGCAGATATTCAATAATTAACGAGTAGAGGCATAGGTGAGAGCCTACTCTAAGAGAACGCCTTACGGCGAACCCATAGGGTATAGTTGTCATCCCATGCCAAGCATTCAGCAAACAATTCTCCTCCCTTAACAACCATTCAACTCAAGCCTCTTGCTGATAGCTATCCATAATTATTGAGTATTTATCTCAACAAACTACAGTATCCAGACAATGCAGACATACGGTAATTCCAACGTCAAATATGATTGGTGGGTTGGTAACGCCCGCTTCGCCGACCTCTCTGGCTTATTTATTAGCGCTCATGTCGCCCAAGCCGCGCTCACTACCCTCTGGGCGGGGGCTTTTACATGGTTTGAACTTTCTCGTTACAACCCCAACATCCCGATGGGTGAACAGGGGCTGATTTTGTTACCCCATCTAGCTACCTTGGGCTTTGGAGTAGGCGCAGGTGGTCAGATAGTAGATACTTACTCCTATTTCGTCATTGGTGCTTTGCACTTAATTTCCTCTGCTGTTTTGGGTGCTGGGGCGCTGTTCCATGCCTTCAAAGCTCCAAAAAACTTAAAAGACGCCACTGGACGCGCTCGCAAATTTCACTTTGAATGGGACAATCCTAAAAAACTCGGCTTCATTTTAGGACACCACTTAATCTTTTTGGGTGTAGCGGCTTTACTACTAGTAGGAAAAGCCATGTTCTGGGGAGGAATTTATGACTCCACAATTCACGATGTCCGAATTGTCACCGAACCCACCCTCAACCCATTAGTCATCTATGGCTATCAAACCCACTTTGCTAGCGTTGACAACTTAGAAGATTTAGTTGGTGGTCATATCTATGTAGGCTTATTGCTCATTGGTGGTGGAATTTGGCATATCCTCATAGAACCTTTACCTTGGGCGAAAAAGCTTTTAATCTTCTCCGGGGAAGCAATTCTTTCTTATTCTTTAGGCGGTATTGCTTTAGCAGGATTTGTTGCAGCTTATTTTTGTGCAGTTAATACCTTAGCTTATCCCGTGGAATTTTACGGGCAGGTTTTGGAAGTAAAACTCGGTGTTAGCCCTTATTTTGCCGACACAGTCAAGTTAGCCAACGGTGGTTACAGTCCTAGAGCTTGGTTAGCAAATGCTCATTTCTTTCTAGCTTTCTTCTTTTTGCAAGGTCATTTGTGGCACGCATTACGAGCCATTGGTGTTGATTTTAGCCAAATTGAAAGAGCATTAAATACCATCGGTAGCGAATCGTAAACGTTGTAGAGACGTTGCATTCCAACGTCTCTACGAATATCACCAATTTTGTTAGATAAGGTATTGAATTGTGGCAATTTCTACTGATAGAAGCTTGGCAGCAGATACAAATTTACCGTGGTTGATTGGTAATGCGCGTTTAATTGATTTATCTGGTCAATTATTAGGTGCTCATGTTGCCCATGCCGGTTTAATTATGTTTTGGGCAGGAGCAACAACAATATCGGAAGTGACACGTTTTGTCCCTGGTGTGCCAATGTATGAGCAAGGGCTGACTTTGTTACCTCATTTAGCAACTTTGGGTTGGGGTGTAGGCATTGGTGGTGAGGTGGTCAATACCTATCCCTATTTTGTGATTGGTATTTTGCATTTAGTTGCCTCGGCTGTGTTGGGTGCAGGGGGACTTTTCCATGTATTTCGCGCCCCTAGGATTTTATATAGTGCCGGTGGCTGGGCAGCAAAATTTCACTATGAATGGAACGACCCTAAGCAATTGAGCTTAATTTTAGGTCATCACCTGATTGTTCTGGGTTTAGGTGCATTCTTGTTAGTAGGAAAAGCAATGTTTTTGGGTGGAATTTATGACACCACACTGGGAAATGTGCGCCTAATCACCGAGCCTAATTTAAACCCAGCAACAATATTCGGTTACTTAGTTGGGCTAAAAGATGGTAGCTGGAATATTTTAGGTATGGCAAGTGTTGACAACTTAGAAGATGTCATCGGTGGTCATATTTGGATTGGTTTAATCCTGATTGCAGGGGGTATATGGCATATTTTAGTTGAGCCTTTTGGGTGGGCAAGAAGAATTTTACCAATGAATGATGGCGAATATATTCTTGCTTACAGCTTATTAGGTTTAGCTTTAATAGCTTTCATTTCTGCTGCATTTGTAGGTTGTAACACTACAGTTTTTCCGCCAGAATTTTATGGTTTAGAACGTCAAGGATTAGCCAATATCCAGTTTTTTCTGGGTGTGTTGGCTTTCTTAGGATACGTTTGGCATACTTGGCGAACCTCTTCACTTCAACAAGCCAATAGTTAATTGATTTTCGCTCAACTCTAGCTAAGTAATGTTTCATGCCTGCGGTTAAAAGCAGTTGACTGTGGGCATTTTTTGAGATTTTCCAGGAGAAATTAATCATGATTATTACTATTTTTTATTTCTTATGTGCTTGGGCAATGATAATTTTCATGTTTTGGAGTATTTGGTTAACCTTGAAAAAAGGAGTCAATTATGTCAAGAAATTACACGAAATTCCTTGCCATGCTTGTGAATTTTTTACCAATGATCATCGACTGAAATGTACTGTGCATCCAATAAAAGCTTGTTCTGAGCAAGCAATTAATTGTATTGACTTTGAGCCGAAAACTGCTGCTTGTAATGCTTGTCAAAAAGGTCGGCGTAAACTTTACTAATTTGCTCACGCTAAATAATGATAGGAGTCAGACCAGATAAGCTTTTTGGATTTTAAATTTGCAATTCCGCTTTGCGGTATTAGCTTTATCCCCAAGAAATATCAATACCTATGAACCAAAAATCTGATTTCTTAGCTGAACTCTGTGATTTTTTGTATCCTCGTAGTCCATACTATGGCCAGTTTAAGCCAGAGTATATGGCTTTTAATGCTAATCTCCAAGATTTTTCTCAACGGGTAAACTATATTTGTAGTCTACAAACTAGTGGTAAGCTTTCTCCAGAAGAGGCTTACAAGCAAATTCATATACTCTGGAAACAGTTAAAAATAGCCAGAAAGCAATTAGAAATTACCAGTTAAACCACATCTGTAATGGAAGCATGTTGCTCTACGCAGGTAGATTAGTAGCTCAGAATATCCTCACCACTCTATATCTTAAGAAATGCCAGAGGTTGAGAGCGATCGCCTTCGGTTTGTATAAACAGCATTCACCAAGACCGCTAAAATAGTCTGATACAAACTTGTTGTTAACAAACACAAAGTTAAAAATCAGAGTGGGGAGGCAAAAAATGGGATTGGCTGGGTTAAGAATTGTGTTGGTAGAACCAGCTGGCCCCATTAACGTCGGCGCGATCGCCCGCGTGATGAAAAATTTTGGACTACATCAACTAGTATTTGTCAATCCTCAATGCGATCCACTGTCAGAGGAGGCTGTGAGGATGGCAGTACATGCCAAAGAGATTTTAGAATCTGCGGTAGTGGTGGCGTCATTACCAGATGCATTGCAGGGATGCGTGAGGGCGATCGCTACGACTGGTAGGGTTCGGAGTGTGGAAACGCCTTTAGAAAACCCCCGCACTGCACTACCTTGGTTACTGGAGGAACCAGAACAACCTGTAGCTTTGATTTTTGGCAGGGAAGACCGAGGATTAAGCAACGAAGAGTTAAATTATGCCCAAAGATTTGTCCATATCCCCACCAGTGAGAATTATTTATCGTTAAATTTGGCGACGGCGGTGGCTATATGTTGTTACGAATTGGCACAATGTGTAGCACCATCCCCAACTCAGACCCCAAACACCACAGAAATAGCGCCTTTTGATGTCGTGGAAGGATACTACCAGCAATTAGAATCTCTACTTTTGCACATAGGTTATCTTTATCCACATACAGCAGCAAGTCGGATGGAAAAATTCCGGCAGTTGTATAATCGTGCTCACCTGCAAACTACCGAAGTAGCAATGCTCCGAGGGATTTTGCGACAGGTAGAATGGGCACTCACAAGGCAGCAAAATCATCAAGATTTATAATTCATCGTTTAACATGTACGGATTCATCCCCCCAAAATATTGAATATGGCTTAAACTAAACACAAAAATGCTACATGGTAGCAGAGGTGATTTGAGTATTAAGATGCTTAAAGGATAAGTTTTGGGTCGGGAGTCTGCCAGAAAACAATCGAGGGGGTCACAAGGAGTAACGGTGTCAGAGTCGAGTGACAAACTAAACGCTTTCTCGCGGCGTCAACCGGCAAACCGTCGCCAGCGTCCGCGCCAAGTCCAAAAGGTAGAACAGAAGAAGGTAAAAGTTCCTTCCCAACGGCAACAAATGCCAACAGGAGGAACCATACTCACACGCCTCAATAGTGGTGTGAGTTCATCCCCAATGGCGGCCGGTGTGTCGAGAACAAGAACAGGACTAGTAATGCCAACCGCCGTTAAACCTATCCCTAGGGGTCAGGGAAAAGTACCTGCAATGAAACCCAATGGCGCAAAGCTCAAGACTGTGCGGATGGAGAGGTATGGATTGCCCAAACCCGGCAGACGATCGCGTAAAACCCGCTTAAAGCCACTAGCTAGGACATTGTTGTATACCCTGCGGTTGTTGATTGTGGGCATTGGCATTGGTGCGATCGTCGGGACAGCGTTGTCAGTGTTAGATCCCGCGAATCGCATTACTCCAGATGCTTCTAAAGCATCTAGCAATGTGGGACAAACCCAACCTACACCCAATACTCAGGCAGGTTCCAACTTATACTTAACTCAAGAAATTACTCCTTTAAAAACCGCCGTGCAAAACCTCGCGGCAGGTAATCCCAATCTGATGCCTGGCGTTTTCTTGGTAGATTTGGATGCAGGGGCTTACGTCGATGTGAATGGTGCTGCCAGTTTTCCGGCGGCTAGCACAATTAAAGTACCGATTTTGGTGGCATTTTTCCAAGATTTAGATGCGGGGAAAATTCGTCTCGATGAAATGCTGCCTATGCAGCAAGAGGCGATCGCGGGCGGTTCTGGAAGTATGCAATTCAAACCCGCAGGCACTCAGTATTCAGCGCTGGAAGTCGCCACTAAAATGATTACCATCAGCGACAATACCGCCACAAACATGCTGATTGCGCGACTGGGGGGTATAGAAGCTCTCAATCAGCGTTTCCGTAGTTGGGGACTGACAAATACACAACTTCGTAATCCCCTCCCCGATTTACCAGGGACAAACACCACCAGTCCCAGAGAATTGGTACATTTAATGGCGATGGTCAATCAGGGGAGTTTGGTGAGTATGCGATCGCGCGATCGGCTCCTTGATATCATGCGCCAAACCCAAAGAGATCAACTTTTGCCCTCCGGTTTGGGTACAGGCGCTAGTATTGCCCACAAAACAGGTGATATTGGCACAATGTTAGCGGATACAGGGTTAGTCGATATGCCAACTGGCAAGCGCTACTTAATCACTGTGATGGTGCAACGCCCTAATAATGACCCCCGCGCCGAAAAACTTATTAGTGCAATTTCCCGCACTGCTTACCAACAGTTTAGCCAAAATGCTGTTACTCCCCACAATACAGGAAGCACCATCCCGCCTGCAAGTGGTTATCAATCACCAGGTGTAACTCCTCCCATGCCCATGAATGGTTATCAATCCCCAGTCGTGGCTCCTCCTCAGAATCCGGGAAACACTATGCCCATGAATGGTTATCAATCTCCCGTCATTAATCCCCAGTACTATCCCCCTAGATAGAAAGTGTGAAGGTTGACAAATCGGGTGAGGTTAAATTCTCAAAGATGCACATAATAGTGAAATGGGTTATTTCATATTGCATCTTTAATACTTGATTGAACATGGAAACTATCACCCCTTCCATCCAATTTTTTGCGGGACTTTTTGAAGACCTCAGTAATGTTAGTCTGCGGCGGGAAGTCCGTACTGGTAAACGCATAGTCTTAATGATTTTTAATCAATTACAAGCCTTACAAGGACTCAACAGCTTTACTAAACCATCCCTAAATTCTCTGTTGTTAACTGATGAAGAAGGCGAAATTAATGTCACACCTTCTTCCACTCGGTTTATTTTTGGTGGTGATGAAGGGGATGAACTAATGCGGGTAGAGTGCAAGTTTGAAATTGAGCAAGATGACCATTGGGAGCGATTTATGCGATTTATGCATCGCTACGCTGAGGCTAATGGTATGGAATATGGAGAGAGGTGAATTGCTTGGTCGAAAGAAATTGACACTCTCCAAATTTTGACGGAGAGTGTCAGTTTTTCAATCAAAAACAACCATCAAACAACGTACTAACTTCCCAACATTTGCAAATTGTGTAATGTGGCGTACATACCCCCTGCTTGCAACAATTTTTCATGGCTTCCCTGTTCAACCAATTCACCTCGCTTCAAGACAAAAATTCGATCTACGTTGCGAATTGTAGATAAACGGTGGGCGATTATGATTGCAGTACGTCTCATCAAAATCCGATTTAAAGACTCTTGAATTAGAGCTTCAGTCCCTACATCTAGATTAGCTGTCGCTTCATCTAAGACTAAGATTTGAGGATTACGAATGGCAGCGCGAGCAAAAGCTAGGAGTTGTTTTTGTCCACTAGAAATATTTGTACCTCGTTCTCTTAGCTGAGTATCATACCCTGCGGGTAGTTGTTCAATAAATTGAGCAACGTTGGTAATTTGTGCTGCTTGTTGAATTGCTTCGATGCTGTAATCGTCACCTAAGCTAATGTTGCTTTTAACATCACCAGCAAACAAAAAACCTTCTTGTAAAATCACAGCTAAATATCGTCGCAATTCTGCTTGTGGTAGTTCTCGGATATCTATACCATCTATGAAAATACGTCCTTTAGTGGGTTCGTAAAGGCGGCACAAAAGCCGAATGATGGAACTTTTACCCGCACCCGTAGGCCCTACCAATGCTATTTTTTCACCAGGATGAATAGTGAAGTCTAAATCTTTAATTACATAGTCATGATCTTTATAGGCAAACCAGACGTGTTCAAAACGAATTTCTCCTAATTGTGGGGGGAGGTCGAGGTTTTGAGATTCTAGATTAGCAACTACTTCTTCTATGTAACCCGATTTAGTATCAAACGTTGACAATTTTGAATTTGTGCTGTTAGTGGCATCGCGGATTTCTATCGGTTCATCTAAGATACTGCTTACCCGTTCAATAGCAGTAAAACCAGATTGGATGACAGTGAATTTTTCGGCGAAATTCCGCACAGGATCGAATAATTGCTGGGCGTATAAAATAAATGCCGATAAAATCCCAAAAGTCAGACTTTCTCGCAATAGCAACCAACCACCCATCCACAATACACCTGCGATCGCTATCAAGCTAATCCATTCTAAGATCCCTGAGACGGCTGAATCATAAAAGATAGTTTTATCTACTTGTTTGTTGTAGCGTTTGTTCGTGATCCGAAACAATTCGCTATTGAATTTTTCCCGTCGGAACAACTGCACTACGTTAATGCCAAGCACATTCTCTTGTAGCTGGGAATTCAGTTGAGACAGTTCTTCTCTGGCTTTGTAATTCGCTTGGCGGTACTGTTTTTGCAAGTAAATAACTGCCACGCTAATCGGTATGAGCATCAATAGCAGCAAGCAAGCAAGTTGCCACTGGATAGAAAACATCAAACCGATAATCACCAGCATGGAAAACAAATCTGAGACAATGCCAATTGCCCCAGTAGCAAAAACATCTCCCAAGGCTTCCACATCGCTGGTGAGTCTGGTAATCAATTTACCTACAGGCGTCCGGTCAAAAAAACGCACTGCTAGAGATGTGACATGATGAAATAGGTCTTGGCGAATTGCTGCTGTGATTTCTTGTCCTAGCTTTTGTACTAAATATCCTTGAAACCCTGTCAATAACAGTCGGATAATAATTGCAAACAGCAATAATCCTTGGAGAATATTTAGCCCTTGCAACAACGGGCGATTTCTCAGAAATTCATAGGTTCCTGGTTCACTGCGAATTAGGGAGATTGCTTGTCCAATCAGTAGTGGTTGTACTGAACTGGCTATAGCAATTGGTATAAGCAATGACATTGATATGGCTAATAATCGTCCATGACGACGAGCATAAGGTACTAGCCGTAAAAATAACCGCCAGTCATTTTCACGCCGACGGTATTCTGTATCAGAGTTGTTGAGAGATTGGTAGGTACTCATAGTACAAGCATTATATTAATTTTTGCAATTAATGCCATGCTTTATACGAATTGGTTTTGTCCGCACAACTGGAGGAGGTTGTTATTTGTCATTGGTCATTTGTGTAGCTCTGTTCAACTATGGTTAAGAGGCTTGTAACAGGTAGCTTCATTAGTCAGAGTTTTCAGGGTATTTATGTCTCGTGACAATTACTTAAGTAATTTGGTAGTAATTAAAGTATACGAAGAGACTTTAATCACTAATGCTATACCGTTTGATATTATTTAGAGTAAGTTTAATTGTAGCGATCGCTTGTTCACAAGAATTTATAATATAAACATTTGCTGGTGACATTTTTTTGAAGAATACTTTGCTGATTTCGTCATCACTCAACAGTATTACAGGCTGATTTGCTTTCAATGCTAAAGCCACTTCGGAAGCTGTACCTATGCCCATACCACAGGCAATTACTACATCACTGGAGATGACATTAATATTGTTACGAGCGTTCCCCATATCTGTGAAAATGGCTATATCAACTGCTGCGGAAATGCCGTTTTCATTATCCCTAGGCAGAACGCCAATAGTTAATCCGTTGGCAGACTTTGCACCCTGACTAGCAGCATCCATTACACCCACATTCCTCCCGCCAGTTAGTAAAACCCATCCTTGTTGGGCAATGAGTTCACCTAATTTATAGGCGTTTTGTATTTCTTTCTCCGTAGCCTGATCTCCAGGCCCCATGACTCCAATCACAGTTTTTCTCATAACTTGGGAATGGGGAATAACTGTTGACAAATGTCCAATTACAAAACCCCAATTCACCACTTTTCAAACCAATAGACAATTTCTGAGGCTGAACTATCAATAGCTACCCCATAGCTATCACCATGACTCCAGTTGAAGCCAGCACGACCTCTATCTTGTGCATTTAATACTAATATTTCATAGCTGGGTGGAAAAGATTCTGCGGCTGCGTCACTTGTATAAAAAAAAGTGGTCGGCACACCGTTGGGTAAGTTGGCGTGGTCATTTGTATTACCACCCTGGTATTTGTATTTAGCAACTTTCTGATATTGTAAAAGTGTCGTTTTTATCTTTTCTGGTGACTCTTTGAGTCTAATTTGCAAAAAACTATTACCTGTTGATGTATCTGGAGAGTAAGCAATTTTGATATCTTTAGTATCAGCAGGAATATTACTAGGAAAATGCTTTATTAGGTAATTATTATTGCCTATTTGCTCACGTATATTCTGGTAACGTGATGTATCACTGATTAACTGAGGTTCTCCGGAATTACTAAATGCTTTTTTCAGAAAAAAACTTCCCCCAACAACACCAACGCTGCTAAGGGAAAGTAAAAGTGTTATGGCGACTTGTGCCAAATGCGATCGCTTCATTAAACTCGGTATGTGAGATTTATATTCATATATCTAATTACTACTACGTTAAAGCCGCTATTTCCGGCATCTAGCCTAAGATATAACTACAAAAAAATCATGTTAATTTTAGTAAATTGTAACTTCAAATACAGTTATTCAGTATATACGTATAAAATCATCAGCAACAACTCAAATCGCGTAATTGAGCGATCGCTTTAAACCTATTTTCAGGTATTAATGTCGATTTTAATCGGCAAACTAGCCGAAAGCTTCATCATTTCTTTAAAATGCTGACTCAAAATGCCTAAAATGCTTGCTCATTTTGCCTGTTTGCTTACTCATTTAGGCAAAATGCTTTCTTATTTCAGTAGATTCCGCACTCATTTTGGTGTTATACGATCGCAAACTTAAAATTCCACAATTACGGGTGTATGATCGCTAGGCTGAGTCAATTTCCTGGGTGCAACATCAATAATGCAACTTGTCGCCTGCTCATACAACACTGGTGTCAAATAATGATGGTCAATCCGCCAGCCGAGATTGCGACGGAAGGCGGCGGTGCGATAGTCCCACCAGCTGTAGTGTCCGCCTTCGGTAGTGAATTTACGAAAAGCATCAGCAAATCCCAATGCAAGTATATCTCGTAGGGCTTGGCGTTCTGCTTCCGATGCCATGATGTGATTGTCTGGATTCACTTTGTCGTGTATGTCTATGGCTTCTAAGGCAATATTAAAGTCGCCACAAACACAAATCGCTGGGTGTGATTTGTGTAATATTTGCAAGTACTCCTTGAGTGTGGCTAACCACTGGAGCTTGTAAGCATATTTTTCACTACCCACCGCCGAACCATTAGGTACATAAAGATTTACAATGCGAATCTGATCAATAACGCCGGTGATCACCCGCTTTTGTGCATCTAGTTCTGGCTCTACATGGGGCAAAATTGGCGTGAAACCTGTACTGACATCTGTAAGGGGTTGGTGGCTGATCATGGCTACGCCGTTATAAGCTTTCTGACCAGAGAAATAAACGTGATAGCCTAGCTCTGTCAAAGGCGATCGCGGAAAATCGGCATCAATAACTTTTGTTTCTTGCAAACAAAGGACATCAACGGGGTTTTGCTTTAACCAATCAATCACCTGTTCTAGGCGAATCCGAATTGAGTTCACATTCCAAGTAGCTATTTTCATTTTTTAATTATGTATAATTATGAAAAATCATCAATTATGAATTAATATTAACTGAGCAAACTTTTAGAATTATTTAACAATTTTAAATTTGCTAGTATTTATGCCATTTTCTTCGCAAAGAGACCCTAAAGAATTGATCCCACCTGATAATTTAGTAGTGTTAGCTACATTTTTTTTAATTTGGTGAGTTAAGTTACAAAATAGCATAACTGCTTATGATCCCCAAGATAGATGAAGTAGAAGAACAGGAGGTTGTAATTTAAGAATTGTAGTTGCCAGGTGGCAATGACTGAGGGCAAAAAATTTTTAGTGGTGTTTTTGAAGTAGGGTTAACCGATATTGCGCTTTTAAAAGACTGTTTGGTTAATTTAACTTTTAGAGGAGTAAGGACAAATGCTCTGCCCTCATCAAATTAACTAGGTTCTCAATCTGAGAACTGTTTCATAAACTGAACCACAACAATTTATGAAAATCGCTCAAGTAGCCCCCTTATGGGAAAGAGTTCCACCTCCTAGTTATGGAGGAATTGAACTGGTAGTGAGTCACTTGACCGATGAGCTAGTTCGTCGCGGTCATGAGGTGACTTTGTTTGCCTCTGGTGATTCTCAAACTTTGGCTCATTTACAAGCAGTTTATCCACGTGCATTGCGCTTAGATCCAAAGGTCAAAGAGTATGCAGTATACGAAATGCTTGAACTCAGCCAAGTTTACCAGCAAGCTATGGAATTTGACATTATTCATTCCCATGTAGGGATTTCGGCATTACCTTTGGCGAATTTGGTATCAACTCCTACTGTGCATACTCTGCACGGTGATTTTACAAAAGATAATCAGAAAGTATTTAGCCATCACAAAAAGCAACACTACGTCAGTATTAGTAACGCTCAACGTCAAATTAACTTAAACTATGTTGACACCGTCTATAACGGTATTAACCCTGAAGACTACCCGTTTGAAGCGCAACCCCAAAAACCGCAGTATTTAGCATTTCTAGGGCGCTTTTCAGCAGAAAAAGGCCCACACCATGCGATCGCCATTGCGAAACAGACTGGTTGGCGCTTGAAAATGGCAGGAAAAGTCGATATAGCAGATGCTAAGTTTTTTGCACAAGAAATTGCTCCCTATATAGATGGTAAGCAAATTGAATATCTCGGTGAAGTCAGCCATGCTGAAAAGGTGGAACTTTTGGGCAAAGCTGCTGTGACTTTGTTTCCTATTACCTGGCAAGAACCTTTTGGTTTAGTAATGATTGAATCAATGGCAACTGGTACGCCAGTGATTGCGATGAATTTCGGCTCTGTACCAGAGGTAATTGCTCAGGGAAAAACAGGTTTTATCTGTCAAAGCTTTGAAGAAATGGCTGCAAGTATTCCTCATGCTTTGAAACTAAATCGTCAAACCTGTCAAAAATATATAGTAAACAAGTTTAGTGTTCACCAAATGGTCGATGGTTACGAAGCAATCTACGAAAAAATTATCAAAGACCGTATAGACTTGAATGGTCGCATTCGTGCTATGAAAGTCAAACTTTAATCAACAACTTTTTTTGTGTTTTTTCAACAACTTTTTCAGGGAGGACATCGGTATGAGTATGAGAGCCAACACCTGTCCATGTTGCGGTGGTTCCCTCCTACGTCATGTGCGGCACAGTGAATTGTACTGGTTTTGTCAGTCTTGTCGGCAAGAAGTGCCACTATTAACTATCAGTCGGCTTTCTAATGTAGAAACCCGGAATACGGGTGTGGTGTCTCAGCCAGCAGTGAATACCTAATGGTTTCTTAAGTAATGCCGAACTAAAGTCCTTACTAAGAACTTCAATCTCTTAATCTTTGTCAGCAAGATAACTTGTTAGCTCCACCTGATAAAATCAAGTGGAGTTATTTAATAGGGTCAAAAACTGTGCTAGCGGCGTTACTTTATGGTCAAGAAGATTTACGCCTAGAGGAGGTTGCTGATCCAACTCCGGCTGATGGGGAAGTGGTGATCCAAGTGGGCGCGGCCACCACTTGTGGCACAGATTTGAAAGTTTGGCGTCGTGGTGGTCATGCAAGAATGTTAAAACCACCAACGCTGTTCGGTCATGAGGGCGCAGGACAGATTGTAGCTGTGGGTACTGGTGTAAGAAATTGGCGAGTAGGCGATCGCATTGTTGCCAATAATTCTGCACCCTGCATGGAATGCTTTTTCTGTCAACGGCAAGAATATTCCCTGTGCCCCGATTTAACTTGGAACAATGGCACATTTGCCCAATACTTGAAAATTCCCGCACCCATAGTACAGCATAATATGTTGCGGATTCCCGATGAGTTGCCATACGAATTGGCAGCAATGACGGAACCGCTAGCTTGTGTGTTACATGGTATAGGGCGTACCCAAATCAAAGCTAAAGATCGGGTAGTTGTCTTGGGAGACGGGGCAATTGGGTTAATGTTTGCCGCAGCTTTAGCTGATGCCGGACAAGCTGAGGTGTGGCTGTGGGGAGGGAATGACCACAGGCTAGAAATTGGTAAAAAACTCGGTGCAACCAAGACTTTTAATTACCATCAAATCCCTGATATGCCCGGTGTAGTGAAAGAACTCACCCAAGGATGGGGTGCAGATGTGGTGATTGAAGCCACAGGTGTGCCTAGGGTCTGGGAAAGTGCGATCGCTTGTGCTCGTCCTGGTGGAACTGTAAACTTATTTGGCGGCTGTCCACGAGATACCACCATTACCGTCAACACAGAACAGCTACATTACAACGAACTGACGCTGAAGGGTGTGTTTCACAACACTCCAGAGTATGTCCGCTTTGCACTTGCATTGATTGCCAGTCGCAGAATAGCTTTTGAATTACTGATTAGTGAACAACGCCCACTAAAAGATTTAGCACAAATATTTGCTGATATGAAGGCGCGTAAGGTAATTAAGGTAGCACTTAAATAATTCGTAATTACATTGTTTACAGGACTCATATTTGATTTTTGAAAAAACGAAATTTAATGTTTACTATATAAATGACTTCCAATCTCAAACCTATAGAAGGTTGGCATGGCAAACTTAACTTAGTTTATGCCGATCGCCAAAATTCCACTCAGCTAATTTACAACCACCACCAAGCACCATTGAAGGTACAACGCCCATTTTATCCAGAAGGGGATAAAGTTTGTCATAGTGTTATTTTACACACGGCTGGGGGTGTAGTAGGAGGCGATCGCCTATCCTGTAATTTCCACCTCCAACCAGATGCACAAGCCGTAGTTACTACATCTGCCGCCAGTAAGATATATCGCAGTAACGGACAGCAGGCGAGGCAAACGATAGTTATACAAGTTGATCATGGTGCATGTTTAGAGTGGTTACCCCAAGAGACAATTTTATTTAACGGCGGGATTTATCGGCAAGATTTACGGGTAGAATTAGCAACCGGAGCTAATTTTTTAGGTTGGGAAATTACTAGATTTGGTCGTAGTGCTAGGGGAGAGAAATTTTACTCTGGAGAATGGCGATCGCACACGGAAATTTGGCAACAAGGTGTACCATTATGGATTGATCGCCAATGGTTGCCAGGTAGTGACTGTGTTTTCCACAGTCCCCACGGCTTGAATGCAAAGCCAATTACGGGTAGTCTGGTTTGGGTTGGTGGTGTAGTTTCTGGGGAAATTGTGGAAAAAGCACGTAATTTGTGGACTGGAGAAGGCGATGTTGGGGTGACACGTTTAGAACATGGATTTTTATGTAGATATCGCGGTGATTCCACATTTGAAGTGAGAAACTGGTTTACTGCTGTGTGGCAAATGCTACGGGTGTCTTGTTTGCAGCGTGGCAATTGTATACCAAGAGTTTGGCAGGTTTAAACCGCAGAGGAGGACACTTGCGTCGGCGCCAGACTTGTAGATACGGAGAACGCAAAAGAGGAGATAGGAATGCAACTGACACCGCAAGAGAAGGATAAGTTATTGATTTTTACGGCTGGTTTGTTAGCTGAAAGACGTAAAGGAAGAGGTTTGAAATTAAATTATCCAGAAGCAGTAGCTTATATTTCTGCTGCTATTTTGGAAGGTGCGAGAGATGGAAAAACTGTAGCAGAATTAATGAGTTATGGCACGACTCTATTAACACGATATGATGTCATGGAAGGCGTGCCAGAAATGATTCATGATATCCAGGTGGAAGCAACTTTTCCTGATGGGACAAAGTTGGTAACAGTGCATAATCCAATTCGTTAATTTTAAAATTTTGCAATTATGATTCCAGGGGAAATTATCACACCAGCAGGTGAAATTGAACTCAATGCTGGGCGTTCTACTATTAAACTGCATGTGTCAAATACAGGCGATCGCCCGATACAAGTTGGTTCACATTTTCATTTTTTTGAAGTCAATTCTGCCTTAAACTTTGAGAGAGAACAAACGCGAGGAATGCGCCTCGATATTCCCGCCGGTACAGCAGTCCGTTTTGAACCAGGCGATGAAAAAGAAGTTACTCTTGTTCCCCTTGTTGGTAGTCGTGAGGTTTATGGATTTAATGGCAAGGTTAATGGTGGACTTTAAGAATTTTTTTAACGCAGAGGGGCGCTGAGGTAAACGCAAAGGTACGCGGAGTTAGAGTTGATTGGCTACACGTTTGATGCCTTCTTTGAGGTGGAGGACGTTAAAGTTGAGAATAAGACCGAGTTTGCAATTAGTTAGTTTGAGATAAGTTAAAAGTTGTACGGAGTGGATTGGGTGAATAGATTCTACAGATTTGACTTCTATAATTACTTTATTTTCTACTATTAAATCTAATCGATAAACACAATCTAATTGCACTCTTTCATATTCAAGCGGTATTGGAACTTGTTTACCAACATTAAATCCTCTCTTCTTCAATTCGTAATGCAAACACTCCTCATAAGCTGACTCCAACAACCCTGGACCCAAAGCCGTATGCACTCGCATCCCACAACCAATTATCGCCCCACTCAACTCATTCTCATCCATACTCCGCGAACCTTTGCGCCCCTTTGCGTTTAAACTCGATTCTAACCTCACTTTTAGGAATGTAATATGCCTTACAGAATGGATCGCCGCGCCTACGCAGAAACCTATGGCCCAACCGTAGGCGATCGCGTCCGACTTGCGGATACAGAATTATTTATCGAAGTTGAACAAGACTTCACCACCTACGGCGATGAAGTGAAATTTGGTGGTGGTAAAGTCATCCGTGATGGGATGGGACAATCCCCCATTTCTAACGCTGATGGTGCAGTGGATTTAGTAATTACAAATGCTTTAATTCTCGATTGGTGGGGTGTAGTTAAAGCGGATATCGGGATTAAAGATGGCAAGATTTTCAAAATTGGTAAAGCCGGCAATCCTTATATTCAAAATAATGTCGATATTATTATTGGCCCTGGAACCGAAGCTTTAGCCGGTGAAGGGATGATTCTTACGGCTGGCGGTATTGATAGTCATATTCATTTTATTTGTCCCCAACAAATTGAAGTAGCGATCGCTTCCGGTATTACTACCATGATTGGCGGCGGTACAGGCCCAGCAACAGGAACCAACGCCACCACCTGTACCCCAGGCCCTTGGAATATGTACCGGATGCTGCAAGCAGCTGATGCTTTTCCTGTCAACTTGGGTTTTTTAGGCAAAGGTAACGCCAGTCAACCCCAAGGACTTGTCGAACAAGTACAAGCCGGTGCAATGGGGTTAAAGCTGCATGAAGACTGGGGAACAACACCCGCAGCCATTGACACTTGTCTCAGCGTTGCTGACGAGTATGATGTCCAGGTGGCAATTCATACCGACACTCTCAACGAAGCCGGATTTGTGGAAGATACGATCGCCGCTTTTAAAAATCGTGCCATCCACACCTACCACACCGAAGGCGCAGGGGGAGGTCACGCACCAGATATTATCAAAGTTTGCGGTGAGGCGAATGTCCTCCCATCTTCCACCAATCCCACACGCCCTTACACCCTCAACACCCTAGATGAACATCTGGATATGTTGATGGTATGCCATCACCTCGATCCAGCGATCGCTGAAGATGTCGCCTTTGCAGAATCCCGCATCCGTCGGGAAACCATCGCCGCCGAAGATATTTTGCACGACTTAGGCGCGTTTAGTATGATTGCTTCCGATTCCCAGGCGATGGGTAGAGTAGGTGAAGTTATAATTCGTACCTGGCAGACATCCCATAAAATGAAGGTACAGCGCGGAAGCCTTGCTGGAGAAACTCAAGCAGATAACTTGAGGGCAAAGCGTTATGTTGCTAAGTACACCATTAACCCCGCAATTACTCACGGAATTTCCCAGTATGTGGGGTCAGTAGAAGAGGGGAAACTAGCAGATTTATGTTTGTGGCGATCGGCATTTTTTGGTGTGAAGCCAGAGATAGTCATTAAAGGCGGAATGATTGCATGGTCGCAAATGGGCGACGCTAACGCCAGCATTCCCACACCCCAACCAGTACATATGCGACCGATGTTTGGCAGTTTTGCTAGGGCGCGTCACGCCACATCCTTAACTTTTGTTTCCCAAGCAGCTTTAGAAAGGGAAATTAAGAGCCAGTTGGGCTTGCAAAAATCGGCGGTTGCTGTTTCCGGGACACGCCAATTAAGTAAGCGGGATTTGAAGCTGAATGATGCACTACCTCATATTGAAGTAGATTCAGAAACCTATGAAGTCAGGGCTGATGGCGAATTGCTGATTTGTGAACCTGCGACAGTTTTACCAATGGCTCAAAGATACTTTTTGTTCTAGTTCATGGGTGAGACATGTAGAACACCTTCTCCTGGAGATTTACAGGTTGTTCAGCTTTTGATTAACAAATAAATTCTAAACAGAACTATCCCAGTTTTTCAGGTCAGATAAAAATCTCTATCTCTCATACCGTTTCTTTAGACATCTGGTGATAATTAATTCTGCGTTGCGAAGCAAAGAGTAGACCATTATATCATTTTTGGAGTAATTTTATCTTCAATAATTCTCGAAATTCATTCATCTCTGCTTCACTGCTAAAAGCTCTTTTGGGAAATAAGTTAAAAATGTTAAGAGATTGATAAAGCATAAATAAATTAGGAGTTTCTTGCCAGTGTGTATAGAGTGACCAGTTCAGTTTTGATTCTGATAAATCTGTTTTGATCTGCAATCCTTCTTCGGTGGTTTCTACATTGATTGCAGTCTTGACTCCAGGTTGATTTTTCCAAGCACGATTAATCATAAATTTTTGAGAAATACGCACACCCAAATATAGAAAGGCAAAGAATAATAAGTTAGGTACAATAACAGATAATAACATCTCATTGATGGTGATACTACCTTGTTTGAGCAAGGGAAGAATTGATGCTAATAGGACAGTTAGAATCATGAATAAGTAATATTTCCATAAGAATTTTTTTGAGTGGGCTTGATTTGCTTCTTTTAAATCATTTATATTCAGGCGATATTCAAATCTCATGGTCATCTTTTCCTCGATTGTGTTGATGAATGCAAACAAAGTTGTCACTATGTTGTATTTTTAGTCCTAATACCGTTTCTTTGTGAAGCTGTACAAAATTATCATTTTTTAACGCATAGGCGCTTCTCTACGAGACGCTACGCGAACGCCTTCCCTCAGGGTAGGTACACAGAGGTTTCCTGAATCTCCATATCTCCCAAAATAATTCAGTCCATCTTCATATTAAATTGGTATCAGCTAAAAATAGTAGCAAATAATTATACTTAAAAATCAGTAAAGAAAGACAAACCCCTTTCTAATTGGTAAGATTATTTTTTAAATCACATCAGGCGCAGTGCATAAACAAGCGTTTAATGATGCGGCGAGAGCTTGAACATGTGGTTCCAAAACGAAAGAATAGTGATGACCAGGGACATCATAAATCTCGATTTCATCAGCCGCCAATACAGCAAATAACTCTACCCATACCATTGTGGGGTCGGGAGCCATGATATGTTTTGTCTGCGCTCGAAATATGGTGACTTTTCCCGGATATGGTTGGCGCTGATAGCTATAAGTGGCTTTAAGAGTACCTACCAAAACATCTAAGATGCGGCGATTATTTTGACGTTCTACACTAGGAGGAAATATTCTAGCTTGTCTGGCTTTATCAATAATATAATCTAGCCTTGCTTCAATACTCAGATGGGCAATTTCTTCAGGTGAAACTAAATTATCTTGACCAAACATCCCACCAAAAACACGAGATAGGACACCTACTAAATAAACATCATCAATTAATTTGTTTTTATCTAATAAAATTGGCACGTAGGAATCTAAAATAGCTAACAGCGACACTTGTTGTCCCTGTTTGTGTAATTGTTGGGCGACTTCGTAAGCTACAACTCCCCCAAATGACCATCCGCCAATTTGATATGGCCCTTGTGGTTTAAAGGTGCGGATGGCTTGGACGTAAAGACTCGCCATTGCTTCTACAGTTGTCAATGGTTCTGCATCGTTGTAAAAGCCTTGGGCTTGGAGTCCGTAAAATGGTTGGTCAGTACCGAGGTAACGGGCTAGGCTAGAGTAGCACAACACTTGACCGCCTGCTGGATGAATACAGAAAAAGGGTTGTTTATGACCTTTTGGTTGAATGGGGACTAAGGGTGTGGGGGAAGGAATATTTGTGGGGTTTTGAATAATTGCGGTTAATTGGGCAATAGTACTATTGGTAAATAGAATTGCGAGGGGTAATTCTTGATGAAATTTTTCGGCTATTGCGTTCATTAAATGAACTGCTAATAAGGAATTACCACCAATTTCAAAGAAATTATCGTTGATACTAATTTCTGGTATCTGTAGAATTTCTATCCAAATTTCTGCTAATTGCTGTTCTAATTTGTTGCGGGGAGGAATTAAGGAAGCTAGACGATTTAATCGGGAAAATTCCTGTTGTGTCAAGGAACGACGGTCAACTTTTCCGCTTGGGGTGAGGGGTAGTGCAGTTAACACAAAAAACGTCGCTGGAATCATGAATTCGGGTAATTTTTGTTTGAGGAAATCCCGTAAATCTGGAAGTGTGGGTGTGTGGTGGTGGGGGACAATATAAGCTATGAGTTGCTGATGAGTAAATTTATCGGTTTGAGCCATCACCACTGCTTCTCTAATTTGGGGATGTTGGCTGATGAAGTTCTCGATTTCCCCTAATTCAATGCGAAAGCCGCGAATTTTTACTTGCTGGTCTATCCTACCCACATACTCGATATTACCATCAGGTAAATAGCGGGCTAAGTCGCCTGTTTTGTAGATTTTACCTGAAGTGAAGGGGTTGGTGAGAAAGCGATCGCTAGTTAATTCGGGACGGTTGAGATATCCTCTCCCTACTCCCACTCCACCAATATAGAGTTCGCCAACTCCACCCACAGCTACAGGTTCTAGGTACTGGTCGAGGATATAAATCTGGGTGTTGGCGATGGGACGACCGATGGGGACGCTTTGATAATTGGTTTGGGGTTGACATTGCCAATATGTGACATCAATGGCGGCTTCTGTGGGGCCGTAGAGATTGTGTAATTCGCATTGCAAACGTTCAAAGAACCGCCTTTGTAAATCTATAGGTAAGGCTTCACCGCTACAAATGACTCGTTTTAAAGTTTCACACCGCGATAACCCTGGAGTTTCTAAAAATATTTGCAGCATGGAAGGGACAAAATGCAAGGTGGTGATGTTCTCTTTGGCGATAGTATCTACTAAATAGTTGCTGTCACGGTGTCCCCCTGATTCAGCAACCACCAAACACGCACCTGTAATCAATGTCCAGAAGAATTCCCACACCGAAACATCAAAACTAAATGGTGTTTTCTGTAACACCCTATCTGTAGGAGTGAGTTGGTAAACATCTTGCATCCACAGTAGGCGATTGCAAATTCCCCGATGGGTATTCATAGCACCCTTGGGTTTACCCGTAGAGCCTGAAGTATAAATTACATAAGCTAGATTTTCTGGTTGGACTCTTGACGGGGAATAACTGTGGTGGACGGGAGGGATATTATCTAAGCAGATAGTATGCTTTGGCTGGGTGGGGAGAGTCGCAACTAAGTGAGAGTGTGTGAGTAACACTGACACCTGGGAATCCGCCAACATATATGCAATCCGTTCTGGGGGATATCCGGGGTCAATAGGTACATAAGCACCACCAGCTTTGAGAGTTCCCAACAGTCCCACCACCATTTCTAGGGAACGTTCTACACAAATCCCGACTAAGGTTTCTGGTTGGACACCTAATGATTGTAAATATTGGGCGAGTTGATTGGCGCGGTTGTCTAATTCTCGGTAGGTCAGTTGCTGCTGGTTGAATTTAAGAGCGATGGCATTCGGTGTCTTTTCTACTTGCTGGCTAAACAACTCATGCAAACAGTAGGATAGATTATACTCCCTTTGGGTGTCGTTCCACTCATATAGAATTTTTTGGCGATCGCTCTCACTCAATGGCGAAGATTTTGTGGCGTTCAATTCTTCCGTCAGCATCTGGTATTAATTCCTCTATAATCTCTGATCTCTGTGTTTTCTGCGCTCTTTGTAGTTAATTAAATTACTCTTTTTCACCGCAGAGGCGCAGCGAAAAGTCTGAGCGGAGGCTTCCTCCAATCAGAACTTTTCAAGACAGAGGTCGCAGAGAGAAAATTTGAATCTGTTTAATCCCCATCCAATTCCACCAACTTACCAATATTGAAATCTATCTTCACCCAACCCCTCAATTGCACTAAGTTTTGCAGCAACAAGAGAGGAATTTGCCAATGGTGAACCATTAAAAATGGTAAAGGATCATGTAATTGGTAAATCGCATCTTGACCACGGACTATGTTCCGCAACCAATTCCCCAATTGTGAGAGTGAAACTATCTCAGTTAATCGCCACAGTTCATGATACAACCAATAGGTCGGCTTGCTATCAACTAATGGTTGGATGAGTTCTCCATCACCCAAATATGCATCGGCTACCCCAGAATGATTGTAAAACATGGTGATGGCGGAATGGGTGCGGGGGTTGCATTCAATGGCGTAAACTTGACCATCTTCTGCTTGGATAAAATCAAAGGAAACTTGTCCGGTGATTCCCAGTTGTTGGATAAAGTGCTGTACCCATGCCAAAATTTGGGGATGATCCACATGTTCATAGTTCACCTGAAAGGCTGAGGACTGACAACAGCCATGCAACTTAATCTCCCCATCCCTGACTGTACTGTGGGTGCAAAATTCTCTCCCAGGGATGAACTCTTGCATAATCCAAGGTTTGGCGGGACTAATAGGTAAACTCCGCACAAATTCCGCCGTTGCTTCGGGGGTGTCACAGGGAAGTTTGGTTAAGTTTAACCGCCGCACAGAGTCGTAGGGGATGCTTTTGAGGATATATTGACGCTGTTCTGGGGAAAAATCAAAGTTGATTACCTGTTCTGGATCATTGATTTTAAAGGATTTGGGAACAGATAAACCAAAGCTTTTGGCTATTTGGGAGAAAGCGTATTTATCATCCAACATCTGCGTCATCTCTGCATCACAGTGGAAAACTTCGCAATGCTGAGAAAGTGCAGGTTTCACCAGGGAATCATAATAGCTGGCGATGGGAGAACACACGGGGACGTAAACATCGATTTGTTCTTGTTGGACGATATGTAATAGCGCCTGGGTGTAGGCTTGGGGGTTTTTTTCTGGTATGGGTACGGTGTAAAAACCACTGACAGCACAAGAAAATCGATGTCCAGTTAACCAATATTTGTAGCTTTCTACCAAGATTACCCGATGTCCGGCGGCGTGGAAGGAACGGGCAAGTTGTAAGGCCTTGGTCATTTTGCCGCCACTGATTAAGATATTCTTGGGCTGGGCTGCAACCACTCGTGGCTGAAATGGTTTAGTAATTGCACTCCACAGTAAGGATAGCAGCACTACCGTGGCGTTAAAGGGTAGTGCTAGCAGCAACAGTAACAGTGTCCCTAAAGTTTTCCCAGTTGCAGAGATTTTGACTAGGGGTGAAATGGATGGTGTGGATGACACCAAACCGGAGATGATGGATTGTGCCATCTATTGCACCCTTTTAATCAGAGTTAAACCATCCCGCACTGGTAACAGTACTTGCTCAACACGGGGGTCTTGGGCGACAATGCGATTAAAGTGGGTGATCGCTTCTCCATTAGTTGTCCGTTGCTCTGGTGAGAGGTAAACTTGTCCTTGGAGCAAGGTGTTGTCAACGCAGATTAAGCCATCTGGTGCAAGTAAGTGATTATCCAAGATGGTTTGGAAATAAGCTACATACTCTTGTTTATCCGCATCAATGAATATCAAATCAAAACATTCACCAGCTGCTGCTAATTTGCTGAGTGTTTCCAGTGCTGGGGCAACCTCAACGCTAATCTTATCGCCGTCGGGGGAATTTTGGAAACAGGTTTGGGCAAAGTTAGCAACATAAGCATCCACCTCACAAGCTACCAATTTACCATCACTAGGTAACGCCTCCGCCATCGCCAATGCGGAATAACCTGTGAACATTCCCACTTCCAGCACCCGCTTGGCTTTGGTGAGATGGACAAACATCTTTAATGTCTGTCCTTCCAAATGTCCAGATAGCATTTCCTGTTCTAATTGACGCACTGTTTCCCCATCCCCAAAACGCTGACGCCAATCTTCAGCGCTGGTTTTTTGCGCCAGTGTCGTTAGTGCGGCTGATTCCGGGGTGGTACAGGCGCTGATGTAGGGTTCTAAACCTGCGGCTAGTTGGGATATCTGGCGGAGGTTCGCTAAGATATCTGCGGGGATGTTGGCATTTTCCGCCATTGCCAAGGTGGTTTGCAACTCCTGCACTAGGATACCGTGGGGTGTTACAGGCCTAGCTTTACTGATTTCCTTCACACTAGTCACAGTCTTACACTCCAATTAATTCCGCTTCTTCAGTCCCGATATAGGCGTCAATACCATCGCCACCACGGGGATATTCTGCACACAGTTGCTTGTGTTCCGCTAAAGCTTGGTTTAATTCTTCACGGGTTAAGTCGTTGACGAAGAAACACTCACCAATGGGTTTAGGCATAGCGGCGCGTAATTTACCATCTCTGGTTTGAGTGATAGACTCAGTCGCACGCCACAAAAACTCTTCATCTAGCAGGGGATGGTCGAGAGTTAAACCCAGACGACTCATTAAATCAAGAATGCGATCGCGTTGTTCTAAAGTAATATAACCACGTCTAGCTGCGATCGTTGCTGATAATGCCATATCTACATTCACCGCATGACCATGATACAAGGGTATCTGCGGTGCTAGTTCCAAGGTAGGACTCCAAGTGTGACCATAAGCAATCACTCTATCTAAATCTAATTCATGCAAGTTTGGCGTCTCTAACTCCAACATAGTTTTAATCGCTGCATAATTCAAGCGATGTGCAACCTCTTGCAATTCCCTAGAACCATTCACATAGCCGAAATGTGTATGCAGTAATTGCTGACCATAGCCATCCAACAACTCAAACACCTCTGCATTCGCCACTACAGCAATTTTTACCAATTCCGCCATGCCATTGCGAATTTGCGAAATCGGTAAAGTTGCTAAAAAAGAAAAATCTAAAATTACCTTTTGGGGGGCATGATAAGCACCCAAACGATTTTTTAATTTTTTATGATTGACTGCGACTTTAATGGCAATTCCCGCATCAATCAACCCAATTAATGTAGTCGGAACGCGAATGTAATTCGTACTACGCCGATAAGACGCACAAGCATATCCAGCCACATCAGTAATCAAGCCACCACCAACTACTAAAACAGGCTCTTTGCGAATCAATCCAAAATCCGCAAAAGCGTCAACAATCTTCTCAAATGTCGTTATAGTCTTACCTGGCTCAGTAATCGTAATCGGAAATACTGTTAGCTCAATTCCATAAAATTGGAAATAAGACTTGATTTTTTCTCCATATAAGCGGTTAATATTTGCATCAACCACTACTAAACAACGCCCAAATTGACGATAGCTTTCAGCTATTTCAGCATTCTTAATATCAAATACACCATTCACATACACCAAACTAAAATCTATCTTCTCATATCCTGTGACATGAAATGCTGTTTCTGTAGCACTAAAAGTCGCTTGAGGTATCCCCATGTTTCTCATCCTTTACGTAAAAATCACAAAATCAATTCCGTCTCTCGCCTTAGCAATTAATATCAATGACAACCTGATCACGTGATATTTTTTAACTAAAAGCAACTAGAAATACAAGCAGTGAAAACTTATTTTCCTGCACCAATTAGACCTCAATTTGTGTGTCAGAAATTATTGATAATACACACATCAATCTTCCTTAAAAAATTACTTTAAGGTATAAATTTTCCACTAAACAGGAAATTTAGTCTTGATCAAGTATGTATCTGATTCTTCTCAGACATGCTCTCAATATTTTCTAAAAACAGGTGAACATAACGGTGGCTAACACTTTTCGCTGCATGTTACAAATAGCCACTAAGACGAAACTCAGACTTTTGAATATATCAAAAATCTACGCTGAACAGATACTTTGTCTACCCCAACAAACTTGAATTCAAGCAAATTTGAATGCGGGGAATTGATTTAAACTAACCTTAGCCACATTGAATTAGTAGTGACTCTCCTGCCGTAATCACCAGTAAAATTTGTGTAGTAGAAAACTCTTTATCTCCTAGCTTCCACTTCAGATTACAGCTCTGACCGACATTCAGCTCGCTGTTGTTTAGCATTGCATTAAACCTTATTACGTTAGAAACGGAGATAACTTGCAACCTCTCATTCAGGGTTGGAATAAAATAATTCCACACTGAATGTTGTAGACACAATAGCTAGCAGGCATTACTTAATCACTTAAGGCTGGAAGTTGATACATTAGTTTCAACCACACAACCTAGCTTAACTCTATTAGGGAACTTATGTAACAAACATTTATATTGATTTTATCTATAAAAAAATATTTGTCTATAAAAATTTAATATATTTCAAGTAGCCGCTAGTAACAAAAATTACAAAGCATTACTAAATTTCCCTGCGGTGTAATTACATCCGTCAGTGCTTGAACTACTGCAACTGAACCACCACAAACCCAACCCAGTGAACTCAAAGAAGAATGGACTATCACTGTCATACCTGGCTTCAGTCCTGCGGTGGATAAATCTGTGGCTAGACTTTGGTGAGTACGAGGTGATGGGGTGCTGATAATTACTTCTGATTCACTCATATAAGAGAAAGGGAACAGGCAACAGTGTAGCCGCGATTTCTAATCGCCTTTTCAAACTCCCTCCGAGAAAAAAAGAGAGGTAAAACTATTTACCTCTCCTTAAGGAATAAATTACTTAAAACAAATCAACTTTTAGTATCTGCTGGGTTTGTGAACGATGAAGCTGAGAATCTGGCACTGCTTGATGTTATCAAAACCCACAACACGGATGTAGTTGCTGGAATACTGAGAACGGCAAGCTTGAACTTCGTTCAGTACGTCTTGAGTAGATTTAGCGCCGAACAAAGGTAGCTTCCACAGTGTCCAATATAATTCGGTTGGCTCAGAGGTTTCGTTAAATTCAACTGCGGGAATATAACCTTGGTTCAGAATGTACTGAATCTGCTTGGCAATTTGAGCGTCAGACAGGGGTGGCAAATAAGACAGGGTTTCGTAACGACGCTCTTTTGGTAAAGTTTGCATAGCTTTTGGTAGTTAATGGCGATTGATGTGAATTATTCAGTGAGTAATGATCATCACTGTTCATTGCTTTGATCTGATATTGTCTGCTGTTCTGTATCCGGGCTGGGGTCTGATAAATTAATTTGCGTAATCCGTTCTAAATGCTGCCGACGTTGTTCCATATTGGCTTGCATAATCCCGGTACGAACCATTTCTGGTAAGAAATCAGCAACTTCTTCGGCAATGTGTTCTCTAACCGTCATGATCCGCAATGCCAAGTCTGGTTTCTCTCGGAATAGTTGCTGAATATACGTTTCTCCATCCTGAATTTTATCGGCGGAAAAGTTATGCAGCCAAAGTTCCAAGGGAGGATTAGTTTCGCCTAACTGTGCCAGTACTGTCTTTAGCGCCTGATAAGTCAGGTAGCTTTGGAGAGTCTTGGCTGTGTCTTTCGCAATTTGTTTGAGATTCATGCTTGACCCCAGCCAGAAATGAGTAAAAAGTAAAAAGTAAAGAGCAAAAAGAATTATTTCTTCTACTTATTACCTTTTACCGTTTCACTTGGTGATCAGACAGTATCCATTGCCTCGAATTCAAACTTGATTTCTTTCCACAGTTCGCAAGCAACGGCCAATTCAGGAGACCACTTAGCGGCTTCGCGGATAATATCGTTACCTTCACGAGCCAAGTTGCGGCCTTCGTTACGAGCTTGGACGCAAGCTTCTAGAGCGACGCGGTTAGCTGTCGCACCAGGAGCATTACCCCAGGGGTGTCCCAGAGTACCACCACCAAATTGCAGCACGGAGTCATCACCAAAGATTTCTACGAGTGCAGGCATGTGCCAAATGTGGATACCACCGGAAGCAACTGCCATGACACCAGGTAGGGAAGCCCAGTCTTGGGTAAAGTAGATACCGCGAGACTTGTCTTGCTCAATGTAGTTTTCACGCAGTAGGTCAACAAAGCCCATTGTGATGCCCCGTTCGCCTTCTAGCTTACCAACCACGGTGCCGGTGTGGATGTGGTCACCACCAGACAAACGTAGCGCTTTAGCCAATACACGGAAGTGGATACCGTGGTTCTTTTGACGGTCGATTACCGCGTGCATCGCGCGGTGAATGTGCAACAGAATACCGTTGTCGCGGCACCAACGAGCCAATGTGGTGTTGGCGGTGAAACCTGCGGTGAGGTAGTCATGCATGATGATGGGCTGTTTGAGTTCTTTAGCGTACTCAGCCCGTTGCAACATTTGTTCGCAGGTGGGAGCGGTGACGTTGAGGTAGTGACCTTTGATTTCACCGGTTTCTGCTTGCGCTTTGCCGATCGCCTCAGATACAAATAAGAAGCGGTCTCTCCATCTTTGGAATGGTGCGGAGTTGATGTTTTCGTCGTCTTTGGTGAAGTCTAAACCACCACGTAAGCACTCGTATACAGCGCGTCCGTAGTTCTTAGCAGACAGACCTAGTTTGGGCTTAATTGTACAACCCAGTAAAGGACGACCGTATTTGTTTAACTTGTCGCGCTCAACTTGGATACCGTGGGGAGGACCTTGGAAAGTCTTGATGTAAGCTACAGGGAAGCGAATGTCTTCCAAACGCAGTGCCCGCAAGGCTTTAAACCCAAACACGTTACCTACAATTGAGGTCAACACGTTGGTGACAGAGCCTTCTTCAAACAGATCCAGGGGATAGGCAACATAACAAATGAATTGGTTGTCTTCGCCGGGAACTGGTTCGATGTCGTAGCAACGACCTTTGTAGCGATCTAGGTCGGTGAGCAAGTCTGTCCACACAGTTGTCCAAGTACCAGTGGAAGACTCAGCCGCCACAGCCGCACCTGCTTCTTCGGGGGGAACTCCGGGCTGGGGTGTAACACGGAATGCAGCTAGAAGATCTGTATCTTTAGGTGTGTAATCGGGTGTGTAATAAGTAAGTCTGTAATCTTTAACCCCGGCTTGATACCCAGATTTGCTCTGAGTCTTCGTTTGAGCGTAAGACATAAATTCCCTTCCAAGAAGTCACACTTTAATTACTTAACAAATCACGTCGCGTGCAATTTACCCTCACCCCGCCCTTTCCCCCTATAAGCGGGGGGGAAGATCAGGCATTTTTTTGTTAGGGGTTACCTATCGTAAAGGGTAGTGGTTGACGGCAGGGAACTTTTGGTGAAGTATCTGAGACATCATCACCATCGTCCTTGATTTTTCGAGGTACACGATTGTGTACTTCTTCCCTCTTCACTAGGAATAAAAATTCTTTTTATCTCTTCCTCGCACTCCTCGCAACCTGAAACCTACCAAACCTCACTATTGGGCGAGTTTGGCTCTTACTCAATTTCTCCTTGGGTATGTCCAGGAATGTGGGCTGGTTGGCTGGCACATCTCCCAGATTTCCTTGATTTACAGGGAATAAACCAAGAGAAGTTTTGATTGACTTAGGTCTAGAGGAGTGGTAAGCGCAAGACAAGAATTGCACACCACGTAATTTGTAACTTGTCTCACAATATATCAAGAAATCAATAAGTTATACTTTGAAACTTTTTAACTTATTTATTTAAATTTGTTATTACATAAAGTTTTAAACATTTTGTTAAGAATAGTTTACAAAGGCTGCTCAAAGATTGTATGGGCAATGAAGCATTGGAGCCTAGAAACGTATATCCTGCTTAGACTTGAGAAATTTCACCCCTAACGTTTAAAAAATCCCCACTATGGGAACACTGAAGTTATCCCGCAGCCAATGGGAGAGATCGGGGAAATCAGGGACATGAGGGAAATGAGAGCAATCCTACGTCTTTACCAATGCCCCATGCCCGATGACGCCACTTGCTACAAGTCTGGCGACCGGACGCAGTGGCTCCCCGATGCCCCTATCATTGGCTACGGGCACTGTCTACCAAGGAAATGTAGCTGTGGTATTGTTTTGCAAGCGTAGTAACGTATTGATGACTTCTGTTTTAGTGGGGTTGATAGGTTTACCCAGTGCTGGGATTGTGTCTATTCCCAATCCAGTCAGCGCACAAAAAACTGGTAATCCTGTACCGATGTCAACAAACCCTGACATCAAGCCCTCAGAATTAACACCCTCTTACCCAGCTTCGGCACCACCACCACGAGTAGCCCCTTTACCCAATGGACGGGAATTGGAGGAACGTTCCGTAGAAACAGATTATCGTGTCAACAACTTGCTGGGAGATGTGACAGGTAATCTCTGGGTCGGTTATTGGCGCGGATTATCGCGGATTGACCCTAACACAGGCAAGATTGTTAGTCGGGTAAGTTTACCTAACGTCAATATTAGTGCTTTAGCCCAAGACAAAGTAGGACGTTTGTGGGTGGGAAGTTATGAGGGATTAATCCGAGTAGAACCTAGAACCAGCGAAATCACAGCCCAGAATTTATTTTTGCCTTCCAAACGGGTGTTGTCGCTGTTGGTTGACAAGCGGGGTTATTTGTGGGCTGGAACAGATAATGGTTTAGCCCTGATTAGTCCAGACCAAGGTTTAATTATGACCACATTAAAAAATCTGCCTGGAGTGAGCGCCAACGCTCTCACCTTAGATGCAGAAGGTCAACTATGGGTTGGGACTCTTGATGGCTTAGTGAGGGTGAATACTGCTAATGCTCTAATTATGAAGCGCATTGCTGATTTACCAGGAACGACGGTGCAGTCCTTAGCAATTAGTCCAGAGGGACTAATTTGGGCTGGTATGCCGAATAGTCTACTAGTAATTAACCCAAAAACAGGTGCAGTGTTGCGCTCTGTAACTCGCCTGCGGGGACGTAACGTTACCACAGTACGTTTTGCTAAAGATGGTAGTATCTGGGTCGGTACTCACAATGGTTTGTTACGATTGAATCCAAATACAGGAGCTGTATTAGACGAAGTCGCTGGACTTCCTTCTAGTCGGGTACTTGCCCTAGTCCCGGACATTGGTAATAAATTATGGATTGGCACCAGTGAAGGTCTAGCCTGGTTAATGCCCAAATTAGGCAGCGCCCAACCCCATCTGGCTTTTAGTCGGGCTGTTGAATAGGGATGTGGTGTTTGGTGTTTGATGACAAATAACCAACACCCAACCCCAAATAACCAACACCCAACCCCAAATAACCAACACCCAACCCCAAATAACCAACACCCAAAAATGCCAGTTACTACCCAGCAATTAATTCAATGGAAACAACAGGGACGCCCAATTGTGGCGTTGACTGCCTGGGATTATGCGATCGCTCAACTCCTCGACGCAGCTGGAGTAGACTTAATCTTGGTGGGGGACTCAATGGCCGTAGTACTGGGGTATGAAACCACACTACCCATCACTCTCGATGAGATGATCTACCACACTAAAGCTGTGCGTCGAGGAATAAAACGTGCCTTTTTGCTAGTTGATTTACCGTTTTTAACTTACCAAGAAAGCATTTCACAAGCGATACACTCAGCTGGCAGGATTTTAAAAGAGACGGGAGCGCAAGGCGTTAAGTTAGAGGGTGGTTATCCGGAAATGGTGGAAACTGTCGCCCGGTTGGTGAAAGCTGGAATTCCCGTTATGGGGCATGTGGGTTTGACACCGCAAGCAGTACATCAACTGGGTTTAAGACAACAGGGTAAGACTGAAGAAGCGAGCGAGAGGATTTTACAAGAAGCGATCGCTCTCGAACAAGCAGGTGCTTTTGCCATGCTATTAGAGCATATACCCGCTTCTTTGGCAATGCAGATTACACACAAACTCAAAATTCCCACCATTGGTATTGGTGCGGGAGTGCATTGTGATGGTCAAGTTTTAGTGACTTCCGATGTTTTGGGACTTTCCTCAAAGCAGCCGCCATTCGCCAAAGTGTATACAAATCTGCGAGAAACCATAACTAAAGCCGTGCAGGATTACGCTGTAGAAGTGCGCGATCGAAAGTTTCCCTAATAAAAAACTCCATTCCCTTGTGGGTGGAGTTTCCCGCCGCTTTTGATAAATAGGGATTGCTGAAGTGTTTCCTGTTTTCTTTTATTTCTATAATTATCTATTTCCCAAATCTAACTGTACTTGCGCGCCATCATTGCCGTTGAAAGATTGCGCGGGTACAAAGAAAACAGAAGTGTTAGGCGATGATAGTGATTCTTGATAGGGTGATTCTTGGGCGATCGCATCTTTGCCTTCATTGTTATTGGAGACACTAGCAGGACTTTGCTCAAAAAATTTACCAAAGTCATCTTCGGCAGTTCTATGATCAATACCTACTAAAGAATCACCAGTTAGTGAATAATCGTTTAAACTCGAGTTTGATGTAGCTGGTAATTGTGCTGATACCGGGCTTTCTAAGCTGATAGAAACTGCTACAATCACCAATGGAGCAATCATTTTAGCATTCATTAGCTTTATCCCAACTCTCTATGTCTTATCTAGTTATTACTCTGCAAGCAAATTATTTATATTAGCCGTTAGAAAAGCTTGACTATCAAAATGAATTGTATTTGGTAATCAGAATTTGGTCAATGATATATGCCTTGTGGAAAATAAAATAATCAGACAAAATACTATGGTGGAAGTGTTAAGTTTATCACCTATAAGATCAAATATTGTTGCCAATTCTTAACAAGATTGAAGAAGAATACATCCGTCATTGGCTCCTGACTCCTGAATTCTGTTCGATAATTTCAACTTATATAAATATAGCTGTTTCTAGGTTCCAGAGATGAATGAGGATTTGATTGGTAACCTTTTTCGTGACATTTTCGACTTAAGAAGAAATGGCTGATCGTCGTCGCAGAACTTCCAGCAGAGTTATAAATGTTTGAGGAGGAGGGGCTGTTACTTCAATTTCATCACCTGATAGAGGATGTTGCAATTTGAGTCGCCAAGCGTGTAGTGCTTGACCAGGTAAATTAACCCCGACTGAACGACCAGAACCATAAACCGGATCGCCGACAATAGGATGTCCGATTTGGGCGCTGTGGACACGAATTTGATGGGTACGTCCAGTTTCTAGTTGGAAGTGAATTAATGTGTAATTACCAAGACGTTCTCGGATTTGCCAATGTGTAATAGCAGTGCGCCCGCCTTTTTCTATAGAAACAATTGCCATTTTCTTACGGTCTTGGGGATGGCGACCAATAGGTAAATCTACACTCCCGCTTGCAGTTTTGGGAGCACCATAGACCACACCTAAATATTCTCGCCGTGCAGTTTTTGCTTGGAGTTGGGCTTGTAGTTGTTGATAGGCAATATCAGTTTTAGCAATAGCGATCGCCCCAGTTGTATCCTTGTCTAAGCGATGGACAATTCCTGGACGTTGGACACCCCCGATTCCTGGTAAGTTGGGACAATGTGCCAGTAAAGCATTAACCAACGTCCCATCTGGATGACCTGGTGCAGGATGGACAACTAAGCCAGCAGGTTTGTTGAGTATGAGTAACTGGTCATCTTCGTAGAGAATATCCAGGGGAATATCTTGGGCTTGTAGTTCCAGGGGTTGGGATTCTGGTATTGTGAGAGTTATGCGATCGCCTAATTTCACATTAATCTTTTTAGATGTGCAGACTTGATCGTTAAGTTGCACCTCACCCTGTTCGATTAATTGTTGGATACGCGAACGAGATAAATCTGGTAACTCTTCAGCCAGGTAGCGGTCTAGGCGTTCGCCGGTTTCTTCAACTAGTAAATTAAATTCATTCATGGGGCATAGGGAATAGGCAATAGGCAATAGGCAATAGACAATAGCTATTCACCAATAACCCTGGACTCTTGACTCTTCACCAACAACAATTTCACAAGTGGTATTGTCAATTTTAACGAATAGCTGTTCAAGATTATCTTTGATGGCGAGTAATCAGACGATATAAACGCAGGATACACCAGAGAATTAGGCTAGCAACTATGCCCGTGGCAATACTCCACCAAAACGCTGTGGTTTGGAAAAAAGGAACATCTGAGGGTGGGGTTTCTTGGGCAATAATGATTGAAGATGCGATTTGACTGGTGGCTAGTCCTACGCCTGCGATCGCTACTGTGTTGTTAAGATTGCGATAAGGCTTTATCATAGCTTACTAAGGCTTTTTGATAGCGGTCTGAACTCCACAAACTATTACCACACTCATTACAAGCATAACCATCATCAGGGTTAATTTTGATTGCTTGTCGATAGGCAACTATTGCTTCTTCAAATTGTTTTAGCTTTTGCAGTGAATATCCTCGATGTCGCCAAGCATCGTCATCATCTGAGTTGATTTGAATTGCTTGGTCGTAAGATGCGATCGCTTCCTCATATCTTTGCAATTCATCTAACGCCATTCCCCTACCATTCCAATCTTTTGCATCTTGGGGAGTCAGGGCGATCGCTTGTTCAAAATCTGCTTGTGCTTCCTGTGTTTGCTTCAGTTCTTTGTAAGCCATGGCCCGTCGCACCAATGCCAAAATATAGTCAGGCTGAATATTCAAGGCTGTATATTTAGCAACTCCCAAGCATTTGTGAACAAAAATATCCCCAATTTTTCCAAGAGTCGGAGATATGACAAGAGTAAAATGCCTGTACCTTTTTAGTATTTCCGGATGATAAATATCATAATTTCCCTGGTTAAATAACTTTCATGATTACTTTATTTATTGAGCATAAATTTACAGACTTTTATGAACTTAATTTGAAAACTTATAGTAATCTAAGTTTTAGTAAGTTAGTAACTTACCATCTACCCCTTAGCCGCAAGTAGCTATTTGCTACATCAATTATCAAGCTGATACACCCTTGCTCTGAGTTTGCCATTCTTCACTGTTCAAGTCATAATTTTGCTCAAGGTTTGTAAACAAAAGCTCTACAATCTTAAACTTGGGTAATGTATTGAACTCGGAGAAATACTTGGTTGCAATGGATACCCTTAACTCTACCTTCAGCTTGCTAAAACCAGGAAATTTGCAATTTAAATGTCAATTCTCGGACAAAACCTCTTCTCTAACACTTCAGTAACTAACTCTAATCCCTAGCCAAGAAGCCCTTGTAGCCGCCATACTTTCATCCTCTAGGGGGCTAGAAGCTATGGTCTAGGTACACCACTTGCGCTACTGTGATATGAGTTAGATTAGCGAAAGATACAGAAAGTAAATTTGATTTTTGGAATACTGTTTATTAGCAACAAGTGGAACCATTTTGCTATTTGGCAATAGCATGGCTTGTCTACTAAGCGCGAGTTGTAGTAATTTACACTACAGTTTGGCAGGGAGTGGGGAGTTGGGAGTGGGGAATCACTGTACTCACTCTAACATCAAGCGCTATGTTGGTTTAAAGTACTTCCGACGTGATCCCTGTGATGTTCGGAATGGTTTTTCAGCAATTTCAATTTCAAATATTGATTTTATCTTAGAGCCGTCCCAATGAAGACACTTCCTATTAGTAGATATAGATTTTTTCAGAAGTTGCAGCCTTTATCTTTATTAAAAAGAATAACGAATAAATCTGTTACAGGTTGTTTGGAAGTATTTAGCACATCAGGTTCTTGGTCAATATATATCGAAGAGGGTAAATTGATTTATGCTTGTTACTCAGAGCAAATGTTTGAGGCAATTTACAGGCACTTGCAGCATTTGAGTCAGCAAATCTCTACTCTTCCTAGAGGAATTCATGAGCAGTTGCGGGCGATATTTGAAACTGGTATTGATAATGAAGCAATACCGAATCCTGATTATCTAGCTATTTGTTGGTTAGTTAATCAAAAGTATATTACTCCTTCCCAAGCAGCAATTTTAATAGAACAATTGTCACTAGAAGTTCTAGAGTCGTTTCTCAAGATAGAAGAAGGGAGTTATGAATTTATTCCCGAAAGTTTTTTGGATGATTTACCTAAGTTCTGTCGTCTTAATCTCCGCTTGCTAGTGGAACAATGCCAAAATCCTGACAGTGTGCATACAGACCGACCAAATCCTGAAACATCGCCACTTAGAGGCAAGATTCAGTTACCAGCTTCACAAGGCAATGGAACACAATTTTTACGCCAAAATCCGCCACTATTACCAAGTGCTAACGGTAATAGAGTAACGCCATCTTCACAATCTAATAACAAAAAAACCTACACTATTTTTTGTATTGATGACAGCCCGGCAGTCTTAAATCTGATCAAAGGTTTTTTAGATGAGCAAATATTTTCTGTAATTGGTGTCACTGATTCTCTAAAAGCTTTAATGGCGATTCTCCGTACTAAACCAGACCTAATTTTATTAGATGTCGCCATGCCAAATTTAGACGGGTATGAACTCTGTTCTTTGTTGCGTAAACATTCTCATTTCAAAAATACACCTGTGATTATGGTGACGGGAAAAACAGGATTGATTGATAGAGCAAAAGCCAAGATAGTCAGAGCATCAGGCTATATCAGCAAGCCATTTAGTCAAGGGGATTTACTAAAAGTAATATTCCAGCACATTGTTTGATTTCCCGCATAGCATAGTAACGCTAGTCAAGGCTACTTGTTGATTTGGGAGCTTTCAGATTGAGTATTACTTCAGTTGGGAAAATTTTGATTGTTGAAGATTCTGTGAGACAATGGGAGCTAATGAGTCGTTATCTCCGAAATCAGGGTTACAAAATAATTACAGCCTCTAATGCCAAAGAGGCTTTGGAAATGGCTTTGGAAGAAAAGCCAGATGCAATTGTTACTGATGTAGTAATGCCGGGAATGAGTGGCTTTGAATTGTGTCGCTTCCTCAAAAGAAATCCCTCTCACCAACAAGTGCCAATTGTGGTTTGCAGTGACGGAAATCAAGCCGTTCAACGCCTTTGGGCAAGGAAACAATGTGCTGATGTTTATGTAACTAAGCCTTACAGTGGTGAAGATTTGTTGAGTGCTATTCGGTCGGTGGTGGTGTGATTGGGTGTTTGTTATTTGTTATTTGTTTCTCCCTCATCTTCCTGATCTCCCCTATTGCCTATAGACAAAATACTGTGCATTTTGACTACAGAACCAATGATCGCGATCGCTGGGGCGCTAAATTTAGTTTGTTCTACTTGTTCTACAATTGTCCCCATCTGACCAATCAATTCTTCCTGTTCTGGTCGTGTACCCCAGCGTACTAAAGCAATTGGTGTTTCTACACTCAACCCAGCGTTGGTTAACTCCTCTACAATGTAAGGCAGATTGTGAATGCCCATGTAAATTACAATGGTTTCCGAACCGTGGGCGATCGCATTCCAGTTTACTTTCGGTTTATACTTACCAGCAGACTCATGACCTGTGACAAAAGTAACAGATGAACTATACAGTCGGTGGGTTAAGGGTATGCCTGCGTAGGCTGGAGCAGCAATCCCAGATGTGATACCAGGCACTACCTCCACAGCTACACCCGCGTTGACCAATTCTGCCATCTCTTCCCCACCACGACCAAAAATAAAGGGGTCGCCACCTTTGAGCCGAACGACAATTGCATGATCCTGGGCTTTTTCAATCAGCAGTTGGGTGGTTTCTTCTTGCAGCAAGGAATGTCGCCCCATGCGCTTGCCGGCGTTGATTTTCTCTGCTTGGGGATTAATCATTTCCAAAATTGCTGGACTCACCAAGGCATCGTAAATGACTACATCAGCACATCCCAGTAAACTCTTACCTTTGAGGGTCATTAATCCTGGATCTCCAGGCCCCGCACCTACTAAATAAACCTTTCCCAAAAATCTGTTCTCCTGCTTGTCTGTGCGGTTCATGTATCGATTAAATCCCAAACGAGCTTGGCTAACTCTGTGCTTGTGCCTAAAGGTTCAGCCAGATAAAAAGTCACACCAGGAAACTGTAATTTTAGCGCCTCTACAGATTTAGCGATCGCATCCGTGATGCCACCAGGGAATAAAAAGTATGGCAAAATTGCAATTTCCCGTTTACCTAACAAAACCAATTCCTTTACTTGTGATTCTAAACTAGGAGGCACTGACCAATAAGCGATCGCACCTGCCAATTTTGTTGCCAATGTTTCTACAGGTTGTTGTGAACCAGGGCGACGGCTACCATGAGCTAATAAGATCCAGGCTGCTGTATTGCGAGTAGCTATTTGCTGGGCAAATAAGTTTGTTAATTGTGGGTGACTACCTAAATATGGTTGCAGATCAATGATTATATCTTCACCCAAAGCCTGTTGTGCCAAAGCCACTTCCTCAGGAATGTCTTGCATTACATGCACTCCCGGTGACAGAAATAGCGGTACAATTTTCAGGCGATCGCACCCAGTAGCATCGTGAGCAAATTGTTTAATCTGCTCGTGCAACGGTTGTGGTGAAACTTCTAAACAAGCTGTACCTACAAACTTTTTTTGGTTGTGGCTGGGTAATTTATCACTTAAAAGTGCCGCTAATTGCTGCATAGCAATTTCTGGGCGCGGGTCACGACTACCGTGGGATACTAACAGATAAGCAGATGGCATAGACAAGGGTTAAACTTGTGGGAACTATTCTATAGGACTCATATTTGATTTTTGAACAGATACGTAGGGTGTGTCTAGACTAAAATGTTGCAAACAATTTGGGAGCATCCCAAATGTGTAAATTTATTTTTTTGTAGTGCGGTCTTCTAGCCCGCTTCCTGGACATTAGGGAGCAAGATGCTCCCACTACAAATTTTATTTTTGCACCATTTTAGCCTAGACAGTCCACTACTGGCGTGTCTAAGCTAATTTTGTGTATTAGCAATCTTTTGTAGTACGGGCATCTTGCCCGTTCTAATTAGCGGGCAAGATGCCCGCACCACAAGAAAATTTTTTGCCTCATTTTAGGCTTGTCAGTCCACTACCAACGCCTTAGGTGCGTTACGGCTTGCGCCTAACACACCCTACACATACTGAGATTTTTTCAGATATCAAATCGGATTCCTATATACGAATTTAACTCACGCATAGACGCCGTTATCTGGTGTACACAGTTCATGACGACTACTTATTTATGTTCCCGGACGAGAGCGAATATGATCGGGTAGATGATGGCGATCGCCTAATATTTCTAACAAGGGGCCATTAACGTCAAATTTAACCATACTTACCGACGCGACCAAAATATTCACCCGATAGCGATAGCGTCCCAAATCAATTCCCAGTAAACTGCAAAGCATAATCCGAATCGTGGCTTTATGGGAAACTACTAAAACATTACCTTGGCGATGTTTTTCTTGAATTTCAGCAATGACAGGCATAGAACGGTTAGCAATATCTACCGCAGTTTCTCCACCTAGTGGTGCATTCCAAGCGGGTTCGGTCAACCATTTTACATAGTTCTCTGCGTAATTCTCTTGAGCAAACGATTTACTCTTAGCTTCCCATTCGCCGTAACTGCCTTCTCGAAGTCCGTCACGCAACTGCATATCCATACCGATAGCATCACAAAATGGCTTGGCAGTGGCAATTGTGCGCTTCATTGGGCTAACGTAAACCGCTTCCCACTGTAATTTTTGATAAACATTGGCAAAACTCTCTGCCATCTGCATCCCTTCGTCGGTTAACTCCGCATCAGTTTCACCGCAGAAATTACCACTTTGACTAAAAGTAGTTTCTCCATGTCGCAGTAAATATAAATTGAGTGTCATAGCTTAGATCGCAATTGGGATAAAGGAGTTTGTGCAACAATAAAATATCATCTATCTCGCAATCGAGTATGTGACACGAGGACAAAGTAATCAACCAAAAAAGTCAATCAACCACAAACTTTTGAAATCGCAGACAAAAATAGCGGTTTCAGCGAAATTAATGTCTAGAACTTCTTAATTTTGTTACCTAAGTAAGTCGGCGATAATAAACCTAACTATCTTAAAATGCATAAACACTAGCTCAACCCTTACAAACACCAAATACCAAACACCGACCATTACCAGTTAGCTTTATTTGCTCCGCTCTACTTAAAGTCTTCGCTACGAACTGATTAATTTTGAGACTAAAGCTTGGATATGTCGCCAGGGCTGAGTACCGCCAGCCCAGTTGTGGGTAGGGAGGTGTCCTTTTGGGGCTGACAAATTAAACAAGAATTTCTGAGTGAGGGAACTTGAGTTGTGGATATTCCAGCCCACAACCTGGCAAAATTGCCCATAGTCACCGTCAACGCTGTCATAAATTTGCTGTTGCACACTAAACCCAAAACGCCCTTGACTGTACTTATTCCACAATTGGTCGATGATTTGTAAGTCTTCATCAGGTAACTTTTGAATATCACCCCCAAACAGAAAACTACCAATTGGTTTGCATACAGCCAGACACATCACAGCCCAAGTTTCTTGGTTTGCTTGTTGCCATTTTTTAGCAGCGAGTAAATCGCGTAACCGATGGTAATCAACTCCTACCTCTGAATTCAAAGTATTAATTGACAGTCGCTGGACAGGTTGATAAGTCAGGTCTTGGATAACTTCCGTTGCCGATTTATAGCGTTGTGGGAGGGGGTTTTGGATCAGTCGGTCGAGAATTTGACCCAAGCGAGTATCGATTTTTACCCCCGATGGCAAATAATCGCGCCATATCCAGCGATCGCTGCTAATATCAAACAAATCAAAGGGAGAAAGTCCGGTTAATAAGTGAATACAACTCACTCCCAAACTATAGAGGTCACTAGCTGGTAAAGCTTTACCGCGTGTTTGTTCCGGTGGCATATACTCTGGGCTACCGATTGTCGTACCTGTGTGTAGCAGGGCTGTGGCTGTAATGCGTTTAGCAACTCCAAAGTCAATCAAAACTAGATCCCCCTGATTTTGTCCAGGTTTAGACCTCCGCATGATATTCGCTGGCTTGATGTCTCGGTGAATCACCTTGCGCGAATGGATAAATTGCAGTAACGGCGTCAAATCTTTGAGGATGTCCCAAATTTGCTGTTCACTAAAAACGCCTCGCAGCTGCAACTCCTGTGCTAGTGTCTTTCCTGCAATCCATTCCTCCACCAAATACAGCCGATTTTCTAACTCAAAATATTCCAGCAGTTGGGGGATTTGGAGGTGCTGCAACTCATTGAGGCGAACTGCTTCCTGGCGAAATAATGCCACTGCTTTGTCATAGCTTTCCCGATTCTCTTCTGGAAAACACAGTTGTTTGACTACACACTTAGGTTTGGAGGGGAGGTGTTCATCTACAGCCAAAAAAGTGATACCAAAGCCACCACGACCAATCTGACACAGTAGATGATAGCGGCCTTTCAACAATAGTTGCCCACCGCATCTGGTACAAAATATTGCTGAGTCGGTTCTGTGCAGATACAGACAGCTAATGTTAGGGCAGAGTTTCATCACGATGTAGAGCTTTTCCTGGGTTTACTCATCAGTATTCCCCATTTATTACCGGATTCTCTACCTACGCCATCATCTTACTGTTGTTCTGCGCTGTAAGTATAAAAGTTATTAAAAGCTCCCACAGTCTCAAATTTGTAGGCTGGTATCAAAGAATCCAGTGTTAAATCTGTACGGTAAACACTAAAAATCATGTAATTCTGCTGCTGTGTAGTTTTGGCAATGATCTCCCGCATTTGTGGACTAACAGACTCTACAACTTTTTCGCACCTAAAATTGACCAAATTTTCGATAAACCCCTGTGTTTTTTTACAGACATCGGTTTTTAAGTATTGGGTCAGCCGTTGCACTGCATAGTCTTCATATTCCGGCTGACTAGGATTTGTCCTTGCCATCGTCACCCCTAAAATGACTAGTCCTAACACTCCCAAATATGTAATAATGGCTGAGACTTTCATAGTTACTAATTGTAATTTGTTGTAGTTATTAGACTCTAAACTGAGTAATTCCGTTCCTTGAGTAAAAGTTCTTGATCAATTCCCCAAAAAATTGTTATAATCAAAATCAGTTTATGGCGAGCGTAGCCAAGTGGTTAAGGCAGTGGTTTGTGGTACCACCATTCGTGGGTTCAAGTCCCATCGTTCGCCCTTATTCAATTTTGAGTGATGCACACCTAGCGTTACCTGTAATGAGCAATTCTAACTCTACCAAGAATGTGCCATTAAAGATTTAATCGTTACTCAAGGGAAAAAAATTATTCCTCTGGGATTATGCTAACCGAGATACTGCTTGTGATCGATAAGCAAATTTGCTTTGATGGTGAAGTTTGTAGTCAGGACTAGAGTCCTGATCTTTCCAGCACTTTAGTGCTGACTACAAAACATCAAAATTAATTTGACAGACCACTAGTCTACTATTTTTTGCAAGTCTGGTCGTTCTTCTGCAACGATCGCCCCTTCAACTGGGCAAACTTGGATACATATACCACAGTCGATACAAGTAGCAAAGTCAATCCAGTACCAATCGGTTCCCTTGACATTTTTGCCAGGCCCATCATGAATGCAAGCAACCGGACAAGCTTCTACGCAGTCAGCAACACCTTCACAAACATCAGTAACAATTGTATGCGGCATGTTCGAGATTCCCTCTATTTTGAATCGGCTGTTTCTAGCCTAGCAATTAGTAGGGAATAGGGGATGGGGGAGCCACTGCTTTGGGGAGACAGCGCCGTGGGCGGGTTTCCCGACTTGTTCGCGCAGCGTCTCCCCTTGGGAGAGGCGACTGTCGTCGGGTTTCCAAGGCAGCTTTTGGGGGGAAACTTCCCCCCAAAACGTGCCGCCGCGTTGTAGCAAGTGGCGTCATGGGGCATTGAGCATTGAGGTTTTTTTAATCTCTCTCCATTTATGATTTCGGTGACTCCATGCCCTATTGCACACATTGCAAAAGTTGAGCTTGAGGGTATGCTTTTTGGAGTTGCAACTGGCGTTGTTGCTGCGAGCGTCCGTAAGTTGATGACTTTTGTAATACTTCAGGTAGGGGTGGTATTGACAACTGCTCTTCTCCTAAACTGCTGAATAAGATGACAGATTGCAAGTGCAAGCGGCGTTGCTGGTGCTGTTGATAAATTTGAGCATAGTTCTGAACCACCTGCTGCCACTCGGTTGGTGGACAATAGCTGCGATCAATGAGTACTGTGATTGTTGGAATAGCAAAGAACCAACTGATCAGCACTCCGGTGATCAAAAATGCTAACCAACTGAGTCCTAAAGTTTTGAATAGTTGTTTCATTTTTGTCATTGGTTGTTTGTTGTTGCTTACTGCCCTATTAGTCTGTCAATTTTGTTTTGAGGGATTTTTGTCTCGCTCACGCGGGCAAGATGCCCGCACTACAGTCCATCATTTTTATCTTGACAGACTACTATGCCCCATGCCCCATATTCAAAGATTGGTCTGGAATAAGTCTTTAAGTAGGCTTTGTACTTTTTCTGGTGTACCTTGGTAAACACTGCTTTCTCGAATAGCAGCGATCGCTTCTAACTCTTGCTGGTTAACTTCACCGTAGGCAATGGGATATACTCTGACTCCACTGTGTCTAATCACATCTTTAATTTGTGCAAACTCGATGCCGTTGGTGCGTTTGCCATCGGTGAGTAGCAGGAGGTAAAATCGACCGTTGGCATCGGTTTTTTGTTTGGTCATCAGCTCTGCTAAACCAACGACGAGTCCGTCATAAAGCGCAGTCTCACCATCAGCTCGCAATTGGTCAATAGCAGCAAATAGGCGCTTTTGTTCTAACTTGTCGAAGGGAGCCAAAGTGATCCGACGAATGGGGCGATCGCTAAAGGTGACTAACCCAATATGATTACCCTGGTTAATTTGTTGGCTAGCTAATCGTAGGGCTTGCCGAACTGCTTGTAGGCGATTGTTTTGATCCATTGAACCGCTTGTATCTACAACTAGTTCCATGTAAACTGTCTGTCCACCATCCTTACGCTGTTTCCAGAAATTCTGAGCGGCTTTGAGTACGTCACCAGATGGCATTGGCGGAAATTTACCCCCTTGGAGATACTTTGTCTGTTCATATCCCTGTTGCTGGGCTAATTGTTGCATGGGTGCGGAGGTGACAAAGGCGGCAAATTGATGTAGGGCTGCTCGCTCAGATGCCGTATTCCACTCAAATCCTACCAAGGGCGAGTTTTCGGGCACACCGAAGGGAATATAAGCTAGTTGAGAAAATTCTGGCTGTTTTTTGAGATTGACATAGCTTTGATAGGCCATGATGATCGCTTGAAACTTTTGGGGATCACGAATCCAAATTTGCTTTAAATCTAGATAGGTGGGTGTGGTGACGGCGATTTGTTTCTGGAAGGTACTGAAAGCTGAATTGATTTGCGGCGACTCTAGTTCAGCAATGGTTAATGGTTTACCATCTTGAGTATGACCTGCTGAACGCCAAAGCAATGTATGCAGAAAATTCAACGCCGATGAGGCAATATAAGGATTGGAATAACCAACCTCGATTTTACCTGCCAGAATGGTATCCATCAGACGGTCAAAGGTGACTTCTCCACCTTGCGCTAGTTCTTGATAAACCTGGGGTTGAATAGCAAAGATGGCTTGATTAGAAACTAATGCAGGGGCGATCGCTTGTAGAGGTAATCCTTCGGCTTTCAATAGTTCTACCCACATCGCTGTGGCTGGTGTATAGCCTGCGGGTTTCCCTTTCTTCGCAGCTAAAATCTGTGCGCCTAATCCAGAAGGAATGTTGCGAATCCCCACTTGGATGACTTGTCCCGACGGGAGTCTTTGACGTTGCTGATTAAATTTTTCCGCCACATCAACTAACCAACGCTCATCCTGTCGTTCGCCATTGGCTTTTTCTGCGGAACTGTAGATTTCGACATAGACGATATTTGAATCGTTGTTAGGCTTGGCACCATATAACGGAAATGTCTTTGGATCGGGTACAGAATCAGACAGTGGTGGAATCACAACGTTATATGCAGCAGTGTCAGATATCAGCTGAGACTCCACTGGAATATTAGGTAAGAGACTAGCGCGCAGATATTTATCAGCATCTGCAAATGAATTAATTGATGATATGGTTGCACAAGCCCACAAAAAACTGATGCATAGTCCGATGACTAGCCCAAGTTTGAAAGTCAGTTTTTTCATAGTTTATTCAGCTCCTATAATTCCTTTTTCGTTATCTGCAATCAGTGTTTGCAGCTTTGTAGCAATCACCGATGGAGTACTCAAATAACGCCTTTCTAGAGTTTCCACAGCTATTTGGTCATGTAATTCCTGGAGTTGGTCTTGGGTTTTTTGCAGTCGATTCCGACTGCTTTGTAATTGTTGTTCCGCCAACTCTCGATAGCGTGGTGTTCGTAATTTTGGCGTAATCTGCAATGCTTGCACTAGTTGGTCAACCAAATCTAGAACTGTGTGCAATGTTTCTAATAAGTCTGGGGTGAAGGTTGATTCCTGTTGAGCAATCTGTATAGCAATCTGTTGAATCACCTGTGCTTGTTGCTGCACTGATCGCCATAGAGGCCGAGAAACATCAGGAATTTGGTGATCTAAGTGGCTAATATGACTGAAGAAAACATCTGTTTGCAGTAAATTTGCAGAACTTGCTGTAGGGTTGGTTTTTGGGTGTTTGAGTTGTATTAACCAAGAGGCGATCGCCAAAACAACAATCACGCCGCCGCTTAATAGGACAACTAAACGGATGCCTAACCACCACACAAAGCCAAGATAACCGATTAATAGCCCAATTATTAATAATTGAGTTGACGATATTTGCCAATCAAGACGTTTTGGTTTAGCCATTATGATATTCTCCAATGGTTTAATATGTTATGTGAAAAGTTGAGAAATCGCACCAAAAATAAACGCGACAAATGTAAGCATTACAATACTCAGCAAAAGGAATAAACATAAAAAAATGACAATATAAATAGAGATGAAAATCGGACTCCAAGGATTGTAATCAATTGGGATAATTACTTTAGATTCGGTATTTTTTAAAAACTTAGTGAGGCGATTATTGAGAATTTGTAATTCCGGATCGTTACGATTAAAGTAAGTTTTAATATCTGTAACACTACCGTCAGAACGAAGTACAGCAACATAGGAGGTCGTAGTTGTACCTTCTGAATGAGACATACGAATATCAATGTCTACATCTTGAACATTTTTTACTTTCTGCTCTGAAGAACGCAGTATGCCTTGGTATCTGAGTGTGCAATCGACACGAATTAAGTCAATATTTTGGCAGATAATTTGATTTGGTTTGCCTATCCAAAGTGTCCAGTAAAAGAAATAAATAACGGGAAAAAAGCACATACCATGAACTATTTTTTGGTATATATTGCTGATGCATGTTGGCCAAGCCCGCCGTAGGCATCGCCAATTTAATTTTGTTGGTTTGGACATATGCTGTCAAAAATTTTATTCATTGGTAAAGAAAAGGACTAAAATCCTGACTACGAACCTTGGAACACAGAACAGCTTGACAAAATTAATCAATTAATCCTGCTTCTCTAGCTCGGATTTTGGTCATGATTCTGATATTTTTACCTTGATTTTTTAATTCTTCACAATCAATATCTAAAGCCGCTTGTAGCTTATCCCAGTAGTGGCGTACCATGCGTTCTGATACACAAATATGTTTGGCGATCGCTTTATCTTGTAATCCTTCATGAAAGGCTAGACTGAGTAGTTTTAACACCTCTGGTTTTATTTTGAATTCCGAATTAATATCGGGAATTTCTTTGATATGAATAAATCCGTTTAGAGCACCATCTACTCTAGAAAGCATTTCTTGATTGGCAATATTTTTATTAGCAATGGTAAATCCACCTTTGTGATTAGCAATTACAGGTTTTAGTTGTCCTAGCCTTTTAATAGAAGCGGTGTAAACTAATATATTCAAGGCAGGATAGTTTTGCATAACCTTTTGCAAGAGTTCCAATCCTGTAGGTGTCTGTGGTTCTAACCCAGGCTTTTCTGGCAACAAAATATCCATAATTATCAGAGCGGGCTGTACAATTTCGATTTGAGAAAAAGCCTCAGTAGCTGTTTGAGTACTAATAATTTTTGCATCTGGATACTGTTCTTTGAGCAACTTCTGTGTACCTGTAATACAGATATCGTAAGCATCAACTAGAAGAATTTGCAGTGTTGTCTTCTTGGGTAAACATTGGTTCATAGTAACTCATTCAATTTCCAAGTTTTTTAAGCTTTTATATGTTAGTAGTGAACACTTTAGTGCTTACTAATAACATACTCATCCAAAGGTATATCGGCGGCTAGACTAAAAAAACATCAAAAAGTTCACAAAAATTCACAAACACCAAATTTTGGTTTCCTTTGAGATTACGGATGGGTGTAACCGAGGGAAAGTTTGTTTCACAACATCGCCGTCATGGGCCTGTATCCTATTTACTGTTTTCCTACTTGTGGATGCTTTAGTTGAAAATTGATTACGATTAATAGGTTTAGTTTTGAGGTTTCCACCAACTTGTGGATACAGATAGAGACGATATCCTCTGACTTTGTTACCAGCTACTTGAAAAACTAATTGCTTCTCTGCTTGTCCGTAGAGTGTATTAGCTCCAAATAGATTATTTTCTCCATACCATTGTGTTCCAGTAGCATACTTAATCTCGTATGTCCCGATGGGAACCTTTACAGAAACATCCTTACCCGCCCGAATAAATACCGTGAGTACAGACTGATTTAATTTGGGATTAACTACCTTAATAAAATAGTGTCGATTGCCTTTGATATAAATTTTGAGTGGTGCCAGAATTGGTTTAGAAGTGGATTTCCAGAACTGTTTAACTGCACCATTTGCAGGTAGTTTTTTAATACTGGGGACTTGTGCAACTTGAGTAATGGGTTGATTAACAGTTTGTCCATAACCAGGGTATACAACCATCACTTCTGCGATCGGTAATAATATTATTATTCCTCCGAACAAGCTGTTTTTTGACATTTGGGAAAAATTTGCTAATTGCGTGAAACAACCATGAGAAAATTGACGATACATAAAATCGACTCCTACTTAAGTAGACTGAAGTGATAACTAAATAATCCAGCACAGTTGAGCTATAAATAAAAACATGAATTTGATGGGTAAGTAATCAGCAATAAATTGCTTATTACAAACCACAAAGCTTGTGTGGCATATCACTAGATAATTCAGGTGATAATTTCCATGCCGTCAAATGTTTATCGGAAATTAGAACAAAAATCGCTATATATTTTACATAACTTTACAAAGAAATTGCTGGCATATTTATTCGAGAATTAGAGTAGCAATCTTATTCACACTGGTTCTACTGCAAGTGTGAAAAATTTAGCGACAGGTGTAGTGAGGAATAACCGTAGGGAGCATCCCAATTTTGCAAAAATAAAATTTGTAGTGGGTGCATCTTGCTCCCTAATGTCTAGGAAGCGGGCTACAAAAAAATAAATTTACACATCTGGGATGCTCTCAAAGTCTTCCACGAGCTGGTGTAGTTTATCGGTGAATACAAGAAACATCTCCGTGTTAGAAATCGTTGCTGTTTAGCGACAGGATAATATTTCTATGATTTTAAAAAATTTCCGTGAAGTGATTAGGGATTTAGTATAGAAAAGCATGATTAGAAGCGTGTTTTATGTGAATTAAAGCAGGTAATAGGTTTGAAAGTCTGTTGCTTAATGGTTTTGATGATCAATGGATTTCCTAATCTACCTGTCTACTGCTATAACCCGTATAGGGGATTTTGCAGATGTCTATTTTGGATTGGGACAGGAATAATCTTTCACGAGATCAAACTTCAATTGCTGATTGACAGTTACAATATTCCGTGTAGTAATTTCGCGGCGATCGCCCCTGGAATCAAAACTAATCAATACCCCTTTACTTGCCGCACTAGATGCTGCTACGCCTTCGATAATTCCTGTATCATAGAGTTTTTGGTGGATATCTTGGCGAGTCATGGGTGAATTTGATAGCTTGATAGCTTGTAACACCGCCTGAACAGCCTCATAAGCTAGAGATGTCCGGCGATTCAAATCACCACCCCAATAATCATTCACCTGCTTGGCAAAATCTTTAGCATCACATTGCTGGGGATGCCAATCAACGGCTAAGAATAGACTATTTACCGTAGCATTTTTAGCTTGATCAATAACTTCTTGGAGGTAGAGGGGATTTGCTCCTAAGACTGGTTTTTTACCTTGGTTTAATTTAATGATTTCAATAGACTTTTCAAATGCTTTAGTATTGCCAGTACCCCCATCTGCTAATACTGCTAAAGCATCTGCATTTCTCACTTCCGGCGGTAGTTGACTGATATTAAAATTGGGATCGGATAAATCAAACTTAGCAATTATACTTCCTTGAAATGCTTGGAGAACCAGAACAAACTGATCTAATAAATCCGTGCTAAATGACTCTTTGCCGTTGTAAAAAGCTACTACCTTTGGTTGGGGCTTGTTCAGAACCTCAACTAAATATTTCACCAAACTCTGAGCTTCCACACGACTGGAGGACACAGTACGGAAAAATACTTTATGCGGATCACCGCAATTCGCACTCGATTGGAGATTAACCAGGCTGCTGGTGGGAGAAATTACCACAAGTGGGTTTGGTTGGTTGGAATAAACTTTTAAAGCTGCACAGGTGTTAGGAGAGGTGTAGTGTCCGACAACAGCCAGAACATTGGTATTCTCAAAGAGGATTTTTGCCACTCTTTTAGTTTGATCGATGTTGTTGTTGTCGTTAGCGATCATAACTTGTAAGTTAATCCCTTCGTTAACGGCGACATCTTGAGCTTGAGCAACCCCAAACAGAATATCTAATCCCGCATTGAGATTCAATGGTGCAGCCACAGCAATGGTGTAAACTGGCAAATTGGGATTTTGGCTCCGTCGCTGTTTTACTAAAGCATTATTCTTATAGATTAAGATTTCCGGGTCTTTTAGCGCTGCGAAAGCCGCTTTCTTCAAGACTGGAATCCCTTTATGTTGCTGTGCTAGTTTGCGGATCTGCTCAAAAATCACCACCGCAGATTCATATTTACCCTGAGAAAAGGTTGCAATGCCTTGCTGTTTGAATGATAAATACGGCTCACTCAGTTTGACTATGCTATCAGTAATTGGGCGATCGCCAACACTGATATTTTTTTCAGCAATGATATTTAGATCATCGATTGGAGCCTCTGGTAAACAGATTGAGGGCAAAATCTGACATCGATTAATCATCATGAGCGTGGCTACCGCGACAATGCCAGCTAAGGCAGCAAATCCCATCATCAGACGTGGACGGGAAAGACTAGCTCGCGGGGGCGGTGTTGGGGTAGTGCGGGTAGAATCAACTGACTCTAGTGGGGGTATGGGTTCAGGCCAAACTAACTCTGCTTGACTGGGATTGATGCATACCACAGGTAGCCAGGAAGCAGCAGGAAAATCTCTGAATTCTAAATATTCAAGGCGAGAGCGAGCCTGACGAACTGCCAAAAAAAGTGGTGTCCCTTGAGAAAATAGTTCTAAAAATTTGATCAAGAATTCACGGGCAATGATGTCTGGCACAGGTTCTCGCATCACAATCAAATTGAGCAAGCCCAAACTTACTAAAAAGTTGCCAATTCCCAAGCCATCGCAGGAATTGAAGATTGCCAATTTTAACCCTCTCCTGACTGCTGTTGTTAAGTTTTCACGTAAAGCATTTAAAGGTAAACAAACATCTTTACTAATTTGGATATATCCACTTTGTCCTTCACTGGAACTATGTCCCGCGAAGAAGAGAATATCCCAATTATGATTAGATAACAAATCAGATAACTGTTTTTCACCAGGCTCTGAGATCAGAGTAATTTCTCCTCCTCGCTGTTGTAAAAATTCTAAGGCTTGTTTATCTTTCTCAAAATCTAACTCCTCTTCAGAACTACCAGAAATCTGAGAACTGCCAAAAATAGCTAATATTCTGACTGGTAATCTGAGGGTGGGGACTTGTTGAGCAAATTTAGAGAACAATGCTAGTTCGGCATTGGGAAGCCTGAAAAATAAATCCCACACATGCCAGGGAATTCTGTGCAGAAGTTTATGTTTTTTTGGACATTTGATAATTACAGAGACGGATCTATCGTTAATGACTGGTGTCTCGGCGAGAATGCGATCGCGTAAACTCCTAAATGCTTGATACTGAAACCATGTGCGACAATAATCCTCTAGCTTTTGAGTAGCTTCTTTCCATTTTTCCGATTCGGCTACATTGAGTATCTGTGCTGGCACCGCTTGCAATTTGCGACTACCATTTAATGATATGCTTTGCCATTCCTCGTACAACTGGGGCATTTCTGATGCCGGAGGAAGAGGCGCTAACCCATCATCTTCATCATCTTCTTTAATTGTGCGACCATCTTCTAAAATCCTTAGCGTCACTGGAAACCCTTCATCAAAGCTACCGCCAATGATCTCAAGCATGACAGCGACATTTTGAGGAGGTTGGGGGCTAGAGTGAGCCATAAATAATATGAGAAGGATGTATGGAGGTCAGGAATTTATTCTTTAGATAAACATGATTCAGCAAGGCGATGCAAGCTGTTAAACAACAAAAGTTTCAGTAAAACAGGCCTCTTGCAGCACCACACGGGCACTGAAGCGATCGCCTGCATCTGCGGTAAATTTAAACTGAATGTAGTCGTCTTGTGGTCGGGATTCCACTGCAAAAAACTGATTACCAATTTCATCCAAGCCAATTAATTCCAATCCCGACGGTAAGCGAGAGTGTTGTCCTTGGGGATATACGCGTAAAATAATTAACATCTCGCCATTGAATTTCGGCAATATCCCCACCATTAATACTACAGTGTATCCTAAAAGATAAATGCCTAAATCTTTAGCACTAATCACAGGACAAGCCGGATGTCGTGGCTCTAGTTCCCACAACAACTCAGCCGCTTGCCAACGAATTTCATCATCCTCAGCAGTTTGGATGAGATTCACCAAAGCTTCTTGAGAATTGAGCATCACAGGAACAGGACGAGTTTGTTTACGATAAAGTTGTTCAACTCGTTGTTTCATAGGGTCATCACTTTGTCGCAATGGCTGCTGTGTCCCACAAAATAGTATGGGCGCTCCTCTCATATTGCGAAATAAGTCTTTAGTCGGATGCCAATCAGATTCAAATCTGCTTCTCAGCCATTGTTTGAGTTGTACAATCGGTTGAGGCGATCGCTCTACAGTCAAAACATCCAGCAATGCATCCAGGGGTTGGAAATAGCTGTGTGGTAGTTCTGGCACTGACACAGACTCCACAAATCCTAAAATTTGTCCCTGTTGGTAGGGTTCATCGAGTTGAATGATTACATAACCAAGGCGATCTGACCAGACTTCTTGGGGAATTTGACATTGGCGATCGCCTTGACGCAGGGAACGACACTCTAAAAAGCCTTGCAAACTAGGAATGTACAAATCTGCAATGTTTTCTAACATCTGTTCCAGAGGATTCCAACTATGGCTGAGTTCTAAATCGGTATCGATACCCAATAGTTGCAAATAACGTTGAGTCACCAACACAGCCAGAGTATTGCGATAAACTTGTTCTGAACGCTGTGGGGTTGGCTGTTGCCCTGCAAACTGATATGCTTGCTTGCGGTCATTTGCCGTAATTGGCATGGATGTAGTAGCGGCTTCAATCATGATTCGTGAGAAAACTGGTAAAAATTTTGTGGAATATTTAGTCAGACAATAACTGCTTGAAAATCCGGAAACAGCGTGTCTTACAAAATCTCTTCAAGGCTGATGGTTCGACTCCATATTTTTGAGCGATCGCATCCCAAGAAAAATCCCCGGAATCGCCCAATACAGTTAAGATTTGTGTTAATAAGACTTGACAGTTGACATTAGGGTAACTCTGCATTCGACAATCTCGGAAGCGATGGGGATGATTTCGCACTAAATCCAGCCACTCTTGGATTGTTTCTTGCCATCGATCAGGTTCTGTCCCTGGGCCATAAATCCATTCATGGTTTTCTTCATCTGCTGGAGGATTTAACCGTTTGCTCTCTTCCTTAACTTTTTCTCGCACAACATCCTGAATCATCCATCTGAGTTTTTGGTTAAACCAAGTAACAAAACTGGCCTGTTGTGGATTATAAGTAAAAAAATCTTTGTTAAACCATTCCCAAGTTCGTGACAAGGCTTCACTGTAGACATCCTGTGCAATCCCGCCGCCATTCCAAATTAACCGCGAAGACTTCATCATGGCAACGATAAAATTCTTTACCTGATGTGAATTATTAGTATGACACGCGTGCTCAAATAGCCATTGACGGGCGGGAATTTCATTCATGATTTCTCGCAGCTTTTCTGGTTGCTGTAATAACCTGCTTCTGGCAATTGGATCATTGAAAGTAGCCTCAAGCAAACCAATCAAAGCTGGGGCGCTAAAGTCGCAACACATAAAAGTTATCCCAACCCCATCAATTTAGGTTTGATGCTCATCACAGTACCTAACCTCCCCTGACTTTCCTGATGAGTTATCGGAGTTAGGGACTGCAATCATACTAATTCTTTACAAAACTTTATCAATAGAGACTCTATCCCTTTGTTAGTCAGGCACTAATCCCGCTTTTGTCACTTGAGGAAAAGAGGGTTAGTGCCATTTGGGATAGAGTTTTTGGCGTTGCTGAATAATGGGATGATTTTTGTCTCACGCAGAGGAGCCATTGCGTTGCGCGGGTTTCCAAGGCAGCTTTTGGGGGGAAACTTCCCCCCAAAACGTGCCGCCGTGTTGTAGCAAATGGCGTCGCGAAGCGGCTGCTCGTAGAGTAGGCGCAAAGAATTGACCTTTAGCCTTGGTGGAAAATCTGAATTCATCCCGCAACTATGCAACGCCGAGTGTTTAAGCATGGGGAATTGGGTTTTGTGGGTCAGCTAAACAAAGTCGAAAGTCCGAAGCAAGTATTAAAACCTGACTTCCTGGCTCATTCTTCCCTGTTTCCGCCCCGTCAAGCTTTTACGTCTAGAACCTCCAGCCCAAGGTGGAGGCCCTTGAGGTGGACGAATATCAATTACAGAACCATCTCCACGAGTAATCGAAAAGGCATCTAATTCACCATTTCTGCCCAACTCACCCGTAACCGCTACTTGTTCACCAGATTTTAGATTAATTTCACGCCACCAACGCGGCCCCGCATCAACAATTAATTGTCCAGTACCATCATCAACAATGAAATCATTACCCACAATTTGCGTCACTTTACCAGATACAGTTATGCTGTTGGCACGTTGTTGTAAATCACTGATTCTAGTTCTATTTTGGGCTTGTGCTAGGGTAGGCAAAGCAGGAATTGCAATTGCAGAAATTACTGCCAAGGTTAAGCCGAATAATCCTCGTTTATTCATTACTAATTACCTTTTGACTCTGCTTGCTTAACATTCTGGCAACAAAATGTGATCAGAAGGTGACGGTAAAAATGTAAACGAATTTTAAACAGCATTTCAATGCAATTGAATGCCCAAATTATTCATTGCTAGCGGCGCTTATACAAGCCCAGTAGAGGCGCAAGAATTGCTCCAAAGACAAAGCCTCCAGCATGTGCCCAGTAAGCAACTCCCCCACCTTCCATACCAATATTAGAGCGAGCCTGTAAGCTGGCAATACCATAGAACGCTTGCTGAATAAACCAAAACCCTAGAAATAAATATGCGGGGACTCGGATTGTCGTCAAGAAGAATCCCAAGGGAATTAAAGTCAGAATTTTTGCTCTAGGGAAACGAAGAATATATGCCCCTAAAACTCCTGCGATCGCACCACTCGCACCCAAGGCAGGAATTGTAGAATTTTGTGAAAAGAACCACTGGGCTAAAGCTGCTAAAACACCACATGTCAAATAAAAAATCAGATACTTTACATGACCCAAACGGTCTTCAACATTGTTACCAAAGACCCAGAGAAACAGCATATTCCCGGCCAAGTGCAAAAAACCACCATGTAGAAATTGGGATGTAATCAAAGTCATCCACTCCGGGATACCCGGACTCTCCAAGCTAGTGGGGCAAGCGTTGGAAAGTTGACACGGGACTAATGCTGCATTGTAAAACAGTCCTTGCAGTTGTTGCGGTGTCAGGCTCAGTTGATAAAGAAAAATAAGAATATTGACAAGAATTAACCCATAAGTCACATACGGGGTAATTGTTGTGGGGTTGTTATCTCGCAGAGGAACCACGATTGTTTATCCTGATAATTACTACTAGAAATTACTTAAAATTGTTGCTAACACTTAGTAAAAAAATACACAATTTTCTATTCCCTGGCTAACCTGTTGCCTCTATTGTTGACAACAAAAGTGAATAGAAAGTGACGAATGCTGGGAAAAATCGGGGATATTTTTGATTCATCAATGACTCAGAACTGCCATAGCATCCAACACGGCGGCTATTTCAGTGGCAAAATAATTTGAAAAGTTGACCCCTTATCGACAATACTTTTCACACTAATCTGACCACCGTGTGCAGAGACGATTTGTTGGACAATAGATAACCCTAACCCATATCCACCAGTTTTGCGCGATCGCTTTTTATCCACCCGATAAAACCGTTCAAAAATATGGGGTAAATCTGCGTTAGGAATACCAATCCCATTATCGATAATTTCCATCACAGCCCAATTTGACTGGGTTAACAGCCGCAGATGTACTTGACCTCCAGCTGGAGTATATTTGCAAGCATTAGTAAGCAAATTCAGTACTACTTGACGCAGCAACTTGGCATCACCTAGCACCATCACACTGGTAGTTGGTAAAGTATAGGTGAGATTGAGATGTTTTGCCGCCTCTTGTGTGGTATATTCATCTGCTATCTGTAAAATCTCACTCTTCAGGTCAACTGGTTGTAAAGATTCAGCAGGTAATCGACCTGCATGACGTGCTAACAACAACAGATTATTCACCAGAGTATTCATTGATCTGGCGACATCGAAAATCTTCTCAAAGCGCTGGCGCTGCATTTCTAGACTACTAGATTGAGAAATTAATCCGTACTGAGCATTGCTAGTAATAGCTGCTAAAGGCGATCGTAATTCATGGGAAGCATCAGATGTGAAGCGTTGTAGCTGGTTATAACTGTCACGAATTGGTTGCATTGCTATTCCCCCTAAATACCAACCAGCTACACCAATTACCCCTAAGGTGATTGGCACTGTTAACAGTAAAACCAGCCGTAACTGCGCCAGATTATTTTGCGTTTCCTCTAGGGGCGTTGCCACTTGAAGATAACCGATTAACAAACTATCTTGGTAGACAGGTAGCGTTAACTGACGCAGCCAGGTAACGATAGGCACTCCCTTAGAAGAATGAGACACAGCCTTGAGAGTATGAAATCCAGAGTTAATAGTTAATTGCGCCTCCGGCGTAGCACCAAAAAATTGCACTAGTTGCCCTTTGGCGTTGTACCAACGTGCATAAACAAACTCAGTACCCAGTGGAGCTACATTACTCCCTAAAATAGGTACATTTTCTAGGTCTATCCTTTGTTTACGCAGATCGTACTTCGCGTTTACCGCCATCACTTTAGATTTTTTGTGCAGTAATTGATCGAGATCCTCTAACTCGTCTGAGACTGCTTGATAATAAATTACTCCCGCAAAAATAACCAAAATACTCCCCATCGTTAGGGTAAACCATAGGGCTAAATTGCTACGACTACGATAAAACATGAAACTTCAGCCAGAGGTTTATAATCTCATTTTAGATTTTAGATTGGTAATTCCTATTTGCATCTGGGTTTTGTGAATTCAACTGTCGCCATCATTTTTCAAGTTGATATAACATGACGATGTAGATAAAATCTTCTGAAAAAGAATGATGACACTCGGTTGTTGCAAATTTTCATCTGCCTATTTATCGCCTTACCAAGCTCATTAGCACATGTTCTTACCTCAATTATTGCAAAAACTACACGCTTTAAAAATAGAATTTTTGCTACCGCTACCAATACTCCTAATTGCTTTTGGAATTGGTGGTGAAACTTTAACTAATTTACTATTGAGTCGCACCTATCACACAGTAGACAAGCTCCAAGCTGATAGGCAAACAGTGAAGGTACAGCTTGTTGCTAATGTGATAGTAACCGCAGCTGAAATTAAACAGGAACAGAAGTTTACTATAGTTGAACTTCAAACCGCAAACTCTGTCATCAAAAAGTTAACATTCAAGGTTCCAGTCACAGAATTAGACTCTGTAAGAGCCATGATTGCTCAAGTATTGGGAGTGTCTGGTGAAGTCGAAATTCTGCAAGCTAATACACAAATGCAAGTGCAATCTACGGTGCAGGTGCTAAAAATTGTAGCTGAAATAGACAAAGAGCAAGGATTGACAAAGGTTGAGATCAATACTGCCAATTCCATACTTAAAAACTTAGAGTTGGAGTTTGCTATCACCGAGTTAAATGCTGTCAAAGCCATAATTATTCAAGAACTGGGACTAAATCGTGAAAATACTAGACTGTTAATCAGCTATCGGGTAAGGAATTAGCAAGCTCAAGCAATTATGCAGACCAAGCCTCTCGGAAATCTGCGTACAGCGTCAGTCCACCGTCAATAAACAGGGTTTGTCCAGTGATATATGCTGCCTCATCAGAAGCTAAGAAAGCTACTGCTGCTGCCATTTCTGCCGCAGTTCCCGCCCGACCCATAGGGATGTGACTTTCAACAACTGCTTTTTTTTCTGGGTCTTCAGTCCAATCTTCATTAATGGGGGTAATAGTTGCACCAGGTGCGATCGCATTTACACGAATCCCCTGCTTGGCGTACTCCAAGGCCAGAGTTTTGGTCAGATTTTCCATCCCGCCTTTACTAATAGAGTAGCTGACATACATCGGCCGGGGGATAATTTCGTGAACGCTGGAAACATTAATAATAATTCCCGGTCGATTTTGAGAGAGTAAATGTTTAATGGTTTCACGGGCGCATAGGTAAGCACCCCGCAGATTCACCCCAATCACCCGATCAAAGTCTGCGGTCTGCACTTCGTGAGATGGGGATGCGGTTTGAATCCCGGCATTGTTAACTAGAATATCGAGACTGCCGAATTTTTCTACTACAGTATTGACCATTTCTACAATGTCTGCTTCTTGAGAGACATCGCCCTGTACCAATAGAGACTGCACACCGCAATTTTGGATATCACCACAGGCCTTTTGCAATGCCATTTCCTCTGTATTTTCAGCACCTTCAGGACTTTTGCGGTAGTTTATGGCAATATTACAACCTTCCTGTGCCAAACGAATAGCGATCGCCTGTCCAATACCCGAAGTTGCACCTGTAATCAGAGCATTTTTACCTTTTAATCCTTTCATGGTATTTCTCCTTTATGTGTCGGGTTTCTATTGAATCATTGGTGGTAAAATTACTCGGTCAATTATATGAATGACACCGTTTTTAGTTTGAATATCTGGCTGTATAACGCGGGCATCATTAACTCTCACTTGGTTACTAGTTTGATCAACTTGAATATTTACCGGGTTATTATTTAAAGTATTCACCTCTTTTGACTGGAGTTGATTGGTAGTCAGATTACCTGACACAACATGATAAGCCAGAACTTGTCTGAGCAGTTCACGGTTTTCTGGTTGTAAGAGTCGTTGTCTAGTTACTTCTGGAAGTGCAGCAAAGGCCTGGTCTGAAGGTGCAAATAAGGTGTAAGTGCCGATATTATCTAACTTATTTTCTAAATCTGCTTCACCAATCAAATTTGCGAGTGTAGTTAAAGAAGGACTAGCTTCTATAACATCTTTAATGTCTCTATTTATCACTGCACCAGGAGTTGTAGCAGGTGTTGTGGTAATAGGCTGGGGTACATCTGTGACATCAGCAGCAGGTGGTGTCACAGTTTTAGGAACTTGAGCCGTCTCATTTGTTCCACAGGCTGCCAAAACTGGTAGTAATAAAATACCGATAACAAAGCTGGCAAAGTTTTTCATACTGCGATTAGAATTTTGATTCTGCATATTCTGTGCTTGGATACGAGACATCAAAACATTTAATTACTTACTTATTTCACGCTAAACAATAAATGTGAACTGAATGTGACGAGCAAGCCAGCTTTTACTTAAACCTATTAAATAAAAGCATGATCAATTTGCACGATTACTGATGAATAGTGTAATGAATTTGGTTTGCTTCCTCTAAGATTTTTTCCACGCCAGAATCAGCAATACTTTTGACATAGTTAATTTTGATTTCTTCTAGCATATCAATCAGCAAAGATTGTAATTCTTGAACGTTATGCTTTTTCTGTAATTCTATCTCTAATACATCACGAAAGTTGGTCATTAGACGAGAGGTAAGTTTTGCCGCAACAGGGTCTGACAAAGCTTTAGTTAGGTTGTTATAAGCTGATTGAGATAAGTCACGAGCCAACTTTTGGGTTAGTTGATTGGGTAAGTGATTTAGACCGGGTATGGTTTGTATTTGTTGGTAAACTGGAGATGCGTTGAGAGTGCTGGCGATCGCGTGATGCATTAAGGCTTCGATGTCAGGCTGGATTTGGGGTAAAACATCATACACACTGACGTTGACTAAGCGAGTAGCTATAACCTTGACCTCGTTCCTCTCATTGACTTGAACATAGGGTTTACGGGTTTCTGGATCAAATAACCAACGTGCTAAATCGCCTTGGCGAATTCCATCTTGCATTTGGTCAATCACTTGAATACCTACCATTTCCGTGATTTCCTCAGCAAAACTGATTGCAAAGTCATGATTAAGTTGCGATCGCACAGGCTCAAGATTCAGCAAATCTGCTTGGTAAAGACGAATGGTGACGGGAATGACTCTTAACCAACGCCAGAAGGGAAGTAACAAAAATATATCGTACCATCTCCGGAGCATAGCCTCTAACCAGTTTAACGAGCGATCGCGCCGACTGATATAAAAAGTCCGTGCCAGATAATCCAAGGCAAAAATAATTACAAATGGTAAATCAATCAGCCAAAAGCGATTGACAAAGTTGCCAAATCTGCCAATATCACGATAGTAATTACTGGCAATTAGGGGTCGAATTTGAGAATTGAAAAAGTTAATTTCTGATTGCAAACCCTGTTGAGTTAAATAAGCTTGACTCCAAAAACTATTAAAGGCATCTCTGGCAGATTGCTCATTGGTACGCAAGCGCACTTCATTTTTAATTTTCGCTAAAGTCCCACTTTTATCAGCTACATCAAAGGGATTGTCTCCAATCATTTGTTGACTAAGGAAACGTAATTCACTGAGTAAACTTGCTGCTGGAGTTGACTGCAAACCAGTCTGCAAAACCTGTTCTTCTAATTCTGTTACTTTATTGAGGTAATTTTGCGTTTCTGGGTGGGGTTGGATGCCTTTAATTGGGTCATACAGTTGGGTTAAACTTGGTAATGCTTCGAGATAAAAATCACGCCAAGATGTATAAGTGAGGTCAAAGATTACCAAACATAAATTGAGTAATGCGAGGATGGCAATTAATCGCTCAAACCAACGGTAGCGATAAACGGGATACTTCCTAATACTTGCTTTTGAAGTCATGTAAAGCGATAAATTTCATTTAATCGATTTAAATCAATCCAGTAATATTCTCTTAGATGATAAGTCAGGGGCACTAAACGTTGATTTACCTTGTGAATACGGGCAGCATTATCATCATTTGATATTAATTATGAATACTCTATCTGAAAATTTGCCCACATAACAAAGCCATAAACTCGGCAGTTTAAATATTCTAGCCACTCGACTAGTGCGTGATTACTATTGTGTAACAAAGTATAGTTTTGATCATCTTTAACGAAAGTTAAACCTGTTTGTGGATTTTCTACAAGGGTTTCAATATTGCGGTTAAAGTGTGCATCTAATATTTTCAAGAGTTGTGTTACTTTGGCTTGGGCTACTTCTAAACTTAATAGGGAAGCATTTCTCCGTTGAACTTGCTGCTGAAGTTCAGCGACATTGCTAAATTTTCGTTTACCAAGAGTGCCTTGAGTTGGTAATAATAGTGCCGCCGCCCCATGTTTTAAGTCCTGTTGATTCAGGGCAAAATAATTCCAATCACCGTAGGCATATTGAATTAATTCGCCGTTGTCGATGGGTAATACCAGTCTGGAATGTAAACCGTAGGTGGTTACATAGATAGCGATCGCCTCCGCCGGGTCAGCAGGGGGTATGATGGTTGCAGGAGATAAAATCCAGACCAATAAGATAGAAACAGTTGCTAATAAAGCAAATTTAGCAATGCGACATAAACCCATAGCAATTAAACAAGATTGTAGTGTTCCACGTGGATATTGGTCACAGGTACATCCGAATCATGTAAAGCCCATAGTTGTAATGTCTGTGGGTTATCAATAAACAAAATTATCGGGTGAGCCAGGATGAAAAAGAACGCCACTTCAGCTTCTCATAGGGGCATACCTCCTAACTTTGTTGTCGGGATGCGGCTTGTAAGCGCCTGTTGATTTCGGGCCAGTTCACCACATTCCACCAGTTATTGAGATACTCAGCACGTCGGTTCTGATATCTGAGGTAGTAGGCGTGTTCCCACACATCATTACCCATAATGGGATACAAGCCATCTGTGATGGGGTTATCTTGATTTGGTGTGGTAACAATCTGGAGTTGATTTTGTCCGTTACGCACTAACCAAACCCAGCCGCTACCAAATCTGTCTCCACCTGCTTCATTAAACTGTTTTCTAAAAGCATCAAAACTACCAAAGGTTTGATTTATTTGTTGGGCGATTTCTCCTGTTGGTTGTCCGCCACCGTCGGGACTCATTAGTTGCCAGAAAATTGTGTGATTCAGATGACCACCGCCGTTGTTACGTACCGTCTGCCGAATATCCTCCGGTATGCTGTTCAAGTCGCGCAGCATTGCTTCTACACTTCTATTTTTCAGTTCTGGATATTTTTGTAATGCTTCGTTGAGGTTATTCACATAGGCCGCATGGTGTCTATCATGATGCAATTTCATGGTTTCGGCATCAATCGCTTTTTCTAAAGCGTTATCAGCGTAGGGTAATTCTGATAGCTGTGCAGGCGAAGCACTCAATTCTTTATCGGGATATGCTACGGGCAACTGGTTATTAGCAATAGTTCTCTCTGTTACAGGTGTGGCTGTAGGAGTTGGTGACTCTGCTATGGGTGCGCGTTGACAAGCCAACAGCACAAACACCAAAAAAACTCCTGTTATTAACAGCAAAAACTGTTGTCGCAAAAATTTTATACTCATATATTTTTACTTTTTTATTAGGTAAATGGTGCGATGAGGCTTAAGAGAATAGAGTTAATGATTGCTAAGGCTAGCGAACCAATAACAGCACTCCAAAAACCGTACCTTAATCGAAATCCAGACACTATAGCAGCCGATAAACCAAAGATAATTGAATTGAGCACAAAGAAGAATAAGCCCAAAGTCAGAATAATGAATGGCAAGGTAAATAAGGTTAAAACAGGTAGCAAAAGTGCATTCAAAATGCCAAAAACTGCGGCGGTAATTAACGCTTTACCAAAGCCGTCTATTTCTACTCCTATAGGTAGTCGAGAAATAATCAAAAAACTGATAGCTGTTACTACCCAAGTAATAATTAGTCCAACCATAAGTTAAGACTCCTGTCGAGAATATTGATACTTTTAGTGTGAGCAATAAATGTGAAGAGAAAGTGATTAGTAAAGAATGTTTACAAGTATGTTATTTATTAATTTACCCTGCGATCACGAAATATGCGATCGCAGGGTAGACAAATTTTGTGCGTATAGCCTAAGACTTATAACCTCAGGAAGATAGAGGTTCAACTTCTCCTAATCATCACCGCCGATATTCGTCACCACAATCGCCAATTAATTCATACAAATTTCGTGACTGACGAGATACTGTATCTAGCAAATTTAAATCTTCTGCATCTAGGGCGACACCAAATACTTTAGCGTTATCTGCTAAATGTTCCGATATACCAAGTCTAGCGCCTACAATTACACCCCCTACAGCAGGCTGGTCTAAAATGTAACGTACTGCCACATTAGAGATGCTGACGCCATGTTTATCAGCGATTTGTTTGAGGGTAGTAAGTAACTCTTGAAATAAACGCCAATCACCCCAAGCATCGACCATTTGCTTATATTTTCTCAGGCTGACAGTTGCTAGTTCTAAGCCTTTTGGTTCAGGTTTACTCAAATATTTTTCTGATAACAAACCACCACAAACAGTGCCATAAGTAAATAGTTTGATGTCGTGCTGTTGACAAAACTGTATCATGTTTACTTCTGGACGGCGGTCAACTAGAGAAAATTGCACTTGGTTAGAAACTATTTTGATACCTGCGTCAATAATTATTTTCAGATGTTCTGTATCAAAGTTAGTCAGAGCTAAATGTTTAATTTTGCCTTCAGTTTGTAGTTCTACCATATACTTGAGGGCATCCAGGTAGTTTTTATCCTGATATTCCCACCAGTGAAATTGCATCAAATCTAAAGACTCTACATCCATTCTTCTCAAGGAAATATCGATATTTTCCTCGACAAGTTTTTTCGTCATTTTCCCAGGACGAGGTACCCATTTTGTAAAAGCTTGCACGTTAGATAAAGCGGCTTGTCCACGGGTAGCGGCTAATTGACGGCGAAACTCACCAATCAAGTCTTCAGCAGGGCCATAATGGTCTGCTAAATCCCAAGTGGTAAAGCCTACATCGACATATTGAAACATTGCTTGAATGGCAGCTTTGGAGTCAATACGTCCGTGTCCACCAGAGACTTGCCACATACCATTTAAAATGCGGCAAATGTTTAAATCAGGTGTGAATTGGAGATAGCTAGTTGTGGGTAGTGTCATATTTTGAATTATTTAACGCCAGTTTGTTTCAGCTTGTTCTAAAACGTAAGCAGCGACATCTGCAATTTCTTGTGCTGTAAGCCTGTCTTTATAGGCTGACATATTACTTTTACCATTGGTGACAATGGCTGTTACAGCTTCCAGAGAATCCATGCCATATTTCTTGAGTGCTGGCTTTTTTAAAGTCTTACTCCGTCTGACGATGTTACCGCCGTTGATATGACAACCAGCACAATGAAAGCTAAAAATTTGTGAACCGTTAACCGTATCTGCTGCTATTGCAGGCGGAATATGAACACCTGTCCATGAACAGACTAAGACTAATAATAATATGGCTATTGCTTTCACTCAAATTCTCCGAATTTTGGCTTGTTTTTTGCACACATAATATTGCCAGACTTTTACTATAGAGATTCAAAGTCAGAACTAAATCCAGGAAAACTTCCACACTCTTCTTGAAAAGCTTCAGCATCACTCACATCTACAATTTTATATGCCATGATGCGCGTACCATCAGGCATTTTTTTGGAGGAAATACAATCGCCTTGATACTTATCTGCCAATGCTTTAAATTCAGTTGCTTTGAGCTTCCATGCTTCACCGGAACAAGTGATATTTACCTGCCACATAATTAACTCTTAATTTTGATCAGCAAATATTAATCATCCCACAAAGAGAGAACACAGCCAAGGTTGTATCCCTGAATTATCAGAAAAATAGGGATATAAAGCAGCATGTTTCTATGATTTTCTATCTAAAGGAGGTTGCCTGCTCAATAGGGCTAAATCATAATATCGTTAGGGCTTGATGCCTATAGAGTTTATCCAAATTAGTTAAATCTTAAGAGTTGAAAATGGCTGACAACATCAAAGATAAAATTCAAACAGACCTACAACAAGTTAAAGAAACTGGAAGTTTAAGAACTGACCGCATTCGAGAAATCGTTAAATCCGCAGTTTCACAAGTAGCGTCTGAGTTTAAGGAAGGTTCTAGTGAAATTCGTGCTCTTGTGAAAGATGCTGTTTCTGCTGTTATTGAAAGCTTGCAAGAAAAAGGTGGCGAACTGAAAGAAGAAGTGACAGCCTCAATTGAAGGCGCAATCGAAGGGGTAAATAGCAAAAGACATGAAGCGATTGTGAAAACTCAAACAGAAATTAAGCAGCTACAAGCCCGATTAGATAGCGAGGAAGAAAGTCTCCAGCGAGATGTGGAGGTGATTTTAGCTGAGGTGGAAGAAACAGGGAAAGCAACATCTGCTAATACTAAGAATGCCATTGACTCTGCTGTTGATGCTATTAAAGATAGCGAAGAAGTAAGTTTGCTGAAAAAACGTTACGCACAATTGCAAGCACAACTAGCGATTGTGCGTGCTAACTTAGCTGCACGCTATGGCGGACGGTCTGGGGAGGTTAAGGATTATTTAGATGAGGCGAAAAACTGGTATGATCAGGCTCGCCCGCAAGCAGAAGCCTTGGCTACACAGGTAGAACAACAGCGATCGCAACTAGAAGATAAACTGGGTGAAGCAGGTACAGCACTAGCGAGAAAAGAAATCCAGATCAAACATACTTTGAGGGAATTATTGCTAGCCGCAGCTGATTTATTTAAAGATAAAGAACCTGCTGATCAAGATAACCAATTGACTAAAAAATAGTATAGCAAAACAGATTCCCGACTTCTTTGATTTGAGAAGTCGGGAATTTGAATCAGCTAAACTTTTTATTAAATACTTCCCTGTCTACCTAGTTGTTCTTCATGCTTCGCAATCACCCAAACTGCATGAATACTGCCGGGAAGCCAGCCTAGAAGCGTCAGCAAAATGTTAATAACTAAAGTAGGACCTACACCAACTGTCAAAAAGACGCCTACTGGAGGCAGTAGCAAACCTAAAAGTAAACGAAGTAATTTCATGATTTTGTGGCTATGATTCTGAGATTTTGTTTAATTACATTTTCAGGAAGTTGCCGAACTAGAAAATCCATCTAATGAATTATCTTTATTCAGGTGCTATTTAACTAGAGGGTAATTCACCTTTGTTGTTGACATCTCCACTGTTTAAGGCAATATTTCTTTCGGCAAAATATTTGTTAATGAAGGTGTTAGCAAAAGTTAGAATCACAGGGCCCAAAAGAAAAGCGATCAGTCCCCGAACTGAGAAACCAGGAACAAACACAGATGCTAACCAAAAACATAAACCGTTGACGACCAGCGAAAAAGCACCGAATGAGAGAAAGTTAAGCGGTAGAGAAAGAGTAGAAAGTACTGGCTTAACAAAACCGTTGATTAGTCCAATTACTAAAGCAGCAATCATAGCTGCGGGAAAATTAGCAATATTCACGCCAGGAACGACTAAATCAACAATCAGCAAGCTTAAAGCTGTAGCCAGTGCAGTAAAGAAGGTTGTTGCCCACATTGTGATTCACCTAAATTAAGTTAGAGATGGTTTGTTTGAAACTCCATATCCCATCTTTAACAATTGGGCATAATTTTACATCTCTTGCAAGATAGATTCAGCTTCTATCAATGGGCTGATTTTAAAGACTATTACTGTTTATAGTAGAGCGATGATTTATATAAAACTTGTTCTTGATGAGTTGCTAAAGTACAGTCAGACAAGGGATAAGTTACACAGGTAACAACATAACCAGCCTGTGTTTCTTGGGGACGCAGAAATTTTTGCTCACTTTGATCAACTTCACCGTTGATCAATTTGGCGATACAAGCAGAACATTCACCTTGTTTACAACCTGATGGTAGGCGAATCCCAACTTCTTCGGCAATGTCGAGAATATATTGATCGTCTGGTACTTGAATAGTGCGATCTAATTCAATCGCCGGATTGATCAAGCGGACTTGATAAATTGCCATCTGCTATTACTTTTACAAGAGTCAACTGTAATTATTTTCTCTTTTTTGAGGTGCGTTAGGCTAAAGCCATAACACACCCTGCTGAAAGCTTTAAGCCGGAAATTTATTTCACGGCTGGTTAACGGCTTTCATCGACAAACTAATCCGCTTCAGTTTTTCATTAACTTCTAGTACTTTTACCTTGACAACTTGTCCGACTTTGACAATTTTCTTAGGATCATCTACGAATCGATCAGCAAGTTGGGAGATATGCACCAACCCATCTTGATGAACGCCGATATCGACAAATGCGCCGAAGTTAGCAACATTTGTGATCATACCTTCCAGTTCCATTCCTATCTGTAAATCTTTAATTTCTGTAATTCCCTCTTGGAAGCTGGCATACTTAAACTCAGCCCGGGGATCTCTACCTGGCTTTTCTAATTCGCTGAGGATGTCGCGCAGTGTGGGTTCACCTACAGTATCGGTGACGTATTTTTTTAGGTTGGTCTTTTGCAGTTTTGCGGCAATTTGAGTAACCTGATTTAAGGAGACATTGAGATCAGATGCGATCGCCTCTACTAAGGAATAACTCTCTGGATGTACGGCTGTATTATCTAAAGGGTTGTCGCCATTGCGAATTCGCAGAAAGCCGGCTGCTTGTTCAAAGGCTTTAGGCCCTAACTTTGGCACCTTCAAAAGTTGACGGCGGTTTTTAAAAGCGCCATTCTGGTTGCGATAGTTAACAATATTATTGGCAACTGCTGGGGTAATACCAGAAACAAATGTCAGCAATTCTTTAGAAGCTGTGTTTAAGTCCACCCCTACATAGTTAACACAGCTTTCTACAGTTTCATCTAATTTCTTTTTTAGTAATTTCTGATCAACGTCGTGCTGGTACTGTCCCACACCAATGGACTTAGGGTCGATTTTCACCAACTCAGCTAGGGGATCTTGGAGACGGCGACCGATACTAATTGCACCTCGTACCGTAATATCTAAATCAGGAAACTCTTCAATTGCGACTTTGCTGGCTGAATATATAGATGCGCCAGACTCATTTACCATCACCTTAATTGGCTTGGGTTCAATAGTTTGTAGTACTTGAGTAACAAACTCTTCTGTCTCGCGGGAAGCTGTACCGTTACCAATGGCAATTAACTCAACCTGATATTTTTCCATCAATTTTTTGATAGTTTGGACAGCTTTTGTGCGTTGTTCTGCTGCTTGATGGGGAAACACGGCTTGATATTCTAAAAACTGCCCTGTGTGGTCAAGTACTGCTACTTTACACCCAGTTCTAAATCCTGGATCTATTGCTAGAGTGGGTTTCATCCCTGCTGGTGCAGATAATAGCAACTCCCGCAGGTTGGTTTCAAAGGTTTTGATCGATTCAATATCAGCGTAGGTTTTCTTCTCAGAAATTACTTCTCCCATCAGGGAAGTTTTCATCAAACGGTTAAATGCATCCTTGAGCATCGCTTGATAAAAATCACGAATTGCTCGGACTTTAGTTTTAATTTCTTGCGACTCTAGATAAGAAAGTACCACATCCTCATCAAAGTTAATTGCAAAGTTTAATACTCCTTCACTTTCACCCCGACACAACGCCAAAATATTGTGGGGGGCAATATTTTTCACGCGCATCTGATAGTCGCGGTACATTTCAAATTTTGTTGTGCCTTCAGGATAATCGCTTTTGATCCGAGAGACGAACACCCCCGACTCTAGCAGGTAGTCGCGGATATACGCACGCAAAACAGCTGTTTCTGCTACCTCTTCCGCTAAAATGTCAGCAGCACCCTTCAGTGCTTCTTCTGGCGTCTTGACTGCCTTTTCTTCACAAACATACTTCGCGGCTTCTGCTTCTAGGGAAGCTGATACAGGATTCTTGACATTTAGCGACTTGATAAATTCCGCTAGGGGTTCCAATCCTTTTTCTCTGGCGATCGTGGCGCGGGTGCGGCGTTTGGTGCGATAGGGTAAGTATAAATCCTCAAGCTCAGTTTTTTGTAAACAGGAGGTGATTTTTGCTTGCAGTTCTTGGGTAAGTTTACCTTGTGTGGCGATCGCATTTAAAATTACAGCTTTCCGTTCTTCTAATTCGCTTAAGTAATTATACTTGTCGAACAAATCGCGCAGTTGGATTTCATTCATCTCGCCTGTGCGCTCTTTACGGTAACGTGCAATAAAGGGAATCGTCGCACCCTCCGCCAAAAGTTCCAGCGCGTTTTGCACCTGATAGGGTTTGAGATCTAGTTCAGTTGCCAGTAATTGAGGAATGTTCAGCATTGGGGGTCTAAGTTGAAAAAGCTATTTCTGGAGTAATATGCTAAATGGTACTTCCACTGTTAGCGGCAAGTGTTAAGCTAATTTACCAAATAATTGCAAAATCATGACTTTTGATACTGCTCTTTTCAAGAGCATTTACCAGATAATTACACAATCATGACTTTTGCATTGCTATTTTAAATAGCATATTGTAACTAAATTCTGATTTAATATAAAATTAACCACGATCACAATCTACTTATATCAACTTTATACCTTTGAACTCAGAGGTTGTTTAAGATGGCATTTTCTTTTTTAGTTCCGCTTTTTACTGGTTTATTAACTGGCTATTTAGTTAAAAAAACTAATGATGAAATAGCATACCTTGGTGGGGTATTTGCAATTATCAGCTTGATTTTAAGTTTGGTACTAGCACCGTGGCAAATCCAACTAATGCTATTGATTATAGTTCTTGTAAGTACTAAAAAACTCTTGTCGAGCAAGGATTAACAATTAACTAAATTATAGTAAAGTGACCAAAAAACTATTTGTAATTTTCATCTAGTGATGGCAATACTGACAGCAAGTTACTAGGATGGCAAGAGTAAAGATAAGGGAAATTTTTCTCCCTCATCCCGCCTCACCAAATACTTTCTCTTAACTAAGAAGTATTACTCCTGCTCTCTTCATCGACCCTTTTATCACCCAGCCTCCACAGATAAACAGGAGTCAGTATTCTGAATTCTTCTTCATTTTTTCGCCCACAATTGCACTCGGTTTTAACCAATATTCAGACGCTCGCAGACTCGCTCTAAGCGTTGGCGTACCCCTCCGGGGAAGCAAGCTACGCGTTTTACGCTACGCTATCAACCACTCGTACAGAATTCAGCATGAATTCTGACCGGAGGCGGAGCGTCTCCGGCTCCGCTCCTGATTTCTGAATTCTTCTTATAAATTACTTAATCGAACCGTATTGATTGAAATTGAAGAAACAATTTATGGTACTGGCACAATGAAGCTCTTATCTTCAAATGTTGCTGTTACTGTCACAGGAAAAGTTTTTTTCTGTTTATTTGCCCAACCAGAACATTGACCCCATACATCTATCGATGTTTTGAGTGTTTTCTTAACTGTTTTAGTCTTATTATTATGGGTGTTTGGATATACCCATCCGCCACCAAATGCTTCTTGACCAGCTTTTTCTAAATCCTTCAAAGAAAAAGGCTGCATGGTGATAGTTTTAGAATAAGATTGGGAATTTGTATTACTGTTGATGAGCGTATTTGCATTTTGTCCCTGTGGTTGATAAGAAAGGTGAGTAACTTTCCTTCCCGTAGGACAAGTCATTCCGATCTTAAATTTGATATTTAGGTTGCCCTTTGTTGTTGCTAAGACATGCTTGCCGCATTCGTTCCCACTACCACATGGAAAACTATCATGTTTCATAGGAATGTATGCAGTTGTACTACCAAGCTGGGACAAGCTGGGGCCAGAGCTTGGTGAAGAAGAACCTAACTCTTGATTTGGTGTGAATTGTGCAAAAGCAGCATTAGACATTGATACTGCTATTAAAGTTGTCATAGAAATAGATTTGAGGAGATTTTTCATCACAATTACCATTCTTTTTGTTGACTAATTTAGAAAAAGTGAACAATCTGGATTTTGTTCGGGCAAGAATTTCTTGCTCAGTCATCGCAATCCAGTTGATATTGATGTATATGTAGCAATCTCCCCGTTTATGCATCTCACGCCACAAGCTGATTCCAAATCTGGAAACTCTTACTTGTCAAGGGTAAAGTATTATTCTCTCCATCACCATATCTCTATACTGCGGCTACTTTCGACTTCTCCTAGGGTCGTCGCTTTCCCCGTAGGGACGGAAACCCGCCCATAGGTATCAACTTAAGCTAGTGGACTGACAAGCCTAAAATGATGCAAAAATTTTCTTGTGGTGCGGGCATCTTGCCCGCTAATTAGTACGGGCATCTTGCCCGTACTACAAAAGATTGCTAATACACAAAATTAGCTTAGACACGCCACTAGAAATAGTCTTACCATTAGCTTCATGACCCGCCGTGAAATGAAGTTCACGTCTAAGAGGTTGTTTGAAAAGTCTAAATTAATACCAGCCCTAGCGATTAGAAATCGCGCGCCACTTGCTACAAGTCGGGAAACCCGACGACAGTCGCCTCTCCCAAGGGGAGACGCTGCGCGAACAAGTCGGAAAACCCGCCCACGGCGCTGTCTCCCCAAAGCAGTGGCTTGGCTATACAGACAAAACCTGCCTTTGCAGGTTTCAAATCCTTGATTTTGTGTTAGTCCACGGGGATGGACTTTGCCTGTGTAGTAGCGAATTAAATTCGCCCAAAACTTTTCAAACATGCTCTAATAGCGAAAGTCCACTAAAGTGGACTCAGGACTTTTGGGCATATCTTTAGTCATCTTTAGATGACTTAAGCTATGAGCAAGGAAATTCATTTCCTTGCGGGACATGGAACTTACGTTAAGTTGACACTAATAAAACCCGCCTAGCTCCCTCATACCCAATCCTAATAATTGCTAAAATTACTCTTTTGTCCATTCCCAACAACACCTAAAACATTCACTGGAGAAATTTTCAAATTCTCCAGAGTTCGCTGCACCATCGAAGAGTCTGTTTTGTCAATTCTGACTACCAACAAAATACCATCGGTGTTTGGTGCTAACAAAGTCGCATCAGCGAGTCCCTGTAAAGGGGGCGTGTCGTAAATTACTAAGTCAAAAGTGCGCTGGAAATCTGCCATCAGTTGCTTCATTTTTTCAGAAGAAAGCAACTTTGTGGGATCTGGTGGTGTGGGGCCGGCGGTAATTACAGATAGTTGGTTGATGGTAGATGGTTGTTGAATTACTTCCCCTCCTGGTGAATTGGCAGAGATTAAATTACTCAGTCCCGACAGATTATTTAAACCTAACAAGGTATGAATAACTGGTTGGCGTAAATTGGCATCTACGAGTAGCACTTTTTGCCCCATTGCTGTAGCGATTTGAGCTAGATGTAAAGCAACCGTAGACTTACCATCGCCAGATGTAGCTGAACTTGTAATCAGAGAACGAATCGGGCGATCGCAAATGTGTAGTTGAATATTGGTGTATAGTACCCGTACAGCTTCCAGAAATTGTGAGGAGTATTCGCTGTAGTCTTGAGTGGGGATAACAGTTAGTAAAGAATTTGGTACTGTAACTACAGGAATTTTGTGCTCAGAAGCGGGGTTCTGACTAATTGTAATTTGCTGCTCAAAGGGAATATTTCCTAATAAGGGTAGGTTGATACTCTCTTTTAAGGCCTGGATATCGTGATACGTATTATCAAACTTTTCAATTAGTAAGGCAATACCAATTCCAGAAGCTAAACTTATACCCAGTCCCCAGAGTATACTATGTCTAATATCCATAGCAATTATGGGTTTTTGTGGTAAACTTGGCGCTTGCAGTAACTGCCAACCAAGTTTAGTTTGTGATATTTGAATTTGTAGGGTTTCACGAGTAGATAGAAAACGATTGAGGCTTTCGGTGCTAATCTGTAATTTTCGCTGTAGTTCTGTATAATATCGTGCTAGAATTGGCAACTGCTTACTTTTTTGTTCAAGGTATTGTTCGACTTTAGCTATTTCTTGACTTTGTACTTCTAGAGTTTGAATTTGGGTGACAACTTCTGCGAGTTTTACATTTAAAAATCGCTGTGCTTCTTGGTTTAGTAATGGTAATAGGCTGGCGCGTTTCTCCTGCAATGTTTGGATGCTGGGGTTTTCTGCTTGCAAGACAGTTGACTGAGTAGCAATCTGAGCATCTAACTGACGTATTTGAGTTAATAACTGCTGATATAGCACAGCATTATTCAGTGTTGCTGTCTCCCCCTCTTTTTCTTGTAGCATGGCAAAATTAGCACGAGCTTGTGCTAAATCTTGATTGACTTTTTGTCTTTGAGCAGATAATGAATTAACTTGAATAGTAATTTGAGATGCTTGGGTTTCTGGATCTACAAAATCATATCTCTGCCGGAAACTTTGAAGTTCTTGTTGAATCTGATCAACTCGCTTTTGGATAAATGGTAGTTGTTTTTCAACAAACTTAATCCCCTGTGTCAACTTGGTTTGTCGTTTTTCTGAACTATACTTAATGTAGTCTTCAGCAATTTGGTCAAGGACAAATTTAACTTTGATTGGATCATGACTGCGATAGCTGATATCTATAATCTTGGTTTCATCTAATCGAGTAATTTTTAAATACTTGATTAGAGAGTCATAATTGATATCTGGATAAGGAACTTGTAAATTCTTGATAATGCTACCCAGCATTTCCGGACTTTTCAGCACTTGTATTTGACTTTCATAATCTAGACTATTTTGTCCGAAGCTGGGATTAGGATCTCTCACCACCTCCAATGCTTTATTATCTTCATTCACAGGTTCTACTAACAGCCGGAAATTTCCCACATATTCTGGTGGTTTCTGGTTCAGTTTCATACCGACTACAAAAGTAATCATCACCACAGTAGCAACACCAGTAATTACTAGCGATCGCCGCCGTAAAATTCGTAAGAATTCCCGAAAATTCCAGTCATTTCCTGGTTCTTCCGGTATCGGAAAAGTTTGTGCTTGCAGCAGTTGAGATAACAAATTTCTCGTCTGTTCAGGATTGGATAACTGAGAGTAATTATTTTCCATATTTTGACATCTTTTTGAAGAGCGTTGATAGCATCCAGAACCAAGATGCTCTATTTTTCTTGTTACTTCCAGCAAATTTATCAGTAAGCATCTTTAAACATAGCCTACAGTATGCTGCTACTAACTAAGACTTTAAATACTTCACTCATTAGAGAGAAGACATAATTTTTCTTGGACAAATTACTGGATTTATCTATAAAAAAATACCATGCCATTAAGATTTTCTCATTTTTTTCAGTCTGAGGAGAGAAGACAGTAAGGCTAGGCAATGAAAAATTCAATTGATTGATTAGGCATTTAAATCAAATAAATATTTTTGATGTTTACATACTTCTTGAGGCGGAAATTCATAAATCTATTTAATTTAAAACTTATTATTTTTATTTCTACAGGTAGAAGGCACTAAAGACATAAAACAAAGTGTGATTGCTTTTATTTCTAGAGATAGAAGAAAATTCCAATTTAAACAATAGTAGTCTTAAATATTTTACAAGTGTAAGAAGTAACTCATTATTAATCTACTGCGTTTATCAGCAGAGGCTAAACACAAGCAATATTAATAATGTTGCAGTTTAAATTAGATATGTTGTTAAGTAAGAATGCAGCTTGTTTAGGTATTCATTTTATAGATGAATGGATGTTTACAGTAAGAGAAATATGTCTTCATGAAGGCTTTGTTGAGGACATATTTCTGACATATTTTTTTTGTAAAGTCCCCAAGTTAAATTGGAACATGGTATCTTAAGAGGAAATTACATGTAGACAAAACTTTAAAACTTAGTATTCTAGTCAGAATTACATGTAATCAAAAAATCAGTCCAGTCAAATTCTCTGACAATATCTTAAATTCGATGCACTCAGATACTCCAAAACTATTAGTGGGCGGTAGTTCATATCTGAGATGAATATTTTTGGCATCTACCCTTGGAGATTGAGGACAGTTACGGGAAACCTGTAGAGTAATTTGTCTTGTAAACTGTTTGCCGTTGATAATATTTCTTCTAATTTTGTGGATTTACCAATCTAGAAGAACTACTTAAATTCTGCCAATAGTTTTCAAACATCCTCTAACAAAAGTGGTGAGCATTACCAGGTATTTTTTGATGGCTACTAATGGCTTTATTTAGTTTAATAGCATCTGAAATTAGATTTCTCTAGTAGGATATAGCCGATGAGACTCAATGAATGGATTAATCAAAAATTGTTTCAATCCATTTCTGCTCAGTTAGAAACGCAGGATCAACATGCTCTAAAAACTCAACAATCCATCAAATTGTCTGTAATCACCCAGTTTTTTCCCCCAGACTATGCTGCTACGGGACAATTGATTGATGAACTAGTGAAGCATTTAGGGCAGCAAGGAATAGATATTGAGGTGTTTACAAGTCAACCTGGATATGCATTTCAGTCTTCTGTAGCGCCATCTGTTGAACGCTCAGGTAGAGTCCGAATTAAGCGATCGCGTACTGCTCAACTCTGGCCGGGAAGGATTCGCGGCAAAACTATCAATGGTATTTTATATACCCTGCGTGCTGCATTGCATCTGCTCAGAGCTTGGCGTCGTAGCAACGTATTGTTATTAACTACGGCTCCACCATTTTTACCAGCTATCGGATATTTGATTTATCTCTTGTTCCGGCTTCCTTATGTCTGCATACTCTACGACCTTTATCCAGATATTGCGATCGCGCTAGGAGTGATCTCTAAGCGGAATTGGTTAGCACGGGTTTGGCAGCGCATCAATCAACATATTTGGCTCAACGCCAAGGGGATTATAGTATTGAGTCCATCCATGAAACAGGAAGTAATAGCCAAATATCCGCAGATTGCTGACAAAATTTCTGTGATTCAAAGTTGGGCAGATCCTGAATGGATTATGCCCATTGCCAAACAAGAAAACTGGTTTGCCTGGAAGTATAATCTCGTGAACAAATTCACTGTACTCTACTCCGGCAATATGGGACGCTGTCACGATATGTCAACCATATTGGCAGCAGCCAAGCAATTGCAAGATGAACCTATTCAGTTTGTTTGTATTGGTGGTGGAGCGAAACGCGATGATTTGATCAATAAAGTCAAGATATTAGGGTTAAACAACTTCTTATTCCTACCGTATCAAGACAAACAGGTACTACCTTATTCCTTGACAGCTTGTGATTTATCACTCGTAAGTGTGGATGCATCTACAGAAAGTTTAGTTGTACCTAGCAAACTCTATTCCGCCTTAGCATCGGGACGACCAGTTGCAGTGATTTGCTCACAAAATTCCTACCTGCGACAGCTGATTACAGAAGCTAACTGCGGTGGGACATTCGATAATGGAGACAGTAACGGTCTAGCTCAATTTATTCGCTTACTATATAGCGATCGCCAATTGGCAGAAAGTATGGGCAGATCAGGGCGTCAATACCTGCGATCGCATTTCACACCCAATATTATCTCTCAACAATACTTTGATGTTTTGCAACAAGCATTAGTAGCTGACGAGGTGATAACTATGTCTCAAAGCCGCACACAATAACATAGAGGTGTATAAACCCAAGTACCTATTTTTCCAGATTTCTATGAGCGGCGACCAAAGATGTGACTAAAAGATAGAACACTATCTTTAACTGCCCCAATCACATGATTAATATCTTCCTCTGTATGGGCTGTAGAAAGGAAACAGGTACGACCTTCCCAGATGTAAACTCCCTTTTCGATCAGGTGATAAAACAGCAGTTCAAACTCAAGAGGTAAATAGAACTCGTTAGTGTTACCTGCGTAAGTAAAGCGAAAGAAGGAGGCAAAATATGTGACCTCAATCGGTACACTTTCTTGTTTAAAGAAAGCATTGAGAGTTGCTGCTAGCTGTGCAGTCTGCTGATTTAACTGTTGCTGTAGTTTCCCTCCCTGCATTCTCATGTGTCGGAGTACAGCCCTTGCTGCCGCCATTGTGAGAGGATTTTTAGAAAACGTACCCGCAAAAAATGTCATTGGCACTTCAGGATAGGAATCGTCTCCATAAAGCCACATACCACCATCAATTCTATCCATATAGTCAGACGAGCCAGCAACTACCCCAATTGGCAATCCACCGCCAACTACTTTACCATAGACAGCCAAGTCTGCTTTCACGCCAAACAAGGCTTGACAACCGCCGGGATGGACTCGAAAACCTGTGAGAACTTCATCAAAGATCAGCGTGACGTGCTTTTCTTTGGTGAGTTGTCGCAATTGTTGGAGAAATTCTTGAGGTTGTAAATCGGGACGGCGACTCTGTACGGGTTCAACCAAAACAGCAGCTAGTTCATGAGCATGAGTATTGATAATTTCTAGAGATTTAGGATCATCATAGGTAAGAACTAAAACATCGTCAGCAATCTTTTGTGGTACACCCGGAACTAGAGGTACAGTATGCATCTGACCATTTACAGGTTGGGGCATGACCAAGGTAGCATCAAAGTGACCGTGATAAGAACCTGAAAAAATGATAATCTGATCACGGCCTGTGGCTGCACGGGCTAGGCGGACTGCTGTCATTACCGCCTCTGTACCTGAATTACAGAAGACGACTCGCTCCATACCCGTCATTTCCGTGACTAACTCTGCTACTTCACCCGCTAGTTTGGATTGCGGCCCAATTTGCATTCCTTGTTGGATTTGTTCTTCTAGGGCTGCTTTAATAACAGGAAGATTGTGACCGAAAAGATGAACACCAAACCCCATTGTTAAGTCTACATACTCATTACCATCGACATCCCACAATCTTGCTCCTTGAGATTTCTCTCCCACAATGGGGTAAAACATCTCCTTAGTTAGATGCCAAAAACCAAAGGCAGATCTTCTATCAGCAAGAATTGGACGATAGACTTGCGCTCGTTGTTTCGATTTTTGAGTGCGTTTGGTATAGCGATCAATAAACATTTGCAGATACTGCTGCTGACTGGGATTTAAGCTGTCACCACTATCTTTTCTCAGCGTGCGATTAGGTTTAAATTCTTTGGTTGTGCCATTACCATTGGACGGGGCTAGCTTAGAGGTAGGCGTTGTAGAGTGATGAAGCTGTAAATTTAAATTGCTGTTGTTTTCAGGCTTGGTTTCGCCGACATGAATGCTATCAATAGACTTATCTGGTAGTAAATTAGTGTTACGCAACAGCTGTAATTGTTGCGCCATTAAATCTAACTGTTGTGCCACAATTCTTTCGAGATAGGTGCTACCTTCCGGCAAAGACGCAGCCCTGGCTGGCGGAACTGGAGGTTGAGTAACTACTAGATCGCTCTTTTCTAGTGGAACTTCCTCTTGAATAACACTAGCAGGAGACAAGGAAAAATTGGCTGGTAAATTTTGACTGATATAAGTAGCCAGATTATCAATAGTAGGAAATTCTTCAAACAACTGAGCCATTGATACCTGGATACCGAAAGTGTCTTGAATTCTCCGCACAGCATCAATGAGAACAATCGAATCAGCGCCAACTTCCAGAAAATTACTATGAACATTAACTCGTTCTGGCTCAGTTTGCATCACACTAGCCAGAATAGTTTGTAAAGTTGATGCGATCGCGGTTTTTGAGTCAGTTGCGGGGGGCTGGGTGCTTGATTCTTTGACATTCATAGGTTTAGGGAGATCGATCCAATAGCGTTGACGCTGAAAAGGATAGGTTGGCAAGTGTAATTTTTGGGGTTGATCGTCGCCAGTGAATCCAGTCCAATCTATTTCTAAGCCTTGCAGGTAGAGATGACTGAGACTACTCAAAATCACCTGCGAGTCGTTTTGCTCTTTTTTTAAAGAAGGCAGCCAAATGCCCGTGTTTTCACCGAGGCAGCGTTTTCCCATGCCGATGAGGGTGGGATGGGGGCCAAGTTCCAAAAAGCAGTTATAGCCTTCCTGAACCAGAGTCTGAATGCCGGCAGCAAATTGTACGGGTTCTCTGGTTTGTCGTCGCCAGTATTGGGCGTCTAGGCGTTGTTGCGGGTGTAGTTTTTCCCCAGTGAGGGTAGAAACAATCGGGATGCGGGTGGGACGATATTGCACTCGATGGGCAATTTCTGTCAATTCATCGAGAATTGGCTCGATCAGATGGGAGTGAAAAGCCTGGGAGACTGGCAACATCTGAGTTGTCAACCCATTTGCTGCTAGTTGAATCAGCACCTGATCTATGGCTGCAACTTCTCCAGAAATCACCGTATTTTCCCGACCATTGATCGCAGCAATTGTCACTTGGCTGTGGTAGGGAGAGATTGCGGCTGCGACTCGCTCCTGAGAGGCAAAGATGACTGCCATTTTCCCTGTTTGGTGCAGATCCTCAATTAAGCGTCCTCGCTGGGCAATCAGTTCCAGTCCTGCTTCCAGGCTGAATGCACCTGCGATACAAGCGGCGGCGTATTCTCCCAGACTATGACCCATGACCACGGCGGGCACAATCCCCCAAGATTGCCATAATTGGGCCAGGGCATATTCTAGGGCAAATAGTGCGGGTTGTAGATAGGTTGGTCTATTTAACAACAGTGCCTGTCGGTCTGATTGCGGATAAAGGACATCAAGTAGTGACTGTTCTAGATGTGGACACAACAAGCGATCGCATTCTTCTAGGGCTTGGCGAAACGGTGCTTGAGTGTCGTAAAGTTGCCGTCCCATATCTGGGTAATGGGAACCCTGTCCTGTGAAGAGAAAGGCGATTTTCGGTGGCTTTTTGCTCTGTACCTGCCCGCTCAACACACCCGACTGTGGCGTTGGGAAGGCCTTTAACTGCTCGTGTAACTGTGCAGTTGATGCTGTGGCGATCGCTAAACGATGGGCAAAATGCGATCGCCCTGTATTGGCAGTGAAACAGATATCTTCTATATTTTTTTCTAGATTAAAAGTCAAATAATTGACATAAGATTTAACTAAGTCTTGCAGTGCAGTTTCACTTTTCGCAGACAGAGTCAGCAAATGCCCCCTGCCCCCTGCCTCCTGCCCCCTGCCTCCTGCCTCCTGCCCCCTGCCTCCTGCCTCCTGCCCCCTGCCTGCTAAAACCACATGGGCATTTGTGCCGCCAAAGCTGAAGGAACTCACCCCAGCGAGGGGCTGGCTTTCCCCTGCTGGCCAAGGTGCGAGGGTTTGCTGGACTCGCAGTGGCAGCTTGTCAAAGGGAATGTAAGGATTTGCTTGCTGAAAATGCAAACTTGGCGGAATCTGACGGTGTTGGAGAGACAACGCCACTTTAATCAATCCCGCAATGCCGGCGGCTGTTTCGGCGTGTCCGATATTCGTCTTCACCGAACCGACGGCGCAGTAGTTTCCGGGAAGACGACCCTCAGCCAGTACTTTACCCAGTGCTTTGATTTCGATGGGGTCGCCTAGCTTGGTTCCCGTCCCATGAGCTTCGATGTATTGTATTTGGCTAGGGGAAACACCTGCTTGCCGATAGGCTGCCCGCAATACAGCCTCTTGGGCCTGCGGATTAGGGGCTGTCAGTCCATTACTGCGACCATCCTGGTTAACCGCACTACCACGGATCACCGCATAAATGGAGTCATGATCGCTAAGGGCTTGAGAAAGAGGCTTTAAAATCACAATCCCTGCTCCCTCACTGCGGACGTAGCCATTAGCCCTGCTATCAAAAGCTTTGCAACGACCGTCAGCAGCCATGAATCCGGCTTGAGAAAAGCTGACGGTAATCCACGGCGATAACATTACCCGCACCCCTCCCGCGATCGCCATCGTGGATTCTCCACTCCAGAGGCTCTGACAAGCCAGGTGAACGGCGACTAGGGAAGAAGAACAAGCCGTATCCACCCCCAGGCTCGGGCCAGTCAGATTTAATAAGTAAGAGATGCGGTTAGCAGCAATACAATTTGTATTACCCGTGCCTGCATGAGCGTCAACGTTAACGGGATTCTCCATCAACAGGGCGTAGTAGTCAAAACTATTGATGCCCATAAACACCCCCGTTTGGCTTCCTGCCAAGCTTGCCGGCATTTGTCCGGCATCTTCTAGGGCTTCCCAAGTTACTTCTAACAACAGCCGTTGTTGGGGGTCGAGGCTGACGGCGGCTCGCGGGGAAATTTTGAAAAATTCGGGATCGAAGCGATCAATATCTGCCAAAAATCCCCCCCACCGGGTACTCATTTTGTTGGGAGTGGCAGGGTCAGGGTCGTAAAATGAGTTGATATCCCAGCGATCGCCTGGGACTTCAGTAATCGCATCCACACCATCCCGTAACAACTGCCAGAAAGCTTCCTTGTCCTTAGCTCCCGGAAAACGACATCCTATGCCGACAATAGCGATTGGTTCTCTATCCATCATGCTTATCCTCGTTGGCTAAAGGTAACTGGCAGAGTCTGTAAACCCCGTAAAAAAATGTTCTCTCGCCATTGTGGTGTGTCTGTTGACAATTGCAAGCTGGGCAAGCGTTGAATTAGGGCATGAATAGCAATTTGACCTTGGATGCGGGCTAAACCAGATCCCAAGCAATAGTGGATGCCATCACCAAAAGCGAGGTGGCGGTTGTCAGGACGAGCGAGATCGAGGCGATCAGCATCGGGAAACTGGGCTGGATCACGATTGGCTGACCCGACCAGCAGAAACACGGGCACACCTTTACGGATAGTTTTACCGCCAATCTCGAAATTGGCGATCGCTGTTCTACCGCAGATTTGTAAGGGACTTTCGTAGCGCAGCAGTTCTTCCACCGCACTGGGAATCAGTGATGGATGCTCTTGCAGCTTTGCCAGCTGATCCGGGTGGCGTAGCAAAGACAACATACCATTACCAATCAGATTTACCGTGGTTTCTTCGCCGCTAGCAAACAGCAGCATACAAGTTACCAATAGCTCATCTTCAGTTAACTGATCTTGCTCATCCCTGGCTTGAATCAGGGCGCTAATTAAGTCATTTTGGGGATACTGGCGGCGCTTGGCAATCAGGTCGATTAAATAATCCCGAAACTCTAACACTGCTTGATTGACTTGTTCACTCAGATTTGACGACTTCATCGGGTCGAAGATTTGTCCTAACCAATGAGACCAGTGTTTGAGCTGTTCACGGTCTGCTTCTGGTATTCCCAGCAACTCAGAAATCGTCCTCACTGGTAGTGGCTTTGAGAAATCAGCGATGATATCTATCTCCCCAGCACCTCCAATACCATCAATTAGCTCGTTGACAAATTCCACAATCCGTGGGCGCATTTCCTCAATCACACGAGGGTTGAATGCCTTGCTCACCAGCCGCCGCAATCTGGTATGGTCTGGTGGATCGCGGAAGAATAAACACTTGCTACTGAGGGCAGCTACGGGAGAAAGAGTTCCTTGCTGTCTGGAATAGCGGGAGATGTGGGATTGTTCAGAACTGAGGTGCGGATCACGCAAGGCTTGGATGACATCGACGTAGCGGCTGATCATCCATATCCCCAGAGAACTCAAATGAACCGGGTCTTCAGTGCGGAGGCGATCGTAAATTGGATAAGGATCAGAATGAAACTCTGGCAGGAAGGGATTAAATTTCAACTTTGGTGGCTGCGACTGGTGCAGGTCGTGCGCTTTGCCGTTGTGATTGGTGACGGGTTGCATCAGAACTTCCTCCTTAAATGCAGATTTGTGCAGCTGACGATAACTCACTCAATTGCTGCGCGAGATAGCAGGCGAGTTCTTCGATGTTTGGGTATTCCCAAAACAGCGTTGGCTCAACTTCACATCCCAACCAATCCATTAATTCACCTGTAATGGCGATCGCTGCTGAGGAATCTAGACCGTAGTAAGCGAAGGCTTCTTGAATGTCTATTTCCTGTGTTGTGATTTGTAACTGGACTGACAACCGAGTCACTAGCCAAGCTTGGATTTGTGCTGCCGTGATTGAGGCAGGTTCAGCAACAGTTCTCTGTTGCTCAAGTAAGGCGGCTGATACTGACAACATCTGTAAATCTACTAGGCTGGGAGATGGTTCTTGCCAATTGCCGACCACCTCTAACGTCTCGGCTAAAAAACCAGTCCGACAGGCATGGCGCTGAATCTTGCCGCTAGCAGTCTTAGGTATAGTCCCCGTTTTCAATAACACAACGGCATAAACTTGTAGCTCGTGTGCTTCAGAGATGGCTTGACGGATCGCACCGACTACCTCGTCAACGTCTAGGTGACGGAGGTAATTCCGTTCCACTTCTTGAGCGATCGCCAGTCGTTCCACCCCATCGACTTCTACTGTAAAGGCTGCACCGCCAGCAATCCGCAGGGCGCAGTGACTTTGTTCTACAGTCAATTCGATATCCTGGGGATAATGATTGTGTCCTCGAATAATAATTAAATCCTTGAGGCGACCGCTAATAAACAATTCACCGTCCTGGAAAAATCCCAAGTCTCCAGTCCGGAGGAAAGGCCCTGCTTGGGTATCAGCTAAATAAGCTTGAAAGGTCTGTTTACTGGCTTCAGGCTGATTCCAGTATCCCAGAGCAACACTGCCACCAGCCACCCAAATTTCTCCCACCCGACCAGATGGACACTCTCGTAATGTTTCTGGATCGGCAATGACAATCTTTTGGTCAAGCCAAGCCCGACCAAGACCGACAAGAGTTTTACTATTGGCTGATTTCCCGCAAACTACCTGGTTTTGCTCGATGGCTTTAGTTTCAACTTCACAGACGATTGGTGCTGAGGTTTTCTCTCCACCACTGACAATCAGAGTCCCTTCAGCCATCCCGTAACAAGGATAAAAAGCTGACCGTCGAAAACCGCAGGGAGCAAAGGCTTGGGCAAATCGCTCCAGAGTTTCAGATCGAATGGGTTCGGCGCCATTAAAAGCTACTTCCCAACTACTCAAGTCGAGATTTAGTCGTTGTTCAGGGGTAATTTTGCTCATACACAGTTCGTAAGCAAAATTAGGGCCGCCGCTAGTAGTAGCTTGGAATTGAGAAATTGCTGACAGCCAGCGAATCGGCTTTTGCAAAAATGCTACAGGGGACATGAGGGTGACAGGAAATCCGCCATAAATCGGTTGCAATACTCCCCCAATCAATCCCATATCGTGGTATGGAGGTAACCAAATCACCCCTTGGCTGTGAGGCGTATGCTGGAAACAGCGATAGATCTGTTCCGAATTGTGAAGTAGATTGCCATGAGTCACCCTCACCCCCTTGGGCACGGCAGTAGAGCCAGAGGTGTATTGGAGAAATGCTAAAGTGTCGTTAGCGATCGCAGGTTTTTGCCATTGCTGTGCTAATTCCAGCGCGATGGTATCGGTAGTCAACCAGGAAAGTACTTGTGGATCTGCGGCAAATCTTCGCTCTAGCTCGGATAAAGTTGAAGTAGTAGTTAATATAATTTTGGGTTGAGCATCTGCGATCATACTTAGGAGACGATCTAAGAAGCGATCGCGTCGGGGCGGATAGGCGGGAACGGCGACAACTCCAGCATACAAACACCCAAAAAAAGCGCTGACGAATTCTAGCCCAGGAGCATAAAGCAGTAAAACCCTTTCGCCCTCCAGTCCTAAGGATTGCAGTTGAGCGGCGATCGCCCTTGCTTTTTGGTCTAAGCTTTGATAAGTCAAGCTAGCAGATTCTATTTCCCCGTCCTGCAAGAACCTCAAAGCCAATCGGTCAGGTTCGGTTACAGCTCTGGAACGCAGAATATCGATCAAACTTAAGGTTTCCATGCTAGTATCTGTTACCGTTAGTCAAGTTCTTCTAAAATTTCACGCGATCGCCGCTCAACCAAATTTGCTCAGAGGCAAAAGGGATAAATCACTTGGCGACGAACTGATAAAGGAGCCTTTTCTGCTCCCGTTTAATTGTTACTAACAATACTCTACAGTTCTGGTTGGGTAAATTACGGAGTTCCTAGGCAATTAATGCCATACACCACTAGCTAATCGCCAGCCCTCTTTATTCCCACAACAATACCGAGGGTAATAAACCTGGTTCAGCTAACCGCAAAAGTTCGTAACCGATACCAGCGACCCCCCGAAAGAATCCCGGATGGTAAACTCCTTGGGTAACGTTGTGGAACAAATGAAAACCACCCGTTTGTTTGGCTCTATTCACCACCCAAGCAATCTGCTGGGGTACTATTTCTAATAACTCTGGTCGAGCAAGTCGTCGGGATGCTTCCAACAGCACGTCAACGCGACCAAAATTCCCACAACAGAGATGATCTACACCCTGCCAAGAAAACTTCTGAGTTACTTGTAGGCCGATGTCGATGTCTTGGCGAATTTCCGGAGCATCCAGGTATTGCAAGCTTCCCAAACGCGCTAGAGCAATTCCTGGTGCGCCGTGACACCAACTGTTCATAAAGGCGGGTTTGTTGTCCTTGAGGACGAATGGTCGAAAGTCAGGCCAGTTGTTGGCATCTGATGAAAAGACGCTGGTTTCGTAGGCGATCGCTTCTTTGGCAACTGCAAGATAGGTCGGGTCGGCAGTCGCACCGTATAATCGCAGCAAAGCGTAGGCAATACCCGCCGCCCCGTGAGAAAATCCGGTGAGGGGTTTTTCTAGCCCCATCGCTTTCCAAGTTTTGTAACCTGTTTCACTGAGGGAGCGACGAGCAAGCAAGTGCTGACCGCAGGTAATTGCCATTTCTAGCACTGAGGCATCACCCGTCGCCTGGTACAGTGCTAATAATCCTAACAGTGCCCCTGCTGTTCCCAAACTGACGTCTAAGTTGCGATCATCGTTGATATCTGTGGAAGTTAATAAGCAGGCCAGTTGTCTAGCATCTTCCAGGAGTCTTGGCTCCTGCAAAAATTGGCTGACTTTGACTAAGGCATAAAGCATGGAGCCAAAACCACCGGTAGCTCCCAAATCGACGGACATTTTCAGTTGTTGGTAGGCTTTGGGACTGTTGATGATTCTGCACAGGAGTTGGAGAGCAGACAAAGCCAAGTCTCGATACCCGGCTCCTCCCGTCACCTTTTCTAGGGCAGCCAAGAATAAAGCAATCCCACAACCGCCTTCTAAGCCAAAGTCTATCAGTTGTAGTTGCAGTCGTCCCGTTTTTGGCATGTACTCTAAACCAGTCCAACGGGCAATACCATCAGCCGTGTAAATCGCCTTGTCGCGGAGATCGGCAGCGATCGCCACTGCCTCTTGCAACATCGCTTCTCGGCTTAAAGGTGTCAACTCATCGAACTGAGGCCTCTGCTGCTCAGACATAGAGACACTTTCGAGGTCGGTGGCAACTAGGGCATAAAGAGCACCTCTGATGATGGAAATCTGCTGCGTCAGGTCTTCAGAATTCAGTTGCTGTAGGCGAGCAATCACCGAATTGTAGCTAGGTTCGCGGAATGCTCCCGCAACGGTTTCTTCTGGAGAGATGATCAGGGATTTGGTGTCAGAATAAGCACTCAGGTAAGGCATATCTAACTGTGCTAATGCCTCTGTTTCTCGCCCCACCAGGTGCCAGCAGTAAGGTTTTTCGTCACAGACGAGGAACGCCCTACAGAGTATATCCAATTCGATACTAAAGTCTGCACCATTTTGCAGATATTGAGGGCTGAGGGCATTTTTCAGTACCACCCCATAGAGCCTGGTGTTGCGAAACAGCAGGCGCACTAGTTGATGGGATAGTGCAGCCAAAGGCCCATCAGGTGCTAAAATCACTTCTTGGCGATCCAACAAGAACTGATACATTTGGCGAAAGCCAGCAACAATTTCCTCTGTATAGCCATTCGGTGAGCAGATCACGCCGTCGAGGGTGGGTAAATTGGCTTGGTGCGATAACTTACCATACTGCTGCCCTAAGGTCATGCGATCGCTGTTAATATTTTGCCAACTGAGAATTTGATAGGGCATTTGCTGTTCGCCAACTCCCCCTAATCCACTGATATCGAAGAGTGTCTGCCCATCGGCACCCAGTTCCCAATTGGGCAACAAGCCTGTACTGAGTACGGTTTTATCGAGTACCTGATTGACTAATGCTTGCAACTCTCCATAATCGCCCTGGTCTTCTAATTCCCGAATTTCCGGTTGCAGTAGGGTTTCTAAATCGATCAACACAGGATGCTCGCCACTAGCAATTAGGTTTTCATAGTGGCAATCTTTGCCTTTGAGGGCATAAAGCAGGCACAGTAAGACTCCTGCTCGTTGATAGTATCGCTTGACGGCGGCTTCGTTCTCACAAGGTAATTGTGGGACATACTCAACCCAGCCATAGCTAGAGTGGTCAATTACTTTGAGCACCTTGAAGGGTAAAGGAATTCCTTGCTCATTGAACCAAGCTAGCAACTGAAAATAAGCTTGCTCTAATCCGAGAGTTCTGGGTTTATAAACCAGCTTGAGACCACAACTAAATGTGATAATCATTACACAACGCCCACGATTATGAGCATCGGCAATATCTAGATTTAGCTTCACGACCCGCCCTAGTTGAGCTTCCGTCTGGAAGGTGTGCTGAATTTCTGACCAGTCTTTTGCCAAGCGCTGAAGAAACTCGCCCATCGCCTCAACCCAGAAGTTGGTAATTGTTGCCAATAACCGTGCTAAGACGCTGTATTTTTTGAACAGGGACAGCAACCCATCCTTGAGTAGCTGCTCAACAAACTGCTGGTAAAGTTCCCTGGACGGACTATCGGCAGAGTGGGCTACTGAGGAAATCAGACTAGATCGTCTAAAGTTACGAAAAGTTATAAATTCCGCGTGCAGGGTTTGTGCGCCCACACTGGCAAGCTTTTCTAGGAGATGGCGTTCTAGAATTACTTGGACTTGTTGGTCTAATAACTGATATCCATCGTTAGCCTGAGCAATGAGTTTCTCCCTAGCCACTTCCACAAACGGGATCAAAACAGCCTCAAATGGCATTGGGTCTTGGGGATCTACATAGCGATACTGACTGGAATTGCTTTGTTCACAGGATTCTAATGCTACTAAACTCACTGCTTCCATGACAGATGCCAGAATTTCTGCCCAAGCTGGTAGGGGTGCATCAACAGGCCAGCAGGCTGTATTTAGAGCACTGCGGACTGTGTTGGGATCTAGACCATCCCAAGCGAGCCGCTTGGCAAATTTTTGGGCATCTCCTTTAGCCGCAACCCGAATCCAGCGCTGAAGTCGGGAGTTAACGCTGGAATTATTTATAGGAGCTTCGTTAATCAATAAATTAGATTTTAAGCGTTCGGCGATCGTACTTGCCTTCCCGACTATTTGAGCTAAATCTGTTTGAAGCAATTTCATTTTAAATCTTGCAGTTTTTATGGCTTTTTTCTGGGAAATACAGCCCTAGCGGTAATTTTATAACCCCAAGCAGCCTTTAATTCCAGAATAAACGCTGTAAGCTACCTGCGCTGCCACTTTCACCCATCCACCAGCCACAGCTTCCAGTTGTTCATCCGAGAGTTCCCCTCCAGCGCCGATAAAGGGTTTTGGTGGTATGGTCAAATAAAAAGTGGTGGCAGGTTCTTCTAGCACCTGCACTTCAATGTTGTCAGGAATCTCTAGTTGGAAGGTTTGGGCGATCGCTCTTTTGGGGTCATTGAGCAGTTCTTGTCTAAAGTTGTCATCCGCCCAAGCTTTGGCAATGATCGCTGACTCAATACCAAACCTAGACTTTAGTTCCTCTTCAAACAACTCCAGTTCCTGATTCGATAGATTTGATCCTGATTGAGTCATTTTGAAATCTCCGACGAGCGTGATATTCTTGATTTCAGAATTGGCAAAAGCGAGAGAGTCAACTTTAAAAATGTGACTCTCTCGAATATCTCAACATTACTCTAAAAAAGAGTGAATTTGATTCGGATTTCCCCTTATCAAAAGAGGATAACCGAGCACTATAAAACTTTAAAAACAGACCCTAACTATAGGCAAGTAAGAGTTGGCTATCCAAAAGGAAAAGCATTAGCATCCTTTGGAAATACAGCCTTTAATTCCTCCCCAAACGCTATTTACTATCGATCCTTTAATACTTCCACCAGCAACTGCTTCTAGTTCCTCATCAGAGAGTTCTCCTTCAGCACCAGCAGTAGGCTTGACTGGGATAGATAGATATAAGGTTGTTGGAGTTTCTTCAATTACTTGAACTTGAATACCATCAGCAAGTTCGGTGCCTAATTCGCGTTCGATTACACCTTTAGGATCGCTGAGTAATTCTTGCTTAAAGTTTTCATCTGTCCAGGCTTTAGCGATTAATCCTGACTGAATGCCCATTCTGGCTTTTAGTTGTTCGTCAAGAAACTCTAGTTCGCTATCGGATAGGTTTGATCCTGCTTGAGTCATGTCTTTATCTCCTGTAGGTTTAAGTTCAGTTATATCAGCTATGATTTGTTTAATCGTTGGCGATTAATAGCTGGTGTTTCTTTGTCCTTTTAAATTTAATTGAAAAAAGCATAGACCACCAGACAGGAAAGTTCAGGAAAGTTCAGGAAAGTTCAGGAGTTTATATTGATAAATTTTGGAATTGTCCGTTGCTGATTGTTGACCATGCCAATTTTCAGTCTACGGTGTACACACAAATTGCGGAAGTTCTCATGCCGTCTGGGATTGAAAATCCTAAACTCATAGCGAAAGTCCATTGAAATGGACTAGGCTCAGAAATAAAACATGTTTTAGTCCTCTAGAGAGGACTTTGGCTATGAAGTACATCCGTAGGGGCACTGCCGTGCCCCTACACCTTGGGATATAATTTTGTAGCTCATCTGAATAGGAAGCGCTATATAATAGACACTAAATATTTGATTTGCCCAAATAACTTGTACAAGAAACAATACCTTCGCCATTTTTTGGTAGGTTGGGTTGAGGCACGAAACCCAACCTACCAATCAAGACTACGAATCAAGGCTTTTTTCGATTTAGCGAAGGTATTGAGAAACTGAAAATTTTTCTGGCAAACAGGGACAAATAATAGTTATAGAAACAGACTAATGTATTCATTGCAGATTCTGGATAGTTCGACAGCAACCGCTTATGAGAGAATGACATTTCCTCTTTTCCGGTCTCGGCTGCAAGTTCTACAACCCCAAGGACAGACAGTAGCAGTCGGGGCTGCTAATTTGGGTCAACCGATTGGGTTAGCCCTAGCTGAGATCAGCTCAGAGGGGGTCTCATCTGAAGTGCTATCTTTGTATGTCAGTCCCGAACGCCGCAATACAGGAATTGGCACACTTCTCCTCACCCGTTTAGAGCAAGTGTTGGTTGACAGAGGTTGTACAAACGCTACCATAGTCTACATGACAGGCAAACCAACAACCCCTGCACTAGAACACCTACTAGAAAAATGCCACTGGTCGCCATCAACGCCACGAATGCTGATCTGTAAGAGCGATCGCCGGGTTTTAGATGCCCCTTGGCTGAAAATGTACGAAAATCTGCCGCCCTCATTTACTATTTTTCCCTGGTGCGAACTCACCAATGAAGAACGGATCGCTATCCAACAACAGCAACAGACAGATCCTTGGATTCCGGAAGAACTAGTACCGTTTCTGCATGAAGAAGGTATGGAACCTCTGACCAGTTTTGGCTTGCGTTACCAAGAACAAGTGGTAGGATGGCTGATTACCCATAGGATTTACCCAGATACGATCCGCTATACTTGCGATTGGGTTAGAGAAGATCTCCAGAAAACTGGGTGCTTGCTTGCTCTCCACGCTAAAGCACATAAGCGTCAAGCGATCGCCAAAATTCCTCAAGCGATCTGGACTGTACCCTTGCATCATTCCAACATGGTTCGATTTGAAGAATACGAGAAAGACTACTTAACTTCTATGGAGCAAACCAAGGGATCGTTGAAAATATTAGATGAAGCGTCTAATATTTAAAATCAGCTGCGAATAAGCTAAATAGGTGGGTATAAATAAAGTTAACTGGCTAGGGTCGTCATTTGTCATTGGTAAGGATTTTAGGCGTATTTACTTTTAGTAACATAGTTTTGTTTATTCCCACCTACCTATTACACAAGCTACTTCAATGTATTGAGTGATCTATTCGACACACCACTTTTGATTTCATCAGTCTTGGGATATAAGAAGTTTTTAAAAATCAGCTAGGATTTCTATACTAATTTTCTACATCAACTGGAACTTCTTGATTAGAAGTAATATTCCTGAGTATAAATAGCCAAAAAATAAAATAATATCAAGCCAAAATGGCGATACTTTTAATAATTACTATGCTTAAATATGAATTATGCCTGATGTGAATTAGAAACACTTCTTATCCCACGAGGGTTTCTAGATATTCCCCAAATCAAATCATTATTTTGGGGCTAACTAGGAACTTACAAGAGTTTCAAAACTTAATTCACATTCAAGATAAATTATGTTCAAAGATGAAAATTATATAGTCATGTTGAAGATAATAACTGAGAATCAATCACAGGTTTTCTGTGCGATGGTGAGCGAAACATAGGGGCATACCGCCCGTGAACCCATTGGTAAAATAATAGAACTTACGCAAGTATCGTATTTTTTTCGTGTAGATTGTCAAGAGTCCAAAGTCCAAAAACCTTGACCCTTGACTCTTTTGCCAGAGGATCACTGTGCCAGTTGCGTAAGTCCTCCTGTAATTAAATAATTGATTTGTGAATCCAGGAGATGGGCTTTGATGGTCATGTTGATCTCAGTCCCTCCCATATAACCTACCTAAAGTTGTTGTCTGTTGACTAACATAGGAGGTCGAATTGCAGAGAAGGTGTGATCGAAATCGGAACCGTTCAAAACGCCGGAATATCTGTTGTCCACTACATAATTGCTATCTCCATAGTGTCAGTCAAAAATATCAGATGTTTGCCGATTGCCCAGGACAGTTGCAAAAAAGGGGCATGAGTCGGCGGAGTGCATTGATGTTAGTAGCAAACAAAACTACAGTTCCTCTAGAAGGAGAATGGCTAGAAGCTTTTTGGTGCGATCGCTGTCAGCAGACCAAATGGTATCACGTTTGTAAGGGCAGCGATCGCACATACAAACTAACCGCCGCACCACAAGAACTATGGCAGCAGGTAACAGGAGTGATTGATCCTCAAGGAAACCCTACCGTCGGAGAGTTTACCCGCAGACATGCCAGACAGCTTGGCTATAAAGGAATCAAGGATTTTCAGTTTTTGAGTTAACTCAACCAAAATAATTATTCCATACATGGGCGAATTAAAAAATCAGCGATCGCAACCACTAGATACAGCACACCAAAAGTTGCCTAAATTTATCTATACACCTGAAAGTAACCTCAAGCATCCAATTCGATTATTCAAAATAATGGCAAGAGACTTACTTGCCTCTAGAGAACTAGCTTGGCAGCTGATGGTTCGAGACATTAATGCTCAATACCGCCAGTCATTTTTAGGAATTTTCTGGGCATTTGTGCCGCCAATTGTGACGGCAGTAGGTTTAACCTTTGCGAAAAACGCCAATATAGTCAACCTGGAAGAAACAGACTTACCTTATCCGGCTTATGTAATGTTCAGCATGAGTCTATGGCAGACTTTTACAGAGGCACTGAATAGCCCCCTCCAAGAAGTCAGTAGCGCTTCCGGAATGCTGGCTAAAATCAATTTTCCTCGTGAAGCACTCATCCTTGCTGGGTTAGGAAAGGTATTTTTTAACTTTGGCATCAAATTAATTTTGATCCTAGGCTTATTTATCTACTTTCAAATGCCAGTAACTTGGAGTGTCTTATTAGCACCTGTGGCTTTGATTCATTTAGTAATGTTAGGCACTGCTATTGGCTTACTGCTAGCACCTATCGGCACTCTATATCAAGATATTCCTAAATTGCTGACTTTAGCCCTAGGATTTTGGCTGCTGTTGACACCAGTGGTTTATTCAGTTCCTCAAAAAGGCGGATTAGCAAGCACCCTTGTCCAACTTAATCCCGTTACACCTTTGTTAGTAACAACACGAGAGTTAGCTACAACTGGTGTGATTTCCCAGCCACAAGGATTTTGGTTAGTGAGTTGCATTACTATGGTGGGACTATTAATGGCGTGGCTTTTTTATCGATTAGCAATGCCATTTATTGTTGAGAGGATGAGTGCCTAATGACGATTAATATCCCTGAGCCAAAATATTCCGAAAAACACCAGGATAATGAAGTCATTCTCTCAGTGAAAGGAGTTTCTAAGAAATTTTGCCGCAGCTTAAAACGCTCTTTATTCTATGGAATCCACGATATTGCCTCTGAGTTAGTTGGGATGAGAGAGAAATGTGAAACCTTAAGAAATCAAGAGTTTTGGGCACTCAAAGATGTCAGTTTCCAGCTAAGGCGAGGAGAAGCACTAGGCTTTGTTGGCAAAAATGGTAGTGGAAAAACAACACTCCTACGGATTATTGCTGGCTTAATTAAGCCGGATACAGGCTGTGTAGAAGGTAAAGGTCGAATAGCCCCATTAATTGCATTAGGAGCAGGATTTAATCCCATTTTGACAGGGAGAGAAAATATCTATACCAATATGTCAATTTTGGGTTTATCTAAAAAGGAAATTAATCAGCAATTTGATGCAGTTGTAGATTTTGCAGAGATTGGAGATGCTATCGACGCACCAGTTAAGACTTATAGTTCTGGGATGGCGGCCAGATTAGGATTTGCTAGTGCAATTCATACAGAGCCAGATATTTTATTGATTGATGAAGTGCTAGCAGTCGGGGATAGTAGATTTCGAGGAAAGTGTTTTCAAAAACTACATGAACTGCGACAAAAAGGCACGTCTTTTATTTTAGTTAGCCATGATGCTCATTTAATATTGACTATATGCGAATCTGCGGTTTATCTGAAACAAGGTGAGTTTGTTGGACAGGATGACGCAGCAGCAGTTATTAACCTCTATGAACGGGATTTATTTTTGAGAGAAGCAGAAATAGCAGATCAATCAATTTCCTGCCTGCGGAAAAGAGAAAATTTTGGTTTGGAAATCCAATCTATCTTTTTTAAAAATCATCAAGGCGAAATAATTGCATCGCCTATAAGTGGTGAACAAACTTATCTATGTATCAAATGTAGAACTAATGAAAAGATTGATGATGTTAGTATTACATTTGCAATTAAAGGGCTAGGAGATGGAGGAGATATTATTTTACTTATTAATAATTTGAAAGACAAAAATTATATATTTATTTTACCTGGTGAAAATGAAATCCAGCTAGAAATGCCTTACATGGGCTTAAAGCTTGGAGCTTACATGATGGATGTATATATAAAAAAGGAGAGGTTGTATCATCTTGATGCTATTGAATCCTTTAAGTTCAAAGTAGAAGGAAGAGATGAGAGTATCAGTAGATGTTTATTTTGCCAACCTCGAAATTGGTGGATAATGCATCATGGGGATAGTGAAGATTTGTCATTAAAATTAAATCAATATAAGAATTAAAGAAATATCAAGAAGGATACGTGAGGATTATGGAAGCTCTCGCTCAAGAACAAGTAAAGCAATTAAGAGAAACAAAACTTGCAAGTTTCTCAATTATATTTGAAACAGAAAATCTAGCGAGTGTAGAACTTGAGAATATATACAAAAGTTTAGCTTCAATTGCTAACCAAGATATATCACCTGAGCAAGCTAATGAATTTTTAATCATTGATAGTGGCTATGCACCACAAGAGGTAATAAATGAAATATGTGCTAAGTATCCTTGGATTACTGTGCAAAAAGTGCCAGGACTGAGCTACTACGAAGCTAAAATGCTGGGTGCTAAACTTGCAACAGGTGACATTATTGTTTATTGCGACTCAGACTGTGTCTATGTATCAAATTGGCTGAGGAATATACTCACTACTTTCTTGCAAAGTGCGGACATTAACGTTGTTGCAGGAGAAACGAGTACGCCTGTCAGGAATGCTTATGAACTTGCCATAGCCATACATTACTTCTTTCCTAGATTTTCATATCAAGAGCAACCCTACAAATCAGATTACTATTTTCTAAATGCTGTTGCCTTTCGCCGTGATTTTCTCATGCAATATCCTATTCCTACTAATTTACCGCTTTATCGGGGCAACTGCGATATACATGGTTATTCTTTTCATTTCCTTCAAGGGAAGCAAATCTGGAAACATCCCCAAGCTCAAGCTACCCACGAACCACCAACATTATCTTTTTGCGTTTGGCGCTATTTACTAATGGGACGCGATCGCGTTTTGAAGGAGCGCATCAAGTACCTTTTGGTAAAAAATATAGAAGGGACTGATGATGCTCAATTATCTACGGAATTAAATTGGACAATCCCTCAAAAAATTAGAGGAATTATCTCCATAATTAAGGGAATAAAGCCTTTTAATAAAGAGAGAATCCAAATAATTTTACAAGAGGATAAAAGCCGCTATTTTACTTTACCTTTAGCATTACCCATAGTGCTATATTTTGAGCTTATTTTTGCTATTGGCAGCATTATAACTTATCTTGAACGAGACTTATTACTCAGGCTTTATTATCAATCAGAAGAAAAATAAACTCATAATTTAGATCGAAGCTTATTTAAGTATGGTTAGCAATCAAACAAATGGTTTAACTGATACAGCATTTTTGCCTCAAGTTTCGGTTGTTGTACCAATTTATAACGGTGAAGCAGATATACCATACTTGATAAGTTGTCTATGCGTGCAAACTTATCCATGCGATCGCGTCGAGTATCTGTTAGTGGATAATGCTAGTAGCGATCGCACTGCTGAAATTGTTAAAGTCGCTGGTGAAGATGCGAAACAGCAAGGATTGACAATTCGCTACCTGAACGAAAATAGAATTCAAAGTTCCTACGCCGCTCGCAATACGGGTATTCGTGCTAGTAGTGGTGAGATTATCGCCTTTACTGATGCAGATTGTCGTCCCCAGCCCAATTGGTTATGTAATCTTGTGCAAGCCTTTGCTAATCCAATTGTTGGCGTGGTTGGAGGTGCAATTATCGCACTACCCGGTACAACGCTCTTGGAGAAGTATGCAGAGCGCAAGAAAATCCTATCACATCAACATGCAGCATCACATCCATTCTGTCCCTATGCTGCTGGAGCCAATCTAGCAATTCGACGACAAACCCTGCAAGAGGTGGGACTATTTCGTCCCTACCTCACAACTGGTGGAGACGCTGACATCTGTTGGAGAATTCAGATCCAAAGCTCTTGGCGATTTTATTGTGCAGATGCAGCCGTTGTCCAGCATCGTCACAGATCCTCTTTGTCGGAACTCAAAAAACAATTCCGCCGTTATGGTCATTCTTACAAATACTTAGAAGAACTTTATGGCATTGTGATCTTTCAGAATATATGGAACGGAAAGAATTATTCACATTCCTGGACACGTTGGCTAATCAAAGAATTACCACGCATTACAGTAAAAATTGTTGCAGCTAGAGCATCTTTTTTAGACTTAGTTATTACACCTATTGATTTGCTAGCTTTTCAAGCTGAATCTACCGGATACCAAGAAGCAAAATTATCAAAACAAGCTCAACAAATTGAGTGGTTGTAAAGTTTCTGAAATATTACTATAGCAATCCTATAGTAGTTATGGAAAAGCTTTGTGATAGCTGTTGAACCTTTATGCCAAATTTCACAAATCATTTAGGAATTCGACATATCTGTGTTGATTATTGATGAATGGGCAAAAAAATATTAATTATATCTCCAACTCCTTCACATCCTCAAAATGCTGGTAATAGAGTGAGAATTAATAATCTAATAACAAGCCTCAAAAATCTAGGATATGATATTTATTTTCTGTATATTAATCAAGAAGATGGTGATGTAGAATTAATGCAAGATTGCTGGGGTGAAAAATTTTATTTGCTCACCTATCAAGCCCCAATAATTAAACCATCTATATCTTGGCGGCTAGTCACAAAAATTAAATCAATATTTGGTAGGGAGCATATTTATATTTATTCAATCGATGATTGGTACGATAAATCTGTAGATAGCTTTATTCAAGAATTACAACGAAAAGAAAAATTTGACATGGTTATTGTAGAGTATGTATTTTTAAGCAAAGCTCTGGAAAACTTCGATCATAGTGTTTTGAAAATTATTGATACCCATGATGTATTCACAAATAGACACAATTTGTATCTCAAAAAATGTCAATCTCCAGAGTGGTATTTTACCAATAATAGAGAAGAAGCTAAAGGACTAAATAGAGCAGATGTTATTATTGCCATTCAGCTTAAAGAGGCTAATTTCTTTAGAAAAATATCCATAAAGCCTGTCATACAAATTGGGCATTTATTATCTCTTTGTAAACCTATTACTAAGAAACGGGCAGATCCAAAATTATTGTTTATTGCTTCATCTAATACAATAAATGTTCATGGTCTTGATTACTTCCTAGAAAAAATATTTCCTCTTGTGCGATCGCACTATCCTTCTGTTGAGCTTCTCATAGCTGGAGGTATATGCCAAATAATAGGAAACTATCCAGGATGTATCAAGCTGGGATTCATGGAAGATGTTGGGGAAGCTTACCAAATGTCTGATATAGTTATTAACCCCATTTTATTTGGTACAGGACTAAAGATAAAAAGCATTGAAGCATTAGGTTACTCTAAAGCTCTGGTAACAACCTCAGCAGGAGCTATGGGGCTGGAAGCAGGTAAGAATACAGCCTTCCTCGTAGCAGATGAAGCATCTGCGTTTGCTAAACAAATTTTGCTAATTCTCAATAACCCAAAGTTTTTTCAAGAACTTACTGAAAATGCCTACAAGTATGCAGAGCAATACAATCAAAATAACTTAAGAGTGTTACAAGATGTACTAAATAAAAGATTATCTTAACTCTCATCAGACCACAAATGTTGAATGCTGATATAAAACTTTACATTTTTATTAAGACTAAGCCTAAAAAGCTGAAATTAGTCAACAAAACATAATCTCCTCAAACCAGTGAACATAACTGATTTTCTGACACAT
>JAHHHF010000082.1 GCA_019359495.1 Goleter apudmare HA4340-LM2
TATTAATCGCTTTGCTTCTTGCGGGTGTGATTCAATTCTTGCTAAAGGACTTGTCATTATTCAATATACGTATTGCTTAATTATTTTTTGATTATCCCACAAAGCTTATATTAAGGATAGGTCTAATACTTACTCCTACAAAGTTCCTCAGCGTTAAAAAATGATCATTATCATCATGGGTGTATCAGGTTCCGGCAAAAGTACAATCGGAAAAATGCTTGCAGAATCCTTGCATTGGCAATTTAGTGACGCTGACTCTTTCCACTCACCCGAAAATATTGAAAAAATGCAGTGTGGTATTCCCCTGAGTGATGCTGACAGAATTCCTTGGTTACAAGTTTTACAAACAGCGATTAAAAATTGGTTGCAAGAAAATAAAAATGTAGTTCTAGCCTGTTCTGCACTTAAAGCCAGCTATCGCCAATTTTTATTATCAGATAACAATCAGCTGCACCCCAACCCAGGCGATCGCATCCAGCTAGTTTACCTCCAAGGGTCATTTGACACCATCCACAACCGACTGCAAGCACGCCAAAATCACTTTATGACCGCAAAACTCCTCAAAAGCCAGCTTGATACTCTTGAGGAGCCATCTGATGCTATACATCTGGATATTTCCGAGCCGCCAGCCATCATTGTGCAAAAGATTAGAAACTGCTTGGCAATTTAACGAAAAAATTAGAGACGAGATATGTCTATCCCGTCTCCAGATTTGTTAAAAGTTGCGTTATTAAAATTTAAATTCAGTTTTTATAGACTCGCCAACAAACCAAAGAGTCCGTGTCCTGTCACAACTTCTAGGGCGATGAGGGAGACAAAGCCAATCATTGCTAGACGACCATTCAGGAGTTCTGCATAGGGAGTAAAGCCGGTGCGATCGCCTTGTTCATCCACATATACTTTAGGCTCAATCGCAAAGTTGTTCATTAAACCTTGGTCATCAACAATAGCGGAGTTTGAACGCATGAGTTATTTCCTTTTTATCTTTCTTGTAAAGAAGTGTAACAAAAAAATTAACTTTTGTAAAGTATCTGAGTCTACCCAAAGATATATGATGAACGATTGAATTTCTAGGCCAACGCCACCAGAGGACAACCAATGCATCGATTCCGCGTAGAGGTGATCGCCAAAACCCCAAACCCGCAGCAGGTAATTTATGCTGCGATGCATCAAGACTATACCGACGCGTTTGTGTACGACGAAAAAGACTCATGGCCTTCAGAGTCACAATGCGGCGAAGTGATTGTAAAGCGATTATTAGCAGGGGAAAGGGGACACTATGGGCCCTTAGAACATCCGCAGATTGTGTTTAACTGCGGCTATTTTCCCCACAGCGTCATGCAGCAGGCACGTACACATAGAATAAGCGTATCATTTGATGTTCAATCTTTTAGATATACTGGTAATCAATTTATCGAAGTAGTGGAAGGAAAGAAAGACTTAGAAGATGTTTTCTACTTGCGTCCTGTTGGTTATTACACTGACAGACAAGGTAAAAAGTATTACTATTCACTAGAGCAACGAACCGCAGATTTACAATGGTGTTTGGAAGCAGCTAAACGATACAAAGCTGATTTTGAAGGGGGGATGTCGGAAGAACATGCTAGAGGAAAAGTACCCTTTGATTATCGTCAGCATTTTGTTGTCAGCTTCAATCTCAGGTCATTCTTGCATTTTTGCGACTTAAGAAATAAGAAAGATGCTCAACTGGAAATACAAAAGTTATGTGAATTGATGTGGCCTCACTTTGATGAGTGGGTACCAGCGATCGCTGAATGGTATGAAAAATCCCGTCTGGGGAAAGCGAGATTAGCACCTTAATGTCTCAGCAGGAATTTGTTGATCGGCTTCCCTGGAAGATTTTTTACTTTTTTGATAATTTTAACTGCGATCGCTCATCAAAATCCTACAACTTGAGTGATGGGATGGCGATCGCATTACATCTCTGTCTTTGGAGCAAGTAGAAAATCTTGGCGTAGACGCAGGCTAGCACTGCTTGATTTCACTAGTATGGATGGATGATTTACAGGCTTGGTTAGATGCGTTTGAGGTTTAACGATGATCAGGAAGTCTACTCCTACGGGGAGTAAGTTTAGACTTTAGCCAACGTCACAATTTCTAACTGATCCTGATATTTACCCTGTCGCGCTTCGTAACTAATAGCGCAAGGTTCACCTTCTAAAAATAGCAATTGCACCACCCCTTCATTGGCATAGATGCGACAGTCAGCACTAGAAGAATTAGAAAACTCCAAGGTAAGATGACCTCGCCATGCAGCTTCAGCAGGTGTTAGATTTGCTATTATGCCACAGCGTGCATACGTTGATTTACCTATACAAATCACAGTGATATAGTCTGGAACTTCGAGTTTTTCTAGCGCCACCCCCAATCCATAGGAATGGGCAGGCAAGATAAAATAACTACCATCAACACCAGTATGTAAAGGTGTTGGTTCCAGATTTTGAGGATTAAAGTTTTTGGGATCAACTACAGTTCCAGGAATGTGGCGGAAAATGCGGAACTCGGCAGAGGAAAGGCGGATATCGTAGCCATAGGAAGATAGACCATAACTGATGACGGGCCTAACTTCTGTATCTAGCTGATGTTGGACTTTACGGATTAAACTCGGCTCGAAGGGTGAAATCATACCCTTTTGAGCCATTTCAGTAATCCATTTATCGTTTTTAATCACAAGTTCGCTACTAACGTTAATTTAAACAGACTCGATATAGTAGCACGAACTGGATCTTTTGTTTAGGGTCGATGACTGCGGCGGATTTCGGTAATTTGGTCTGCCGCATCGAGCAGGGATTTGGGCATTTCTGGCCCGGTGAGGATGATATCGATATGGGGAGGGCGTTTGGTGAGAAATGCTAAAACCTCGGCTTCGGGAATTAAGCCAAAGTTAATCGCTAAACTTAACTCGTCTAAGACAACGAGAGAATACTTACCCTCACACACTACTTGTTGTGTATGTTGCCACAGCTTTTGTAAAGCTTGGTTTTCTGTATCATCTAGCTGTGGTGTATCGATACAACGAGGCAAATCACAGCGAATCCAATCTAAATTTTGTCCTAACTGAATAGGGCGTTCTTCTCCTTGACGGATACCACCTTTGAGGAATTGTACTACTAACACTGGAGTCCCTTGACCGGCAATTCTCAGTGACTGCGCCATGACGCTAGTAAAAAAAATGCGATGAGGGCTAGTGAAAACTTGCACTAATCCTTCTACTGGAGATAGTAAATTAAGGGTCGAATTTACACTTGGGGTGTCTAGCTGGGCAACCATAGGTGAAAGTTCAAAAAAATACAACTTATTAGAGAGTTTTTACAGAGGATAGCGATTGCAAATTTACCTGTATAATCATTTTATTTTTTACAGATATAGTGTACCTGGCAAGCCGCATTCATAAGTCAATCACTAGGTTTATTCTGAAGTCAAGACCTGCTGAGATGGATAGTTGTGTTTGGCAGAGCAAACTAGACGTAAAAATGAGAACACGCAATTAACATTGAAATTCATGGAAAAAGCTAGGTTTAGAGGCTGAAAATCGCCAGATGATAGATTTCTTGTTGGTTTGGGCAAAACTAAGTTAGCAGGTTGTGAATTTGACAGGATGAGGGGTAAATATTTGTGAAATTGGTGATTCTGGGAGGTTCAGGATCGGGGAAAAGTACTCAAGGACAAAGGCTTTGCAGACACTTTGAAATTCCTCATATTTCTACAGGTGAGATTTTACGGCAGGCAATGTCTGGGAATCAACTACTATCTTTACAAGAAGCCGCTTGGGGAGTTAGTAACCCTAGCCTCAATAATTTAGGTCGTTACGCCCAGCCTTACATGGAAAAAGGCGAGCTAGTTCCGGACAATATGATGATTGAGTTGATTAGGATGCAGATCAAGGAGCTTGATGTCAACAGTGGTTGGTTATTAGAGGGCTATCCTCGTACTGCCTTCCAAGCTGAAGAATTAGATTTTTTACTGGACTCCTTGGGGCAAAAGTTAGACTGGGCAATTTATTTACAAGTCCCAGAGGCAGTTATGGTTAGTCGTTGTTTGGGGCGATCGCTTCCTGATGAGCAACCGGAGATTGTACAGCGCCGTATAGAGTTATTTTACGATCGCACTATCCCTATCCTAGAATATTACGACCGTCGTCGCCGCCTACTGACTATCAACGGTGACCAGTTACAAGACTTAGTACAACAAAATATTCTTAATTTGCTTTCGGTTTCTTAGCTCCAGTCGCAGGACAAATTACGGGGGCGATCGCTCATAAGTTTTGTAGAATGAATTCGGGTGGTTGTTTTGTAGTTGCACTTTGCACTAGCCATACCATCCATATCCATAAGGCAATTACCGTGACTGTGCTACAAACTCAAATTCCCTTAGATATCTGGCTTCCTGCAAGTTGGGAGGAGTTCGTCAACATTGCCGATGATCCAACCTCCGCCAAACTCAAAAGCTACTACTACATTGGCAGGATGCGATTTGAACGCATGTCTACTGGCTCCGACCATTCTAACGATCATGCTTTAATTATCTTTGCTATTTCATTTTTCGCAGCTAATCAGCGCCTTCCCATGACTGCAAAAGATGGTTGTTCCTATCGCAAAACTGGATTGAGTGAGTTTCAGCCAGACGCTTCTTACTATATTGGCGAGAATGCGGATGCGATTCCTTGGGGAACGCGAGTAATTGATTTAGAGCAATATCCGTTGCCTAATTTAGTGATCGAAATATCGGATACATCGTCGGCGGATGATTTGGGTGTAAAACGTCTTCAGTACGAAGACTTGGGAATTTCTGAGTATTGGATTGTGAATGTGCAAGCTATGCAAATTTTGGCATTTGCGATCGCTCCTGATCTTAGCATTCGTCGGATTCGGGAATCGCAGGTGCTACCTGGATTGCAACTGGAAATTTTGGAGCAAGCTCTGAAGCGTAGTCGTCAAGAAAATCAGTCAGCAACAACGGCTTGGTTAATGGAGCAGTTTCGGGGCTGATTGAGCCAGTCACTCTGATTTTATTAAAAATAGAAGTTTGAAAAAAGAATGCGATGTGGTGAAAGCAGGTAAAAAATCATCACCCCTGATCAACAAACTTATGCCATCAAGAATATCAAACGTCTGCAAGGCTTGGATTTGGCAGTTGTGGAATTTAGTAGCAATCGCACATCGATTTAACCACCAGGGAATCGTGTCCCAGAATGGATGTTTGTGAATGCGATCGCACATCGATTTGACCGCCAACCGACGGGTAGTAGGGGCACAGCACCGATCACATCTCGGTTTGACCGAATGACTGTGGATGCCATGCCCCTACGGGGTGATTGGGGTCAGAAAATTTATTTATGGGGATTGTAATTGTGAATTGTGTAGACACCCAGAGGGTGGCTTCCCGAAGGGGATGTTGAATTCCCCGTTCGCGTCAGCGTCTCCGTAGGAGAAGGGGTTGACTTTTAACAAATACCTAAGGTCAAGACTGAGTTACCCTTAAATATATAAAAATTTTGAGGCAACTCCAATGGTTTGGCAGCGTCCAGACGGCCGACAACCTTACGAACTCCGTCCTATCAGCTTTCATACCGGCTTTACTCGTTTTGCTCCTGGTTCTGTGCTGGCAAAATGCGGTGATACTCAGGTACTGTGTACCGTGAGTGTTACTGAGGGCGTACCTAAGTTTTTAGCAGGAACTGGTAAAGGTTGGTTAACTGCTGAATATCGAATGCTACCGAGTGCTACCCAACAACGGCATGAAAGGGAATTGTTGAAATTGTCTGGTAGGACACAAGAAATTCAACGTTTGATTGGACGCAGTTTACGGGCTGCACTGGATTTTAACGCCCTGGGAGAACGCACCTTAACTGTAGATACCGATGTCTTGCAAGCAGACGCCGGCACAAGGACGACAGCAATTACAGGCTCATTTGTGGCGTTAGCTAATGCAATTTCGCACTTATTGCGTCAGGGAGTCATAGAGCGATCGCCTCTGACGGGACAAGTAGCAGCAGTTTCTGTAGGTTTATTGCAAGGAGAGCCATTTTTAGATCTGAATTATATCGAAGACGTAGCGGCCACAGTCGATTTCAACGTGGTCATGAATCAACACCTGGGAATCATTGAAATCCAAGGAACAGCCGAAGAAGGCAGCTTTAGCCGTCACCAGTTAAATCAGTTACTAGATTTTGCCGAGAAAGGCATTCAGCAATTATTAATCGCCCAGCGAGAAGCTATCGCTGATTGGGAAATGGTATTTGCCGGGAATTAGGGGAGATGAGGGAGGTGGAGGAGATGGGGTGAATAACTTTTGACCCTTGACTCTGGACAAATGGCCAATACTTCGACTACGCTCAGTACAAGTGCCCCATATCTTAAAAGTTTCAAAAGTTAAAAAGGAAGATTGCCATAAGTTAGGTATGGTATTGCTGGAAGTCGGCAATCTAATGATGAAACCATGAGCAAAACGGTTGAAGTTCTACCGGATCAGTCAGCGCTGGTGGCGCGGGCGCTAGAGTTGATCCTGTCTAAGATAGATGCTGCCATTGAGCAGCGCGGACGGTTTACCATCGCCTTATCTGGGGGTAGTACTCCTAAACCGTTGTATGAAGCGATCGCTAGCCATGATTTACCTTGGGATAAAATTCATGTGTTCTGGGGCGATGAGCGTTACGTCCCACCAGATCATCCCGATAGTAATGAACTGATGGCGCGCCGTGCTTGGTTAGACCACGTGAATATCCCCGCCGCGAACATCCACGCCATTCCCACCCTAGAAGCCGATCCAGCCGTTGCAGCTACTAAGTATGAACGGCATTTGCAAGAATTTTTTCATTCCGCATCCGGAGAATTGCCTGCCCTAGATGTAGTTTTGCTAGGGATGGGTGATGATGCACACACTGCCTCTTTGTTTCCGCACACAGCAGCGTTAAAAGTACGCGATCGCCTGATCACTGTAGGTAATAAAGACAGCAGCATCCGCATCACCTTTACCTACCCATTCATCAACTCAGCTCGCAGCGTGATTTTTGTAGTTGCAGGTGCTAACAAACGACCAGCCCTAGCTCAAATTTTTGCACCCGTAGCCGATGACTTCACTTACCCATCCCGGTTAATTAAACCCCAAGGAGAACTTTGGTGGCTACTAGATGCAGCTGCGGGTTCGGAACTCTCAACTTAAAACAGTACACAGTATACAATCAGCATGGCATCAACACCTGGGCAGAACATTACCCAAGTGATTAAATTGATAACTGAGTAACTGTGAATTTATAACTGTTGAAAGCTAGAGTAGCTTCTCTGCTTGCCAGTAACATTCTCTGATGATCTTGAACAAAGGCTTAAATTGATGATCGTCTGTCCTAATTGCAATCATCCCAACCCAGACGGCGCTGTTCAATGCGAAGCGTGCTACACACCATTACCAGCAACTAGTAATTGCCCTAGCTGTGGAGCAACTGTGCAGGCAGATGCCGCTTTCTGCGGTCAATGTGGCTATAATCTACACTCCAGTATCCCTGCGGCTGCAACAGCAGTAGTACAAACCATCGCTCCTGAAGTCCCGTTAGAAGTACCGCCGCTAATTCCTCCTGACCCACTTCTAGAACCTTTACCAGCAACAGAAGTAGCAATTCCCGTTTCTGCCACACCAGCATTAGAGGCAGATCCAACCCTTGCTGCTCACCCTGTAGTTTCTGGGCAAGGAAATCCCACTCCACCACCGGAACCAGAACCAGTCACACCGGAACCAGAGCCAGTCGCACCGGAACCAGAGCCAGTCGCACCGGAACCAGAGCCAGTCGCAGCTACAGCACCACCTGCCGTCAGTCCTTCCAGAACACAATTACAGCAGGTGACAGCGCGACTATTTCATATCCAAAGTGACCAGGATATTGAACTACCACAAACTGTGTCGGTGATTCATATCGGCAAACCCAATGACCGTATTCCCCCAGATGTCGATGTTTCAGGATTTCCCAATTCGGAAATTGTCTCACGGATTCATGCAGATATTCGCGTTGAGGGAGATGCTCACTACATAGAAGATGTAGGTAGCTCTAACGGCACGTACATCAATAATCTGCCTCTACTACCAGGAAATCGGCATCGTTTACGACCCGGCGATCGCATCAGTCTGGGTAAGGGAGACATGGTAACATTTATCTTCCAAGTCTCTTAAAATTTGAGAATGGGGCATGGGGCACTTGTACTGAGCGTAGTCGAAGTATTGGGCATTGTACATTAAATACTCTTCCTCATCCCCTTCATCCTCCCCTTCCCCCTTTCCTAGTCCCCAATCCCCAAGCCATCTATGAAGGAACCAAGACAAGATTTGACTAACTTATTCCCCCAAGAAGCGCCGCTAGAACGCATGGGGTTGACTTGGCTAGTTGCCGCAGCGATCGCCACTGCGATACTATGGCAATTCCCAGGGGGCGATTATATTTTATACCCCTTTACAATCCTGGCAACTTGGTTCCATGAAATGGGTCATGGTTTGATGGCGCTGCTATTAGGGGGACAGTTTCAAAAGTTAGAAATTTTTGGCAATGGTTCTGGGCGTGCAACCTATAGCATTGCATTGTCACTTATGCCCATCGGCCCGGGTTTGGTAGCCGCCGCCGGGCCAATGGGGCCACCAATTGCTGGTGCCGCTTTGATTTTGGCTTCCCGCAGTTTTAAATTAGCTTCCCTGAGTTTGAAAGTTTTAGGGAGTGTGTTACTGCTGTCAACATTAATTTGGGTACGTTCTGCTTTTGGATTCGTAGCCATACCCCTACTGGGTTTAATTATCTTAGGTATCGCCTTAAAAGCTCCGCGCTGGTTACAGGGATTTGGGATTCAATTTTTGGGCGTGCAGGCTTGTGTGAGTACTTACCACCAACTAGATTATTTATTTAGCTCCAGTGCTGGATCTTTGGGACTTTCTGACACAGCACAAATGCAGAAGTATTTGTTGTTACCTTACTGGTTTTGGGGTGGATTAATGGCGATCGCATCTCTGGTAATTTTAGTGCAAAGTCTCCGCGTCGCCTATCGTTGAGCTTAAAGGAAAATGGAGATTAGCGATCAATACACCGGAAGAAATTGTGGCTAATTTACCTTCTCTCAGTTTGGAGCAAATCCACGCGACTATTACTTACTATTGACATAATCGTATTCAAATCGACACTTATCTGTCACGGCTGACACAATGGCGTGAACAGCGTTACCAAGAATCGCTGGCTCATCCTTCACCCCTAGCACAACGCCTTAGAAATTTAAAAACTCAGAGAAGAAATCTTCCTTCAATGCTTCTGAAAAAATGAGAGTTGCAACAGCCGCCGCCGTTAATGTTACTGGTTCCATAAGTTAACAATAATATTCAGGGATTATACTGTTTTTTTCAGTTTAACAACTCCTCAACCTGAAGAGTGATCAAAGTTGGCTGATGATTAACAATGAAAGAAACAGTTCAATCCAGAGTGTACTCATGACGACTGATGTTACATCTACCGCTAAACCTGATTTGACAACAATATCTCAAGCTGTGGCGGCGTATCGAGGCGGAGGAGGGAAACTTCCCCAAGCTGCTTTATTGGTAAATGCGTTACTACAAGCAGAAAAAACTGCCAAACAACAACGGCTGACTTATAACTTTGAGTCGCTTGTGGGTAAATGGCGGCTGTGCTTTGCTACAGGTACTCGCAAAGTCAGACAGCGTGGGGGAATTGTCTTAGGTAAAGGGATTTATCTACCCAAATTTGCTGCCGCTCATATTTCTTTTAGCGCAGATTTAACAGATAGTTCTGGCAGAGGCGAAATTGGCAATCAGGTGCAGGTAGGGCCCGTGTTGTTGCAGCTGACAGGCCCAGCCAAATATTTAGGTAAGAAAAATTTATTAGCCTTTGACTTCACCCAAATGCAAATCAGCTTATTTTGTCGTGGAGTTTACAACCAACCAATTCGCTCTGGTAAAGGTCAAGGTGAAGATTTTTACAACCAACCCATAGCGAAACTGCCATTCTTTGCCTTCTTTATGATTACAGAAGATGCGATCGCTGCTCGTGGTCGTGGGGGAGGTTTGGCACTCTGGATTCGTGATATTTAAATCCCATTATCAACTCAACCACCGCCAAATCTTGTTAATAATTCCTCACAGGATAATTCCAGTAACAAGCGACTGTACTCTTGCGGTGGTAAGTGTAATAAAGGCTCAATTATTCGTTCCAATTCTTCATCTAGCGAACCAAATCTGACACGCAACAAGTTTTCTACCACTTGGCGTTGTCATTCTTGGACTCCTTCTTGCAAAGTGGCTTTCCGCCATTCTAAATAAGCTTGGGATAAGTTCATAATCACCTCTTGGTCATCTGCTGTAAGATTTTCCTGGTTGATGACAGTTATCCGCCAACTGGTAATCCGTTCTGGGATATTTTGCCGCAATGATGCTGTGGTAGCAATTCTACCAAGTAAACCAAGCGATCGCAGGTCAGCATTGGCAGAAGGTGCGGGAGAAAACAAGATATCTACTTGACGAACTTCGTCTGTGACTTCCCGACTGACTTCTACTTTTCCAAAAGGGGACAGTAATTCTTCTAAATATTGTTTTGGCAAATTTCATTGGGACAAGGGCGACCTTCTTCAATGTCGGCAATATTAGAGAAGGTTGTATCCGCAATATTACGGAGAGCATCGGCGGTGAAAAAGGCTTGGTGTCCGGTGATTAGGACGTTGGGGAATGTGGTGAGTCTTTGGAAAACGTCATCTTGAATGATTTCCCCAGACAAATCCTCAAAGAACAATTCTGATTCTTGCTCATATACATCTACGCCAAGGTAGCCAATTTGACCAGATTTCAAGCCCTCAATGACTGCTTGGGTATCAATTAGGGCGCCTCGGCTGGTGTTGATGATCATCATACCCGGCTTCATTTGGGCGATCGCTGCTTCGTTGATCAAGTGATATGTTTGGGGAATCAGTGGGCAATGCAGGGAAATAATATCAGATTTGGCGAATAACTCTGGCAACTCGACATACTTCCCACCCAATGTCTCTAATTCTGGGTTTTGGTAAACGTCATAGGCGAGTAGGTGACAGCCAAAACCTCGCATAATCTGCCCTAAAATCAGACCGATTTTGCCAGTACCGATAATTCCAACTGTGCGTCCGTTCAAGTTAAATCCCAACAGTCCATCTAGGGCAAAATTACCTTCACGAACGCGGTTATAGGCACGGTGAATTTTGCGATTGAGGCTCAAAATTATCCCTACGGCATGTTCTGCTACTCCATAGGGTGAGTAGGCTGGAACACGGACAATGGTAATTCCTAAGTCTGCGGCGGCTTTTAAGTCTACATTGTTAAACCCTGCACAGCGCAGGGCTACCAGACGAGTGCCGTTTGAGGCGAGAATCTCTAAAATTTGGGCATCAACCTGGTCATGCACAAATATGCAAACTGCGGGAAATCCGGCGGCTAAAATAGCTGTGTCCCGATCTAAACGGGGTTTAAAGAACACTAATTCGTGCTTTTTAGGAGAATTTGCAGCTTCTAAAAACTGCCGATCATAGGCTTTGGTACTGAAGACTGCTACTTTCATGCAAAACCTTGGGTTTTATGCTGCATAGTTTTCGAGTACATAATAGCTTGATGCTTTCGGAGGCAATTGCATCCGTAATGACTGCCCTTTCTGGAGATTGATGTTTATAGGGGTAATTCCTCAACTAAAGCAAAAATTTAGATTTGGCAATGGGGAGCATCCCAATTTTGCAAAAATAAAATTTGTAGTGGGAGCATCTTGCTCCCTAATGTCCAGGAAGCGGGCTAGAGAGCCATCACTACAAAAAAATAAATTTACACATTTGGGATGCTCCCTGGCAATGGGGAATAGGCAATAGACTTACTCTTGACTCTTGGCAAGTCTTCATTGACCATAAAATTTCATTGACAAAAACCAGAATTCTCGACTTGATTGCGATAATACTTTTAACTTAAACAGATATGTGCAGCCGTAGACTGTTGAAGTTATGGATGCTACCATCCCATCAATCTCAAAAGCCAAAAAATTATAGGAGGTCTTTTGTCGATAGACTTTTGTAGTTCTCGTCGAACCATTGTACGCGGGGAAGGTGTATGACTGCTTCATCACAAGACAATTCGATAGGTCGCCCGAATACCCATAATCTAAATGTAGCTAAACAAGAATATCAATATAACTACACTCATATTCCACCGATCGCTATGGTGGATCAGCTACCACCTGGGGAGAAGTTCACCAGAAGCTGGTATTTTTTGTTAGCTAGAGAGTTACGAGTGCTGTTTGTTAATACTTTAATCACTAACCGAGGTAATCACGGTTCCAAGTCGGTGCGTGATGATGTCAAAAAGTTTATTTTAGAGGTGCTGTTTAAGGGGGCAATACCATTTCGGATTAAAATTATTGCCAGACTTATACAAATTGTCCCCCAGTTCCTCATTAAAGGCATATCCAAAGATTTTAGGGAACTTGATGACCTGTTCTTTACCATTCTCAAGGAAAACGGAGTTTTAATCTTGAGAGATGCTCTCAATGGGGTAATTGCCCGTTTGTATGAAGGACAACCCACAGGACATGTGACTAGCATCAAAGATTATGAAAAGTTAGTCCCGGAAATGGAACTGACGGCGATCGCTAATACTTTTCAACAAGATGAAGTGTTTGCCTACATGCAAGTAGCTGGTTTCAATCCCTTCATGATTCATCGGGTAACTAGTCTAGGCGATCGCTTTCCAGTTACAGATGAGCATTATCAAGCAGTGATGGGAACCGAAGATTCCTTAACCGCCGCCGGACAAGAAGGCAGACTGTACCTGGCTGACTATGGAATTTTAGACGGTGCGCTTAACGGTACATATCCACGGGAGCAAAAATATCTCTATGCTCCCTTGGCGCTGTTTGCTTTACCCCAAGGCACAGATCCCAACCGTCTACTACGTCCAGTCGCTATTCAATGCGGTCAAACCCCAGGCCCAGACTATCCCATTATCACCCCGAAATCTAGTAAGTATGCTTGGCTGTTTGCCAAAGCGATCGTCCAGATAGCAGATGGCAACTACCACGAACCCGTCAGCCATCTAGCTCGCACACACTTGTTCGTTGGTTCCTTTATACTCACAACCTATAGGCAACTACCAGCCAGCCATCCCCTCAGTCTGTTGCTACGCCCTCATTTTGAGGGCACTTTAGCCATCAACGATGCCGCCCAAAGAATTCTCATTGCTCCTGATGGTGGGGTGGATAGATTGCTCTCCTCAACAATTGATAATTCACGAGTTTTAGCAGTGCGCGGGTTGCAAAGCTATGGCTTTAATAGTGCTATGTTACCCAAGCAACTACAGCAACGCGGTGTTGATGATCCTAATATGTTACCTGTTTATCCTTATCGGGATGATGCCCTGTTGGTTTGGAATGCTATTCATGAGTGGGTGTTAGGCTACCTGAAGCTTTACTATCCTACAGATCAGGATGTACAAAATGATGCCGCCCTGCAAGCGTGGGCAGCAGAAGCCCAAGCTTATGATGGTGGTCGTGTGCCTGATTTTGGTGAAGATGGAGGCATCAAAACGCGAGATTATCTAGTTGATGCCGCAACACTGATTATTTTTACTGCTAGCGCCCAACATGCGGCGGTGAATTTCCCCCAAAAAGACTTGATGAGCTATGCCCCAGCCTTACCCTTGGCAGGCTATTTACCTGCATCAACGCTCAAAGGAGAAGTTAGTAAGCAAGATTATCTGAATTTGCTCCCTCCCCTCGAGCAAGCACAAAGGCAATTGAACCTGCTGCACTTACTAGGTTCTATTTATTACAACAAACTGGGTGAATACCCGACATTACACTTCACAGATCCGCAAGTACAACCCCTATTGCAAGCATTCCAGTCTCATCTGAGGCAGATTGAAGCCACCATCAATCAGCGCAATCAGAAGCGCCCAGTCTATGAGTATTTACTCCCTGCCAAAATTCCTCAGAGCATTAATATTTGAAATTGGTCATTTGGTGTTTGTCATTTGCTATTTCTCCCTCATCGTTCCATGCCCCATCCCCCAAATTAAATTATCATGACACTCAAAGATAAAGTCCTGAAAGCACACGATCGCCAAATTAAGTTGTCTTATCGTCTCGCTAAGGTTGGTTATGACACGTTCACTGGCAAACTACTCCGTTTGCGTGTCTATTACGCTGATGCCTTAATCCTGATCAAAAACTGGCGGGATTTTCTCTATATTCGTAAAGAAAATATTGGCGATAAATATTTTGCGGTAGATCAGGCGATTATGCATAGCACTCACTCCCAAGTGCAGAAACTCATGCAGGTAGAACCGCAAGTACGGGGAAATGATTTAGGCATCATTAGAATCCTCGCTCCTAGTTACATGTTAAATAATCCCCTGAGTTTAGGAATGAATGGTAATCAACATACAGGGGTTCGGGCTTTGTTTTTGCAGGCTTTGCCAGATCCTGTTGCACAAGCAGATGTTTTAGGGAATTTGGTTAATCAATCCTTATCTGAAGCAGCCAACCGGGGGCAATTACATATCGGTGATGATTTGCCTGGGTTTATGTTGCAAATTCTGCACCAACTTGTGTTTCAAATCTCATTATCTGCCGAAGAAATTACGGCTTCACGGACTTACATCAAAGGTCTGGCGCTGGCTTCTTTTCCCACTTTCATTAGCAAGTATCTACTGGCATTTAAAACAGCACCAAATATTAAACATCGTGGGCGTTTAATCGAGCGATATAAACAATCTCCCAAATGGGCAGCTTATCTGCAAACGGCTGCTCGGTATCGGTTGAACGAGCACCAAATTGCTAATAGCTTGTTCGATATGATTCATATCGCTGGAACTGCTGGTACTAGTGCGCTTTTAGGTTCTGTGATTGGTGTTCTCTGTTTAAATGATGTCTTAAGAGGTGAGGTGATATCAGAGATCAATGCGGTGTGGAATGGTAAAGAAGCTCTCAATGGCTATGCTCTAGAACAATCAACACTAATGAATCAAGTGATTCTAGAAACAGCCCGTCTTTATCCACCTGTGCGATTTGTGAGCCAACTTGCCAAGGAATCGGGTGAAGTAGCGATCGCTGGACAGCAATGTCCATTCCAAAAAGGTACTCGCTTGCTTGGCTCTATCTTCACAGCTAATCGAGACTCAAACAGATATCAAAATCCAGATGATTTTGATGTGACGCGGGACTTTTCTGATCTCTTATCTTGGAACGGCGAGGGACATGAACGCGCTTGTCCTGGTAAATCTTTATCCATTGGCTTAATCAAGGTTTTCTTGTTATATCTGTTTCAAAAATATCAATGGAATTCGATTACACAAGTACAGTGGGATTTCAACAATGTGACGGCTGTTACTCCTAATGATCTAGTTCTAAAAGGCTTCGCTCAACACCTTTGAGTTTATTGCTGCCTAGATTCCCAACTTCTTGCAAGAAGTCGGGAATCTAGGCAGCAATTATTTTGAGTTCCCGTGTATATCTTTATTACGAATTACGAAATTATTATGTTTGGATCAATTGAGAAAAAGCAACTAGACAATATTGCCACTTGGATGACCTCAACTAGAGAAACTAAGTTACCTAGTGTTCTTCAGGGTGTGTTCTTTATGGATGGCAATCCGCTTCCAGATGATTGCATCACATTTTATAATTTAGAATGGGACGCCCAGACCTTAACTCTGCTGCTACCTGTATTTGGGCGACTCCAGTGGACTTTCCATAACTCCATTTTGGGATTGTTATTACTGCGTGGTGCTCAATTAGTCCAGTTCACGTACAAAATTCAATTCGAGGATGCAACTTTGCAGCGATCGCAAATTATACCCTTGGCTTTGGGAATCCCAATTCCCAGATTCCTGATCGATGCAACAATGTGTCAAGAGAAAGACTCCAAAGATGGCGATACCTGGAAACGCAAGAACATCTGGCTGGGGGGAATTCCATGGGTTGGCGAGTATACTCTGCGTAGGATTGTGGATGCAGATGGTAACTATACTCCCGCTTTCAACGACATGCTCGCCAAGGTGCAAAACGACTGTTTAGTTATTGTCGAGTGAAAAAGAGAATGGGGAACTCGTAGCCTCTACGGAGTGCGGGGCGGTGACGCCCCAATTTTACCCCTTACCACCTACCAAACACCCTATGGTCTAAATTTTTGGCTTTCTCTGTTAATACTGCTATTTGTTTTTGCTGTTCTTTGACAACATCAGTTAATGTGGCGATCGCTGCTTGTTGATCTTTAACAGCTTTAGTTAATACTGCCACAATATTCAAAGGTTGAACTGCTGTTTTATCAGGAGATGTCAATACATCTGGTACATTTTCCGCAATAAATCCTAAGTGCAATCTTTGCTCTGTGTCGTCTTTATAAATGTATTTTACAGGATTTAAACCTTTTAATATTTCATAAACTTCTTGCTGAGAAAGTTCAGTAATATTCTCTTTCAATTCTATGGAAGAATCCTGAAATAAATCACCATAAACTCTCAAATTACCTTGTACATGTAGCTTGGTATCCAAATCGGGGCGAGATGTGCCTATCCCGACATTACCTGTGGCAGTGACAATTACCTGAGTCACACCGTTACTATCTGCTAGGCGAGTAATAGGCTGTTGATAAGTAAATGCTGTTCCTGTTGCTGGTAATCCTGGTACAAAAGGAGCATTAATAGTTAAAGAATTACCACTGGCAGCAATGCCGGTTACAAGTCTTAATTGATTTGTTGAGCCATTGGTCACAGTGATAATATCACCGATGTTCACATCTTGAATAAATGTAGTCCCAGTACCAGTTACAACAAGACCACTGCTAGAAATTTGACCTTGACCTGTTAAGGGTGCTGCGCCTTGATTATGCAACCTTGCCAAGGGCTTGGCGATACCGATACCCACATTGCCGTTTGTTTGCAACAATGTCATCCGCGTTTGATCTGCGGTTTGCAATGACAAGTTGGCATTGTTAACACTGCTAATTATGCCCGAAGCGATCGCTACGGGTTTATCAAAATGATAGCCTGGGCGATCGCTCTTAAAATGTACCCAATTAGCATCTTGAGGGCCAATATCAACAAAGCCATTACCAGTACTAACACGTAATGCCCCTGATTGATTGCCTCTAATCGCACCATTAAGATGTAATTTTTCTTCTGGAACATCTACGCCGATGCCGACATTGCCAGTGTTATGAGATATGGTAACTTGAGTTGTACCTGCGGTTTGCAGCAATAGATTAGTGTTGGCATCACTGCTAATTCCACCATCGGCGACTGTCAGGGGTTTGTCGAAGTGATAGCCTGGGCGATCGCTCTTAAAATGTACCCAATTATCATCTTGAGGGCCAATATCAACAAAGCCATTACCAGTACTAACACGTAATGCCCCTGATTGATTGCCTCTAATCGCACCACCAATATGTAGCTTTTCTTGAGGCTGATCTACTCCCACGCCCACATTACCAGTGTCATAGGCAAGCTTAAAATGAGTTGTACCAGAGGTTTGAAGTGATAAATCTCTATTTCCCAGGCTGGTAATCAATCCTGATTCGACTCTAATATCTTTGTCAAAATAGTAACCATCAAGGTTTGTTGTGAAATGTAACCATCGGTCTTGTTGAGGTGCAATATTTACAAACCCAAAATTGTTACTAATTCTTAGTGTCCCAGCAACATGAAGTTTTTCTTGAGGTTTATCTACACCAATACCAACGTTACCACTTGTCTGCAACAAGGTCATTTGGGTGATACCTGCGGTTTGTAGAGACAAATTGGTATTTGCATCGCTACCAATTAAACCAGCTTTGACGGTAATTCCTTTGTCAAAGTGATAGCCGGGACGGTCTGTAACAAAATTTGAGTAATCAGCATTTTGCGATCCAACATCTACAAAACCAGTACCGCTACTAATCCGTAAAGCACCAGATTGATTACCTCGAATCGCACCATTTAAATGTAATTTTTCTTGGGGTGCATCTATACCGATACCAACATTCCCATTTTTATTAGATACCGTAACTTGAGTTGTGCCGGCAGTTTGTAATGCTAAGTCGGTATCTTGATCGCCGCCAATCAAACCTGTTTTAATTGTAATTCCTCGATCAAAATGGTAACGAGGACGGTCGGTAACAAAGTTTGAGTAATCAGCATTTTGCGGGCCGATATCGACAAAGCCATTGCCAGAATTAATCCGTAAAGCACCAGATTGATTACCTCGAATCGCACCATTTAAATGTAATTTTTCTTGGGGTATATCTACGCCGATGCCAACATTTCCATTTTCATAAGACACGGTAACTTGAGTTATACCTGCGGTTTGTAGAGATAGATTGGTATTTTCATCGCTACCAATTAAACCAGCTTTGACGGTAATCCCTTTGTCAAAATGGTAGCGGGGACGGTCGGTAACAAAGTTTGAGTAATCAACATTTTGCGGGCCGATATCGACAAAGCCATTACCAGAATTAATCCGTAAAGCACCAGATTGATTACCTCGAATCGCACCATTCAAATGTAATTTTTCTTGGGGTGCGTCTATTCCAATACCAATAAAACCCTGTTCGGTAACTATTAGCTGTGTTTTTTGTTTACCATCTGTAAACCGGGCAATTGTTGGTTGTTGGTAAGTAAATTTTTGCGCTGTTAAAGACGGTTCAAAAGCTTGGTTAACTGATAAATATTGCTGGGAATTAATAGCTGTGATGATTCTAGTTTGATCATTAACAGTTATTGCATCACCAACACGCAATTCTGTTTGAAAAACGGTATCGGTGCCTGTTACAATCAAGCTGTTGCTGGTAGTAGAAATTGTGCCTGTACCCGATAGAGTAGAGGCATTTTGAATGTGTAGTTTTGCTTGTGGTGCTTTTGTGCCAATGCCAACTCTACCAGGGATATATTTACCATCATCCTGTTTGCCAGTGACATAAAAGTTAGCCTGGATTTCTAAATCTCCAGTCATCACCCCGCCAGTTTTATCAAAACAATTCACCAACAGGGGAAATATATCGCGGTAGTCTTCGATGAAGGAATTTTCGACATCATAAAAAGCTAACGGACTGTAGTAATGTTGAATACCCTGCGCTGGCTGGGGGATGAAATTTCCTGATTGGTTACGCGGTAAGTCAATCTTTGTGAGACTATTAGGACGTAGTGGTATTAACCAGTAATCGCCTGTTTGATAGCTAGCATTATTATCTTCAAACTTTACCTGGATACCAGCTTCTAAAGTGATCCAGTGGGAATTTTCGGTTGTTTGATTGGTAGAAATTGTTCCGGTGTTAGTTGTTTGATCCCAACGACGGACTTTTGGCTTTTTCTCTAGAGGAAAACTTTCCGAACTAATGGGTGTATCTCCCACTCTAGATGAGGGATCAAATACTAGTTTAGTGCCAGATGTGCCAGCCATTAACCGGACTAAAATTCCTGGTTCACCTTTTAATTCTCGTTCTTCGTCGGTGATTTCTACCCATTGAGTAGGTTGAAATGATTGGGCAGAATCACGACCAGGATTAATAATAGTAATAGCATTACGGTCTATTTTGCTAATCGGGCTAACAACAATACCGTTATCTCGTGACCATTTAAATGTGGAAGTTTGTAAAGAACCAGAATTATGAATTTCGACGCGATAGAGTTGATTATCTAATGAACTCGAACTACCTGTAATAGCTGTGTTATCAAAATTAGCAGTGAGAAGTTTATTTTGATAATCAGCTTGAGTAATTAGTTTTTGTAATTCAAAAAGAACATAAGCTTTACGTTTAGCTTGAATTTGACTAGCTGCATCTTCTCCAGCTGCGGCTTGTTGTGCGGTATAAGAATATTCTGATGGTAGTTTAATTTCTAGTAGTTTTACTTGCCAAACGGTTTTTGTGCGCGTGGTGGTGTCAGGTACACTAGCATCTAAGGCAATTTCTCGAATTTCTGAATCTTCTAATACAGTAATGTGACGTTCCCACACATCTAGATAAACTAAATATGTACTGTCATTTTTTGCTGGTGCAGGGTTAGGATAATCTGGCTGAGTTTTGTAAGTGATATTGTTTTCTAATTCACACAATAAGCCACTAACATAAATATGACCAAATGCAATTTTTAAGTCACCATTACTAATATCAACGTTAAAATTACCAGCAGTTTTATTAGTTCCTGAAGCACCGATAATATCTTTGCCTAAAGATTGATGCAGGTAATTTTGAATATCAACTTGTTCGTTCCAGTCGGCATCTAATTGTAACCTTCCCTGCTGCATCCAAACACCGTTATAGTGTTTTTGGGGTTTAAAATTTAAGCGGGTAAAATCTCCCTTCATAATTATTTTTATTCCTTAAGTATTGTAAAAAATATTGGCGGCAATTCCGAAACGGAGATATTCATTGAGACTAGCTTGTAAGCTAGCTTGACGCTGTGGCTGTTCTAAAACATTAAATACACCTATTTCCGAACCATCTTCAGCACCTTGAGAAATTTCTGGCGCACAATTTTGACTCAGTTGAGCATAGGCAGGATTACCATAATTTGTGGAGGTAAAACTAGGTTGTAAGTTGGTTAAAATGACAATTTTTTGTGTGACATTTTGTAAACCTTGATTAGCTGGTAACCAACTAATACCATCATCTGTGGATTGTAAAATGCCACCGATCGCAGTTCCCGCGAAGATGGCAAGATTTTCTCCAGTACCTCTGACAACCAAGGAGGTAATATCACTGTAAGTCGTATTGACATCGCTAATTTCCCAACTATCACCGTTATCTTGTGAATGGAAGATATTACCATTGCTACTTCCAGCGACAAGATAGTTGATAGTAAAGGTAGCACCAGCAGCAGGTAAATCATTAATTAAGTTGCTATCTATCTGGATAACTTCTTGGTTAGGTTCTACATCAATGACAGTTCTGATTTCAGTACCAATGGTAATGACACTACCTTTACTAAGTTCTTGGTTAAAGTTAGTTCTCTGACCAATTAATTTACCATTTTCGCTGGTAATAGTTCCGGTGCCAGTTTTTTGATAGGCAACTAAGGCAGTAATATCCGGATTGATTAAGCCTTTATTGATGCGCCGCCATTGTTCACAATCTGCTTCCCAACGATAAATTCCGCCGCCAGCAGTTCCGGCAAAAACTTGTCCATTATTTTGATTGATGGTTAAAGCGTTAATTTGCAAATTTCGCAGATTATAATTTAAAGCTTTCCAGTTGTCCCCATTATTTTTAGAAACAAAAACTCCACCACCCGCAGTTCCAGCGAAAATTTTTCCTTGATTAGTGTCAACGGCTAAAGTAATAACATTGAGATTTTTTAAACCTCTATTGACTAACTGCCAAGTCTTTTCATTTTCTGGAATGCGAAAAATTCCATTACCAAATGTGCCAACAAACAGATAGTTTTGCGCGTTAAAACTGAGACGATTAAAAGCTGTAACATCTGTATTGACATTGGTATCTGGGAATTCAGTTTGTGTTATTGTCCCGCTTCCGTTATTGAGTTCCAGGTGAAAAATCCCACCATCTGTTGTACCTGCTAATAAAATATTGTCGTAGGAATAAAGAACAGTAATATATTGATCTGCACTATTCTCATTTAGAGGTAGCCATTCTTCATTGACGAAACGTAGAATTCCATTACCTTCTGTCCCTGCAAAAATTTGTTGATTATTGGGATTAACAGCTAACGCCGCAATTCCTGCGGGTAATTTTTCGTTTTTCTTTTTTAATTCTTCTCGCAGCTTTTCTAAAGCTAAGTCAGGTTGACAACGATAGCGGCGTGGTGTGCGAGAACTATTTGGTAGATAACAAAATCTCATACAACCGTCTTGTCGTCGCAACACGGTAAGTTTTTCTGTAAAAATGCTGTTGCTACTTTCCAAACTCCGCACTGTTGTCATCCCGAAAATAGTTGTGCGATAGATTTCTGTGTTAGTTCCAGGTGCAGCAATTACTAAAGGGTTATCTTGTTTCCAACCCCTATCAATAATACTGTCTGCAATCTCCAAATATGACACTGTATCAGCCAAGGCGATCGCACCACAAATACTGTCACGAATTTTAATACTTAAATTTTGATTATTTTCTATCCTAGTATCTGGATCATCAGGTAAAATTCGGTCACAAAAAGTTTTACTTTCGTCTTCTTCCTCATCACTTATCTCTGGTAATGTACATTGCCATTGATTAAGTAATGTCTCTAGAAAAGAGAATACACGAGATACTTGCCGCAACGCTAGTTGAAATAGCCTAATTAAATTATTTTGGGAATTGGGGCTATCTATACCAATACCTAAATCAATAATTCTCTGAATCAGGTTGAGACAGTAAATAATCATTGCAATCAACGAAAATCCGTCATCTTCTGCTGTGATTGGCTGATTATCTTCCTGTAGTTGCATCACTTTTAGCCCGCCTTTGTTGGGTACTAAAGTGCTGTGCAAAATCTCTAATTTCTGCAAATTGCCTGGGAGGACATTGAGTTTACCTTCTAGCAAAATACCGTTTAGAGTAAATTCGCCTGGGTCATTTTTCGCTTTAGCAATACCTTTAATTGACAAATTCCCTAATATATGGGGGCGACGTTCATCAGCAGCAACAATTTGTAAATGTTTATCTGCGGGAATACTGATAGTTAAATCCCCTTGATAAGTACGATTATCTCTGAGGATAATTACCCCCATTTCGTCATCACGAATTAGAGCAACTTTTCCTTGGGATGTGATGTATAATAGCCAATTTTCGCCTTCATAGCCTTGGGGAATATTGGGAATAATTGCCTGATTTTCTAATTTAATCAGTTTCCCATTGCTATTTACTGCCTGACCAGGAGTTAAGACTAATGGCGTAGTTTTAAAATCAATTGTAAAACCAGAAATTAAACCAGGTTGAAACTGCGGTGAAATATGAGTATCAGATTCTATAATTTTGCCTTTAGCATCAATTGTCAAACTTGCAAGGGGGACAACTGAGGGAGGAATGCTATCAATTGTTGGGTATTCACCGATTTGAATTTGCCATCTTGGTTCTTCGGTTGCTGCTTTATAAAGAATGGCAATGAGAATTTTTTGCTGAGTTTGAAGTTTAGCTTGTTTGGCGTAATTTCTCAGGTCAATTTTATAGTTAATTGTTAAATTAATATTTTGTCCAATATAATCTACAGCCGTTCCCCGATGCACAATTACCTGACTTTCGCCCACAGTTGCAGTGACAGTTAAACCGTTCAAAATCCCGGCTTGAAATGTAGGTGGTTCGTAGCCTGTAGATAAAATCCTGCCATCATCTTGATTTATAACTAAGCGCTGTAGGGGGATGTAAATTAACTCTTCACAGTATTGCCAAATTTTGACGTTTTTATTCCATCCTTGAATTGCGGTTGACAGTGGGTTTTCATCGGTTGATGTCGATTGTTCTACATCCCAGGTAATACGACTTTGAGAACGGGATATACTGTTGAGCAATGACTGACTGCGATCGTAAGTACCACCACCAATATTGTGACTAAAAGCATAAGAGTAACTAACTTCTACAGTTTTTGCTGCTGTTGTCAAAGCTAATCTCCCCAACTTTAGATCTACAACAACTTTGATGGGGAAATTACTCCCAGGAACTTCCCAATTACTTAAATCATTGATGAGAATTTCTTCGAGTTTGATCGGTTCATTGTCGGCAAAAATTTCTAAAACTAAAGTATCACTATTAAAATAACCCTCATCATCTATACCTTCTCGTCTAGCATTCAATTCCGCAATAATTGCCGCTTGGTCAAACTCTAATGCAGCAGGTAAATTAACTGGTTTGGCAAGACTAGTAATTTCTGTTTCTGTTTGTGGCTGATTAAATAAAGGAATATCATCACCAAGAGGACTAAAAGTATAGAATTGCCCTGAATTTTCATTATGATATAAACGTGCTGTAACCCGTTCTATAGGATAGGTTTTCAGCCGCCAAATTAAAATATTAATGCTGCCTAAACTAACACTCCCTTCACCAGAATTGCGACGAATATCTAAAGTCCGGGCGAAATTCTGTTCTAATTTACGCAGGTTGACATTGACTACTTCTGGGCGAATATTGTTAATATTTTGGGTGGTGGCGATAGATTTGAAATTTTCGACTACCCTAGCCCGCCAACCAGTCACATCAAATACTAATTGCTCTAAAATTGGGACAGTGCCTTTACGCGATCGCAAAGCTAAGGTGTTGGCAATATAGGCACGACGTTCTTCGCCAAATGTGCGAAAACCTTTGGAATAGAGTTTGACATCTAATAAATCGCCAATATAAGGTACTACCCATTCATCACAGGTTTCAATAAACCAGTTTTCATAGAGATTTTCAATATCATCTTCAATTTGAATTATTTCTTTTTCAATCACACCAAGCAAAGCGCGTAATGTGCCGTGATTTAGTTCTTCATCACGGATGCGGTAAATTGCTGGTAGGAGTTTATATAGACGTTCTTCTGGTTGGTAGTTCATATGGGGTAAGGCAGTGTTTCGACTTCGCTCAACAACCTTGTTTCGACTTCGCTCAACAACATGACAGAAAGTAGAGGAAGCTATTTCTTCTTTGCGCTTTTGCGTGAGAATTTTATTTAAATAACGAACCGCCAAGGACGCAGAGGACGCAAAGAAAGAAGAATTTGAGAGAGATTTTGCATAGGTTATATGGTTAAAGTAATGCCGTGAGGATTGAGTAATAATAATTCGGCTGGGGTAATTTGATTTTTATCCTGATTCCATTTGGCTTTTTGGGCGATTAAAGATTCCTCGACAGTTTTGCTAAAACCACGCAGATATAGCCCATCTAAATCGACGGCTATCACTCCGGGGACGGACTGCATGGCGGCGATCGCCTCCGCAGAGGTGACGGGTTGACCAAATAGCCGATTTTCAAAGGCAAATTTTTCTTTAATGGCTTGTCTAACTGCTATGAGTACGGGTTCTGGCTGTCGTCTGGGGTCTACAATAATCTTCGCCTCGACATTAAAAAATATCGGTTGATAAGAATCTATTTGCACTACAACCTGCACTGGATCGCGGGCTGCATCTATAGCTTTGACTAAGTTCTCGTAGAGGCTGGAGTCTGGTAATACGGCTGCACCACCAATCGCGCCTACGGTTAAATGTACTATTTGCGTTGCCCCATTTTGCACTACATTGACTTGGGCTTTGCCAATACCTGCAAAGGCGCGGGCAAAGTCTTCAAAGTCTTGTAGAGAGACGATGCGATCGAGAGTCCGTACGGTTAAAGGGGCGCTGATGCGGGCTTCCTCCATTGATTCTCGTGGGGCTGCGCCTGTTGCGGGAACGGGGTTTGTCACTCCTTGAATGCCTAAGGGTCGGGTTTTTAACTGGGTTAATTGATTTTGACTCAGGTTTCCCCCTAAGCCAATGCCACTGCGATACATGGCAAAGATGTTTTCTAAACCTGTAGGCAGACGCGCCCCGCTTTTACCATCGCCGAAAATTACTGTGGTGGTACCGTCGTCATTGATGCGGGTAATGTAATTTTGGTCAAGGTTACTCAAGCCAAAGAGAAAGCGGACTTCTTGCCAACGCACACCATCAACGTAGACTTCTAAGGTGCTTTGATTACCGCTTGGTGTCTGTGCTGCGACGTAGGTTAGGGGTGGCTTTTTCAAAACAAAACGCTGATTATTTAAGGTACCATTGCCACTACCCAAGACTTCGGGAATTGTCTCACCATGTGTAGCGGCTACTACATTGGCATAGACAATCATCGTTTCTGGGTCATAGCAATTTTTCAGTGGTTCCTTTAGCTTGAGGATGGGTAGGATTTGGTCTTCTGGTGGTGAGGCGATCGCACAAATTTCGCTCACTGTTTCATCATCAACATTAGCTGGTTGTAATTCAATGTCTTCTGGATTGGCAATTTCTACATAGCCCTCAACACTATTTCTATCAAGTAAATGCCATGTTTGAAATTCAGAATTATTTTCGTTAGGAGTTGGTACAGAAATAACTTGCAATAAATCGCCTATTTTCAACTCTACATCAGAAAAAGTATCGCGTGAAATTAAAATACCAATGCCACCAATATAAATATTATTTTTATATTGAGTAATAGCCCTGACATCAATATTTCTTAAACCCTGGTTAATTTCTTGCCATTGCTGAATATCTGAGGAATAACGGAAAACACCACCATTATCTGTACCCACAAAAATCTCACCTTTGATATCCAAACAACGGATATGCACATCAGTTAGTCCTTGATTAAGTTCTTGCCAAGTTTCACTATTATCTGTGGAAGCATAAACTCCATTATCAGCAGTTCCAGTAAATATATCTCCTGCATCATTAATAGCGATCGCAGTCACATTTAAATCTTGGATATCCTTACCAAATTGCTGCCAATTGCTACCATCCTGAGAAATGAAAACTCCATTAGTCGTGCCAGCAAACAACAAGTTATTGTTAGCGTTAAATACAAGGCAGTTAATATCCGCATTTGATAAACCATTATTTTTTACAGCCCAACTCCGATCATCTTCGTTAAAAAGATAAATACCACCTTTAGTTGTTGCCGCAAAAATCTGATTTCTATTAGCTGCTAGGGCTGTAACGTGAAGATTCGTCAAATTATTGTTGATTTTTTGCCAACGAGTTTCATCAACTTTTAAACGAAAAATACCATCTTCAGCAGTTCCCGCAAAAATATCTCCTTGGGAATTAATTGCTATTGCTTGAATATCTTTAGTTGATAAGCCTTCGTTGATGGGTTCCCAATTATTGCCGTCTGAGGATCTAAATACGCCACCTTCAGTCCCGGCTAAGATATAATTTATATCCTGCGTCGAAAAAGTAACTAGCGATCGCACTGCGGTATTGGTTAAGCCTGTATTTTTTTGTTGCCAATTTTCGTCGTTAAATAAATAGACCCCAGCAATATTTTTGATTTTGGCACGAATATATTTACCGCTAATAATTACGGTTTTATCTACTGGCAAACCTGGTACATATTCTTGGAGAAAAATCTGGTTATCTCGAATTGGGTCTTGAAAAATTTCATGCTGTTTAGCAACCACTGTCAAGGGTTCGGCAACCAAATTTAATTGTTCGCTATTAACTAAAACAATTGTGTCTCGCAGACCAAACTTATTACCGGAAGTGACATCAGTTGCGGTTTCAACTTGGGTGATTTTCGCATCTAAACCAAAAGCCCGACGCGCTACAGTTGATGTACCAAGAACTTGACAAGGTTGGGCTTGAGTGTTGTCTTCTCTAACTAACACAATCCAACTGTCTGCTAAAATTTTTGGATATAAAGTATCTAAATCGATTTTTTGATTAGCATTTTCTGCTTGCGGTTCAATTTGAAAATCTGGCCATTCTGGTGGTTCTGCATCTTTAGTTTTATCTTCCACAAAACCAGCAAAAGGTGTACCAGTAAAAACATATCTACCATCTTTACTAAAAGCAGCCAGGGAAGTAACGTTAAGATTCTGCAAGTCAGTATTAATTGCTTCCCAGCGATTACCATTAGCAGCATAACGGAAAACTCCCTCCGTAGTCCCTGCATAAATATCGCCGTTAGTTTCATTAACAGCTAGTGCTTGCACATCTAAAATATTTAAGCCTGTATTAAATTCCTGCCAATTATTATTGTTGTCAGGGTAGCGATAAACTCCACTATTTGTCCCTGCTAGAATGTAGCTTACACCATTGTGGTCATAAGTAATTAACGAGCGCACAGACTTTCCCTGTAACTTCCTCAGATTCCAAAATATATCTTGATTTTGAAATCCATAAATTCCATTATCTGTACCAGCTAAAAGATAACTTCTATCGATAAAAAATGTGGTTCCCTCAGCTAAAGCGGGATTAAAAGTAGAATCAGTAGTAAATTTTTGACTATCGGCTGCAAGGTTAACAACAGTTTTACGTTGTCCAGCCGCAATAATTACATCGCCTACTTTCAAGTCATCAGCAAAATTTGTGCTGTCACCTGTTACTGTGGTGCTAGTACTAGAAATTGTTCCTGTACCTGACTGAATAGTATTATAAGTAGTGAGACACCGAATTACTTTAATTAAGGTTTTTTTCTGCCAATTTCTTCCTTGATCGCCAGAGTAATATATACCTTCATCAGTCCCAATAACAATATTATTCAGTCTAATAAAATAAGATGTATTGCTACTTAAATCAGGGCTAAAATCTGAATCAACTTCTAGATGAGTATCATCGGTAATTTTAGTAATAACTTTTGATTGTCCCGCCGCATTAATTATATAATCAATTGTTAGTTCTTTAGTGAAATTTGTGTTACTACCTGTTACTCTATTGCCACTGCTACTAATTGTTCCTGTGCCAATAATTGTGGAATAATCAACAATTGCCCGCACAACTGTATTTGGTAAACCTGTATTTATTGATTCCCAAGTATTGGCATTAGCGGATCTCAGTCCAACAGTACCAATATTTAATTGTGCCCAATTCTCACCATTATCTTTTGAGGAAAACACCCCACCACTAGGAGTTCCAGCAAAAAGATAGCCATTGTCATCAATATATAAAGTTTGAATATTTAAATTAGTTAAACCAACATTTACAGCAATCCATTTAGCTTCATTTTCTTGATAGCGAAATACGCCACTACCTTCTGTACCTACAAATAGCTTGCCACTAACTTGATTAAAAGCTAAAACACGAATATCTGTAGTTGGCAACCCACTATTAAAAGCTGTCCAATTTTCACCATCGTTAGCGGTGCGAAAAATGCCACCGTTAATTGTACCGCCGAAATTACGCTTAATATCATCCGGCATATCTTGCCACTTCGGGGCATTGTAACCAAATAGGGTTGCCCGTTGGCGAAAGGCGAATACCTGCGGTTTGTGGAGTGGAACAGCCACAGGGTTATTTTCCCAGGTAATAGCTGTGTATCCCGCCTCTGGCTTGATTTCCACCGTTACCAAGGTGAGTAAATAGCAAACCTCTTCTGGACGATCTGCATCGATTAACAGAATGCGATCGCCTGCCTGCAACTGAGTAGCAATACCTTGCAAGTATAATTTTTCTGTCTCAGCATTAATCTCTTGAGGTTTTGCCAATCGCGGCTTTAGCCCATTCCACTCGACATGGGCGATAATTTCGGCACTGGTTTCAAAGGTTTGTGGTAACTCTTCCCCCTTGGGAACGCTGACAACTTGTGTACCCTGCGGCACCCTTGCCACACTAAGACTAGTAGGAGTATCCTCAACCGCAAACGCCAAAAAAGTACTAGCAGCCACACCAGGGTTAAGTTCATAACCAATACTACGAGCTAATTCCAGCACCGAGCGCTGTTCTGTTGCCGTGTTAAGATAGCCTTCATTGGCAATCCGTTCTTGGTAAAAAGTCAGCACATCTGCAACTATCGCCCAAGCATCCAAAAGTGCGATCGCGGGATCGTCAACAGCACGAGTATTGAGTTTAGCCAGAGGACGATTATCTGGTTGTTCAGGATTTCCCGCTTGCTTTGTGAGGTTCGCTAGCATCCGGCGGCGAAAAGTAGCCCAGTCACCAATGCGGTAACTTAGGGCGGGTAAACCTGGGCGATTATATATTTCTCGATTCATATTTATCATTGGCACTTGTACTGAGCGTAGTCGAAGTATTGGGCACTTGTACTGAAGGGAATAACATTCCTGACTTTTGACTTTTGACTTAATTTGTCTTCCTCATCCTTCTCACAACCCACCCTCCATCACAAACTCAATCCTCCCCTTACTCGGTGTATTCGGATCGTTTTCCAACAAAGCAATTTCTAAGCGATCAAAGCTAATTTCCCCCGCTTTAATTTCCTCCTGGGAAGTTTGATTTTGTTGATTCCAGCGTTGGAACCTATCAACTTTCACCGAAACAACACCAGCTACTTTCATAGCAGTGGCGATAACTTGGCTTAAAAATACAGATTGTTTAAAAGTGAAATTATCGGGGTGAAAGAAACCTAATTGATTATTGCGTAATACCCGATTACTAAAAACATTCAATAGTTCTTCTTTGACTTGACTGCTAAAGTAATCTGGGGCAACTTGCACAGTCATCGCAATATCCAATGGTACAAATATCGGCCCATCAATTCTGATATCTTGACCCACTAAGCGGAAGCTTTCTAAAAAACTCGCTAACTTATTCTTAAATCCGTCAACATCATCTAATGGCTGACCACCTTCCCGATCTACAGTAATAAAAATTGTGTACCAACTACCTGTCCAGCGCCTCGTGGCTACTGCTTTCCGCACACCAGGGAAACGCTGGGCTATCGTTGCATAATCCTCTTCAGTTACAGCCCGCTTTTGAATGCGAAAGGTTTGCGGTGCGTAAAGTCTTACTTGTTCAATGTCTTCCGGTTCAATTCCACCTCTGGCTGGTAAGGGGTTGCGAACGTTTTCTACCCAACTGCGTAGTTGCAGGGAGTTACGATCAATTTGGTTAATCGCTTCGGCTGCAACGTTACCTACAGTACCGTTACCGATACGATATGATACTAAAAACTGAGTTAGCGGTTCCGGTTTTTTACCTAAAACACCATCGCCAAACCGCAGATAAACACGACCATCATCTTCTGTCTCAACAACAAACTCACGGGCAAAACCATCACTATTAAGTAAATCACGTTGCGATCGCCAACGTTTGCCCAAGGAGAAAGAGGCTGGTAAAGGCGATGTGGGAAGGGGAGAAGAAGCTACAGATGAGGTCGATAAATCTGTTATCTGTCTCATCTGTGTGACACTCAATCTCTTTTTCCCTGTTTCGGCTATTTCTTGTAACCAAATTTGCGGTAAGACATAACGCATATCTTTGTTTAGCGCTTCACTAGCAGTTGCTTTGGGGTCAAAAGGATGTTTGCGATTCTGCACATAAGCTTGTTCAGTCAAAGGCCCAAACTGCAATCGAGGGCGATAACGTCCTTGTTGTGGTACTTCTGGGAGTTGTTCTTGTACGGTACACCCATGATCTACCAACACAACATTACCCCGGGCAACGCTGACATTAGCTACTGGTTTATCATCAACTATTGTGGCAATACACAAAGCAAAAGGTAAGGCATCCGCCGTAGCCCATTCAATCTCTAATAACTCTTTATTGTTGTGTAATGGGTCTGTGTTTTTTGTCACCTTAGTCAAACGCACCACATGGCGATGGTCTGCATCCGCATCGATTCCTAACCCCGTATCTACCCCCTTAATTTCTTCAAAAATCAAGACATCGCCTACTCGTAGTTTGAGATTTTTATTTTCTAACGTTGCTTTCGTTGTACCTGTTTTTAAGTAATATTCCTGAGCATCCCAAGTATAAATATTAATTTTATTATGCGATTTATATAAAGTAATATCGTGCATTGTTTCAAATATCTGCACGCCAGAATTCACAAGTGTAGGATAGTCATCAAAGGTGAATTGTTCGGGTAGGGGTGCAACTCTCGTATAAAATCGGGTTCCTGGGCGATTTGTGTTCATGTCAGGCCCTAGCAACTTATTACCATTCCCTTGATCGTTCACTTCCATAGTCAACCAGGCGCGGGCATTGCAACCATCGTGCATGGGATAATCCAACAGCCTTGCATGACGACGAATCGAAACTCTGCGCCTAGCTGTACCTAAATAAGCTTCCGTGGCGATCGCATCTTGAAAATAACTGAGGCGGTCAGCAGTATAGGCGAGTAACTCTACTAGCATAATGCCAATATCAGAAGAGTTACGCTCTTGCCATTGGGGTATAGTCACAGTCATGCGGTCTAACATTAACTGTCGGAAACTTGCATAATCCTTAGCTAGGTAGTCAATAATTGGTGGAGTTGTCCTCTGTTGAGTTGATTCAACAATAGGCTGACAATCAAATTCACTTAAGCTATCAACCCGAAAAGAAAATTCTACTACCGACAATTGCGGATCAAAGCCCTGAATTTGCTTAGATTGGTCGGTGCTGTCTACCAGACTCAGTTTATAAGTCGAAAAATTATCGCCTGTAGTATTGACTCTCAAAGTCAAGACATTGGCAAAACTACTGACAGATATTGCAGAAATATCCTTGATGCTAACACCGCCTGTAATCTCCACATTTTCCTCAGTCAAAGAGGGTGAATTTCCTGGTACACCATCCTCTTGTCCAGGGAGGTTGTGGATAAAATACACTAGCAGTGTTTTGCGGTCTTTTGCCAACTCTATATAATCAATGCCATTGAGGCCTTTTTGATTTCGGACTATCGCCCTTCGTTGTTCGCTACCAGCTTTATGTTTGAAAACTTGATTTGGGGAAGTGACCATCTCATACCTCACGCGAGAACAGTCCAATTTGCCTTTCTTGAGTCCGACGTACCAAGAACCTAATAGTAATTTCTAACTTGGAATCGATAGCTTCCACCCGCAACGCCTCTACCTGAATCACATCGCCTAGCCATTGTTCTAAAGCGCCTTTGACAATGAATTCCGTAGCCGCAGCCAGTTCCGTACTGTTAGGTGCAAAGATAAGTTGCTGCAAACCACAGCCAAAATCTGGACGATTGACTCGTTCGCCAGGAATAGTAAATAACACCTGTTCAATCATCTGCCGAATATGGTCATTTTCCGTAGCATCAGCTACACGTCCACGTCCATCAATGCGAAAGGGATAAGCGATTTCCATAATTAGTTAAAGGGCATTGGGCATTGGGCATTGGGCATTGGGCATTGGGCATGGGGCATTGGGCATTGGGCATTGGGCATTGGGCATTGGGCATTGGGCATTGGGCATGGGGCATTGGGCATTGGGCATGGGGCAGAGGAGAAATAACTAACAAGTCTTGAACCCTTGACTCTTGACCCTTGACTCTTGACTTTGAACAAATCACATTGCCTTTACCCGCATTTGAGTCAGTATTACTGTTAAAGGTGTACCCGTAGGCACACAGATGGCTTGACTATCCATCAACAGCACGGGCATTCCCATCGACTTGACACGGAGAGCAGCCACAACCCAGTTGCCAAGAATACATGGGCCAACATTGACTGGTGGTGGGGGATTGACGCAACCGGCAATGATATAAGGAGGCCCTTGGGTGGCTGTTGGTAAACCCATTGCCCTCACCCGCACATTGGGAACAGAGGGTTTAGCTTGTCCAGCGTGGGCACACAAAACTGTACTACTGAGATTGAGTAAAAAACCTGGCATTAAATCACCTCCAATGCACCATTGTTGACATTAACTGTAGCGGGAGACATTTTGATACTGGCTGCACCAATACTTAACTCGATACTTGCCGGTGTCAGCTTTGTACTGGCTGGAGAGTTACTTAATTCAATACCCGTAGCTGCTGTTAATTTAATATCTCCAGGTGGACTCTTTAATTCAATCTGACTGTTGGTAAGATTGACTTCTACAGAGCCTTCTTTGAGTTGAATACTATCAGATGTGAGAGTAACAACAGAAGTAGCCCGATTTTTTAATTCAATGATATTTTCTGTAATTTTGATAGTCAGTTCATTATTATTGTTGATTTCAATTCCTTGAGGATTAAAAACCATTTTTAGAGGTCTACTAACTACAGGATCTTTTACCTCAATTGTCAAACCTTTATTATCTAAATTATTCCAAGTAAATGTAATACCATTAGTTTTCAAAACCTGTACTTTATCTGGTTCAGCCACCCTAGCAGCTTGTGGTAGTTCGTTTTCACCCCAAAAGCAACCACTCCAAATGGAATAATCTGGGTCGCCTCCCTCGAATTCCACCCAAACATTTGAGCCTACAGGTGGGACAGTAAAAAAGCCGATATCTTGTCCTGCATAAGGTGTTGCAGGCATCGCCCAACTTTGACGACCTTCACCAAAAATTGCTGGTACTTGAACTTGAACTCGCCCTAAATGTAAAGGGTCTTTAGTATTAGTAACTTTACCTCGATATTTACCATAATAAGTTGGCATATTTAGGTTACTCCCCAGGAATAGTCAATAGTCAATAGTCAATAGTCAACAGTCAATAGTAAAGAAGATTTCTTAATTTTGAATTTTGAATTTTGAATTTTTTATCTGCCTTCTTCTTCACACAGTCCCCACTCGCATAATTGTTGTCCCCAACCCCTCGCGGCTGAGTGAAAAACGTTGCTTATACTCTCCTCCCCCGAATATATGAGTTACAGAATTAATGTAATAACGACCATCGTAGGAGTAACCCACACCCCGCAATTCGACGACTTTGCCAAAGTTTAAAATATCGCCATAACGCAAAGTATCCACTTCACCGTTAACTGTAATTACCTGATCTACAGACCGATTTAGCATTGCTTGCGCACGAGAACCGGCTTGTAATTGCAATCTTCCAGTTTCCCGAAATTGGGTTTTGCGGATCGCGCTTTGATTTTGCAGCGCTGGTTGAGCTGATAAATTGAGGCGAGTACTATTGTTAGCCTGTGTTGGTTGAATTTGATTAGTTTTTCGGTCTTGGACGCTTCCAGTTACACTTGCAGGAGCCAGAGCATTCATCTGAAGATTAATTGTATCAACGTTGGTGTAGGAACCCATGTTGACTGTCAATGCTCTTTGCGGTGCTGCGTTTAGTTGCGGTGGCCCCCAATAAGCAGTATTTTTCCCCGATGTTGGCCCGGGAATAATGTAAAACAGGTAGGCATAGCGTTCTGCCAAATATTTAATGTATTCCAGATCGGTTCCTTGTTGTACAGGTGTGCGTTCATTGGTCGTAGGACGATCTGTAACTGGCGGGTTAATGACTTGAGGAACTAGACCATACTTAGAGTAACTAGAGATAATTTGGTTAACGATATCCTGTTCTGCAAGACCTGGATGTTCAATAGATTTTTCTTCCAAGTCCATCATCACGCTGACATCTTCACCAGTAATAGTCAAGAGAGATTCACCAGGTTCATTGCTAGGTGAAAATTCTTGGCGGGTAATTATTCCATCCATCAACACTTTTGGCATGGCATTGATTGTGACAGAGACAATGACTCGGTTAAAAGCATCAATTAATTTACTGGAAAGCAATTGCTCATTACCTTGGTCATTACTAGAACGACCTACTGCAAAGCTAATTTGAAAAACCGATCTGCCTGCAACGCTTTGCATGATTTCTATAGTATTGATTGCTTCAACCAACCAATTAGGAGCAGGTCTAGGAGTATTCTGCCCAATTAACAAAGTTAGGTTAATGCTTAATGCCATAATTACCTCCTTAAGTACGAGGTAATGGCACGCGAATTCTTTGGCCTGGTTCAGCAGTTAGTTCTGCTGGTTTCATGGCATTATTAGCATCGCATATTTGCCAAAATTGCTCTGCTACTCCTAAGGTACGAGCTGCAATTAAATCTAGGCGATCGCTATTTTTAATCGTCACCTCTACCAACAATGGCAAATCCTCACCTTGAGGCAAAAATCGCCGTTCTTTAAACGCAATTTTCCGACCATCAGCAGTCGTCAATTGTAATGTTTTTAAGTTGTAATAACGACTAGTTGGGTCAAACATATAGCAATCCTAAATTATGGATAAAAACCTATTACCTCTTGCTATAACTCAGATAAAGTCCGGCTAACATTCACCCCAGTAATTTGTGTGCGATCGCCACCACTAGATAAATTAGCCAATTGCTCTTTCTTCTCGTGGTATTTCAAGAACAGTTTGGCACCGCGCTGATCCCAAGGCAAATCATCATAACTGAGAACGCGAAAACCAAACTGAATCTTAGCCCGGATGGGATTAAGTTTGACATCAAAAGCCGTTTCATCAATAGTTAAATCCGTCAATCTTCCAGGCACAACCCGATTTTCTCCCCAAACCAACAAAGTTAAAGGAGCCTCGAAAGGTACAATTTCTACATTACCCTGACGAGCATTGTCCATCTTCCTTTTCACCTGAAGGCTTTTAGGATAAACTAGTACTTCCAGCGCCGAAAGTTGGGGATAAATTCCATAATCTTTGATACTTTGATCGTCTTTTTCCAGTTGGTCGGTAGCGTCAATTTCTACTTCACTAAAATTTATAGTCTCCGTTGGTGCCCCCTGTAAACGTAAAGCTTCTGTTCTCGCATTTTGATCGTTGTTATCCGCCCTTATATTTAATGTGCGCGTTAGTTTTTCTGGATTGTACTGAAAGGCAACTGTACTGACTATTGTGTTTGATAAATTATCAAGGGCGACAATTGCACCTTTAAACACACGCGGAAAGTCAACAAAGACAGACATAGGCAAAACCCTGGCATCGATTACTGATAACTGCTGCTTCACCGATACACACAATAGCAGACTTATAGCTACAACTGTAAATATCTAGTTTCGGAAAATCAAGTTGATTATTGCTACACTCACTTTTTCAGGGCTAAAATTGTCCTTGTGAAATAAGATACCGTTTCCCTGACAATTAGACCAATTTTGTAAAGAATTTTTCCAGATATGTAACTATAGTTAACAAATAAGTATAAGCAAACTTACTTATACTTACGTATGCATAAAATGTAATAATAAAGCTAATTTTAAAAATTAATTTTATATTAGTATAAATTATCACCTTTATTTGTAAAACTATCTTTTGCTACCTGCTACAAAATATTTCAGAAAAAATGCATTCCGATGTCAAAATTGCCATTTAGAATTAAATTTAGTGATGAATAGCACCAAAAAGGCTCAGTTTTAGTCTAGGCAACATTAAAAATCCGCCAGAAATTACCAGTGATCCTGATGTAAGTAGTTGATCACTAATCACTAAATTCAAGAAACAGAAAAATTTGCTCCGAGCTTATAACTAAATTATTGACAATGGAGAAAAGCAGTTATGAATCCCATCCAAAATCAAGCCACAGAATTATGGCAGAATCTCGCTGATAAAGAGACAGCCTTGACTTTGAAAAGAGGTTTAGATAAGTTGTGGGAGTTGGTGCAGCAAACATTACAACTATTCTTTTTTCTAGCGCTGTTGGTGGCGGCTTTTATGATTTGGTTTTGGAGTGTTGGCTACCAAAGCGGTCGCGCCTTTCGCATTTGGGCAGAAACTGGTGTCAAATCACCAGATGACCTAGTGAACCAATTGTTAAATCTAGTGCTGAAACCATTAGGAGTGCTGCCAGATTGGGCAAAATTTCAAATTCAAGAATTATTAGGAATTGAATTAAAAGCACTACCACCAGCAAAAGCACAAAATATACTATCAACAACTACAAATACTAGCCTTCCGGTAGATGTTAAAAGTGAAGTGGTAAGCGATGAAACTTCTATATTGTGAAAGTAACTTAAATTGAAAATTGTGGAGACGTTCACAGGGAGCGTCTCCACCTATTTGAAATTGCTGCTTAACCTTTGTCTTGTTCAGATGATTTATTAGCAAAACCATAGGTAAAAAATCCGATGACGAAGGCTCCAATAAATAGAAATATCAAAGCTTCTAAAGTTGATGACAAAATAGAAAGCATAAGTTTTCATTCCTGTTTTAAGAAGAAAAGGTCTAAATTAATTGATTTATATCATGTCCCGTAGTTTTAGCTTTATAGTTTGGAGTATGGTGGCGATCGCTTAAAGTCCCTACAAGAGCGATCGCACTAAAAAATATGCTGACAGAGCAAGAGGTACTCCAAACTTTGTCGCACTGCGATCAAGTACACAGGTGCGATGTCTGATGACAAGAAGCAGAGCTTCTACGCATTTTAGGTGAGCATGGAGGAAGAAAGCAATGCCTGCGGTGGGCTGCGCCTACATATTTTTTCAATTTGACTTTTCAGGCGATCGCACTAAATCTACAAAAGTAGCAACTTTGAGACATTATTGTGACAGTCTCTTACTTGCTTCCCGGTACGGTAATAATTTTTGTTATGATATCTAAACTCATGAAACAATGTGAATCTTTAAGGAACGCCATGAAAAAGGTTACACTAACGGAATTGAGTAATAATATTGAGCATCTACTGGATGAGGTACTAGAAACAGGTATCCCAATAGAAATTAACAAAAATGGCAAGTTGTTAAAAATTGTTACCATAGAACAGAAAGATAAGCTGAAAAATTTGACTTTTAAACCTAATGTTATTCAAGGAAACCCAGATGATTTAGTTAATATCAGTTGGGATCAGGAGGTTAATATTGATTTATCTTGATACTCATGTAGTAGCATGGCTCTATTCTGGTTTGACAGATAAATTAAGTGAACTTGGTAAAAATTTAATTAATGACAATGAAGTTTATATTTCGGCAATTGTTCGATTAGAGTGACAGTATTTATATGAGATAAAACGTATTACAGATGAATCGGATGTGATTATTTATGATCTGAATAACTATCTGTATGCCAAATGGTAGGAATTTAAATAATTGCCATATCGGTGCTCACCTTCACAAATCTCCACAAATAAAGCGATCGCTTGCCCTTTAAGACAGTCGCTACAAAATTAGGTGCTCGCAGTAGATTTTCGAGATTTAGAAGTCGAGTAGGCGAATAGAGGGGTAGGTGGGCAAATTCTGAGAATTTGACAATTTCATCAGGAATCATGTGCATTTGCCCACCCTACAAGATCCGCGATCGCATCCCTGGGGTAAATTGAGGGAGCGATCGCACTAATTTATCTAAGATCCTCCCAGAATTTCTAAAACTTTTCCAGAGTTCCCATCAATGGTAACTTTGGCATCGTAGTCAGGGCCACGAGTTCCTGGTGGGTTGATGTGCTCAAATACTACAATATAGCGATTATCCTTCAACTCCACCTTGATTGGAGCATCCTGCTGTGGTTCTACCTTACCTTGGATCTCCTGTTTCGCAATTTCAATTGCTTGATCTTGGGTAATCATCTGCTTTCTCCTTGTGCTCTAGCCACACAATTAGAGTTTATACGCGGCGGTTGGGCCCTGAATGGTACAAGTGGGCTGGTGCTCTCAATGGATGCCTTGCTGGAATATTGCCGCCGCCAGCATCAGCGTAATCATAAACAACTCCAGCGACGTTATCACCTGTATCAGCATTAATATCAGCACCAGATGGCCCTACAGCTCTGCCTACATTTCGATATTTGGTTGGTGTATGGGTGTGGAAAGAGGCCACAGTGTATTCAGCACCAGCATCAGCAGGTTTTGCTGGCAGATTAATCGTTGCACCTTGAGCATTGCCTACCGCAGGGGCGACCACTCTACCCGTTACAGAGTAATTTCCCGTCCCGGAATTCCACCTAATCCAGAAACCCTGTTCGCGTCGGCTATTTACTGTCGTTGCGTTTAAAGTTGCCTGCCAATCATTGTTTACCTCTTGACGGATCGTTGCATTCCCAACGATATCGGCGTAGCTAGGGAAAACTATGGCGGCTCCAACAACATCTCCCACACGCTGCACAATTCCTGTATAACCCTCTGTGCGGATGTCCGCCTCTGGCTCTATTGGTGCATTGAAGTCGGGAAGATCATCTTCCAAATCATTATCTTGAGTTGGTGTGGTTTCTGCTTTCATCGCTGGAAATCGCTGCACCGTCCCCCCATTCTGTTGCATCACATGGGTCAACTCATGGGCAATCAACTCCTGTCCCCCGCGACTTCCGGGATCATAGGCCCCTTGCCGAAAGAACACATCTTGCCCTGTTGTAAACGCCTTGGCCTGAATCGACCGATTCAACTGGTCAGATTGAGCATCCGTATGCACCCTCACCCCACTAAAATCTGCCCCTATCGCCTGCCCGATTGACCGTTGTAGACCTGCTTCTAAAGGCTGTCCACTGCCCCTAGCGCTGTTAATGGCAGATTCCAAATCTGTTGAAGCTTCCCCACTCTGTAGAGTTGACTTAGCTTCTCGCTGCACTTCTGGGAATAATGGCGATCGCTGTAGATCAGAAATACTCGGTTTCGCCTGAAGTTCTTCGTCTGGTTGTCCTTGATTCTGTGGTTGTCCCTGACGCTGTACTGACTGCCCTTGAGTTGACTGGGCGGAAGCAGGCGCATTGATCCGACTCACCACTTCTTGTGCCACTCGGTCAGCTTCTTGTTCGTACTTATCCCCCACAGCACCAATTTTCAGCTTTGCCTGAATAATTGGCAAACCCCTCCGAATCGGCATCTGACTAAAATCATGCTGAAACCGCGACTCCCTCGACGTTCCCGCCTCCACTTCCTGATCCGCAACAGAACGAACTGCCGCACGCTGTAAAATCCCACCCACCAGAGGAGTCTCACCCTTTGATTGCTGATTAACCCGACCAATTTGCCGACCTTTCATAAATTCATTTCTCCATAAATAGCTTGAGCAATTTGTTGTCCCATTTGGCTGGGATGGCTTGTAGGTAACACTTCAATCGGTGGAATTGATATATCCGGCTGCCAATTTGCAGGTAATCCTTCAGTTGTCAGCAATTTTGCCAGTTCTGCTTCTACTGTTGCTTTTAATAATTCTCGCTGGCTACGGGGTACATCCAATCCATCTAAAATTAACTGTTCAATATGTAAATTTATATTCATAAGTATGGGGCATTGGGCATTGGGCATTGGGCATTGAGATTTGTCGTTTTATATAGTTGCTCCTGTTGGTTCTGAAGTGCGAAAATCGGCTTCATTAATCGATCGCTCTAATTTTCTATACTCCATCCGCACTGCTGCAAGTACGATCGCCATTGTCACCGCAGTTCCGGCATTAGCTGCCATAAACGCCGCATTTAAAACAATGTTATGAATGCTACCCCCGGCTAAATTAAATTGACTCAGGCGGTTAAAATCTAAATTCTCAATTGGTGTGGCTGCGGGAAATGCTTTTTGCCAAATCAGTTTGCGTTCTTTAGCACTCGGAAAGGGGAAGTTAACAATAAACCTTAGCCGCCGCATAAAAGCAACATCTAAGGAACTTTTCATATTAGTAGCTAGGATAGCTAAACCTCGGTAGGCTTCTATACGTTGTAATAAATAGTTAATTTCAATATTGGCGTAACGGTCGTGACTATCTTTTACTTCACTACGCTTGCCAAATAAAGCGTCGGCTTCGTCAAAAAATAAAATTGCCCCGCCGTCTTCGGCTGCATCAAATAGTCTACGTAGATTCTTCTCGGTTTCGCCAATGTACTTACTCACCACCGTTGATAAGTCTATACGGTATAGATTCAAACGCAAGGCATTGGCAATTACCTCAGCCCCCATTGTTTTACCAACACCGCTTTCCCCGGCAAATAAAGCACTGATACCCATGCCTCGGTTCATGCGTTGATGAAATCCCCACTCTTCGTATACTTGATGACGCGATCGCACTTGATCGGCAATTTGATGTAATAAGTGAGTTTCTTCCTTGGGTAAAACAATGTCATCCCAAGTGGCTTTAGCATCTATTCGTTGCGCTAAGTTTTCCAAACGGGGATGGGTAATGTTTAAGCAAGCATCCCAAAGGGAATTGTGGTTAACAGTATTTGTTGTATCAACTTTTACTTGTCGAGCAATCTGCTCAATAGTAACTGAGTTGAGGTTAAATTGACCTGCAAGTAATTGGGGTGTGCCATTGGCTGCTTCTCCTAGCAATGATTTCCAAGCTGTTAATTGTTCAGGGGTGGTGGGTTTGGCTATATCTATATTGATGTTGGTTCTACCCAATCTTTGCCTGGGTTCGTGGGTATCAAGGAACACAAGGCTGTCGCTACGAGCAAGAAAGCGGTGCAGTGGTGACGCTAGTCCTGGAGTTGGGGATGCACCTTCAATTTCGTTAGCATCAAGATAAAGGGCGATGGGCAGTAGTAACGTTTCTCGATGCCAAAGTCGGGCAAAAATTTCTAATTCACTAGCTTGGGATGGTAGCAGTTCTACAGGTAAGCGGTAGAGATGTAAACCTAGTTCTGCTGATGTTTGTTGCGCTATCAGTTGTTTGCTGAGAGAATCTGCTCCCAATAATTGAATGACAGGAGGCGATCGCCAATAGGTAGGATGATTAAGTTGCTGAATTATCGATGCTGCTAACTTTTGCTGGGAGGGTGGCAATTCAATTTCAATAGCAGATGTTTCTAGGGGTACTAATAGCGGCGCTAAACGGTCATCAAGGTAGGTTAATCCTTTGATATGATTAACTATGCGTTCGTCTGCCCGCAATGCACTCGTAGTTAAGGGTTGAGCAGCAGGTTGATTAATCTCAATTAATCGCCAGTAACGCAGGGGTCTTTCTGGTGAAAGCGCATCCCAAGCTGGTTCGTCCAAGCAAGCAAAAGCTAAAGCAAAGGTGGGGTAAGGGCGATTGAAGTCGTCTTGTGCTTGGGCGCAAAGGTTAGCAATACGGGTATCTAGTTCCATTGCTGCACATAATAGCAACAGAGTTTGTTCAAACTGGGTGAGTCCAAACCTTTGAGAAAGTAGCACCAAAGCCGGGGGTTTTTGGATATTTTCTGCTGCTTCCATCGCAGCTTTGGCGTGGGCGATTTCTGCTGGTGAAACTTTTTCTAGATGGGCTGTTTGTTGTAACCGCAGACGCAGCCATTTGATCGCGGCTGAAAGGTATTGCTCATTTGCTGTTTGCCAACGTTCCATGTCGTTCATGACAGTGTTACCTTTTGTCTGGGATCAAAGACGGGCGGTTTCACAGAACGGTCGATTAACAAGCTGTCTACGCCATCAATACGCAGGCGGACAAAGTAATCACCTACAGGAATTTTTGTCAAGTCAAATACCAGCGTATTAGTTTTTTCTGGTAATTCGGAAGCGTCTGCATCTAACTGGGGTAAAATTTGGCGATCGCTCAATAATAAAGCTACACTCTGTTCTCGCCATACCTGCGGAGTAAAGCTGAGATTGAGAGTGCGATCGCTCAAGGTAATATCTTGCAGTTGTGGTGCTACACTCAAGGGCAAGGTGTTGGTGATCTGCTCTTTGCCATTCCGTAATAATTTGACTTTGATTGTGTAAAATCCGGCTGGTATATCGGCTGGCTGGTTTGGTAACTGAAATGTGATTTCCTTATATTTTGTTTGTTGCTGAATTTCAATTTCAATCGGGTTTGACAATCTGGGATTCTGCAAGAATGCGATCGCCCTACCATCCTCGCTATCCAAATGATGACCTTCTAGGGTAATCGTCTCACCTAAACGGGCGCTTGGTTGTTGGTTGGGTATTTGCAAGGTTTCCAAGGTGGGGAAGGGGGGAATTAGGTCTGGTTGAGCGAATACGCCGTAATCTCCAGGCCCCCGCGTCAATACTGGTAACGGTGATTTGACTCTTAAACCACTGTCAATCAACACCACCGAAGCTTCATAGGCGGCGGAAATCCGGTATTGAGTTTGAAAGGTAGTCCACAACTTTGAGATATCTTCTACAGACATGGGTTGCAGGGTCAGGCGGACTTTTTCGATTTGATTTTGTAAGTCACTTTCACCAAGAGTATTCTTAATTAATGCTGGGTCTAACACTGGGTAATCGTGTAATACTTGCATGGCTTTACCTAATAAGCGATGACCCAAAACATCATCATTATCTTTACCGTAAGCAGTTAGCAGATAGTAAAGATTTAATGCTAGTGGCGCTTGTCCAATTTCCCCTGGTTTGACTCGTGGTGGTAAATCCCGATTTCGCAAAGCAGCATTTGGGAGAACTTGATAAAGAAAAATATTAATTTGATTGCCGTTATCGCTATTTTCTCGTGCTTTATCTGGTGGTTGGGTTGTTACCACACCACTCCCTAATTCCTCAGCGATCGCTTGGGCAATTAAGTTACGCATTGTTGCAGTTACAGCCGCGATCGCCACAGAGTTACTCATGGTTTACCTCCTTGGCGTTGCTTTAAGTAGTCTTGTAAAGAAACAGACGGTTGACGGGGAGTCGATTTATTGTTGGCTTTGGGTGCTGTTGGCGTGGGACTAGAACGCACTTCAATTCGTCCAATTGTTACTTGTACAGTCAGTGGTAATACTGGAGATGTTTCCCGCTTATTGTTCAACTGAGTTTCATTTTCTAAATCAGGCGATCGCTGTTGCGACATGACAACCAATGGCTTGATTTTTGGCGTGTTTTCATGTGTAAAATTTTCCGATGGTAATCTGGCTGGAAATTCCCAAGCTTGAGAAGATTCCGCACTACCAAATCTACGTTTATCCACCAAGGAAGTCACCACAGTAGGAGTTGATACAGTCCGGTTGGCTTGTGGTTGTTGAGAAAATTGCTGTTCTGCTGCAACAGTCGTAAGTCTGGGGATAGCTGCACTCACCTGGGAAGTTTGTTGTGCTATCTGGCGCTGGCTGGATGATGTGTTGTCGGTTGTACGTTGTACCGTCTGGGATTCTAAAGTTTGGAAAGCAGAGTTGGTTGCAATACTATCCACCCGTGTACGAGTGATTTGTACAGTTCCTGAATTCTCTTGGCGTGGGGAAACAAAAGTCTGCTGATTCTCTAGCGGTGAGACTACAGGAATCGCCGACACTTGCGACTGCGAAGATTCTACTGTAGGAATGATTCCTGAGTTTCCTGAATTCTCTTGTGGTTGGGAAACAAAGGGCTGTTGATTCTCTAACGGTGAAAATACAGAAGGCGCTGATATTCTTGACTGCGAAGATTCTACTGTAGGGGTGATTTGTGCAGTTCCTAAATTCTCTTGGCGTGGGGAAACAAAGGGCTGTTGATTCTCTAGCGGTGAGACTACAGGCGTTACAGCATTTATAGGAACAATAGATGGCGGTGACGCTGTTGATTCCGGCTGCAAAACCTCCATAGTAGAGGTGAATATTTCTGTTTCTTTACTATTGGGAAATTCCTGTGATTGAGAATCAAAATGCTGTTGATTTGGTGCTTGCGGTTGTAAATCTATCTGATTTATTAAAGGTTCGACTCTTGGTGTGACAGACTCAGAACGTTCCCAAGGTAAATTTGGCGAAGTTAGAGATTGAGAAGGTAACGGTGTCGCCGCATCTACTTGTCGCTGAATTTGATCCGGTATAGCTGGCGGCGGTATCATATTAGACTGTTTATGGGTGAATGATAATTGTGTATCTGGATTTGCTATAGCACTTTGGCTATCTATACTTAGTTTTAAATTAATATTATTTGTTAGTGGTTCTACTAATGGCACATTCGCCTGCGAGTTAGCATTACCCAGTTCCCCATCCTCAGTTTGATGAAGTAGATCCATAGATTGTGTGTAGATGCTGTGCGTTTTGTCGTTAGACATAGCATTTTGAGCCGATAATGGTTGAGGTGTAACTGGCTCAATTTCTGAATCAACTATCTGTGATGATGCCAGTCTTTTAGTAACGTCATCTACCTCTGAATTACTCGGATTTTCTTGGTTATCTGATTGCTGTTTTGAAGTTACCGAATTTAGCAGTGGTTGCGGTGGACTAACCACAGTTTCAGGGATGGATTGTATGGGTACTGGCTGATAATTAGTTGGGGAAGATAACGATCTATTGACTTGTTCTTGTTGACCTAATTCAGTATCAGGTATAGCCACTAATATTTGACTATAAGGCAATCTCGATATTGCTCCTAAAGAATTACCAGAGGAGACGAGAGGAGATGAAAGAGATGAAGAATTTGCTGTGAAAGAATTGTCATCATGGATATCAAAGTTTTCTACCCCTCTGCATTCTTCTAAATAGTCGCTACCGATTGGAGATTGAGGAGCAAATAACGAAGCGATCGCAGGTTGAATTACTGGTGTTAAACCCAATGTCCGTGCAGCTAGTGTGGTGAGAAAATCAGCAGACATATCCGCGCCTAATAATGATTGTGAAAAATCAGCTTACTAAGTCTAAATAGAAGTTTCGTCGGTTTGCACTCATAGATAAAATATCTTTTTCGCTCCAACCGTAATATCGGGCTAGTGTATGAACTTCCCTCAGTAAGCGTTTAGCTTGAGTATTCAGTTCACTCCAGAAAAAGGCGACGATATCAAATAAAACTTGCCAAGAATGACTACACGCCGGACAAATAAGATTTAATAAAATTTCTGCTTGCGAGTCATATTCAGCCATAGATTGTGCTAAATGGATAATGACATTAGCAGGTAATTCACTATAATTAATCTCAATTCCTTCACGTTGAGTTTGCAGCACACAGCGCTGTCCGATTAAATTACGAACTGCGTTTAAATCTTGATAACCAACCACAGCCGCCAAATCTTTGCTGTTAGGTAAGCGAAACTGCAATTGATATTCACCAGATGTTAAAGTGTATTCCCGTTGTAATGTTGAGAGTGCATCTACAACTCGAATATCTGACACATTCAAAGTAAATTCTAGGCGTTCACCACATTTAGGACACTCAGCATAACTTTCCAATTTAGAACCAAAAGTAAGTTCTCTCAGAGTTAAAAGATATGCATCTCGTTGCCCAATACTCAAAGCAGCCAACTCATCCGCTGATTTCTCTGGGTAAGCAAAAGAAAGGAAAGTCAGCGCCCGATCAATGGGATGTTGAGTCTGACCAATTTCCCACATTTGTAAAATTTGATAACCAGTCAAAGAACGCATAATTTTCAAAAAGGCAGCTATGCAGGAGGCAGAAGGCAGGCTTAATCAAGGACAAGGGAAGGGAGATGAGGGAAGGGAGACAATGGCAAAACTTGTGGTTGCCCAATGCCCCATGCCCCATGCCCTCTGCCCTCTGCCTTAATTTTTAAGTTGGTTCTAAGAAACTTGGTTCTGTTGGTTCAGTCACATCATAATCACGTTCCCAACCTTCGTTTTGCAATTTAATTGTTTGAATTGCCACAGCATTAGCATTAGCATCCAAGTCAGGTAAAGCTTGAAATTCTGATACCCAACAACGGAAAACTTTGTAGCTGATGGCAACCTGTCCCGCTTCGTTCATCAATTCAATGATGATGTCTTTACGAAAGTCTTTGAGAGATACTTCTGCACCTAAACCAGAACCATAGTTCCAGACTTTATTTGCCCATTGTTCAAATTCCTTATCGTGGGTAACGCCACGTTCTAAGGTAATGGGTTCATACTTAGTTTGTCCTGGAGAATAGCGAGTGCTGCTGGGGTCGCCGCCTTCACGATGCGGAACTGGTTCTGTGGTGCGTTTGAGGGCACCGACTTTGCTGATCCCAGCGACATATTTACCATCCCACTTCACACGGAATTTGAAGTTTTTATAGGGGTCGAAACGTTGTGCGTTAACAACAAATTGAGGTTGAGGCATAAATTTACTTTACTCCTGTAGAGCCGTACAAAATGACATGATTGACTGTTGACAAATGTGTAACTGTATACGACCTATTAAGTAGCAATCTGACCAGCAATCTGCTGGAATTTGATAATCACAAACTCAGCAGGTTTTAGGGGTGCAAAGCCAACGACGATATTAACGATACCAAGATTAATATCGTTTTGCGTAGTTGTTTCACTATCGCACTTGACAAAATAGGCTTCTCTAGGTGTTTTACCTTGGAAAGCTCCTTGGCGGAACAAATTGTTCATAAAAGCACCGACATTCAAACGAATTTGCGACCACAAAGGTTCGTCGTTGGGTTCAAATACTACCCACTGTGTACCGCGATATAGGCTTTCTTGCATGAACAAAGTTAGACGACGCACGGGCAAATATTTCCATTCTGAGGCTAGCTGATCAGCGCCTTCGAGGGTTCTTGCGCCCCAAACCACATTTCCATACACCGGGAATGAACGCAAACAGTTGACACCCAAGGGGTTTATCTGACCATTTTCGCCATCAGTGAGTTGGTAAGAAAGCTGTCTGACTCCAGAGAGGGTGGCTTCGATTCCGGCTGGTGCTTTCCAAACACCACGATTTGCATCAGTCCGCGCCATGATCCCCGCAGCCACACCACAAGGCGGAAATTCTTCTAAACGGTTTTCCCTGAGTAGATCCGGTGCTTTGATGCGTGGGAAGTAGATAACTGCATTTTCATCTCGGTATTGGTTGATAATGCTGTTGCTGTTGCTAGTTAAGTCTTCAACAACTTTAGCTGTACTATCCCACTTAGTTGGGGGGTCAATAATCAATATTGCTCGGCGTTTCTTGCAGTAAGCCAGAGCTGCTGTGAGTAAAGCTTGTCCTGCATCATCAGCAACATTATTCCCTGGTTCACGGGTATTTGGAGGGATACAAAGCAAGTTAAACAGGTCTGCCTTTTCTAAGGCATATAAACCAGTCTTTGACCCTTCTTGGCCTACGTAATCTGTATAGCTGGGGTTATTAGCACCGTCAGTTCCAGCATTAAATACGGCTTCTGTAGCTGCGGGGCGATTTTCGGGAACATTTCCAGTGATATCTATCAGAGTCGAATCTTCTTCTATTACCTTTTTTACATACCTTGGTGAATCTGGATCTGTGGAAAGATTGCGAAATGATTCAACAAGTATGGGGTCTTCACCCGGATTAATTTGTTGTGTAATTTCTAGATTAAATACCTTATTGTTGTCGGCATCGGGGCCAAAGCTAGGATAAGTAACCTTAGCTTTGTATGTCTCGTTAATCCATTTCCCTGGACTAGTGGCTGTGAGATTTAGCCCCCCGACACTAGCTGTTGCTGGCGTAGCATCACTACTAGCAACACGAATAATCAGTGCATCCGTTCCACCGTTGAGGAAGTATTGCTGAACAGCATAGCCTAAGGCGCTTTTAATCCACAAACCGCCAAATTGCCTTTCAAAGTCACCAAAGCTTTGGATTCTGACTGGGTAGTTGACACGTCCTTTGCTGGCTGTACCAATAAAGGCAGTAATTGAGGTTGCTACCCCAACTATGGTACGAACACCACTGGGAATCTCCTCAATGTAAACACCAGGATAGGTGGGTGTAACAGGCATAATTTATTCCTTTTCTGTGAGAGTAAGTTTAAGGTCACACGCGATCGCTATTGCACTTACAGCTTTTTGCTGGAGTGAGTTTTTTCATCTCAATTCATACATGGATATAGTTTGTTTTTGGGTCACACCCTCACTAACAAGCTATCTCCACCATTTAGGCGCAATGAGGTATAGGTAGCAGTCCAAAGTCAGTTGGGGAAATCTCTCCTTTCTCTTCCTGTGTTTACTCTGGGTAGGAAACTTCAACAGCGTACAGAGGTACATAGAGATATTCTGAGTGTGTCGGTTAAAGACTACACTAAGTCATTAACTCTGCACTTCTATGTATTGTTTAACTACCTAGCTCTAACAGGCACTGGAATGAGTGTAACAATAGTTACTCAACTAATTTGAGTAAGGCTGACATTTCAATGGTGTTAGCCATAAAAATGGCGCACTAAATAATAAAAGCAGGTTTGAACAGAAAATACGCGATCTTGTAAAAAAACAACAAACTTCAGTTAAATATCATACTACCCCGAATTTCTCACCAAGCCAAAAACAAGGTAGCTGACCACGGGGTTGTCTTGGATTCAAACATACAACTTCAGGGGCTAGCTAACCGCCTGAAAAGCATTGAAGCAATTAAATAATAAAATTAAAGTGTGTCAAAACTCAAACAACTTCTCTTACTGCTTCACCAAAGCAATTCCTCATTGCTGGGAAACTTCTAATGTTCGAGAAGTTTGATAAATATTGTTTTTCTAATGTTTCGATTCGCGGAGAGGTTTCCCAACCTAGGAACGCTACTTGCTACAAGCCGGGAAACCTTAGTCGAGCATTGGCTCAACTTTTAAAGACGAATTTTGAATTGGGATAACTTGATGTACCACTAATTCGGAACATCTACGTATCTCTGATTAATGCAAAACTCAGGTGCAGATTCTAGCAACAGTAATTTTTTGCGATACTTCTTATTCTTAAGAATATTCAGATAGTTATCTGCGTAGCGGCAAGCGGATGCACAGTCGTAAGTAGCGATCGCCATAGCTTGCATCACAACATTGGTGGGGACTTCAAATCCTGAGAATTTTTGCATTAAATTCAATAAGTCCTGATCAGTTGCGGGTAAACTTACCTCTTTTACCCGTTCTGGCTGATTACAAGTCTCCTTAACCAATTGTTTGGACATTGAGTACCTCCCCAAAAGCATAAGATGCAAAACCTGCGATGAAATTTAGCTGTTGCTCACGACTTTGCAAGTTTTCTGGAAGTTCGGTGCTAGAGCAACCTATCTCTCCTAAAATCTGCAAACAATAGGCACTAAGTTCATTGTAAGAAGCTCGCTCCCATGTCAGAGCTACCTCTTTTGCCTTCTCCAGATTGATGCGAATGACCGTCATTGCAGAGTTGGTCATAAATTTACCCTAATGAACTGGATGATTGCAGTTTCGGTCACAACCGCAAATATGCGGAACAGTGTTTTTGCGGAATTTATCTAGCTGAGGAATTAAAAAATCAGGGTATTTACGGAAAAGTTTGGTGGGCGATCGCTGCCACTATTTCTAAAAGATTACACAAATATTACCTCGGTGGTAATTAACTACTATGTTCTAGCTGCAAAGGTTTTAGCCTATATAGACTTTATAATTAATTAAGATTTTCGTACTCTTACTTACTTTTACTTACGTGTTGTCACTTATAAGCAAACTGTGAGAGTGCTCAGATTTGCAAGCGATCGCCTGCCATAATATCAACAACCTGCGGCATTTGCTGAAGACAAAATAGCTGCATATCCTTATGGCGATGGGATAAAAGCCAATTTTTAAGGCTGTAAGATAGCCCCAGTTGTTAGCGGTAGCGTCTCGTAGAGAGGAATGAGCACCTGGAGGACTACCGCAACCGAAGGGATTTTGGATTGGCAATCCCTATCTGCATCTGGATTTTCTCAACAAAGGGAACGCTCTGGAGGAGGAACCACTTCACCACAGAAGCGGTTAATTATTTCGTCCTGTACCTCACCTAGGTAGAAAACGCCATCATCCTGCAATTCAGGTTGTACAATAAAGACAGCATTGCAAATATGGTTACAAAACTCAGAAATGTTGGCTAGTTGCTGATCACTCTTAAAACTTGTGTGTAGTGTCAACTGCTCTGACTATCAAGACAGCATGACTCAAACAGTAAGCCACAAATGCTGTCTCAAACAGGGGTTAACGTTGAGGATAACTTTTCTCTGAAATATTGAACAACACTCATTTATGCTCTCACTACTACCTATTGAGGCATCAATATAATTTTCTCTTGTATTTTTTATAATTTAAACTGGGCCAAATCTATTACTAGTAATAGTTATGTTGGTTGTGTACTATAAAATTAAATACTGGAGAATATAAAAAAATCACTGTATACCCTAGAAAAACACGAAATTAAATATTCTAGTTTGAAAGCAATCTAAGTAGTTAGCAAATGGCAATTTTACACGGTAGTTGGTTAGTAAGGAAGCAAAATAGTTGCTTATTTATTTGGGGAGAAACTTGGCGTTCTTCACAGGTTAATATCGATTCTCATGCCTTGGCAGATATACCATCACACCCATTGGCAATGACGGCAATAGAGTTGCATGAGTGGTTATGTTCACAAAACATGAAAATCCCTAACTTAACTCAGCAATCTCCAGTGGCGTTAAGTGTTGGACAAGCCTCCAAAAGGGGAGATGCTTCGCACAAACTAACACGTAAAAGCGCCAGTGCTAGCGAGATCACTTTACCAATACACTCCCAAATCATTGCTTTACCAACTCATATTTTAGAAAACAGTGAAGCCGGAACAGACATTTCCCCTGTACATTCTGCTTCTCTAGAAACTGATGCTCTCCAATACCTGCAACCGTGGAAAATTGCAGGTTTTTGTCTTCATCCAGCCACAGCTTTTGCATTTCTCTCTTCTCTGCCCTTGAGTGCCGTGAACGGAGAAGATGCATTTTTGGGAGGAGATTTACGGTTTTGGTCGCAGGTTGCTCGTTGGGGTTTAGACTTAATCTCCCGGTGTAAGTTTCTCCCAACAATCCAACGACAACCAGATGGTTCTATGGTTGCTAAGTGGCAAGTACTCTTAGACAGTGCTGTCGATAGCACAAGGTTAGAAAAATTTTCCCAATTAATGCCATTGGCTTGCCGCACTGATCAGGGAGAGAGGGAGAATTCCCCACCCCATCATCTGGCAGTAGATTTCCCCTTACCACCCCAAGAATTACTCTTAGAATTTCTCAACAATACGATAGATGCCCAAGTGCGAAGTATGGTAGGTTCCCAATCCCCATTGGAAACTAGGATGATGACATCTCTACCAGCTGCGGTGCGGCAGTGGTTGCAAGCTTTAACTGGTGAATCTCCTACAGTCAGTGCAGATCCCGTAGGCATGGAACGACTACAGGCGGCACTAAAAGCTTGGATGATGCCCTTGCAATACCAACTGACTTATAAAACTCAATTTCGTACTTGTTTTCAGTTGCGTCCACCAGAGTCTGAACAAACAGATTGGACATTAGCTTATTATCTCCAGGCTGCAAATAATCCAGAGTTTTTAGTAGATGCTGCAACTGTGTGGCAATACCCAGTTGAGCAACTGGTATATCAAAATCGCACAATTGATCAACCACAAGAAACCTTCTTGCGAGGTTTGGGGTTAGCTTCTCGATTGTATCCGGCGATCGCAGCAAGTTTAGAAACTGAATATCCTCAATCTTGTAACCTCAACCCCATGCAGGCTTACGAGTTTATTAAGTCTGTAACTTGGCGATTTGAAGATAGCGGTTTGGGAGTGATTCTGCCTCCTAGTTTGTCAAACCGTGAGGGATGGGCAAACCGTTTAGGTTTGAAAATATCTGCCGAAACACCAAAGCAAAAGCAGGGACGCTTAGGCTTACAAAGCTTGCTGAATTTTCAGTGGCAATTGGCAATTGGTGGGCAAACAATCTCTAAAGCTGAGTTTGATCGTTTGGTAGCATTGAATAGCCCTTTGGTAGAAATTAACGGCGAGTGGGTAGAGTTACGACCCCAAGATATTAAAACAGCTCAAGCCTTTTTTACCTCCCGCAAAGAGCAAATGGCCCTGTCTTTAGAAGATGCTTTGCGTCTCAGTAGCGGTGACACTCAGGTAATTGAAAAATTACCTGTAGTGAGTTTTGCAGCTTCGGGGGCATTGGAAGAGTTAATTGGCGCACTGACAAATAATCAAGCTTTAGCACCTTTGCCGACACCAAAAGGTTTTCAAGGACAGTTGCGACCTTATCAAGAACGAGGTGCTGCTTGGCTGGCATTTCTGGAACGTTGGGGTTTGGGTGCTTGTCTGGCAGATGATATGGGATTGGGTAAAACCATACAATTTATCGCCTTTTTACTGCACCTCAAAGAACAAGATGCACTAGAAAATCCCACACTCCTAGTTTGTCCCACTTCTGTTTTAGGTAACTGGGAAAGGGAAGTTAAGAAATTTGCCCCCAACCTGAAAGTTTTACAATATCACGGTGATAAACGCCCTAAAGGTAAGGCATTTATAGAAGCAGTGAAAAAGCATGATTTAGTGATCACCAGTTACTCACTAATTCACCGAGATATCAAATTGTTGCAAGGCATTACTTGGCAGGCAATTGTTTTAGATGAAGCCCAAAATGTGAAAAACTCCGAAGCGAAGCAGTCACAGGCGGTACGACAATTAGAGTCAAATTTTCGTGTAGCCTTGACTGGGACACCAGTAGAAAATAGACTCCAAGAACTGTGGTCTATCTTAGATTTTCTCAATCCAGGATATTTAGGTAATCGGCAATTTTTCCAGCGTCGCTTTGCCATGCCCATTGAGAAATATGGTGATACAGCTTCTTTGAGCCAATTGCGCTCTTTAGTCCAGCCTTTTATTTTGCGGCGTTTAAAAACAGACCGTGATATTATTCAAGACTTGCCAGAAAAGCAGGAAATGACGGTATTTTGTGGACTGACTACTGATCAAGCTGCACTTTATCAAAAAGTAGTAGAAGCATCTTTATCTGAGATTGATGCTGCCACAGGCTTGCAACGCCGAGGCATGATTTTAGGTTTATTAGTCAAACTCAAACAAATTTGTAACCATCCCGCACAATATTTAAAAGAGTCCACATTAGAAAAACATCATTCAGCCAAACTTCAGCGACTAGATGAAATGTTAGAGGAGGTGTTAGCAGAAGGTGACGCCTACGGCATTGCTAAGGCAGGACGCGCTTTAATATTCACTCAATTCGCTGAGTGGGGTAAGTTACTTAAACCCCATTTGGAAAAACAACTAGGGCGAGAAATATTGTTTTTGTATGGTGGCACTAGTAAAAAACAACGTGAGGAAATGATTGATCGGTTTCAACATGACCCCCAAGGGCCACCAATTATGATTCTTTCTCTAAAAGCTGGTGGCGTAGGTCTAAATTTAACGCGGGCAAATCATGTTTTCCACTTTGATAGATGGTGGAATCCAGCCGTAGAGAATCAAGCCACAGACCGAGTATTTCGGATTGGTCAAACCCGGAATGTACAAGTACACAAATTTGTCTGCACTGGTACCTTAGAAGAGAAAATTCATGACATGATTGAAAGTAAGAAACAATTGGCAGAACAAGTCGTAGGTGCTGGTGAGGAGTGGTTAACTGAACTAGATACAGACCAACTCCGTAACTTATTGTTACTTGACCGTAATGCAGTAATTGAAGAAGATACTGAGTAGAAAAAATTTTTAAATGCTATGACTAATTACACCCTACAAGCAAGTCGTGAATGGTGGTCACAACGGTGGCTAGATTTGTTAGATGCCTATCGCTTTAAAAAGCGTTTGGAACGTGCGAGAAACTATGCTCGCCAGGGCAATGTTCTGAGCATCGAGTTTAAAGGTGCAAAAGTATTAGCTAGGGTACAAGGTAGTGAAGCAGAACCTTATAAAGTTTCTTTGTCCTTGGAACCATTTAGTGATGAACAATGGGTTTATGCAATTGAAACCATGTCCCAAAGAGCTATTTTTGCTGCCAAGTTATTAGCAGGAGAAATGCCACAAAATATAGAAGAAGTTTTTACAACAAATGGGCTTTCGTTATTTCCTTTCACTCTAGCTGATGTTCACAGTAAATGCTCCTGTCCTGATAAGGCAAATCCTTGTAAACATATTGGTGCAGTATACTATCAATTAGGCGATCGCTTCAGCGAAGACCCCTTTGTACTGTTTCAATTACGCGGACGTACCAAAGAGCAAATTCTCAGTGATCTCCGCCAGTTACATGGTGCGAGAAGTGAAGTTGCTCCTAATGAAACACCTGATCTTCAACAGTCAATTGCCCATAATCAAAATGCAATTAAAATAGATTCTTTCTTCTGGCAATATAATGAACCACTAGAGTCTTCCTTGGTAGTGATTGCACCATCAGGCAGCGAGACAGTATTAGATACATTGGGAGCGATTTCTCTAGGGAAGGAAGAGGAAAATTTAGTCAATTTAACTTCTGCTGAAGTGGTGATGAAATATTTACATGCGGTTTACCAAGATGTCAGCCAGAAGGCTATCTTAGCAGCAATGAAGGTAGGAGAAGCATAGATTTACTGGTTAAATCCCTCTCCAACCCTCATTCTACTCTGCTCGTGTTGGGAAACTTACCCACACAAGTGGCTACCCTTGGTAAGATGGTTGTGATCTGTCACAACCATTTTTTAAATTAATTTTAATCTCGCTCTTTCTTAGGTAAGATATTTTACCTATGGAAGTTATAAAATAAACTCCCGCAATTGCTCCATAAGCAGAATATCTCTCTATTGAAATATTGTGGTGATGGAAAGTTTATGTGAAGAATAATACCTAGATTATCGCTAATATAATCTACATCAATTTAGATGAGCCTGATTGTTTATCAAAACTGAGCAGACAATCGCCATATTTTAGATTTATCGATAAAGATTAGTCTGAAAATCTTCATCGAAATACTTCTGTGTAACTGTAGAATTATGCTACTTATAATGCAATTTTGTGGTTGAGATTTGTCCTACAATCACACCACCCACACAAGAAATTAAGACAAAATTATGGTTAAATCTTTCAATTCCCGCCCAGAAATTCTATGGCGACAAGTTTGGGGATTAGCCACTTTACTGGTAGCGATGATCTTCAGTTGGATGGCATTCGGACTGTATCAGCCAAAAATTTTACAAAAGCTGGAATTGGCAGACCTAGTAGGTGGTTTGGGGATCATCCAAGGGCTAATTGCCACTTTTATGGAACCTTTGATAGGGGGACTTTCCGATCGCATCCAGCAGCGTTCGGGTAATCGCTTACCTGTGATTAGTGTTGGGGTTACGTTAGCAAGTTTGATTTTTGTGGCTGTCTCGTTGTTAATAGCACAGAATTTAGAAGGTGTTATGCGTTGGGTAATACCTGTGCTGATGACTGTTTGGGTGATAGCAATGATGATCTTTCGTGGGCCGGCGATCGCCATGTTAATGCAGTTTACACCTGTAACGGAGTTACCTCAAGCTAATGCTGTGCTGGTGTTTGTGTTTGGCTTAGTCGGAGCAATAGGCCCATTGTTAAATACATTTCTTAGTAGAGTCGGTGCTCCTGTGACTTTTCTTCTAGGAGCGATCGCCTTAGTTATGGCAGCATATATTTTACAGTCATCAATCCCCAATCACGCCTTTAATCCTGCGAGCATTGATCAAGATATACCAAGCACCACTCCGCCAATATTGCTAATTTTGATTTTTATTGTCGGTTTGGGCGCTGGGTTAGAAGTAAATTTATTAATGTCGGTATTCCCTCAAGAATTACAAACTCAACTACCTAGTATCACACTAGAATTTATTACTTCAGGTATACTGCTAGTGTCCGCGATCGCCTCAATTCCCTTGGGAGAATGGACTGCTCAATTAGGTGCTAACAAAGCAATTACACTTGGTTTAGGAGCAATGACGGGCTTAATGGGACTAGCATTATTAAACGATTATGACATTTTAGTCGTCGGTTTTATACTTGCCTTCGGTATTAGTTTTGGCCTAGTTTTTGTGAGCATGATTCCCTTTGCTTTGGGTAAAGTTCCTCCCCATCAAGCCGGCTTAAGTACTGGGTTATATTTTGGCGGTAGTGCTGCTGCAACTACCGTGGTGTCAATTCTGAGTCAGCAAATGGGCATAACATCAATTGCGGCATTTTTGTTGGCTGAAGTCGCTTTTTTTTTAGTAGCTGGATGCATAGTAATTAGCAAAAAAATCCAACTGGCTTAGTACTTTCATGCTTCTGGATCTATTCCTAATACACGTAATTGTGCGGTCAGGCGATCTACTTTCTGGTGTTCTTGTTCAGCTTTAGCTACAGCTGCTTCTTCTGGTAATAGCACCAGATTGCCAGAGCGATCGTAAAACCGCAGCTACACAGCTGTTTCTCTGTCTATGTTTCCTTGCCATGTTCCCAACCAAAAGCCTAAAGTTTCGCTCCACAGCCACCCCTCTTCATTTGCTGCTATGGGTTGATAACGCAGGTTAGCATCTAACCGCCATCCTTGCAAAGAAGCTGCTTCAAAAGGGTCAAAAATAAAGTAATCCCGTGTGCGGAAAACCCTTTCATAGATATCTTTTTTAATTGTCTTGTCAACTATAGCCGTCGAAGGGGACATTAATTCTACAATTACATCTGGGTAACGACCACCTTCATTCCACACTACCCAGCCTTGCCTAGAGGTATTGCCATCAACATCCAGCACTACAAAGAAATCAGGTCCACGGAAGTCTTTGTTACGAACCTGAGGGCTATTGTAGTAAATAAACATATTGCCACCCGTAAAGAAGTCGTTACGGTCAGCCCAAGCTTGTTCTAACGACCGGATCAGGACATTCATCGCAATGCGGTGGCGATTACTCTCCAAGGGTTCTCCATCATCAAAAATCAAGTCAGTGGGAGGCATAGGAGGGTTTTCCCAGTCCCAAGATTCTACATTCTGGGAGATTGTCTCTTTTATGGCGTCAGATGTCATAGTGTGGCTCTCCCTAAAATATGAGCTTAGGATTAGTACATTTATATTAAATTAGAGATAATTTTGTGGTAGTATTTTGGTCAATTATTACTCTAAATACATTTAGAGGCATATCAGTAGTTCGATCATAGCAAGCTGAATCTTATGAGATAATTTTAATTTATATAAATTAGTATAAATGAACTATATTGATAGTGTGACATCAAAGGAAAAATCGGTGGTTCTATTGGTAAACTCGGTATATGGCTAGCATTAATACAGGTATAGAGTGGACTGACAAAACCTGGAACCCAACCACTGGATGCAACAAAGTGAGTCCAGGTTGCACACATTGTTATGCAGAAGCACTCACCAAACGTTTCGCTAAGAATTTCCCAAATGGATTTGATCTAACTTTACATCCAGAACGATTGCAAGAACCATTACACTGGCGCAAGCCGAGCCGCATCTTCGTTAATTCCATGAGTGATCTGTTTCATGAGGATGTGCCTATTTCCTTCCTTCAGGAAGTTTTTAGTGTAATTCGTCAAACTCCTTGGCATATCTATCAAATACTGACCAAGCGGCACGAACGTTTACTTGAGCTAGCTCCTCAACTTAATTGGCATGAGAATATTTGGATGGGTGTGTCTGTCGAGAATCAGAACTATATTCAACGTGTTGACTACCTGAGGCAGGTTCCTGCAAAAGTGCGATTTTTGTCATGTGAACCACTTTTAGGTTCATTAAAGCTCAATTTAACAGGTATTAACTGGGTAATCGTTGGTGGCGAATCGGGACACCGACACCGTGTAATGCAAGCCGAATGGGTGCGCGATATTAAACATCAAACAAATTCATCTGATGTAGCCTTTTTCTTCAAGCAATGGGGCGGAATCCACCCAAAAGCTTCTGGTAGATTGCTTGATGGTCAAATATGGGATGAAATGCCAGAAGCATGGGACAAACACATTAAAAAATGGGGAAGCATTACTATTGCAGCTATTAATAAATCAAAGAAAGAGAATTTAAATCTTACTGCTTTGGTGGAAAATTAATCCTGACATCGTCTCCAAAGGTGTTTTTTCTTCGACTAGAAGGATATGCTGTGATTTTTCCTTGAGCCTCTAGCTTCAAAAGTACATCTTTGTAGTTTTTCTTGATATAACGTTTACCAATATGATGTTGCTCGTAAACCTCTATCATTTTCATATTCTGACCAGCAAACTCATCCATTAACATATTTTCTAGCTCATCCAGTGGGCGTGAAAGCTCAAATAATAGAGGCTGAATCATCGTGGCTGAGTTATATTCAAAAGATGGTACACCTTGTTCTGTACCAGAACTTTCTTTTGCCATAATCTCTTTCATGATTGAATATCCCAGCACATTTTTAGATACAAAAATAAGATGATGACTAGTACGATTACCTTTTGAGTTTTTAAACCTGAATGGCAGAGAGTAATTACCACCTATTTCTTTTAGTGCTTGGCAAATAGCCTCTACGATAGTTAACTCACGCTCAAAAGGTTGTAAGGGTTGCAACTGTTCTTGAAGACTATTTGCTCGTTCTTGTCCAAAAAGCGAATTCATGTGTTCCTTGACGGCAGTGTTATTTAACCCCATGTTAATACGGTTGTAGTTAAAGAAAAATAAGCAGTCACATCCCCAATTCATTATGACTGAGCCAATAAGTCGAATCGATAATCCTTTGTAACCCCAAGGGTCTATAAAAAATAGTGTAGGGACTAACTTAATTTTTTCAAATGCCTGGATGATTTCTTCTCCAACCTCCTTGTTTAAGATTACTGGTTTGTTACTCAAGTTGTTTATACCAGGTAGAGAGTTGATTACCAGTTGCAGTGATTGAATATTGTTTAAGTCTTTATCATTAAAAATAGTTACTAACATTCTGCTCATATCTGGATCAGCAATAGCACGTTCTAAGATAAGTAATGGTGTAGATTTAGAACCATCCTTATAGCGCCCTGGTTCAGAAAATAAATCAATATACGCAATTTTTGCACCTCGTTTCTTTGCCTGCGGAATGATAACCTTAGCCCATGCCCAAAAGTATTTAGCAACTATCGTAGCCTTAACCTGAGAATTTTCTGTAGACTCATCAAAAAAAGAGTTTTCACTCATAGCTGATCTTGTAAATTAAGTGTTTGAGTAGTTATTAGAACATGTGTAGGGGTAAAATACAACTGTAGATTATGTATATTTACTAGGTAAAACCGTGTTTTTTTTATCGTTACCATTCAGAATGAGAGGTTTTTAGCAATTAACAAGTATAAATACATACAAAAGCTAGCAAACTTCATGAACTTTTGAAGAAGTTACGGCGATCGCCACAGGCAAAAGGAGGATTTTTCGTTAGGCTATAGACGCTATAATCAAGAGCCGTTGAATGTCTTATGCACTGGTTGTTATCTGGACCGTTAAGCACACAAAAATTGACGGTTAAGATTGCAGACTTGCCTGCACATCTACAAGGTCAGAAGCTAGTGCAGATGTCAGATTTTCATTACGATGGTTTGCGATTGTCAGAAGACATGTTAGAACAAGCGATCGCAGTTAGCAACCAAGCTAACCCCGATTTAGTTCTCTTGACAGGTGACTACGTAACCACCAGCCCGGAACCGATTCACAAGCTGGCGCTACGTCTGCAACATCTCCAAAGTCGTGCTGGCATTTATGCCATATTGGGAAACCACGATATCCGCTATAAACACTCAAAAGCCGAAATTACTACAGCCTTCAACAAAATTGGGGTTCACGTCTTGTGGAATGAAATCGCCTATCCACTGGGAAAAGAATTGCCATTAGTAGGACTAGCTGATTTTTATTCACCAGCATTTAATCCCGCCCCAGTGATGAATCAACTAGACCCGACCACCCCCCGCATTGTTTTATCCCACAATCCTGATACAGCAGAGATATTACAAACATGGCGAGTGGATTTGCAACTGTCTGGTCATACTCACGGTGGTCAAATCGTGATTCCAGGAATCGGCCCAGCAGCATTTTATTACAGAAAGATAGTCCGAGGAATACCTAAAAAAGTCCGCCGCCGGATTCCATGTCTGCGGCGTGATTACTCTGTAGTACGTCATTGGGAATGGGCACAGGGTTGGCATCGGATTGGCAATAATCAACTATATGTCAATCGTGGCTTGGGAACTTATCTGCCAGGACGTTTATTTTGTCCGCCAGAAGTTACCGTGTTCACCCTACAAAGCGAGTAGTTGAGCATCAAGATTAAAAACTATTTATCAATCTTATTGAGATTTTCTGACAGAAGTTATGGCAATTATGCAAGATAGATTTTGATTTTTGGTAAGCTGTAAGCGCTGCTATGAGGAGTGTCTGTTAAGCTATGCACTGGTTATTTACGGGACATTTAAGAGTAGATAAAATAGAGGTTAAGATTGCAGACTTGCCTGCATCTTTACGAGGGACAACACTGGTGCAGCTATCAGATTTTCATTATGATGGTGTGCGCTTATCGGAAGCAATGTTAGAACAGGCGATCGCACTGAGTAATGAAGCCGAACCTGATTTAGTACTATTAACAGGTGATTATGTCACTGATGATCCTACTCCCATTCACCAATTAGTGCGGAGACTCAAACATTTAGAAAGTCGTTATGGTGTTTATGCGGTACTGGGGAATCACGATATCCAATTAAGCCATTCTCAAACAGAAGTGACGGATGCATTTACTAGTATTGGAGTCCACGTTCTTTGGAATGAAATCGCTTATCCCCTAGGCAAAGAATTGCCATTAGTAGGACTAGCTGATTATTGGTCACGAGAATTCTATCCTGCGCCAATTCTCAATCAATTAGACTCCACTACACCCCGGATTGTTTTATCCCATAACCCCGACACTGCCATGATATTGCAAAAATGGCGAGTCGATTTACAGTTATCTGGTCATACCCACGGTGGTCACATTGTATTGCCAGGGCTTGGTCCTTTGGTGTTCCATTATAAAAAACTCCTGAAAAAACTACCGATTAAATGGCGCCGTTGGGCTTCATTTTTACTAGGAAACCCTTCTAAAGTTGTGCGATATTGGGAATGGGCACAAGGATTTCACCATGTGGCTGAGAATCAGCTATACGTCAATCGAGGCTTAGGAACTTATCGACCAGGGCGTTTATTTTGTCCGCCAGAAGTTACTGTGATTACCTTGGTTTAGTTCTGATTCAAAGCTGAGTGTTTATTAATGAAAATTTGAAACGATAAAAATGGCTGGCATTTCTCAAAACATTTATTTCAAGACTGCAAAGTATAAAGCGTAGTTCATGACAAAATTTTTGTGAAGTTCGTAGTAAGCACCTTAGTACTTAGAAAACAAGGGCTAAAGTCTTTACTGCGAGCTTTAATTGCAATTTAATGGCTCTCAACTAAATTAGCTAAATTGTTCCCACTCATGTTAGTAAAATTGCCAATTGTAGAGATAAAGTTATCTTCTAAATAAGGTTTAGTTAAATAAGCATTTGCACCTAATTCTTGGGCTAGTTGACGATGTTTTTCCGCACTGCGAGAGGTGAGAATAACCACAGGTAAATTTGCTAAATCGGGATTTTGGCGAATATTAGATAAAAGTTCAAATCCATTCATTCGTGGCATTTCTAGATCAGAAATTACGACTTGAATTTCTGGATGTAACTGCAACTGCTCTAGAGCTTCAACACCATTTTGTGCTTGTAATACTTGATAGCCAGATTTTTGCAGAGTCAAAGATAAAGTTTGGCGAAGACTAATAGCATCATCTACTATCAAAACAACTTTTGGTGATTTGTTATTTGGTGAGAGTAACTGATTTAGTTGTGTTGCTTTCGTCTTTATCGCAGTAGATAGAGAGAGTAATTGCATAGATTCAGCATTTGGTAGATTCATGATTTCAATATTTGCTTGCATTTCACCAGACTCTAACAACAGAGCGGCATCAATCACTAAAATTAGGGTACCATTGGCTAAACTACTACAACCATAGATATATTTTGGGGGAGCAATACTATTCCCCAAAGGTCTGATTACTAGTTCTTGTTCACCGATAATTTGGTCAACTTCTAAACCAAAAATTTCTTGATTTCTACACAGTAAAAGCACAGGATTTCTCATGATTCCTGCATCAGAGATAGTGGCTGGATTTTGTAATGTAGCAGCACCAATAAATGAGCCGTTGTAAGACATTATTTCTGACAGTTGACGAAGAACTATCATACTTTCAGCTTGCTGTGCGTGCCAATGTAAGACTTTTTTACCTTCAAATTCTTTGATTTGTTGGGTAGTAGGAATCAAGATTTTTTCGATATTGTCCAACAGCAAGGCATAAACAATACCACCTGCTTGGACTAGCATTAATTTATCTGTAGTCATAGAAAAAGGTATTTTAAGTAAAAATTTTGTTCCTTGCTTGGGTGATGATTGGACTGAAATAGAACCGTTGAGTGACTGTAACTGAGAACGGACAATATCTAAGCCCATACCACGTCCAGAAATTTCACTGACTTTGTGAACAGTGGAAAATCCGGCTGAAAACATCAAATCTAAAAGTTCTGATTCTGTGGGGTGAGAAAAATAGCTTCTAGCCTCATCATTGGCGGCGATTAGATTAAGTTCAATGGCTTTTTGGCGGATGATATCAAAATTTAACCCTTGACCATCATCACGGACTTCAATAATAGTTTGACTACCTTGGTGATAAGCACAAATTTCGATTAAACCTTGTTCTGGTTTACCCAGTTCTCGGCGTACTTGTGGAGTTTCAATACCGTGGTCAAAAGCATTACGTACTAGATGTAATAAGGGTTCATAAAGCTTTTCTGCGATCGCTTTGTCTACTAGTACTTCAGTACCAGTTAACTTCAATTCCGCACGTTTAGCATAAATTTTACCCAGCTTTGTCACCATCTGGGAGAAGCGATTGAGGATATTTCCCAAGGGTAACATTCGTGCTTCTACTAAATTATCTATGATATTCAAAATTAAATTCTGTTTTTTATCAGCAATTTGAGTAGCTTGTGTCAGCAGCAATTCTAGGGATTCTGTGGTTTCTTGAAGTTGTAGCGTTTCTTCTACAGCTTCATGCAAAGTCATATGGAATTCTGTATAAACATCCATTTCTAAAGCATCAAATTTCACGGCTGCAAAATTTTGTGCTTTGTGTAATCCCATGTGGGGGATTTGCAGTGGTAAATCGCCTAATTTATTTAAAGTTGCTTGATGTCTAGTGAGTCGCTGCGTTAATTGCTCAATGATTTCTTTGATTTGTTCATCATGTAAAGTCCGCCGTTTTTGATAAATTAGCAATTCTCCTGCTAAGTAATTGAGGCGTTGTAGTCCTTCTATATCAACTCTTACGAAAGAATTTTGCCGAGAACTTTTCGTTTGGGAAGGTAGTGGTTGATCTTCTAGTTGCTGCTTTATTTCTGCTACGGAATCAGTCAGGGCTTCTAAAATTTTTGGGGAAGCCAATGATGACGGATCATTTGCAGCATAATCGCTTTGATTAGTAGCAACTGCATCTGTAAAGTTTAAATTTGCTTCTTCCCCCCACAGGGTTTCTAGTAAGCTATTGTTATTTTGTGGATGTTGCTCAGAAACTATCTCTTTAAATACTAGTAATTCTTGTAACTTAGGATTGTCAATCCAATTTTTCTCTTGGGTGGTAACAGGGGGATTTTTTTTGTAGGCTTTTGCTAATTGAATAATTCTATTTTGCAGTTCTTTGATGATCAGGATACCATGATCATCATCTGCATTAGCATAGTAAAATTTTGTAACGGCGAGAATAATTGTTAATGTAATACCTTGGCGATAAATACAAAAGCTTTGGCTATCTTCTGGTTCTTGGACAAAATATAGAAAATCTCTTAACCACGTTTCAATATAATTAACTGCTTGATCACCTCCAGAATCAATCAGTAGAGCTAGACCCAAATCTTGTTTGGGTACTAGCTTCTGGTGATTAAACCAGCCTAAAATGTAGCGAATTACTTTTAAATAAAACTTGGCTTTGGCGGGTTTTAAAGGTTGATTTCTATTATTACCAGTTGTAGTTAAGAATTTATAAAATCTATTAATATCATCTGTAAGTAATGTATTGATAGAATTTTGTGTTAACGAGTGTGAATCATGTCCGACCTCATTTTTATCTACAATTGATAATGCTTTTAACTCCAAGGAAGGCTCACCCCCAGAGATGCGATCGCCTGCTAGTACTGCTGTTTTTGCTTGCTGTAAATCACTAAGTGCAACTTCTCCAATTTGTCGCGCTGCATGAGGATTAGCTGTAATTGCAGCTAGAATTGTTTGAGCGATCGCACCAAATCCGGGTAAATTTAAAGATTCTGCTAAACCAATAAAGACTTCAGCTTGAGAACTTAATAAATTAATTAATTCAGTATTATTTATTTGATTACCAAGAGCTTCAGCAATACTTTCTAAACGTTGTTGAACTCCGACTTCAAAAATAGACTGGACTATATCAAATCCCAATTCCTCAGAAGTAGGAATTTGATGATCAGCACCAAAAGCGTCACCTAGTTTTGCTTGTAATTGTGTAAATACTGAAGTAGCTCGCTGGATAACTTCTTCGCCATCAATAGTACTTCCTGTAAGTTCTGCGGTGATTGCTAGCCGTAAGCACTCATAAGCTTGTAGGATGAAAGTTTGTAATTCGTCATCAGTAACTAAATCTGGATTATACAGAGCTTTAAAAACATCTTCTAGAGAATGGGCGATCGTGTTAATTATTTCTAATCCCACATTAGCGGCTCCTCCTTTAAGTGTATGAGTTGCTCGCATTAAATTATGTACTCTAGAAATACTAAAATCTTCTGATAAACTAAATAGTTCTTGCTCGATAGTTTCTAATAATTCAGGGGCTTCAGCGAGGAAATAGATGTACCCTTGTTTGCGAATCTCTTCATCTATAATCATATTATTTACGCATGAGGAATTGTTTAGGAATTAGAGACGCAAAATTTTGCGTCTCCATCAAGTAGTTTCGGTTAATTTGCTCAGTAATTACTATTAGTTGACCTTGAACTTGCTTGCAGTTACTAATAGTTCTTGCGCCATCCCTAATAACTGTTGGAACACTTCACTAATTTCTTGCGATTCACCAACAGTTTTGTGAGAAATTTCGGCGACATCTTGCATGGTTGTGGTGACATTTACAGATTGCACCAATTGTTTTTGAGTGGCGACGGTAATCTCTTGGATTAACTGACTAATTTCCGCAGTTGCAGTGACAATTGCATTTAAATTTTGCCTAGCATCACCCACCAGATTTGTCCCTTCTACCACCTGCTGAATCCCTGTTTCCATCGCTACTGCTACTTCCCCAGTTTCCGCTTGAATCTCCTGGACTAATTTTTCGATTTCGATAGTGGCTGCTGCGGACTGGCGAGACAAAGAACGCACCTCATCTGCAACCACTGCGAACCCTTTACCATATTCACCAGCACGGGTAGCTTCAATGGCGGCGTTTAGCGCCAGTACGTTTGTCTGGGTAGCAAAATTACTGATCAAATTCACTACTTTGGAGATTTTTTGCGAAGATTCACTGAGACGTTTAATCTTTTTGCTAGTTTGGGCGACAGTTTCCCGAATCCCTTCAATGGCTTTTACCGTCAGGTTCATCGCCGCATCACCAGATTCAACGGTTTGGTTGGCTTGCTGTACCGCCACTTGTACCAACTCGGCGTTAGCTACCACAGCTTGTGTGGAGTCAACCATCTGTTGAATTTCACCCAAGGCTGTAGTCACTTCTTGGGACTGTTCTTGGGCTAGATTAGTTAATCCTGTGAGTGAAGCATTACTACTGCTAGAGGTTTGGGCGACTTGCTGGGCGGCGGCTTGTACCTGGATGACGATTTGTCGGAGTGCTTGCAGGGTATTATTGTAAGCATCAGCGATCGTGCCTAGTTCGTCTTCTGTAATTGGCGCACGTACTGTTAAGTCGCCGTTAAGGGCAGGTCTGAGGGTAGTCAACAGTTGGATTGATCTTTGTTGCAATAACTCGTTAGCGGCTTTTTCTCGTGCTGCTGCTGCGGCTAGCTGGGTTGATTGGGCGTGTAGTTGTTGGACATATTCTGTTTGTTGTAGTGCTAACCCCAACTGATCGCCAATTCTTGTTAACAAGCTAACTTGTGATTCTTCCCAATCACGAGTGCCGGAATTTTGATAAGCTGCGAGTAATCCCCACAGTTTTTCCCCAGAAAATACAGGTACAATTACATAAGCTCTGGCTTCAAATTGCTCTAACATGTCAATGTGACATTCAGCAAGACCCAGCTGATAAATGTCATTGACAACAAAGCTTTCACCCTTGGCATATCGACCGCCTTGAGTTTCTTGTAAGTGGGTATCTTCCCAAACAGTTTTAATATCAGGTCCTACTAGCTTACTCCAAATATGACTTACTGACTCGGCGATAAATTCACCGCCCCAGTCTGAATTAAAGCGATAAACAGCGACGCGATCGCATCTTAGTAGTTGCCGAATTTCTTGAGTAGCTGTTTTGAATATTTCTTCTACATCTAAAGATTGGCGTATACGGTTAACTAGTTTAGTAAAAGCTTTTTCTTGTTCAGCTATCTGAGCTAGTTTTTCAGATTTTAATTTGACTTGTTCTAGATATTCTATCTGTGATTTCGCTATGCTAAATTGCAAGCCAATCTGAGATAAAAAGTTAACTTCCCAGCTTTGCCATTCACGAGTGCTGGAATTTTGATAAGCTGCGAGTAAGCCCCACAATTTTTCCCCAAAAAATATCGGCACAATTATATAAGCTTTAGCTTCAAACTGCTCTAAAATCTCAATGTGGCAGGGAGCAAGTCCTATTGTATAAATATCATTGACAACAAAATTTTCACCTCTCACATACCGCCCGCCTTGAGTTTCTTGCAAATAGGTATCATCCAAAACGGTTTTAATATCAGGCCCTACCAATCTTGTCCAACCATGACTAACCGATTCAGCGACAAACTCACCACCCCAATCTGGGTTAAAGCGATAAACAGCGACGCGATCGCATCCTAGTGATTGGCGTACTTCTTGAGTAGTGATTTTGAAAACGTTTTCCACATCTACAGATTGGCGGATGCGGTTGACTATCTTGCTAAAAGCTTTTTCTTGTTTGGTAATCTGCATTAGTTGCTCAGATTGTATTCGCAACTTTTCTAGATATTCTCCTTGTGCAATAGCTACACCAAATTGCAAAGCAATCTGAGTTAAAAAGTTAATTTCCCAAGTTTGCCATGTCCGGGAACCAGAATTTTGATAAGCTGCCAATAAGCCCCATAATTGCTCACCAGAAAATATTGGTGCAATTATATAAGCTTTCATTTCAAACTGTTCTAAAATATCAATATGACATTGAGCATGACCTGCTTGATAAATGTCATCCACCGCAAAGGTTTCACCCTTGGCATAACGTCCTCCCTTCGTTTCTTGTAGGTGGGTATCTTCCCAAACCATTTTAAAATCTGAAGTGACCATTTTTACCCAATTATTACCTACTGATTCGGCGACAAACTCACCACTCCAGTCAGGTTGAAAACGATAGACACCTACGCGATCGCATTTGAGTAATTGGCGAATTTCTTGAGTCGTTGTTTGAAAGATTTTATCAATATCTGGTAGTTGTAAAATCTTGCTCACAACTTTGGCTACTGCTTGTTTTGCCAATGTTCCCTGTTGCAAATCTCTTTGGAATTCAAAGCTGTGCAATCTATAGGCTAATTCTGTTGTAATTTGAGATAAGAGGGTAATTTCTACTTCTTGCCACTGACGGGATGCAGTACAAGTATTCATCACCAGTAAACCCCAAACTTTATTCTCTATGACAATTGGTAAGCTGAGGCTGGCTCTTACTTGGAATTTTTCTAATAGTTGCTTTTGATAGGGTGTTAGTTGTGTCTGATTAATATCTGCAATAGCGATTGGTTCTACATAGTCTTGTTTACTATGTGAACCAAAAATAATTCCCGGAATATTTTCACCTAAAGTAGGTGTCCAACCAAGAGTTTTTGCTTCTGCTAAAACAGTACCAGCAACAGGAGAGGTAAATCGATAGATCAATACGCGATCGCCATCAATTTGATTTCTCACTTGTGTGACAGTAACTTTCAATAGTGTATCGATATCGGAGGCTTGACGCATCTGATTAACGATACCTTGCAACTGCTGTCGCCAAGTTTTAAATTCTTGAGCGATCGCATTTAATGTAGATAACTCATCTCTGGGGATACTGGCGACATTAATACTGCCATTCTGGTTTTCTAAATGTTCTCCATCAGCAATCAGATGCCCATTTTCTTGGCTATTTTCATATATATTTGACATTTTGTGAACCTCAAACTTTGTTGTTAGTAATAATTGTGAATATCTAGCTGGAAAACTAGAGCAAAGAAAATCGGTTACTAGGAAATAAATATTTTCATGCCCTTACTGTGGGCTATTTCACTGTGGGAGAATGATATTGGCACAATTATCAATTGTGAATTTCCCACAGAGGAGCTTGCATAATCGCCATAGCATCCAAATTGAACATGATCTCTTCAGCAGCATGAATAAAGTATCCCTGCAAAAAAGGCGTCATAGCTGGATAGAATAATTCCGTTGATGGGGCTTTTATTTCCTTGTTATCCAGCCACTCAATATCAATTAATTGCCGCACTAATAGCCCTAAATATTTCCCATTAATTTCCAGGATAACCCCCATAATTTTGGCAAGAGAATCTGAGGCTTGTAGCAGAGGAGGGTAACCTAGCATGGACTCTAAATCAACTAGCCACAGCATTTCACCACGCCAGTTATAGATACCCAAAACACAATTAGGCATCTGAGGAACACCACATATTTCTGTTAGGGATATTTGTAAAACTTCTGTGATGTGCTGTAAGGCAATGACGGCTGTATCATTAAGTCCCAAATTAAAACTTAAAAATTTTTGCTTAGTCTCCAGAATTTCCAAGTTTATTATTCCTTGTCATTGATTATTTTTTTAACTATCAAGCGAGATTAAATCTCTATTTACTAATCAAACGTCTCAAAGTTACTACTAATTCTTCTTTATTGATTGGTTTGGAGAGATAAGCTTCCGCACCTAACATGTTTCCCCAAATTTTGTCAACATCACTATGTTTTGTTGAGCAAAAAACTACGGGAATTTTGCTGGTATTAGGATTATTTTTAAGTTCTCTACAAATTTCAAAGCCACTTTTACCAGGTAAAATTACGTCAAGAAAAATTACATCAGGCTTAGTTATGTCGATTTTGTCTTGAGCTTCTTCACTACTTGTGGCACTAATTACAGAATAACCTGCCTGTTTCAAATAACTACTGATAATTTCCATATCAGCCAGTCCATCTTCAACAACTAAAACAGTACTCATGACAGTTACCTATTAAATTTCAGTGAAATGTAACCAAATATCAACTGTTTTCAGCATTTAGTCAATACAACTTTTGCTGTGTTTTAATTTTGATTCATTATTCATATAATCACCTCGTCAGAAGTACGTAGAAATACATTTATACATACTTTTTATCAGTGGTTTATTTTTGAGATAACCGATAATCTAAAAATCTTCAACTAGTTATGATCAATCAGAACCCAGACTTCTAAAAGAAGTCTGGGTTCTGCAAAGTTTATTGAGCATAAATTAAATCAGAATCTTCATCAATGACAAACCTCTAAATTAGATACACGATTAGGTATGCTGGGGGATACATTCTTGAGTTTAGGTGGAGTTTGTAAATACTTTCGCACTATACTCATGACTCGATCAGCTACTACAGGTTTAGCTAGAAAATCTGTAGAACCAACTACCTTAGCGCGAACTCTATCTAACAGTCCATCGTTACCAGTTAAGATAATAACTGGTGTGTTAGCAAAGCTGGAAATTCGTCGCAGTTGAGTGCAGATTTCATAACCACTAGCCACTGGCATAATTAGATCTAAAAAGATCAAGTCTGGTTTTTCTTGAATGAGAGTTGGTAGCGCTTGTACAGCATCTTGAATTTTGATAAATCTCATGCCATTGCTAGTGATAATTTCTTCTAGAATTTGACAAACTTGGGAGCTATCATCTACGCAAGCGATCAAGGGAGTCTTGGGTTTATTTGGTTGGATATTAGTAGAGTTGCTTGTGACTTCATTGATTACCAATGGTAAGTCAGGTACTTCTACCAATTCAATAATTCCTTTGAGGACATAAGGAAGTAACGAACGAGAAACTGGGAGTACACTCTGCTTCATTTTTACGGCTAAATCTCGCAGGGTATATTTGCCGTTGATGAGGTTGACAAAGTTATTGTAAACAGATGGACTTACTAACTGTTGCAGTTGTTCTGCTTTTCTAATGACTGGTGCTAAGTCAGGAGAAAAATTTGCTAAACCAGCTTCTAACCAAATCTTCCATGAGTCTTGCATCTGCTTGAGAGAAAGGTCTGCGCTGGTAAAACTCATGGGAGTATTGAGGATAACTTCTTGGTTGCGATCGCAAGTTACAGGGGTAAAATCTGCTTCATAAGCTAGGTCAAAAAACAGTTCTGCTATGGTGCTTTCGACAATAGCATGAATTTGTTCCCGTTGAATTTTCTGTCTTTTATGTAAGATTTCTAAAAGCCGATAGTCCCAGTAATCAATAGATACGTCTTCTGGACGAAACCGCAGCTTATCTAAATCAATCTGGGGGCAATTTTGAGCTATCTGTCTACGCCAGCGCCGGAATGGATGTTTCCCGCCTGTCGCCCAAACTATCCGGCCTAGGCGATAATAGAAAGTCCATTGTTGTCCCTTAGAGCTTTTAATTTTTAACTGACCATTATATTGTAATTGATTACAAATTTTAAATTCATTCAGTAAATTATTTGATACTGTTACTTCTTGGTGGGTCATACTTTAATTCCTTTTGTTAACAGGTAAGCTCTTTGTGAACCCACAATAAACAGTAATTAGCAAGTATCTCAATGTTTGCAACTGGGATTTAGCAAATCAATTTGAATTTCTGCCTCTTGTTCTGGGTAATTGTGAGCTAGTAATACTAAGTAAAGACTGAGAAGAACAGATGATATAGGAGGGTAGAAGTATTGCTACTCAAGGAATATTTTCATCAATTTCCGTTAGCAAACTTTCAGCCTTGACCAATATTTAAAAGCTTAATTGAGATTTATATTATGCAAGATTCAAATGTGTTGATTTTATTCATGTAATATTTTAAGCATTTTTTATCCGGTTATTAATCAGTGAAAATCCTGATTTTCTATCTCAAAAATGATTTATCTTTCCTTTATTTTTTATTGATATTGTTCAATTTGATTGAGATGCTTGTTTTTGATACATTTGTTTACAAAATTATCAAGATGTTTTTTAGCTTATTCTTAAAAAACCCCGACTTCCTAAAGAGGCCGGGGTTCTAAAGCCCTGAATGCCCTCACTCGTGAGGATGGGGAATCACATAAAAATGCTCTAGATAGTTGCTGATGATTAATTTATTAGTCATCAAATCTATTGTTAAAAAATGTGTCACAACTGAATTTTCCCGATGTTGAAAAATTGTCAGGAACTATCAATTAGACGTAGTATGTGCAGCGCGATCGCACTACGCATCTGACTTGTCTCACAAGTGGGGCGTGATGGTGCTTAAGGTTGTTTATTGTGATTGTGACTGGCAACAGCAGCCCTGAGATTGCCTTGGTGTTCGGATAAAATCTGCTCACCTGTTGCTTTTTCCAAACCAGTCCAATGCATTAACAGGGCTAACTTTACCCACTTGCCACTTTGTTCTAGTAATGAACTAGCGGCTTCTCGACCTAGACCTGTAAGGTCTTCTAAAATGCGTAAAGCGCGATCGCGTAACTTTTGATTTGTGACTGCCACATCTACCATGCGATTACCGTAAACTTTGCCTAATTTGACCATCACCCCAGTAGAAAGAATATTTAAAGCTAGTTTCGTGGCTGTACCAGCTTTCAGGCGAGTTGAACCAGCAACAATTTCTGGCCCAGTCAAGAGGCGAATGTCCACATCAGCCTCAAAGCTGACTTGTTCAGTCGGCACACAAGCAATAAAAACAGTCATCGCCCCCCGTTGACGGGCAGCATTGAGGGCACCTTGGACAAAAGGCGTAGTACCGCCAGCAGTAATGCCAACAACCACATCTAATTGTGTAATATGTCGTTGAGCGATCGCTGCTTCTCCATCTTGGGCACGATCTTCTAAATCTTCAGAACTCCGTACCAGTGCGCCAGCACCACCAGCAATAATTCCCTGTACCAACTCTGGGGGTGTGCAAAAGGTAGGTGGACACTCAGCCGCGTCTAACACCCCTAACCTACCGCTTGTCCCCGCACCTACATAAAATAGTCGTCCTCCGTGACGCAAACATTCTGCTGTATATTCAATTGCTTGGGCTAACTGACTTTTCGCCGCAGCTACCGCCGCAACTGCCTTGTGGTCTTCGTTATTAAACAATTCCACCAATTCTAGAGCACTGAGTTGGTCTAAATTAAGACTACTAGGGTTTACTTGCTCGGTTAAGAGATGGCCGCGTTCCTGCAAATTTGTCCCTTGTCCTTTGTCATCTGTCATCTGTCATTTGTCCTTTGTTCTTTGTTCTTTGTCTTCTGTCCTCTACTAGTGGTCATTGCCTGTTGACCACTAATCAATCACTAATGACCAATGACCAATGACTAATTACAATAATCCTTCTAGTTTGCGCCGAATTTTTTCTAATTCAGCATCTGGTAACTCTGAAGCTTCTGTAACTGCTTGATTATCACCAATGTCCTGGGTTTGAGCGTCTGGTTGCCAGTCGGTTTCTTCCACATTAATTTCTGGCGGCACAACTAAATCACCGTTTGCTGAGACTAATTCCCAGTCATAATCAGTACTTTCGCAAAATTCCTTGATTTCCTCAGCATCAATCGCCTCGACTGTAGGAGTGGGGAAATCTTGAGCTTCCAACATTAGGGCAAAGCGGGTAGCATCGTCTTCTGACTCGAACATCAGAATTTTATTACGCTCTCCCACACGCACTGTATGAATCCCTTCATTTTCTGTGCGCGCATTAAAAACCAATACAAAAACACGCATAGGTGTAATCATCTATCCTGATTTTTTTGAGGTCTATTCATATTAAAGTTCTAGGACGTACTTCCAGGAAAGTTACTGTCACAATTTTCCTAATTTTAAATTTTCCTGACAGTGCGAATATGATTGAGCATAGTGAGTATCGAGTAGCATTAATACCTCAACTCAGCTATTCGGGACTTGGTTTGAGTTGACGTATCCTGGTAAAGGCAAAGTAAATCCTGTGCAGTTAATGCTAGCAGTCAGCCAGCTACATTCTCCAAGTAAAGGGTGAAAGCATAATGATAAGGTCTCCCAATCAAGATAATCGCTCGAATATACCTATCCACAAACGTTTATGGTTACTTTTGTTGAGTCGCGGTGGCATTGTCTTGGGTGGAATTTTACTGCTGGGAGTTACCCTAGGTGTTTGGCGTTTATGGAATTTTGTCCAGAAAGAGTTAACGCCATTGGCAGAAAAAAATCTCACTAGTACACTCAACCGTCCAGTCAAACTGGGAGGGGTGAAAGATTTTTCCCTTACAGGAGTAAAATTTGGCGCCTCAGCTATCCCAGCTACCTCTACAGATCCAGACCGAGTGGCTATTGATGCGGTAGAAGTTGGTTTTGACCCTTTACAGTTAATATTTAACCGTAGATTAAAGCTAGATGTGACTTTAGTCAACCCAGATATTTATATTGAAAAAGATAATCAAGGGCGCTGGATCACTACTACCATAGCGCCACCAGGTGGAGATGGCCCCATTAAAACTGATTTGGATCAACTGCGGTTGCGGAATGGCAAGTTAGTTTTGGTTCCGCAGCAGGGAGAAGGGGGAGCAACATCCCCCTCATCTGCCGTCGCCTTTTCTCAACTCAATGGCACCGCCGAACTGCGAGACAATAACCAACTGATTGGGTTTGATGTGGCGGCACAGGCAGACAACAGTGGCGGAAATTTGGCAGTGCGGGGAGAGGCCCGCGTGAAGACACTAGCGGTCAATTTACAACTACGCGGGCAAGACTTGCTGGCAGCAGATGTTACCAGGTTGATTAAGTTACCTGTAAATTTACAGGCGGGTCGAGTGAATGGTGACTTACAAATCCAACTGATACCCCAGCAGCAACCCTTGTTATATGGCAGCGCTAATGTGCAAGGGGTGACACTCCAGATTCCTCGTTTACCGCAACTGTTCAGCAACACCCAAGGCAATCTCCGGTTTCAAGGACTGGAACTCAAGCTAGAAAATGTTGCTACCAACTATGGAAAAATCCCTTTAATAACTCAAGGCGTCATTGATAGAAAAACAGGCTTTAATTTGACTGGTCGTGTGAATCCGATGAGTGTCGCTACAGTCTTGGATACTCTGAAGGTCAAACTGCCCTTACCGACAACTGGAGAAGTTAAAGCTGATTTACAAGTTATTGGCTCCACTGCTAAACCAGTGCTTCTTGGCTCAGTCACTACAACCAAAACTGCCAAAATTGACAAAATTGATTTTAAAAGCGTCAGTAGCAAATTTGAATTATCTACGAGTAATTCTCTAATTACCTTCAAAGATATTCAAGGCACACCTACAGTCGGTGGTGAGGTGGTGGGTGGAGGCACAATTAAACTTGGTAAACCTCCCCAACTAAATTTTAATTTCACTGCCAATAACGTTCCTGGGGATGCGATCGCCCAAATTTATGAAACTACACCCGCATTCAGCATCGGTAAAGTTTCAGGTAAAGGTCGAATCACAGGCGTTCCTGGAGACATTCAAACTGTGGTCCAGTGGCAATCCCCAGAGGCTACCTACCCCGCCAGTGGCACAGTGGCGATCGCTCCAGATCGTACCCTCAATTTTAGTGATGTGGCGCTCAAGCTGGCTGGTGGTGTGGTCAAGGGGTCTGGTACTTACGCCAATCAAACTTGGCAAGCCGTGGCTCAAGCCTCTGGGGTGCAGTTAGCACCTTTTGTTGACCAAAATCAACTGCAAAATATCTCTTTGGATGGGGCACAATTCAACGGTCGCCTGTTGCTTGCTGGTAGCGCCGCCCCATTCCAATTAACCAGCATTCGCACTGAAGGGGCTGCTGTGCAAATTGCGGGGGGGACAGTGGCAGTTTCTAATCTGCAATTGCAAGACCAAAGCTTTGCAGCTCAACTGGTAGCCAGTGGTGTCCGGTTGGGGCGGATTTTGCCCAAATCTCCCGCAGTTTTAAAGTATCCCTTGGCGGGGACATTCCAAATCGCCGGTGACAGAGAAAATTTCAGCCTCAAAACTTTGCGTGGTACTGGTTCGGGACGCTTATCAGTGGGTGGTGGGGCGATCGCCGCTACTAATATTCAACTGGCTGATGGTCGCTATCAGGCGCAAGTCAAGGTCAATAACGTGCCCTTACAGCAATTGGCAGCCGTACCCCCACAGTTGGGAGGCGCTTTAGCTGGTAATTTTAATGTGGTCGGGTCTGCCGAATCTTTCCAACCGCAAACTATCCAAGCCACTGGTCAAGCCAAGTTGAACCTTGCAGGTGGTACGGTGACAGCCTCGAATATCCAACTGGCTAATGGCAGTTATCAGGCTGTAGTAGATGCTACTGGTGTGCAATTAAATCGCTTGAATCAGCAACTACGGGGTGCTTTTGCCGGAAAACTGCAAGTTGCTGGCAAAGTAGGAACAGCTAAATTAGCTGATGTGCGTGCTGCTGGTGAAGTTCAGTTTTCTCAAGGGATTTCGGTAGTCCAGCAACCTCTCAATGCGGCGATCGCTTGGAATGGTGAAAGGTTGATTGTGGAGCGTGCCACTGCCGACAATTTTAATGCCAGTGGTTACATTGCAGCCAATGCCCTACAAGCCGGCATCCCGGAAATTACTGACTTAAATCTCAACGTCCAAGCCCAAGATTACAACCTGCAACAGTTGCCGTTTAATCTGCCTAATGGGGTTACTCTGGCAGGTAAAGCCGATTTTGGTGGACGCATTACTGGCAGGCTACCTGTGCCAGATTTACAAGGACAACTCAGGTTACGCAACTTGGTGGTAAGAGACTTTGCCTTTGAGCCAGTGTTAACTGGAACTATTCAGGCAGTCAAAGGAAATGGTGTCAAGTTAAATTTGAGAGGCGATCGTGACCTCCTAGCCTTGAATCTCGACGCCAACAATCGCCCCCAATCCTTCGCGGTGCAATGGCAAAAAGCGATCGCCACAGGTCAAGCCCAAGGGGATAATTTGGCTTTGAATTTAGAAAACTTCCCTTTGCAAGTATTGAATTTAACTCCCCCAGCGAATACGCGCTTAGGTAGTGGGGCATTAGCTGGCGACTTAACTGGGAATTTGCTAATTAACCAACAGACATTGGCATCATCAGGAAATGTAGAAATTGCCAAACCCCAAATTGGCCGGGTGAAAGGCGATCGCTTCGCGGCTCAGTTCCGCTACGGTGATGGTGTAGCCACACTGGCAAATAGCGAATTTATCAAAGGTCAAAGTCGCTACGCTTTTGCTGGTAGTGCTAGTCAATTGCCCAAAGGCCCGCAAGTACGAGGTAAACTCAGTGTTAGTGAGGGTAAAGTTCAAGATGTGTTGACGACCCTACAGGTATTTGACTTACAAGATATTCCACCTGGATTGGCAACACCAACCTACGGCAAGGCTGCCGATTTGCTCACTAGTCCCCAAGGTTTACCAGATCAACCCCTCTTAACTCAAATCGAGCGCTTTTATCAAGTTGATGCCCTCCTAGCAAAACAAGAACAACAGCGACGCGATGCTACTCTCGTACCAGAGTTAGCAGACTTACAAGGAAGTTTTAGCGGGGAAGTTTCCCTAGACACTGCTACAGCCAATGGACTGGCTGTAGACTTTAAATTGCATGGTCAAGATTGGAGTTGGGGTAAAGAAAAAGAAAAAGACGAACCCGGCCGTTTCTATGAAGCCAAGCGAGTAATTGCTGAAGGTAGTTTTGCCAATGGCATTTTACAGTTACTACCTTTACGGATTGAGTCTGAGAAAAGCTTAATCGCCTTTCAAGGTAACATCGGCGGTAGTGAGCAAACTGGTAATTTGCGAGTCGCTAATTTCCCCATTGAGGTACTAAATAATTTTGTCAAGTTACCAATTGGTGTCACAGGTAATCTCAACGCCAACGCAGCTTTAGCAGGTAGTATCGCTAATCCCCAAGCCAAGGGGGAATTGCGAATCACAGACGGCACAATCAATCAGAAGCAACTGGAATCTGCAACGGCTTCTTTCAGTTATGACAATGGACGTTTGAACTTTGGTAGTAATGTTGCAGTAGCTGGGCCAGAACCTGTCACAATCAACGGCAGCATACCCTATAAGTTACCATTTGCTGAGGTGGCACCAGAAAGTGACCAAATCAGTCTTGATGTCAAAATCAAAGATGAGGGATTAGCCGTATTAAACCTGTTGACTAACCAAGTAGTCTTTGAGAAAGGCGAAGGTGAAGTAGACCTGACAGTACGCGGGACAACAGAACAACCCCAAGTAGTCGGAATTGCTACTGTTAATAATGCCACTTTTGCCGCCCAGTCCCTACCAGGAAAGGTCAGAGGTGTAACTGGCAAAGTGCAGTTTGATTTAGACCGCATTTTGGTAGAGAAACTTGAGGGTAGATTTAGCCGGGGTAAGGTAGAGGCGATGGGAGAAATTCCCATATTTAACAACGAGGAAGTGACTATTAACAATCCCCTGACTGTAAACCTCGATCAACTGGCTATGAACCTGAAGGGATTGTATCAAGGCGGTGCTAGTGGCAATTTACAGATTACTGGTTCTGCCCTGAATCCATTTATTGGTGGTCAGGTAAGTTTGTTTGATGGACAAGTCTTACTTGCTGAATCTGCGGACTCAGCTAAACCTACTACCAGCAGTCTTGATATATCACTCAATAAAACAGACAAACAAAATAAAGCTGATATCCGAGGTGCAGTAGGGAGATTTAATAATTTAGAAATGGTGTTAGGTAAAAATGTCCAAATTACCCGTCCACCCATTCTTAGCTTCGTCGCCACTGGTAACCTTACAGTTAATGGCTCTTTCGGTGAGCCAATACCGAATGGTACTATTCGGCTACAGAAAGGTGGTGTAAATTTATTTACCACCCAATTTAACCTAGCTAGTGGTTATACACACAGCGCTACCTTTCGAGCGAACCAACCTCGTGACCCTGATTTAGATATTCGTCTATTTGCTAAGGTACTAGACGGAATTCAAGGTAGTGAGATCAGCAGGCTCAATACTACAGGAGGGTTAGCAGGTTTAGAGACTGTGCGCGTCGAAGCCAGCATTAAAGGCCCTGCTAGTAAACTCAACGAAAATCTAGAACTAAAAAGTAGTCCAGCACGGGGGGAAACAGAAATTGTCGCCTTGTTGGGAGGTGGATTTGTTGGTACTCAAGGACGTGGTGACAGTACCTTGGGTCTGATTAACATCGCAGGTTCAGCTGTATTCAACAACTTTCAAGGAGCTTTTAACCAAATTGGTAATGCTTTTGGCTTAAGTGAATTGCGTCTATTTCCCACTGTGATCTCTGAGAACCCGGAAGCGGGGAGAAGCAATTCAACTTTAGAATTAGCTGCGGAAGCAGGAGTTGATATTTCTTCTAGATTTTCGATTTCAAGCATCAAAATCTTAACAGCAAATGACCCATTTCAATGGGGTATCAATTACCGCATAAATGACGAATTTCGTATTCGTGCTTCTACAAATTTATCTAATGATAGTCGTGCAGTCGTTGAGTATGAAAATCGCTTTTAAACAAAACCACTCTCAACCTAGTTGAGAGTGGTTTTGATCTGATTTGGTATTAGGGGCTTGATAGTTTTAATGCCCCGATTTCGGTATAGAGAATTCAGTATGTATTGATATACACTCTTGTTTTAGCTATTTCCGGAAAAGGACAAAAGCAAAAAAGCAAAAACCCCCTGTTAGACAGGGGGAGTATCAACTTCTAGGAGGTATTTTTCTATGGACTTATCACTCAGTCACAGCAAGATTATGCAAGTTATAGAAATTTAGCTAAATTGCTGACCGAATCACTTCACTAACATTCTTTGCCACTATGGGATTATCCCAGTAGCTACCATGTGCTTCACCGCCCCACAGTAAGGGGGTTAGCTGTTGGCTAAAAGGCAAGTTAAAAATATTACCACGATCTGTAATTACATCTTGTGTCTTTAAATAGCGAGTGTTATTACCCAGCATCATTGGTATAACACCTTCCAAAGGATAGGCTATGGGATCACCAGGATGGGCAAAGTTACACCAATGGAGAGGCTTTTTCTTGAAGTCGTGTAGATTTTCTAGCAGTCTACCTAATTTAGGCGTGAGGTCATGGGTACTGACACCATTGATATTACCATTGATATTCAGGAGACTGAACAGCGCCAAGGGTGAACCCATAGAATGGATACTAGCTAGAGGAACCCCAGTTTGAGGATTTGGTTCTAAGCCAAAGAGCACATTCCGAATTGCTTGAACAGTATCACGAATTTCGCCTTCTAAATTTGGGTCGTCCCAGCGAGCTGCAAAGAGAACGTCAAATAAAATTACTGTACCCCAACTATGGGTGATCAGATGTAAGCGATCGCTGGTAGTGCTACCTTTGAGTGTATTTAATGCATCATCCTTTAACCGTTCTACTACCTGTGCTCCTACATGGCGACTGAGGTAAAGGGCTGCATCTCCTACAAACTCTAGAATCTGCTCTGTGCGAAAGTCTCTAAACCAGTAATCTTTCCACTTTGAAGAAGTCTCCATTCCTCTTTTCAGTTCCTTTTGCGCTTCCCAATTTAGATCGCCCCAAAAGCAGAAAATGGGTTTGATGACTCTCGATTGATCGTTAATAGAACCTTGGATGCGATTTAGTAAGGTAGTAGCTAACTTCTGAAATGCATCTCGGCTAGGAGTTTTCACTCCATGAACAAATAGAACGTAATCGGTTGACATCTTAGATTCCCTCACTCAATGACGTTACATTAACAATTCAGTTTGTCAAATGATAATTCCGAGTTGCTTACCACAAGTACCTAGTTCAGAATTATCACCTGTGACAGTCAAAAGAGTGGAATATGTCCGGAGGAAAGTTGTAAAGTTTTATATGCTGTGATGCTTCCGGATTGTCCTACTTTGTTAATTTTTACAACCAGGTGGAAGAGAAAATATAGATGAAAATAGAAATGTAAGCTCTTCTTTGATTCACCTTGACTCAAGCCAACTCAGTGCGTAATCTGCAAGAAACTCATTTAAACCGCGCTCGTGCTAGCCTGCGACAAGCGTTATCTTGGTATGGATATCTTCGCAAGTCCGGCCAGATGTCATCCAACCCAGAATTAGCAGGTTTGGTAAAACCGGAATTGGAAACCTTAAATTCTGCACTCAACAAGCTAGATTCTAACGTGATTAGAATTGCGGCTTTTGGTTTGGTGAGTCGGGGCAAGTCGGCGGTGTTAAATGCCTTGCTGGGAGATAAAATTCTTCAAACTGGCCCTTTAAATGGTGTCACTCAATGGCCTCGTTCTGTGCGCTGGCAGCCAGGGAATAAGGTACTGGTAGAATTAATCGATACGCCAGGAATAGATGAAATTGAGGGGGAGACACGGGCGCAAATGGCGCGGGAAGTTGTACTCCAGGCAGATTTGATTTTATTTGTCGTATCTGGTGATATTACTCGCACAGAGTATCAAGCACTACTGGAATTACGCCAATCACAAAAACCGTTAATTTTGGTATTTAACAAAATCGATCTTTACCCAGACATCGACCGGGCAGCAATTTACAATAATTTACAACAATTGGGTGCAGGACATCACACCCAGCCTTTATTACCTGATGAAATTGTGATGGTGGCGGCGGAACCAGCACCTATGGAAGTGCGTGTCGAGTGGCCTGATGGTCGTGTCAGCTATGAATGGGAAACACCACCACCAGAAGTAGACGAACTCAAGCAGACGATTTTGAACATTCTCAATCGTGAAGGGCGATCGCTTTTAGCTTTAAATGCACTGATGCAAGCACGAGAAGCAGAAGCAGGGATCGCCGAAAAAACTATTGGTTTACGTGAGCAAGATGCTGAAGAGATTATCTGGCAATTTACCAAATACAAAGCTTTAGCAGTCGGGCTAAATCCCATCGCCTTTTTAGATATTTTGGGCGGTGCGATCGCTGATTTAGCCTTAATTCGCTCTTTAGCTCGGTTGTATGGTTTGCCCATCACCAACTACGAGGCTAGTAAGATTTTAAAAACAATTTTATTTAGTTCTGGAGGTTTATTACTCAGTGAATTAGGCAGTAGTTTCTTATTAGGCTTAGGTAAGAGTACGGCGGCGATCGCCAGTGGTGATCATCCTACTAATATTACTGCCTACGCTGGGAGTGCGATCGCTCAAGCTGGTATCGCTGGTTATGGAGCCTATGCTGTTGGTAAAGCAGCGCAAGTCTATCTAGAAAAAGGCTGTACTTGGGGGCAATTTGGTGCTAGTACTGTCATCCAAGAAATTCTTTCTCAAGTAGAACCGAATACAATTGTGTATCGTTTACGGCAAGAGTTAGGAGGAAATTTTGGTGAGTTTTGAGGTGTATCCCATAGGGTATTTAAGGCGAGTTGTCTATTGGTAAGGATTTCGGGTGTGTTTTTATTCTTCTCACCTAGTTACTTAATAGCAGATTCTTCAGATAGTCGCAGCAAAGCCTTCTCTACTTGCGGAGAGAGTCCTAAAGTCCCAGAACGCAGATGTAAGTCGCGCTGAGGAAAGGGGATTTCTATGTGTCGCTTGCATAAAACTTCGTAGATAGAAAAGTATAAATCACTCTTGATTACAAACTGTTTGTGAGGTTCTGCTGTCTACACCAGCAACTCAAAATTGAGAGCACTATCACCGAAACCTTTTAAAGAATACTTGGGGAGGAGGTGCATCTAAAACATTGGGTTGATGGAAAATCATATTTTTTGGAGTAACTTTACCTCAAGTCGAATTGAAATATTGGTAGGGGGGAATTTGAAACCCCGATACCGACTTAACTCGACTTTATCCAAAATTGAGAACTTGGTTTTCTTTATCTGCCAAAAACCCTAGCTGTTGGCGAATACTTTTTCCATGTCTAATTATCGATGAAATCCAAAAAGTAAAACACCTGTTCTACAAAGGTTTTAGCGATAGCGGTAAGCGAAGCTATGCCGAAGGCTGATCGCTATCACTGAGATGAGCGCGATCACGTTTTCTTCAAGAACTGTTGGTATATTCTGGGAGTGGTATGTTTCTGGTGTTGCAGGTGATAGATGTATTAAGCTGTAGCTGTTATCCCCGATGATTTTCCCACCCTAAGTCAAGAAATTGAGTGTCAGAAAGATTGAGTGATAATTTCAGATAGGTAATTTGTTATGTTTGCAAAAGTTTTAATCTGTACAGATTTTGCTGATGGTTTGCATCGTTTGGGGCATTTTGTTTCTAGTCTAGCAGTTGGAGGAATAAAGCAAATTGTTTTCTTGCATACTGTTCCTCTATGGGAAAAAGGCATTATTCCGCGAGTCGATACTGAGAAAGTAGAACAGGCTAAAACTCTATTAGCAGAAGCAGTTGGTGAAAATCTTGCAGATGTCACAGTCAAAATAGAAGTGCAATCAGGTAAGCCAGTTGAGACAATTCTCAAAGTTGCCCAAAGCTATCAATCTGAATTAATTGTGCTGGGTTCTCAAAGTCATTCGTTACTGACGGATAAGCTAATGGGTGGTAGTACGATGGCTGAGTTGTCTAGCCGATCGCCTATCCCTTTACTAATCCTACGTCCACAGTTAATCTCTGCTTATACGTCTGAGGAATTAACACTGCGTTGTCAGCATCTATTTCGTTTTTTGCTAATTCCTTACGACGGGAGCGAAGTTGCTAATTATCTGGTACAAAAGGTAAAACAGCAGGCTGAAAAACAGTCTGGGAGTTGTTTAGAACAATGCGTGCTTTGCTGGATTGTGAAAGATTTGAAAGATTCCCAAGCTAGAGAGACTTTATCTCAGGTTCAAGCTGATTTAGAAACGGCAAATTTGCAAGTTGAGATAGACATCCGCAAAGGACAGCCAGTCGTGGAATTGTTAGAGGCAGCTAAAATAATTGATATTAGTGCGATCGCCGTGTCTTCAGGAACTATGGGCACATTTCGTGAGTGGCTTGTTTCTAGTTTTGCAGGCGAGATATTAAGCCGTAGCTGGCATCCTGTGTTATTTTTCCCACCCCAACGCTAGGAAATGTCCTATTGTTTCTTTGAATTATCATAAAAAAATTCTCCCTAGTCCCAGAATCAACTAAGATTCAATCATTAAAAAAAAGGGAAGTTTTGCTAGTCATCACTCTTAAGTGAAACTTCCCTAACATTTTGCATTAAAGATGACAAGTCGATAATTTTTAGCCACATTTTTTTCTCCAGATAGCTGTCTTTAATACTGCAATATTTTTGCAGGTTATCTACACTGGAAGTGTTACCTCCTGGAGTATAGGAGCTTGTAATCACTGCTTGTAGAAACCGGTAAGAGAAGACAATAACTTTTCCTTCCTCTACAACCATTTCTATACCTATGACAAAAGTAATTTTGCAATAGGTTGATTTTCTATATCAGTACAAAAAGGTAAAAGTATCATGCAGAAAACCTTAGAAGTCGTTCAGGCTGCTGTTACCGCCGATCAAAATGGCATTAAAACTCTAGAACAAGCCATTGTCGAAGCCATTACCGAAGCCCGCACTACCTGCGATTTAAACGGCAATAATTCTGCTGATTGTGCTGTTGCTTGGGATATTGTGGAAGAATTGCAAGCTGAAAAAACCCATCAGCAGCAAGCAAAACAACGCAAAACCTCTCTAGAAAGCTACTGTGAACAGCATCCAGAAGCGATAGAGTGTTTGATCTACGACGTTTAAGCGGATTTCTTGAAGAGCACTACCGTGAAATTATAAATGAACAGTAGGGGCAAACGAAATGGTTGTTTGCCCCCTATTTACTCAGATTCTGCACTTTCAATCAGGTAAAAATTCGCTATCTATTATCTGTTGAGCAGTAAATGGACATTGTTGAGGAAAAATATCAGGTGATAAGCCAGTTTCTGTAACCGCCCAATCTAAAGCTGGAAGATAACAATCTGGTAAAACTATCTCATAATATTTCTTTGATCTGGGATGTTTAAGAATAGATTTATTAATGCGGCGACGATGTTCTTTAATACTGGCTCGCCAACTTCCTGATCGATAATCTGGCTGATATTGCCATTTGAGTAAATGAGCTAAGACAACAATTAAATTATTTTCTAAAGCATCTTTTAAACTACCACCCATCTCTGCTATTTCTTCTAGTAATAAATCAATATCTATATCATCAAAATTACGTTGTCGTAACTGGTGGATTGTTGATTCCAGCCATAATTCATAATCTTGTTCATAAAGAGACGATAAATTGAATTGATTACTCATTTCCTTTCTAGTCTCCTACTGGGTGAAATATTATTTTGCCGCAAAAAACTTAATTACTTGCTGCGTTATTTGGGCGATCGCCACTAAATCTAGTGGTGGTGTCTCACTATCCATCCCCAACCACAAAAGATACTCGATATTACCAGCCGGCCCAGTAATCGGCGACCAAGTTAAGCCTTTGTACTTCCATCCTAAAGCTTGCGCTGCTTGCAAAACTTGGAAAATCGCTTCTGCTTGGTCGTCAGGATCTCGCACCACGCCTTTTTTTCCTACACGCAACTTCCCGACTTCAAACTGTGGCTTTACCAACAACACCGCTTCACGGGGAGGTTGAGTCAGTTGCCACAAAGCGGGCAAAATTTTAGTTAAAGAAATAAATGACACATCTACCACTGCCAAATCAGGGATAGAGTCCCCCTCAGCATACAACTGCTCTGGCGTGAGTTGCCGTAAATTGGTGCGTTCTCGCAAAACCACCCGCGCATCATTTCGCAACCGCCAGTCCACCTGTCCGTAACCGACATCAATCCCGTAAACTTGTTTGGCGCCGGCTTGTAGCAAACAATCAGTAAAGCCACCCGTAGAAATGCCACCATCGAGACAAATACGCCCTGCTACAGGTATTGCAAAGATTTCTATAGATTTAGCAAGTTTTTCCCCACCACGAGAAACAAAGCGCGATCGCTCTTTAATCTTGATTTCAGACGCCACATCAACTTCCGTCCCAGCCTTATCAATTACCATTCGATTCACACTCACCTCTCCCGCCTGAATCAGTCGTTGTGCTAAGGCGCGAGACCCGCATAAACCCAGTTCTACTAATAGGGTATCCAGTCGTTGTTTAGGCAATTAATTTGGCTCTCCTGGCAAGATTAAAGTCATACCATGATTGATAATATCTTCGCGGTTAACTAAATTTTCTAATTCTTCTGGTTCATAACGACCTTCTTCTACTTCTAGGGAAGCTTCATCAATGGCGTTTAAATAGGCTTCTGCTAAGATTTCTAACAATTCTTCTGGCGTTAGGTAATAACCTCCAGCTTTACGGCGCTTGTTTTCCCTCTGAATTTCCCTAACAGAATTCCGGATTGAAACCTCCCAAGAACGAGTTGTACGATTTTCGGCTTGTTGTTTAATCAAATGCAACAGCATAATTACTGCATAGCTACGAATCGTCTTGATAATGTCATTGCGGCTCATTTCCTCTAATTCTGTTACTATCACCATTGCCCCTTGAATATCGCCTTTCAGAAGCAAGTCTTTCAGGGTTAATAATTCTTCCATAATCAGCGCCTCAATCGTCGGCAACTTCTATTGTGGCGGATCTGGAGCGATCGCGGTTGGTTGCAAATCATGAAGACTGACACAAGATACTGGTTTTAAGGGCAAAATCTTCAAATTCGGTATCTCACTCACAAAAAAGCGATCGCCCTAAAAAATTAATAGGCGATCGCTACAGTTTATTATCGTTATTTTTGACTAAATATCAATCTCGCTCAACTCACGAGTTATGTGATCAAACGGCTCATCCACAAAGGCAGTATTCACTAAACCTGCTGCTGCTATTTGTTCCTTAACCAAATCCTTCATGATCTGAACACCGCGAACCGTCGGACTAATAGGTACTCCCAAAGAATTGTAAGTTTCCCGTAAGCCTTGTAGTACTCGTTCATCCAACACGTTTGTGTTACCAGCAACTAGCGCATAAGTAGCATAGCGCAAGTAATAGTCCATATCCCGCAGACAAGCCGCATAACGACGAGTCGTGTAAGCATTGCCACCAGGGCGAATCAACTCTGGTAATTCTTCAAACAATTTTAAACCAGCCTGCTTAACAATTCCAGCCGCATTGGAATTGATTGCCGCCGCCGCTTGGACTCGAGATGTGCCACTTTCAAAATAGGATTTGAGGCTGTCGAGCGCATTCCGGTCAAAATACCGTCCGGCTACGTCATAATTCTTAATTAAACTTGTTACTGCATCGCGCATTCCTTCTTCTCCCAATCATTACTATCTATGGTTTGATATTTATTTAACTGCTTTTATGCACAGCTATTTTTTGCGCCGCGTAAAATAGATTCGGCACAAAAACAATCTATCCGCTACTTAAGGATTCTATGCCAAAGTTGACCCTTATGAGACGATTTTTCGAGTTTTGTGTACCCAGCCGAGAAAGGTTAACATAACCTGTAAACCGGATAATCTGTAACAAAAGCTACAAAATTCTTTATTCTCATATCTTTACCATATTCCAGGTGTGTCACAATTGGGTTCAGCTCAGCAGGGTCAGCATGGCTTGGCAGATTCTAGTTCGACTTTAGTTAATTGTCAGAGAAGGAGTAACAATGACAACCCCACAAGAAGTCTTGAAAAGAATTCAAGATGAGAAAATTGAGCTGATTGATCTTAAATTCATCGATACAGTAGGCACATGGCAGCACCTCACCGTCTACCAAAACCAAATCGATGAAACTTCCTTCACTGATGGCGTACCTTTCGATGGTTCCAGTATCCGGGGTTGGAAAGCGATCAACGAATCGGACATGACAATGGTTCTCGATCCCAACACTACCTGGATCGACCCATTCGCAAAAGAGCCAACTCTAAGCATAACTTGTAGCATTAAAGAACCCCGTACAGGTGAATGGTATAACCGTTGCCCACGGGTAATTGCTCAAAAAGCAGTAGATTATCTAGTCTCTACTGGCATTGGTGACACAGCTTTCTTTGGCCCGGAAGCTGAGTTTTTCATCTTCGATAGCGCCCGCTTTGCACAAAATGCCAATGAAGGCTATTACTTCTTAGACTCTGTAGAAGGTGCTTGGAATTCCGGTAAAGATGAAGGCCCCAACCTAGCTTACAAACCACGCTTCAAAGAAGGTTACTTCCCAGTTGCACCAACGGATTCTTTCCAAGATATCCGTACAGAAATGCTGTTAACAATGGCGAAATTAGGTGTACCCATTGAAAAGCACCACCATGAAGTTGCTACTGGTGGTCAGTGTGAATTAGGTTTCCGCTTTGGTAAGTTAATCGAAGCGGCTGACTGGCTCATGATTTACAAATACGTCATCAAAAACGTGGCGAAGAAATACGGACAAACCGTCACCTTCATGCCCAAACCACTATTTGGTGACAATGGTTCTGGGATGCACACCCACCAGTCTATCTGGAAAGATGGCAAGCCCCTGTTTGCAGGCGATAAGTATGCTGGTTTGAGTGATATGGCATTGTATTACATTGGTGGCATTCTCAAGCACGCACCAGCCTTACTGGCAATCACCAACCCCAGCACTAACTCCTACAAGCGTCTAGTACCTGGTTATGAAGCCCCAGTTAACTTAGCTTATTCCCAAGGTAATCGTTCTGCTTCTGTGCGGATTCCGCTTTCTGGAACTAACCCCAAAGCCAAGCGGTTAGAGTTCCGTTGTCCCGATGCTACTTCTAACCCCTACTTGGCATTTGCTGCCATGCTTTGTGCTGGTATTGATGGTATCAAAAACAAGATCGATCCGGGTGAACCCTTAGATAAGAATATCTACGAACTCTCTCCAGAAGAATTGGCGAAGGTTCCTTCCACTCCTGGTTCTCTGGAACTAGCTTTGGAAGCACTGGAACATGACCACACTTTCTTAACCTCTACTGGCGTGTTCACAGAAGACTTTATCGAAAATTGGATTGATTACAAACTGGCTAACGAAGTTAAACAGTTACAACTGCGCCCTCATCCCTATGAATTCCTCCTCTATTACGATGCTTAATGTTTAATTAAGAGCCGTATTTGAGCACATAACTTTTGCCACCCTGTGGGGTGGCTTTTTTATGGCTGTTATCGGTGGTGTGTGTCATTAATTTTGAAACTTTTGGCAGTAAGCACTGAAGCACTTACTGCCAACTTAACAGAAATTTTGATATTCACCACTAGCTCATAGCAGCGTGGCTACTTCCATAAATCATGCGTGTAGTAGGATCAATCTTCCCTTGAGTCGGGTTCCAGTAACGAGATACTTCTTCGGGAAGACCGAGTTCTTGTGCAGCACGCATCAACATCGATTGTTGACGATTCTTAACTTGCTGATACTGACGCATCATGATTGCACGAGATTTATCTTGAATAGACATAACACTGTCCTCCCTAATTTTTAACTTAATATATTGTTTTTTCCTCACATTAATAATATAACACCCAAGTCTGTAACATTGACTACAAAATAGCAAGATTTAATAAAAATTAATATTTTTCTATTTGTATGGAGTGGGAAATGGAGAATGGACAATGAGTAAAGGTCAGAAAGTTCAGCATGAGACACACCTATCCCAAGCTTGATCTTTGGTTCGTGACAATTATTTACATTTGCCAAGACAGAGTTACGAAACCCTGATGAAGTTAAGGTTTTATACGAAAAGCCGATAGCATCCGAAAATAGTCATATCGAGGATAAGTACAAAATTCTACTAGGAATCTGCTTATGTTACTGGCAGCGACAATTGGCGAAGAAGTGATCACAAGCAATATAAAGCAATTTCTACTCGTGCTTTCAGTATCTTTGGGGGTAGCGACTCTACCGCAGATATTTAGCTGGTTTCGCCACATACCCTATACCTTACTACTAGTGATTGTGGGATTAGGCTTGGCATTTGTTGATGTGCGTCTAGTAACCCTTTCTCCAGAATTAATTTTGTTCATTTTTCTACCACCATTATTATTTGAAGCCGCATGGAATTTAAAATGGTCAAATTTGAAGCGGGATTTAGTACCTATTACTCTGTATGCAGTGTTTGGGGTAGTAATTTCGATTGTGGGGGTAGCAATTGGATTAAATCAACTGGCTGGACTTTCTCTGACTACAGCTTTGCTCATTGGTGCTAGTTTATCTGCTACTGATCCGGTTTCTGTGACTGCTTTGTTTCGAGAGTTAGGTGTTAGTAGTCGTCTTGGCACCTTGATGGAAGGCGAAAGCCTGTTCAATGATGGCATGGCGGTTGTCGCCTTTAGTTTTTTGGTGTCATTTTCTCTAGGAACTGCACAACTGGGATTGCCATCAATTTTGCTGGAATTGTTTACAGTCGTGGGTATTGGGGTAGTAGTGGGAGGTGTGATTGGCTTTAGTATTTCCTACCTGACACAACGCTTTGATTTGCCGATGGTGGAACAATCTTTAACCCTCGTTTCTGCTTATGGTACTTACCTCATTATTGAAGACCTGGGTGGTTCTGGAGTGATTGGGGTTGTGACCACAGGCTTAATTTTGGGTAACTTTGGTTCTCGTATTGGGATGAATCCCCGTACAAGGGTGATTGTTTCAGAATTTTGGGAATTTTTAGCGTTCTTTGTCAACTCAATTGTTTTTTTGTTGATTGGCGACCAAATTCGCTTTGCTGGCTTGGCAGAAAACCTGCAATTGATTGCTGTTTCTGTGGGGGCGATGATTTTGATGCGGGGAGTAGCAATTTACATTCTCAGCTATGTGAGCGATCGCCTGACACAATCACCAATTTCTTTACCTGATCAAACTATACTTTGGTGGGGTGGTTTACGTGGTTCTGTCTCCATTGCTATAGCATTGAGTGTATCAACGACTTTACCAGAGCGAGACAAAATCATTGCTACAGTATTTGGAGTAGTTTTATTTACTTTACTTGTGCAGGGATTGACTATTAAACCTTTACTGCAAAAGCTTCAGCTACTAGGAGACGCACCCTTACGAGAGCAATATATGGAATTGATGACTCGTCATGTAGCTTTAGAGAGAGTTTTGCAATACCTCCAAAAAGATCAACGTCCGGGAATTGATTTAGAGTTTTATCGTTATCAAGAAACGCTCATTAAAGGCGAACTTGTAGATTTGCAAGAAGACATAGACAAATTACAACAAGAGTATCCGGATCTTCGCAGTTTTATCACCGAACAGTTTCGCGGTGAACTGTTGGCAATTGAAGCAGATACTTATGCGGAATTTGTCAAAGCTGGAAGATTAAATAAAGAACTTTCACCTATGCTGCAAGATGTTTTGCCGTATGGAGATGAAAAAAAGGGATGATTTAGAAATGTTGCATTGCAACGTCTCTATCAGGGTAAATGGTCAATCAATTTTGGATTTGGAATTGAGAGAACTTTTAATCTGAAATCTAAAATTGATCCAGTCAAGGGTCAAAGGTTATTCCCCATGCCCTATTCCCTATTCCATTGCGAAAAGGGATATTTGACTAAATTACTGTTGAAATATTTGGGGTCATCTGACACTTCTTTGCCAATCCAGGTTGGTAGTTCAATTTGCTGTTGTTCATCGCTAAGTTCAACTTCAGCTATTATCAACCCTTTGTTTACACCGTCAAACTCATCTATTTCCCAAATTAAATTACCGTACTCTACCCTATATCTAGTTTTTTCTATTAAAGGGCGATCGCATAAAGTATCTAGCATCTCTTGAGCGTCTGCAACTGGAATCGGGTACTCAAACTCTGATCGGGAATATTTGATACTAGGCCCCTTAATAGTTAAGTAGCCTTGGTCGCCTATGATACGAATACGGACAGTAGCTGTTTTTTGGGTAGATATATATCCCTGGCAATAAAAACTACCTGTCGCTAAATTTTTCCAACTATCTCCTTGGACTAAAAATTTACGCTCTATTTCCTGTGCCATTTTATTTGAGATTACTTTGATCAGATTATTTTCAATTTATCAAAGATTAAAAATTTAATTTTTAATCTTATCTTGACCAAAGCTTTACCTGTTTTTAAACATAGTAAACATACTAGTAAATAGCAGATTAAAGTTTAGTTATTAGCAAGTTATTAATATTGTTGTGTGCTAAATAGTGGACATATTTTATGTTAGTTTAAAAAAATCTCCATAAAAATATTCTGCTTTGGCAAATACAATCATGACTGAAGCACAAAAAGTTAGCGAAGCTATTAATCTGAACGAGTCACAGTACTACTTTAATCGAGAGCTAAGTTGGTTAGAATTTAATCGGCGGGTTTTGCATGAGGCTTTAGATATCCGCACTCCATTACTAGAAAGACTAAAGTTTACTGCCATTTTTAGTTCTAATCTAGATGAATTCTTTATGGTGCGTGTGGCAATTCTCAAAGACCAAGTTGAAGCAGAATTAAGTAAGCGCACTGCCGATGGTTTGACTCCACAACAACAATTAGACGCGATTTATCAGCATCTACACCCAATGGTGAGTGAGCAACATCGCCATTTTGAGCAGGTACTACGTCCAGAAATGGCAGCCCACGGTATTCATTTGCTGAATTACATTGACACCACTCCAGAACAGCGTAGTTACCTACAACAAGTATTTAAAAAACAGATTTTTCCAGTCCTGACACCTTTAGCTGTAGATCCTAGTCATCCTTTCCCTCTGATGGCGAATCTTAGCCTGAATTTAGCTGTAGTAGTGAAAGCTCCTAATACAGGAGAAGAAAAATTTGCTAGGGTTAAAGTCCCGAATATTTTGCCGCGTTTTATTGCTTTACCTCAGGAATTACAAACACAAAATGGCAAATTAAATCACTGGAGTGGCGTATCTATAGAGCAGGTAATTGCTCATAATTTAGAAGCTTTATTTCCAGGGATGATTATTCGAGAATATTATGTGTTTCGGCTAACTCGTGATGCTGATTTAGAAGTAGCGGAACAAGAAGCGGATGATTTGCTATTAGCAATTCAACAAGAATTGCGTAAACGACATCTTGGCGGTTCTGTGGTGCGGTTAGAAATTCAACCATCAATGCCTCAGTCAGTTAGACAAATGTTAATGGCAGAAATGAAACTGATTGAGAGTGATGTCTACGAGATTGAGGGGTTGCTCAACTTAAAAGATTTGTTTTCCTTTATGTCCCTACCCTTACCTGAACTCAAAGATCCAGCTTGGGTATCAGTAATTCCGCCACGTCTGCGCCATTTCCATCAACAGAATAAAGTTGCTAATTTTAACGACGAAGAGAAAAATATTTTTGCGGTGATTCAGCAAAAAGATTTGCTAGTACATCACCCTTATGAATCCTTTAGCGCCTCGGTAGAGCAGTTTATTGTGCAGGCCGCTCATGATCCTCATGTGTTGGCAATGAAGATGACACTTTATAGAACTTCCGGTGATTCTGAAATTGTCAGTTCTTTGATTGCTGCGGCGGAAAATGGCAAACAAGTTGCTGTGCTTGTAGAATTAAAAGCCCGGTTTGATGAGGAAAATAACATTACCTGGGCGAATAAATTAGAAAAATCTGGTGTGCATGTCATCTATGGGTTGGTGGGGCTAAAGACTCACACCAAAATTGCGTTGGTTGTGCGTCAAGAAGGCGAAGAAATTCGTCGTTATGTCCACGTTGGCACGGGTAACTATAATCCGAAAACAGCGAAGTTATATACTGATGTGGGTTTACTGAGTTGTCGAGAAGATTTAGGTGCAGACTTAACTGATTTATTTAATTATTTGACTGGTTACTCCTATCAGGAATCTTATCGTAAGCTTTTGGTGTCACCCGTCAATATGCGCGATCGCATTATTGCCCTGATCAAACGGGAAATCGAACACAGTAAAAATGGCAAAGAGGGTAAGATTGTTGCCAAGATGAATTCCTTGGTTGACCCTAAAATTATTGCGACTCTCTATGAAGCATCTCAAGCTGGGGTACAAATAGACTTGATTGTCCGGGGCGTGTGTTGTCTGCGTCCGGGAATTCCTGAAGTTAGTGAAAATATTCGGGTTATTAGCATCATCGGTCGTTTTTTAGAACACTCACGGATTTTTCACTTCTACAATAACGGTGAAAATGAAATATACATCGGTAGTGCCGATTGGATGCCTCGTAACTTGGATCGTCGTGTAGAAGCTGTAATCCCAGTTGAGGATGCCGAGATTGTGCAACATTTACAAACCATTCTGGAAATTCTGTTGGCAGATAATCGCCAAGCTTGGGAAATGCAAACAGACGGTGCTTATATCCAACGTCGCCCTGGTAAGGATGAATCAGAACGCAGTTCTCAAAAGCTGTTGATGGAAATGGCGATGGTGGATTAGTTCCCTGGAAGAATCAGGGCGGGGTTTCCCCGCCCCTACGGGGTATTCGTTTTTTGAATTGGGATTATGAATATTGTCAGCAATCCCAGCCATTGCCCAATGTTCATTGTCCACCAATCACAATGCTTTGACCTTGCTTTCCAGCCTGCTAGTTAAATATGACAGTAAAGTGACAGCTTTAAAAGGGAACTGGGAATAGTGAAGCGATACCTAACCCAGAAGATTCATCCCTAAATTTAGCAACGCCAGTCTTGGGTACTCATTATAGCCTTTCTCGGTTGAACGCAACACAATCAAGGGCGGGGAAACCCCTACGGGTTTTGCGATTTAAAACTGTACTTCACTCGTCTGAAAATCGCTATAAGTAAGTCAGCGATAATAAACCTAACTGGGATATTTTTCCTCAAGAAAGACGACTCAAGATAGGTGCAGCGATCGCTTCCAAGAACTAGACTAAAAATGTAGACTTAGTCTGACAGGAACACCTGATGAAAGCTAGATGGATTATTACAGCTGTTTCCGCAGCGCTGTTTTTCGGTGGAAGCCTGTTGACATCTTTGCGTGACCCCTGGTTTCAGAACTTGCAACGTCCTGATTGGTTAACCTTTGAGTTCCTGATCCCGTTCATTTGGACTTTCATTTGGGCTTGTCTCACCGTTTCCGCAATTATCGTCTGGGAGAAAAGCGGCAAACAACGTTCTCGTCCTTGGGGCTTCATGGCTGTTTATGCAGCGATCGCTTTGCTAACATCAATTTATAGTCCCATAGTCGTAGAACTCCAGAGCCTCACAGGTGGAATCATTGTTGGCGGCTTGGCAACCTTACTTGTCTACATCTTGGCATTTCTGGTCAAGCCAATTTCTCAAAAAGCCTTCTGGCTATTTTTACCATACGCTCTTTGGGGCCCTTTCGGTACTTATCTGACTTGGTTACTATTGCAACTAAATTCTGGTGTGGCTAAATAAGGTCAAGGGTTAAGGGTCAGGAGAGACGCGATTAATCGTACTCAAGGGTCAAAAGTGATTTTTCCAATGCCCAATACCCAATACCCAATTCTTATGAAAAGAATTCTCCTGCAACCTGCGCTTTATCTGGCTTTGCTGGTGACTGGATGCATTACCACCAACAAAGCTAGGGAACCAGCACCTCGTCCCCCATCTCTCATCCGGGTCAATACTGAGGATAATTATGTCACCCAGGTTGTGCAACAAGTAGGCCCGGCAGTGGTACGAATCGACTCTACTCGCACAGTAGAAGTTTCTCCAGACCCTGGATTAGAAAGGTTTTTCGGCGATCAATTACCTCCTACAGAGCGAGTGCAACAAGGCATCGGTTCAGGATTTATTACCAGACCTGATGGCATAATTTTTACTAATGCCCATGTGGTGGCAGATGCAGATAATGTCTCTGTAGTTTTAAAGGATGGTCGCCGATTTCAAGGCGATGTGGTGGGTGTTGACCGAGTTACTGATGTTGCAGTAGTCAGGATCAAAGCCACAGGACTGCCAACAGTCAATTTCGGCAACTCTGATAACATACTACCGGGAGAGTGGGCGATCGCTATCGGTAATCCTTTGGGACTGGATAACACTGTCACCCAAGGAATTATCAGCGCTACTCAGCGTTCAACTGCTGATTTGGGTGTACCCACAGAGCGGGTTGATTTTATCCAAACTGATACAGCGATTAATCCGGGTAACTCTGGCGGTCCTCTGCTCAATGCTCAAGGGGAAGTAATTGGGATGAACACCGCAGTTTTGAAGGGAGCACAAGGTTTAGGCTTTGCGATTCCCATCAATACTGCTCGCCGAATTACCGATCAACTGATAACTCAAGGTCGAGTGGATCATCCCTATATCGGTGTGCAAATGGCTCAGTTGAGTCCTGAGTTGCGAGAAAAAATTAATCAGAGTGATACTGGTTTAAAAATTAGCCAAGATACAGGCGTGATCATTTTAGGAGTCGCCCGTAACTCTCCGGCAACGCGTGGGGGTTTGCGTCCTGGTGACATCATTGAAAGTCTCAACGGCGTAGCAATTAAAGATATCAAGCAAGTACAAGAAATAGTGGAAGCTACCAAGATAGGTAATCCCTTACAAATTGTTGTAAATCGCAATGGTCGCAGACAAGCGATCGCTGTTCGCCCACAGCCATTACCAAATAAACAACCAACATAGCCCAAAAACAACTCTCTCAGGTCGCATATTTCAGCGTCAAATCGTCTGGCAAATGATAGACGCAATAACGATTACCTTTGCTTATGCTTTTGGTGATTCATCACTCTTCATTATTTCTGCTTTAGAGGATGTTTGAAAAGTTTTGGGCGAATATAATTCGCTACTACACAGGCAAAGTCCACCGACCTGGAGTAACACAAAATCAAGGATTTGAAACCTGCGGAGGCGGGTTGTGTCTGTATAGCCAAGCCACTGCTTTGGGCGGGTTTCCCGACTTGTAGCAAGTGGCGCGCGATTTCTAATCGCCAGGGCTGGGATTAATTTAGACTTTTCAAACAACCTCTTAACCTCAGTTCCATGAACTTCATCCCAATTTGAAAAATGATGGCGACAATTGGATTCACAAAACCCAGATGTAGATAGGGATTGCCAATCCACAATCTCAAATTTAAAACCCACCTCTTTCTTGTTAAGAGGGAAAAAAACGGAATTAACATTTAGGCAAAGAGAAACATATGCAAGGTTTTCGCTTAGGTTCTATTTCCGGATTTGAAATCCGAGTCGATTTGTCTTGGCTATTAATATTCTTCCTAGTCCTATGGACTTTAAGCGCTGGACTATTTCCAGCCACCTATCCAGGACTAGCAAATACTACTTATTTTGGTATGGGTTTAGTGGCGACCCTACTTTTTTTCGCTTCACTGCTAGCTCACGAATTATCCCACTCCTTCGTCGCTAGAGCTAAGGGAATTCCCGTGGAAGGGATTACCCTATTTATCTTTGGTGGTGTTTCTCGCACTCGCATGGATGCGGAAACTCCCGGTGATGAATTCCAGATTGCGATCGTTGGGCCTCTTACCAGTGTGCTGCTGGCTGGCTTTTTCGGGTTGATTTGGTATATAGGAATAAACGCGGGTTGGAGTGTTGTAGTTACAGGTATTGCTTCTTACTTAGCATCTATCAACCTCGTCCTGGCAATCTTTAATATGTTACCAGGGTTTCCTCTAGATGGTGGTCGTGTATTTCGCTCCTTAATTTGGAAGTATACTGGCGATCAGCGAAAAGCTACTCAAATAGCTTCTACAGGAGGGAAATGGCTGGGTTTCTTGGTGATTGCTCTTGGTATCTGGCAAATGTTTAATTACGCCATTTTGGGTGGACTTTGGTTTATCTTGATCGGTTGGTTTTTATATAACGCCGCAGAAGCTAGTTATGAGGAATTGTTACTCCGCACCAGTCTCAAAGGAGTACGCGCGCGAGAAATCATGACTCCCTATCCGGAAATTGTCAGTGCTGATTTGACCCTACAAGAGTTAGTGGATAAATATTTTCTCAGTCGTCGCTATCAATCTTTTCCAGTAATTCAAGATGGTCAACCTGTAGGTATTATTACTTTAAGTCAGATCCGAGATATTCCGCGTGAAGAGTGGGTATATCGCACCGTGCAAGATACAATGATGCCTACAGATCAGGGAGTAACTGCTCGTCCAGAAGAGCAGATGTCTCAGGTGCTGGAAAAAATGCAAGAATCCAGTGTCCGGCGAGTGTTAGTGATTCAGAATGGTCTACTCCAGGGCATTATTACTGCTAATGATATTGCCAGATGGTTGCAGCGACAGCGAGAATTTGGCCATCAAATGGGGTAAAAATGCAGATCTAAATTAACAACTGCTAGAACCACCACCCTATCAGCCTAATTAATCAGAATTCTCATCCTTACGCAGGAGATTTTGGGGGAAAAACATACCTTTTTTAGGTGAGTATTCAGAACAATTATGTGCCTCATCTGTGAGCACAATAGAAGGTTTGACGGCACATTTAAGATAATGGTTGTTTGAATAATATTGGCAGTTTTTGCAGGGAACTTTATGTGAGTTATGTACGGTAAAAACCATCTTGTTTTCTATAAATGTTCGGATTTTTCGCAACAATATAAAGAAAACTACCCAACTGAAAACAAAGCCAATAGGTGACAAAGATATAGCAATATCCGGTATAGTAAATCCTTCTTGTTTTGCTTGTTCTTGTTTAACTTCACTCTGATTTTTTTGATTGATGGTAGTATTTACCAGTACGATTTTTTGCCGCATTTGCTCAACAGACATATTATTTACCTTTGGCTATATATTCTTACAACATTGTTTTTTGATAACTAGTAACTAAACAGTAATCTGTATATAAACTGACTACTGAAATTAGCATGAGCAGAGAACTCTTACTGAGTAGGTTTCTACTAATGCTGTAAATTACTCAACGAAGGGAAATACGTACATTTATGAAAATCTCTCACTAGCTTGTACTAAATTAACTGTATAAGGGTTTAATTATAGGTGTAGCAAAACCTCGGAGAACATATATCTGTCGCTAGTTTTGCTTGTTCTTGAGGTCTTTATATCCAAAGGAGTAGATTAAATAAGAAGTTCAAGTAATGTACTTTTATTTTAAAATTTATTGGTTGTAATTCAAGTTAATAAAGACACTGTCACTTTTTAGTCACATTTATAGAAAAAGCTGAATATAGGAATCTGATATTTTCTACATCTCATTGATTAACCTTGTTTGTTTGAAATGCAATTGTTTTTGTATTAGCTGCTTATTTGATTGAAAAAATTAGATGCTCATGAGGTTTGTAAGTTACTTGTTTTCTTGGCTTTAGCAATAATCAAATTCCCATAAAATAACAGGCTAAATATTCATCTGATGAAAATATTATGTTGCTGATTTAGGTAATGCTTTATGAGAAGATTTTGCCCAAAAAAAATATTTTTTTTAATAGCAGGAATCGTGTTTGCAATTCTGCTAAATTCTTGCCAACCAGTACTCATAGCTGAGTCACAATCTCTCAGCAGCACAAAAATTTCTGCGTCTTTACTACCAGTAGCTTCCCCTGAACGAGAACTCACTGCTTCACCTGCCAAGCTACCACCATTACCATATGACTACGGTGCTTTAGACAAGGCGATTGATGCTGAAACTATGAAACTGCATCATGATGAGCATCATGCTAGTTATGTCAACAATCTCAATAATGCATTACAACAATATCCCAATCTCCAAAGAAGAAGTGTAGAAGCTTTACTTCGGGACTTGAATAACGTACCGGAAAATATTCGCAGCAAAGTAAGAAATAACGGTGGTGGACACCTTAATCACACTATGTTTTGGCAAATCATGAGTCCTCAAGGTGGTGGAGAACCAATAGGAGAAATTGCTCAAGAAATTAACCAAACTTTTGGCAATTTTGACGTCTTTAAACAACAATTTAATGCAGCTGGAGCAGAGCATTTTGGTAGTGGTTGGGTTTGGCTAGTGCGTAATCCCCAAAATGAACTCCAAATCGTAACTACAACAAATCAAGATAACCCAATTATGGATGGTTCATATCCCATTATCGGTAATGATTTATGGGAACATGCATATTACTTGAAATATCGCAACCGTCGCCCTGAATATTTAAATAATTGGTGGAATGTGGTTAATTGGTCTGAAATTAATAGGCGAATTCAAGCCTCATCACCGTAGGCTCTAGTTTGCAGTGATGCATATAATTTTATGGTGTTGGCATCCTGAGAATGTAAGAAGGGTTTTTATGAAGGACTTTAGTGCTTTAACAGGACTAAAGTCTTTACTACGAACTGAGGTTTTGGGTTAGTGGTTTAATAGCATACTTGTTGCGGTTTAGATAAAATTAACACTATGACAATTTGAGATTGTGTAAACAAAAACAAAATTAAATGAAGTTGTTTTAAGAGATTGTTGGAAAAGCCCTGGCGATTAGAAATCGCGCGCCACTTGCTACAAGTCGGGAAACCCGCCCACGGCGCTGTCTCCCCAAAGCAGTGGCTTGGCTACACAGACGAAACCCACCTCCGTGGGTTTGAAAGGCCTAATTTTTGGTTAGTCCGCGCAGGCGGACTTTGTTTGTGTAGTAGCGAATTATATTTGCCCAAAAATTTTCAAACATCCTCTAAGCAACTAACATAATAGCCTGAAGTTGTCCTTAAACACAGAGCCACAGCCAAGGTAAAATTTGCTATGCTAATGAGTCGGAATAGTAAAATGTATCACCCTTAAGTTTAAAATATTCCTTTCACTATTTTGGCAAAATTTAGCAATATGAAGGTTGAATTTTTCCGGACAGTTCCTTTTTTATCTCTTTTATTACTCTGGATAGCTTACGCCCTACTGGGATGGTATCTTGCTGCTCATCACATTATTTGGCTAGCGGGAGCATTTATCACTGCGATCGCTCTGGCTGTAGCCCGTAAGAGTATCTCTTGGCTAGAGAGTTTGTTTGCTTTTGGTTCTCAAGGCTTAATTATTATTTTATTTTTAAGTGTATCAATGGCTATAATAGCAACTTGGTGGCTATTGTTTAGTCTTTTTCTCATCCCTGTGGCTACAACAATTTTAGCTGATTTAGAAATGCGTTTTGCAGGTTTTAGCAAAGGAGATTCATTTTGGACTTTAACAATGGTAGCCGTATTAGGTCTAGGAATCGGCGAATTTATAGACCTTGTAATTTTACCCAGTATTAGATATTAGGACTTAGGCAAGATTCCCAATAAATCTTGTAAATACTTTGGTGTGAGGCTATTGTGCCAACTCCACAGACGATGCATGGTGTAAGTGGAGGTGAAGATGAGAGTGGTTTTGTTGGTGAAAGTCCAAGCATTCCAGTTGAGTGTAGCCATCATGCGGCGTAGGGTACGCATGAGGTTGTTGCGCTGATAATTGTGAGAGCGGGTTTTGATGAGTGTGTGTCCAATTCGCATCAGTCCAGTATCAGGGAACGCCCAAACCCCAAACCCCCAGAATTTAGTCATGTGGTTGATTTCGTCTTGTGCTAGTTCTTCTAGAACATCCTGGAGTGGCCCGGTGGTGTAGGCCATCAGCCAAAGGTAAAGACAGGTAGCACCGTATTCTGTGGCTACCCGGTGTAAGCCGTGGCGATATAGATCTTCGTAAGGATCATCTGTAGGGAGGTAGCCTCTAACAGTGCGGAGTTTAGGGGTAATTTTTTCGTTTGTGAGTTGGGTGTAAATCTTAATTAATGCGGGTGTGTGTTGACGTTCTTCTTTTTCCCACAAACCCGGTTCTAGTAGTTCCCTATCTTCTCCGACTGTTCCGCCAACAAACCGCGCCATCTGGGGGTGTAGTTTTTCTAAATACTGGCGACTGGTTTGGGTATAACCGCGAATGGGGGCTTCTGTATCCATTGCACCTATCAAGATAGATAAAAATACCTTTGCATCTATGCCAACAATTTGACTGCGGTTAATTGCTTGCCAATCAATAGGTTTCCAGGGACGCGGTTGAGGATGAGCAAATTGTATTGGTAAATCCTCTAAGCGATCGCGTAACTTTTCGACTGTCAGATACTTGTCTATCAGGAAACGAATACGGCGCTGTGTTTGCAAATAGCTAGGATTGGGATGGCTTTGACCTGCTAAGTCTTCTGTCAATGGGACAAGAGTATGCAGCATATTTTTATACTTTATTTATCTCTACGACCAATAGCCTAAGCGATCGCTCTTTCTTTTGTCAGTGGGTAGTGAGTCCTGTTAGAATTAAAAAGCTTGCAGAGCAAAGAAAAGCTCAGATATTGTGGTGTAGCGCGTCACACTTGTAACTGATGTTTTCAAAATGGGGCTTGAGGCTATTTATTCTGTTCCTGGGGTTGTTGCTACTCTTGGATCTGTTTGCTCGTCTGGGAGCAGAAATTTTCTGGTTTCAGGAAGTCGGCTACCTCCAGGTATTTCTGTTGCGGGTGTTGAGCCGAGGGGCTTTATGGGTAATTGTGATTGGTATCAGTGCGACTTATCTGCTAGGCAACTTGTTTTTAGCACAACGTTGGCAGTTTGAGCAAGTTAAACGTGAGGAAGTGGGAATTAGCAGTGAGATCAAAAACTTTCTCAGTTCCCAGCCTGGGAAAAGTGCAGAAATTCCCAAACCTGAGACTAAAAGCGGGAAACCCCTAAGATTGAGTTGGTTATTACCCTTGGCTTTGGGATTAAGCTTGTTTGCAGTATTAATACTGGCTTTCTATGGTGAAGTTACTTTTTCTTACTGGCATGGAGGAGTAAATCAGGCTAACTTAATGATGCCAGCACTGTTAAGACCAGATACAGTGTGGCAATTGGTTGAGAAAATTATCGCCCAACCTTGGTATCTTGGCTTGATGGTGGGTGTAGCGATCGCTATTTTAATGTATCCCCAATTTTTAATTCGGGCGATCGCAGTTGTCTTTTGTCTGTTATGGGGATTTTTGCTGTCTCAACATTGGGCAAAGGTACTGCAATATCTCAACCCTACACCCTTCAACTATACAGAGCCTTTATTTAATCAAGATATCAGCACCTATGTGTTTTCCCTACCCATTTGGGAACTGCTGGAATTCTGGTTAATGGGACTATTTTTGTCTGGTTTTATTGCCGTTACCCTCACCTATCTCCTATCGGGAGACAGTCTGACTCAGGGAATTTTCCCCGGATTTTCTCACCAGCAGCAGCGTCATTTGTACGGATTGGGCGGATTTCTGATGCTGGCTGTTTCCTTAAATTATTGGCTGAGTCGTTACCAATTACTATATTCTCCCCGTGGGGTGAGTTATGGAGCCAGTTACACCGATGTGACGGCAGAGTTGCCAGCCTACTCTGTTTTGTGTGCCTTGGCAATGGCGATCGCTTTTTACCTGCTGTGGCGGACAATTGTCTGGCGTCCCAAGTCTCCCTATCGCCAGTTGGTATTTTATGGTTTAGGGATTTATTTAATACTTGCAGTTTTATTTGATACTCTATTGCCAACAGCAGTACAAAACTTAATTGTGCAACCCAACGAATTGCAACGGGAACAACCCTACATTCAACGGACTATTGCCCTGACTCGCCAAGCATTCGATTTAGAGGCGATTGATACCCAAACCTTCAACCCTGTAGGGCAATTGACTGAAGCCGACTTGAGAGAGAATGACCTAACTATTCGCAATATTCGCCTGTGGGATCAGCGACCACTATTAGAAACCAACCGTCAATTGCAACAAATTCGCCCTTACTATCGGTTCCCTGATGCTGATATTGATCGCTACACCCTAGAAAGAGAAGCTGCTACACAAGGAGAGACACCCCAGGCAGAATCAGCAGCAACAGAACGGCGACAGGTGTTAATTGCGGCACGGGAATTAGACTACAGTAACGTACCTCAGGAAGCTCAGACCTGGGTCAACCATCATTTAATTTATACCCACGGCTACGGGTTTACCGTTAGCCCAGTGAATACAGTCGGGCCGGGAGGACTACCGGAATACTTTGTCAAAGATATTAGCGGTGATCCCAACGCGCTCACAACTGCCAGTGAAGCCATCCGCAAGAGCATACCCATTGGACAACCCCGGATTTATTACGGTGAAATAACTAATACTTATGTAATGACTGGCACAAGGGTAAGAGAGCTAGATTATCCCAGTGGCAGAGATAATGTTTATAACATCTATGATGGACTGGGCGGAATTAGGATAAATTCCCCGTGGCGTCGGTGGCTATTTGCCTGGTATTTGAAAGACTGGCAAATGCTGCTCACCCGTGATTTTTTGCCAGAAACCAAAGTTTTGTTACGGCGTAATATTAAGCAACGCATTCAGGCGATCGCACCTTTTTTAAGATATGACAGTGACCCTTATCTAGTGGCGGCTGATGCTAGTACTGGCAATATCAACACTGATTTCCCCTCAAACCAAAATTATCTGTATTGGATGATTGACGCCTACACCACAAGCGATCGCCACCCCTATTCAGATCCCAGTAGTGGAGGTGTCAACTACATTCGTAACTCCGTCAAAGTAGTAATTGATGCCTACAACGGCACTGTCAACTTTTACATCGCCGATCCCCGCGATCCGATAATTGCTACTTGGCAAAAAATTTTCCCACAAGTATTTAAACCGCTCAGTGCTATGCCTGTGACTTTGCGTAGTCATATCCGCTATCCAGTGGATATTTTCAAGATGCAATCTCAGAGCTTGATGATCTACCACATGACCGATACCCAGGTATTTTACAATCGGGAAGACCAATGGCAAATCCCCAACGAAATCTATGGCGATGAAACCCGTCCATTAGAGCCATATTATTTGATTACTAGCTTCCCCAATGTCGCCTTTGAAGAATTTATTTTGCTTTTGCCTTACACTCCCAAACAACGGACTAATTTAATTGCTTGGTTGGCAGCGCGATCGGATGGAGAGAACTACGGTAAGCTGCTGCTGTATATCTTTCCTAAAGAGCGGCTAATATTTGGCCCAGAGCAAATTGAGGCGCGCATTAACCAAGATCCAGTAATTTCTCAGCAAATTTCCTTGTGGAATCGCCGGGGTTCTAGGGCTATTCAAGGTAATCTCTTGGTGATTCCCATTGAGCAATCCTTGCTGTACGTCGAGCCAATTTACTTAGAAGCGACGCAAAATAGCTTACCAACACTGGTTCGAGTAGTCGTAGCTTACGAAAACCGTATTGTCATGGCCCCAAGCTTAGAACAGGCACTACAAGGTATATTCCAACCAGAAGTGACGCCAGAAGAACCTGCTATTATCCGCCCTGTCGAGGAAGCCATACCGCCAAGTCAATGAGAAGGAGTCAGAAGACAGAATTCAGAATTTAGAATACCCCATGCCTGTCCCTTGCAGGGGTAACAGCCGGAAAGAATTTTTCTTCTCCACGATAGCGTAGCGGTAGCGAATCCTTGAGCGTCTTCAAATCGCTGGCTCTAAACCTCGATTCTCCATCCAGTCGCACAGAATCCAGCTTGGGGATTCTGGCGGATGTATTCTGAATTCTTCTTCAGTAAAAAGCATTAGCGATCGCTTCAGTAACTAGAGTCTCCTTGACGATTAGAGTTAAATATCGGTTAATATGGCTAATTGCGTCAACACTAATACTAGTATTGACTTCTCCACACTTAGGCAATTATATATTTTTAGGGTGTAAATTTTAACCTGCCGCCATGCTAACCAGCGTTGACCGTTTATTATTTGTCCGCCGAGTCCCAATTTTTAAAGAATTGCGAGATGATTTTATTGTGCGGCTAGCCTCAGTGATGGATGAGCTGACATTTCCGGCTAATTACGCCATCTTTAAGCAAGGAGAAGAAGGGCGATCGCTCTACATTGTTGCATCTGGTAGGGTCAAAGTTCACATTGGCGAGAAACAACTAGCAGAGGTAGATAAGGGAAAATACTTTGGTGAGTTAGCAGTATTTGATACACAACCCCGTTCTGCCTCCGCGACCACTTTAGAACCTTGCGAGTGTTTGGAACTGACACAAGAGCAACTTTATGACGCCATTGAAGAAACTCCCGAAATTGCTGTCAACATTATTCGGGAATTATCTCGCCTAATTCGCCAACTGAACGACAATATGAATGTAAACGCATCCAGTCGTCATTAGGCAATTCAAGCATTCTTTAGAGCAGTGTAATTTATATAGAAATCCTAAATGAGACAGTCAACAGCCAAAACCGATATTTTTCACAACTGAAATAGGATTGCTATATATCGATTATCCTAGGTTTAAAAATTGTGCATAAAAATCAAGATTCATCAGGCTAAATTTAGATTTAGCTGTTACCAAAGCACATAATGTTATGCTGTTGTGAGAAAGGCGATCGCTGGTGTTATCCCTCGCTCAACTCAAAATTTATACGCTGATAAATCTCACGTAAGGAAATTTGAAAATCAATAGTTTTCAAGGCTAAAATTGCCTCTTCCCCTTCATACTCTTGAAAAATCCATTGGTCTGCTGTTTGTTTAGCAAATTGTTCTACAGCAAAACTATACTGGTCGATTATTATATATTCTTGAAACTCAGGGATTGAACGGTAAAATTTAAACTTATCTGTTTTGTCATAATTTTTAGTTGAATTTGATAAAACTTCAACAATTAGTGAAGGATTAGTAATAATTGTTTTCTCAGTTCCTTCGTATACAGGCTGACCTTTGATTACGATGACATCAGGATAAGTATAAATGCGATCATGAGGTATTGATAATTTGACATCACCAATGTACACTTCATAATCTTGACCATTAATTATTAGGGGAAATTTTTTATAAAAATTACCTGCAATTTTATGATGATTGGTTGTTCCCCCAGTCATAGGAATAATTTCTCCGTCTCTATATTCATTTTTGTATTCGGCTTTTGCTTCTAATTCCAGATATTCTTCTGGAGTGTAATTGTGTTTTTGGGTTTGTAAGATCATATTCATTAGCTTATAAAATGTGTTAGTCAATAAGAGAGTGTTTGAAAAGTCTAATTTAATACTAGCCCAGGCGACTGGAAGTCGCGCGCCACTTGCTACAAGTCGGGAAACCCGCCCACGGCGCTGTCTCCCCAAAGCAGTGGCTTGGCTACACGGACAAAACCTTGATTTTGTGTTAGTCCGCGCAGGCGGATTTTGTTTGTGTAGTAGCGAATTATATTGGGAGCATCCCAAATGTGTAAATTTATTTTTTTGTAGTGCGGGCTTCTAGCCCGCTTCCTGGACATTAGGGAGCAAGATGCTCCCACTACAAATTTTATTTTTGCAAAATTGGGATGCTCCCATTATATTCGCCCAAAAATTTTCAAACATCCTCTAAGGCAGTGCTGATAAGGTTCTAGGTAACGCACCGGGAAATTATTCAACAAAATTAGGTCGTGCTTGTTGATTTGACTGTAAATTCTGTTCTAACAAAGCCCAATTTTCTTGCTCAATTAAATGAATTAATTCATCAAGGTTGTGGCGATATTGTTGCAATGAACCGAGCAATGCTTGGCGATTATACCGCGCCATCATCACGCCTAACTCTGGATTACCCCCACCCACGCGACTGGTATCTCGAAACCCTGAGCTAGCTAAGTTTTGGGCTAGTTGCAAAACTTCGGGGTCAGTTTCACCCATACAAGCAGCAATTAATGCAGCGCTGACCATTACAGGTAAATGGGAAATCCAGCTGACAGCGCGGTCATGTTGTTCTGGTTGACAGTAATAGATTTTAGCGCCGAGCGATCGCACAATTTCTTCCACAACCGTAATCGCCATCGTTGGTGTTGTGGTAGTTGGCGTCAAAACATAAGGCCGATCCACAAATAAATGTCGTTGTGCTGCTTCAATACCACTATCTGCAGTTCCCGCCATTGGATGACCACCGATAAAATAATCCCAAAGGGGAGAAATCGCCTGAACTATTGGTGCTTTTACCGAACCGACATCAGTCACAACTGTAGTGAGGGATAAATGATGGATTAACTGCTCCACTTGGGGAACAATAAGTGATATAGGTGTACAAATAAACACAACATCAGTCCCGGCTAACAGGCTGAGATTTATGGATGCTTCATCAACGTTACCTAAGGCTACAGCCTTTTGACAGGTCGATTCCCGACGACTCACTCCCAAGACATCATGTCCTTGCGATCGCAAATCAAACCCCAAAGATCCACCTATGAGTCCCAGTCCTAAAATACCAATTTTCATCTCTAATTTTGATTATCGATTTTTTAATGTGTGTTCTGCATACTTTACCAACTATTAAAGTTGGCTTTGAGGGGTAGCATTTATGAATGTAGAAGAATTACTGGAAAAATACGCAACTGGAGTCATAGATTTTAGTGGTGTTGACCTCTCAGAAGCCAATTTGAGTGGTGTCAAACTCAATGGTGTCAATTTTAGCCAAGCCAATTTGAGTGTGATCAACTTGAGTGGTGCTAATCTGAGCGAAGCCAATTTAACTGATGCCAAACTCAATGTTGCTAGACTTAGTGGTGCGAATCTTGCTAGTGCCATTCTCAACAATACCAGTCTCAACGTTGCTAATTTAATTCGAGCGGATCTCAGTCGCGTTCAACTCCGAGGCGCTTCATTAATCCGGGCTGAGTTAATTCGCGCTGAACTAAGTCGCGCCGATCTATTCCAGGCTAACCTCACCAGTGCTGATTTGCGGGAAGCCACACTCCGACAAGCCAATCTCCGTCGTGCTAACTTGAGTGAGGCGTCTTTGAGAGGCTGTTCCCTAACGGGAGCTAATTTAGAGATGGCGAACCTCAACGCCACTGACATGGGTCGTGCAGACCTCAGTGGGGCAAATTTGCGAGATACTGAACTCAGGCAAGCGAATCTCAGCCATGCAAACCTCAGTGGTGCAGACTTGAGTGGGGCGAATCTTCGCTGGGCTGATTTGAGTGGGGCGAATCTCCGTTGGGCTGATTTGAGTGGAGCAAAATTGAGTGGGGCTACCTTAATTGGTGCAGATTTAAGTAACGCCAACTTAACAAACACCAGTTTAGTACACGCCAACTTAACCCAGGCAAAATTAATTAAAGCTGAATGGGTTGGTGCTGACTTAACAGGAGCAACTTTAACTGGTGCTAAACTTTATGCTACCTCCAGGTTTGGTTTAAAAACTGAAGGTATGACTTGTGAATGGGTTGACCTCTCTCCTACAGGCGATCGCTCCATCATTCAGAAGTTTAACACCGAAGACTCACGAGACTTCTTTAACGAAACTCCGCCCACAATTCGGATTATCGTCGATGCAGCTCTAGAACACGAAGCTAACTTTGCCCTTGCTGGTGCTTATTACCAAATTGCCCGCGAATACCGCAAACTCAAACAACCCCCCAACACAGAAATTGGCCGTCGCCGGACTATTTTTACCTTCCGAGTAGATAACGACGAAGCTTTATTAGCTACAGCTTATATTGCAATTCTACCCTTTAAAGATGCTGCCAACACACAGCAAAATATTGATCAGGTGGTAGAAATGATGATTAGCGAAGATATATCTCACCTGGGGCTAAAAATACCCCATCGGGTGCAGCAAATTAGTACACTGATCGAGCAAGCTAGAAAACAGGCTCAAAATACTGACAAAATAAAAAAGAATTTGGAAATAGCTGCTAAATTAAACTTTTTCAAATCGCCTACCCAGACAATTATCACTAACTCTAGCGCTCAAACTTTGCTTCTATATGATAGCCCCTACTTTGGCAAAAAATTAATTAATAATTCAAATCCTAATGCTACATTTTTTGATGATACATCTAGTGATTCAGCAAAATCTATACTACCTTCTTTAAATATGGTGATTGATTTTGTGAAAAGTTTCCATCACTGTGAGAAGTAGTTAAGGGTTAATGGTCAAGAGTCAAGGGTCAAGATTTAATAGTAAACAACAAATGACCAATAACAATTTATTTATGGAGAAAAACCATGCGTGATACCTTTAATAAAATGATTGGGCGGACTCGCTATGTTGTTTGTCGCTTTTTTCTGCATTTAGGAGGGGATGAAGTAGCTCCAATTTTGGGAGTATTAAATAGTGCTGCTAGGTCAGCGATCGCTGCTGATGGTGACATGGAAGTTTTGGGAGAAGAATTAGTCCAAATTAGCCAAACTTTGTTGCAATCTGATGAATATTGGCTTTCTGCTGCTAATGAAGGTGATGTTTTTTGGGATGAAGGCGAGGCGGGAGATTTTTTCAATGAATTATTTACTGACTCCGCCCAAAGATACGGCGCAGATATCGATGTTAGTTCTCCCTTGGGAGCTAATGAACCTTTATCTATACCTGTAACACGTAATATAGTCGTGATGATTACAGTAGCCTATGAAGGAGAAGTGCCAGAATTAGAAACCGACCTTGCTGATATTCAGGCACTCAAAGAAGGTTTGAAAGCCTTGATTAATTTGCACTACAAAAATAAACTCCGGGCGATTCAAGTGCATTTTTCACCAGCACAATTAGGTGATGAACTCACCAATGACCAGTTACTGCAATATTACCCAGAATTAATTCCCTTGTAGTCTGTTGGGTAGACCGTACATACTACCTGTATCGTAAATTGTTAAGCTCAGATATAGGACACTAGTGCAATGATCATGACCATACTCCGGAAATTTACAGTCGTTGTTTTAGCCTTGAGTTTGTGCTTGACAACAGTCGCCTGTGGAGGTTCAAACCAAACTACACCTCCGGCTAGAAATGTTAGCCAGAACGCTGCTCTCACCAAATTAAGTGATGGTCAGTATCAAGTACAACAAGCCACGTATGATGATGGCACTGGGGAGTATACGCTGTTTTTAATCGACAGCAAACCCCCAACTTTTATCACCGAAAACTTACAAATGGCACGGTTAACTGATGACGAAATTAAGGAAGGTAAAAAAACATATCTGAAGGTAGAAAACGGACAGCCCATACTATACCTGACCGAAGATTTTAAAATTGAGTATGTCCACAACGTCACCGAAAACCGCACAAATCCCCAAACAGGTCAGCAAGAGACGGTGGTAGTGCGTCGAGAAAATGGCTTCTGGGCACCCTTTGCCGGGGCGTTGGCTGGTCAAGCGATCGGTAGTCTATTATTTAGACCCCAGTACTATGTACCTCCTGTCTATCAACCAGGACAGATTATGACTGGCTATGGTGGCTATGGTAGCAGCTATGACCAAGCAGTCTCTAGCTACCGCAGTCGTTACAATGCACCCCCCGCAGCCGTAAGAAACCGCACCGCTTTCCGCAGTACAGGCACCATTAGAAGGTCATCTCCCGGTAGTTCAACTATCCGCCGCACCGTACCACGTAGCACGACGAACCGTCCTAGTGGTTCTGGCTTTGGTAGCAGTACCCTCACACCTTCTGGTAAATCTGGAACTACCAGACGTAGCCCCAGCAGTTTTGGTAGTGGACGGAGTTCTGCACCCCGTCGCTCAACTGGCTTTGGCAGGAGACGCAGGTAAAATTATTCTTAGGCGATCGCTGGCAGAAAAATAGCGATCGCCATTTTTGATACTGTAGGGAAAGCGCGGAAGTTGAATCCAGATAGAACTTGGGTTAATTAATTCTCAAAGATGATCAAAAAACTCTACTATTTAGAGTTAAATAATTCAGGTGTTTTCCACAAAGAACGCCAACCTAATGTATATAAAAAGCTCTTAGCTATACCTAAAATACCTTGGATTTGGTAACCTAAGTATGCTCGAAGTACCAACCCTTTGCTCCTGCTCTTAGGAACGTAAATAAATATGCATTTGAGCATTATCCATATCCCTTGGGTAACATATGTAACGTATAAAATCTCAATCCAACTTTTGAAGAATTTGGATTTTTTACCCCCTAACCATAACAGAGGTTCACTATTCCAAGGATCAAATGCTATGAACTTTGTGGAAAAATCCCAATGGGGACGGATAAAAATTTCTCCCCTCTCGTTGAGCATACAAGCAGCGAAGCTAAAGATGCTATTACTAATACATACTATGTCACAGTTGCTTAACATAAAAAAGTCAATGTAAAACTCTATATTTAACTCTTTCATTTCTTCTGGCAAATTTACATCCAAATCTCTCGAAGTCACAGGAGAAAATTTTTCAAATTCCGGAAGAATACCGTCAATATCATCACTGCAAAGAAAGAGAACCGGATCTTCTAAAGTTTTCCATATCCCGTCCAGCCATTCGCAATACCATTTTGCAGGAAAGACTAATGTAAAACCAGCCCTAATCTCTGTAATGTAATCACCTCGGCGTATGTGAATCCCAATGATTGTTTTGCCTTTGGAACGGAGAATATTTAGACTATTCTCCAATGGGATTTTTAGCTCGTGAACGGGCTGGAAAAGTGAACGAAAGTATTCTTTGTATGGCGCTAGAAAATGAGTTGGTAATTGGAAAAAACCCCAGATATCCACGTTAGCAAGACCCTGTTCTAGGGCTTCTGAACCCACATAGGAACTCTTGGCATCAGCAAGTTTTTCAAGATAAGGGATAAATTCTGGAACAATCTCAAACAAACTTTCTCCAAAATCCCGGCGCTCAATCGCAGGAGGTAACCGCTTGGAAATGAGTGCATCCTTATGTCCAAACAGTGTTTGGCCAATCCAAGGAGGACACTCTATTCTTGATCCATTCTTTTTTGCACAGATTCTCAAAAAAGCATACTGGAATAGCTGATTACCGAATCGCCCAAACTGTCCAATAGAGGACATTGTCAAAACTAGCTCTTTGGCACTTCTGGCATCATTTGCACCAGAGTCTTTAATATCTTCAGCATCTTGTTTGAAAGTGTCAAACACGCTAAATACCCTATCTGTTTCGCTCTTAGTGGTATATTTAAATTCTTCCATTGCATTCGCTGATGTATTACTAACTACTAGCTAGCATCAAATTCTAAAGTCACCAGAAAGGTTAAGAAATATTGTTATTACTTTGTTTCAGCCAAGACAGGCTTCCCTGTAGACACAGCCTGCTCGATAATATCTGCAGATCGACTCACGCCACCGGCTTGTTGAATTGCCTCTTGCAATCTCCAAGCATTCTTTTTATAAGAATTTTGCGTCAACACTTTTTGAATAGCGGTTCGCAATTTGGGAACATTTACACTTTTCAGGGGGACAACTTCACCACATCCTGACCAAGCTATCCTTGCTGCTATTCCTGGTTGATCATTAGCAATGGGAATAGCAACCATTGGTATACCATTTGTTAAGCATTCCAATGTCGTATTCATACCCCCATGAGTAATAGTGAGGTAGGCTTTTTGTAGTAATTCTAGTTGAGGCGCATAACCGACAACTATCGGATTTCCCGGCAACCCTTGCAAAACCTCTGGATTAGCCGAACCACCCAAGGAAATGACCAATTGGGCTTCTAAGCCGTTACAAGCTTCTGCAATAGTCTTGAAAACTGGTAACAAGCGATTTTGTATGGTTCCCAGAGAAGCATAAATCAACGGTTTCCCATTTAACTTATCAAAAGGGAAAGCGGAAACTTCCCGACCAATTGGACTGTGATAAGGGCCTGTGAAGTGGAAACATTGGGGCAAATTTTCTCTGGGAAACTCTAATTCAGAAGGCTGTTGACTGATTTGAGCCAGTTGGGAATATCTATCATTGGGGTTAGCATGGGCGGGTAAATTCCACTCTTGACGATACTCATTAATCACTTCTGTGATGGGTTTGACAAGATTACCCAGTAATTTGTAACCTATGCGGTTACGCAGTCGGCCCCACCAGGTTAAATTGTACTCCCAGGTTGTGAAATGAGGTGGTATATTCTCTTCTCGATTAAGTACAACAGCACTACAAATAGTAATAAAAGGGATGCCCAGATAATCTGCAACTGTTCCTCCCTCTGGCGTCACTTGATCTACTAACAGTGCTTCCACGCCTAGTTCTTGGATTGCTGTTGGTGCCTCTCTCAGCAAAACAGCCGCCCCATCTCTGAGTAGTTTAACAGTGTATTTTATTGCTGCGCGTCCACTCAGTTTTCCCAACTGAGCCAAGGATGCTGCCATTGTCCCACTAGGAAACTCAGATTCTCCAATCGCCCGGAATTCCAATCCTGCTGCTATTGTTCTGGATTTTGCATCCAGTCTTCCAAATAGGGTGACGCGATGACCGCGCTGTTGAAGTTCTTTTCCTAATGGCAACATGGTATTGATGTGACCAGTAGATGCCGGGCAAATTAGTCCAAAATGCGTCATGGTAAATACACTTAGTTTCATTTTTGAAACTAATGTAAAAATGCCCCAATAGTAAATCTCTCTACTGGGGGTTGAATAAATTACTACAAAATGCTCTACTGAAGCTTTAAGAATTTATCCAAAGCTGTCACCAAGCTGGGAGGCCAACGGCGGATATTTGCCACCCAGTTGATATCTTTGTAGCGGTTATCAAGTCCGATTGCTGCGACCCAATTACTTTCGGCTTCGCCTTTTTTGCCTCCTACCCAGTATGCAGCTGTGAGGGCGGCTCGCACATCAGCAAAGTTGGGATATTTGCGGACGATGTTCCGCATTTCGCGGATGGCTTGGTCGATTTGATTTGTTTCGTAAAGTGCAACAGCGTAGTTGGCGCGAGCAAAGGCGAAATTGGGGGCGATTTCAAAAGATTTTTTGTAGTCTACGATCGCATCATCCCATTTTCCTAGACCTGCTTTGGCATTACCACGATTGTTGTAAGCCATTGCATCATTGGGATCAAGTTCTAAGACATGATTATAATCTGCGATCGCATCATCCCATTTCCCTAAACCTTCCAAGGCTGTACCACGATTTAAATAGGGGTCGGTGACGTTGGGAGCTAGTTCGACGGCTTTGTTGTAATCTGTCAGTGCTGCTGGCAATTTGTTCTGACTTACCCGCGAATTTCCCCGATTACTCCACGCACCAGCATTACTAGGAAATTGCTCAATAATCTCTGTCCAGTAACGTTCAGCCGTGGAAAAATCACCCTGATTCGTCGCCGCAAAAGCCTTATTTGCCAACTCATCGCCTTGTTGTAACTGTTCTTGAGTGAGGCTAGGCGTTGCGGATAATGCCATAACTGGTGTACCCCAGCCCAACACAAGGAACAGACTGAGGAAAATACTAATTAACTTCATCATAATTTAGGGAATGGGGCATGGGGCATGGGGCATGGGGCATGGGGGCAGCCCTGCGTTCAGTCGCCAGACTTATAGCAAGTGGCGTCATTGGGGAAAAGTGAAAAACTGACTCTTGACCCTTGACTTTTAACAACCCGATAACTACAGCAAAGACATCTGCCCATTACTAGGCGGAGTGAAGCCCAAATGGTGATACGCTGTTTTCGTCGCTATCCTACCACGGAGTGTCCGGCTTAAATAGCCAATTTGCATCAGGTAAGGTTCATATACTTCTTCGATGGTTTGGGTATCTTCACCTGTGGCGGCGGCGATGGTTTCTAGTCCTACTGGGCCGCCGTTAAATTGTTCAATGATCACACTCAGCATTTTGCGGTCTGTCCAATCTAAACCGCAGGGATCTACTTGGAATAGTTGCAATGCTTCAGATGCAACGCTTTCATTAATCTCCCCTGATGATTTCACTTCCGCGTAATCACGTACTCGCTTGAGTAGCCTATTGGCAATACGTGGTGTTCCCCGTGAACGGCGCGCAATTTCGGTAGCACCATCCTCAGCAATGGGCGTGTCGAGTAATTGGGCGGTTCGCAGTACAATTTTGCTCAGTTCATCTACTTCATAGAAGCGCAGTTTTTGCACCAAGCCAAAGCGATCGCGCAGTGGTGAAGTTAAGGCCCCGACACGAGTTGTTGCACCCACCAAGGTAAATTTTGACAGGGGTAAACTGCGGATGCGAGCGCTGGAACCTCTACCAATAGTAATATCTAAGCGATAATCTTCCATTGCTGGATAGAGGATTTCTTCAGTCATCCGTGAGAGGCGATGAATTTCGTCTACGAATAGCACATCCCCTGGCTTTAAGTTCACTAGTAGCCCTACAATATCTCGTGGACGTTCTAGTGCTGGCGCACTGGTAATTTTGCAGTTTACTCCCATCTCCGATGCCAAAATCATTGCCATTGTGGTTTTACCTAATCCTGGCGGCCCATACAGTAGCAAGTGATCCAGCACTTCACTCCGTGACTTAGCTGCTTTGATAGCAATATCCAGCACATCTTTTAAGTCTTTTTGCCCTATGTAATCGGCGAATCGCTGCGGTCGAATACTTTCTTCTTGTTTACCTTGTTCATCAATAGCAGCTGCGGGTTGTAACAGGTCTTCAGTAGGAGCAGCTTTCGCTGTCTTGTGATTTTGCTTTGGTTCACCGTTGGGGTCTTGAGGCTGTTTTTTAGAGGAGATAATCGCCATAATTCAGCTATCAACCTTGACTTGAGGACTGTGTAAGCACCATGTTGGTGGCAAAAATGCGAATCAACAAAGATGGGGAAATTTTCGTTTTAGAATACACGCACCACTTTAAAATTTAAATTCCGGACAATTACCCAAAAGAGCAAAAGTTATTTATGTTATCTAAAAGAATCTTACCGTGCTTGGATGTGAACGCGGGACGGGTTGTTAAAGGAGTTAACTTTGTTAACCTTCAGGATGCAGGCGATCCTGTAGAACTGGCCCAGGTTTACAACGAAGCTGGTGCAGATGAGTTAATATTTCTGGATATTACAGCAACTCATGAAGACCGCGATACAATTATTGATGTGGTGTACCGCACTGCCGAGCAGGTCTTTATTCCGTTAACTGTGGGTGGCGGGATTCAATCATTAGAAAATGTTAAAGCTATGTTACGGGCTGGGGCTGACAAGGTTAGTATTAACTCTGCGGCGGTACGCCAACCAGACTTGATTGATCGGGCAAGCGATCGCTTTGGGAATCAGTGCATAGTTGTTGCTATTGATGCTAGGCGCAGAGTTGACCCTAATAATCCAGGTTGGGATGTGTATGTACGTGGTGGTAGAGAAAATACAGGCAAAGATGCCTTACTGTGGGCAAAAGAAGTGGAAAAGCGCGGGGCTGGTGAATTGCTTGTAACAAGTATGGATGCCGACGGTACTCAAGCCGGTTACGACCTAGATTTAACAAGATCCATAGCTGAGGCTGTTCAAATCCCTGTGATCGCTTCTGGTGGCGCAGGTAATTGCGAACATATCCACGCCGCACTAACTGAGGGGAAAGCAGAGGCTGCACTATTAGCATCACTATTACATTACGGGCAGTTAAGCGTGGGGCAAATTAAAAACTATCTACGCGATCGCTCTGTACCAGTACGGTTGCTAACCTGATTTAAGCTGAACTTAACATTTATCGCTCATACACATCTATCTCTGGTTAGAGACGCTTGCCCAAAACAGTGTTAATATTAGTTAACAAGTATGAATAAATATTAATAAATATGTTGATCCCTATTTTGTTGTTTGATGTGGCGCTGGTGGCTTGGTCACTGCACCTAATGGAGAAAGCCTTCCAACATAAGGAATTTTCTCTGATGTTAGCTGGCACCTTGGTCGCCCTCGCGGCTGCTGCTATGTTAGTAGTTTACTTTCTGATGGGGCATTGCATGACCTATTTGCTGCAAGTTTCTTAAGCGCAGTGCTCGGTCTCGGCAAATTAACTTTACACTTGTATCAGAGTTAAGTTGACAAACTACTAATTATTAAGACATAATCAGTAATTGACTTTAAGGGGTTATAGCTCAGTTGGTAGAGCGCTGCAATGGCATTGCAGAGGTCAGCGGTTCGAACCCGCTTAGCTCCATTGGAGAATATCTTGTTACCCCAGTCATCTCCTTTAAAATTTCCAAAGCTTTGTCTGGATCTTCTCCCACACCACGCGCCGCAGTTACCAGTACTCCAGAATCAATAAAAGTGATTGTCATGGGTCAGTTTCTTGTAATCCCCCGCGACGACTAGCAATTTCTTTTTCTATTTCATCTCGACTTAATAAAGGTTCACCAGAAGCAACAATCCTAGAGCGAATTTGGCGTAAACGTTCTCCCAAAGGAGTTTTATTTGCAGAGGTTTTCAAGCGAAGAAATTCGACAAAATCTAAAACTTCTTCCTGTTTGTCTTGTGGAAGTGAACGCTACTTAGTTAATAACTCTTGTTCTGCATTCATTTTGACTACCTACATCTCATATAGTAAAGTCAATACTTATTCCGTGGTAGACATGAATAATAGCCACAATATCATGATGGCGATCGCCTTTTCGAGAAGTTGTTCTCTGTATACCAATCGCACTTTTCCCCAATACTTAAACGTGAAGGCGGAAGCTGCTACAGGGAAGATAAAACAAAGAAGGGTGCTTGTTCTTTTTGGTATTCCTTTTGTGTGGTTGCGGGAACGGTTTCACTCAGGTAATTCATTAAATGGGAAACCTTGACGACTTTATCCCCTTAAGCCAGAAATAGCCTCACAGGCTTCATAACCCGCCGGAAACTGAAGTTACCGTCTAATAGCGAAAGTCTACTGAAGTAGACTCAGGATTTTGAGGGATATTAGGAGTTTCCATTATGAATTTACAAGAAATTATTAATTCTATTGAAAGTTTGTCCACAGAATTGGCAGCCATGATGAAGTTTACTAACTTAAATTTTGCACCTTACTAGTAAATACGTAAGCATTCATTTTTGTGGTAATGAATTACTCTCCAGATTCATGTTTTATTTGTAGTCCATTTTAATGGACTTTACCTGTTAGACAGGGATTTACAATCCCTGGCGGACGAGAGCGTAGTCGAAAAGTTGTAAGATACTGAGTTAAATTTATTTTGATATCCCCCAAGGTGCAAGATATCAGCTAACACAAACGCTTGACTTTTGTTACGTGTATTTCATAAATCAAATTTCCCAACATCATTTTTTGGGTTCCATGCCGATCGCACTCTTAACACATGATAAACTCCCTACTTATATTATTTGCCTAGCGATGAGTTGAGCAAATAATCCCTGTTGAGTTGCTAGTTGATCAAAACTTCCCTGCTGTACCACTCTACCATCTTGCAATACATAGATGCGGTGGGCATTGCGGATGGTACTGAGACGATGAGCGATCGCAATTCTAGTAACTTGTAATCTTTCTAAGCTTTGACTGACAATCGCCTGGGTTCTATTATCTAAGGCGCTGGTGGCTTCGTCAAATAGTAAAATCCGGGGCTTCAAAGCCAGGGCGCGGGCAATTAACAGCCGTTGTCTTTGCCCTCCAGAAAGGTTGGTTCCCCCTTCACTCACCACTGTATGCATCCCCATGGGCATGGCTTCCACATCATCGGCTAAACCGGAGGCGCGGGCGGCTTCCCAAGCTTCGTCCATGGTAATTAATGCGCCACTGGCGATGTTATCGAAGATGGAACCGGACATCATGCGGCTATTTTGCATCACCACACCCAATTGTCGCCGCACGGCATTGACATCTAAGCCGGCTAAGTCTTGTCCGTCGTAGTAAATTGTGCCAGATTCGGGGACATCGAAGCCTAGGAGTAACCGAAATAGAGTAGATTTGCCGCTACCAGAAGGCCCTACCAAGGCAATATACTCTCCCGGTTCCGCGCGGATGGTGACATCATCTAAAGTCATCGGCCCATCTTGGCGATAACGGAAAATTACATGGTCTACCCACAGTTTACCTGTGAGTCTGCCGGGATCGGCTTTGCTGGTGGCTATTTCTGGTACTGCGTGCAGAATTGGTTGGGCGCGTTTCCAGGCTGGTAAGACTTGCAACACGTCTACTACGGTGGTACTGAGGTTGGTAGCACCGCCGATAAAGCTACCAAAGGCGGCATTAAAAGCGAGGAAAACGCCTGTAGATAATCCTGCGCCTGGTTGTGCTGTTTGTTGAATCATGGTCGCAGCTACCCAAAACAGCATGGCATTGGTGATTGGTGGTAGTAATTTATTAATCACAGCTACACCATCTTCAATACCTTGGGTACTGAGCATGAGTTGTAGTTGATGGCTGTATTGTTTACCCCAATGGGCAAAGGCTCTAGCTTCCGCACCCGCTACCCGGAGTTTAGTGACGCCGTTAATTAACTGCACCATTAAGCCGAAGATTTGTCCTTCTTGTTCCAGCAACGGTCGCACCTTCTGTACAGTTAGTGTACCAGAAACGACGGTGACAGCAATATTCAGGATGGCGATCGCACAGGCTAATAAAGCTAAAGTACCACTGTAATAGAACAGTAGCCCTAGGTTGAGCAGTGCGAAAAAGCTAGAGAAAATGCTTTTGAGGACAGTACTACTAAGTTTATGGTGAATTTGGGAGATGGAACTCACCCGCGATTTCAAATCACCGATGGAGTATTGGCGGAAAAACGACGCTTTCAAATTCAATAGCCGATCCCACACCGCCGCTTGGGTGGAGGTTTCAGCAAAGGTTTCCAGGCGAATAATGGCGAAGGCTTGGGCGAGTTCAAACAGGGTTTGTCCTAAGGCGGCGGCTAAAAGTCCGAGGGCGATTTGCATTAATAACCCCCGGTTAGCGTCGGGGATGGCGCTGTCGATGAGGATGGCGGTAGCTTGTGGAGTCAGCATTCCTAGTACAGTGGTGCAGACTCCCGCAAACAAAATTACCACCAACTCCTTCTCGTGTCCCTTCACCGCAAACTTGATCAAATCGGAGATTTTGATTTGTGTTTCTGGTAAGGGGCGAAAAAATGCGTAGGCTGTAGGTGCTAACTTGGTAGCAGAGCGAGTATTGACAGGGGTGCGGGTTTGTTCCCAAGGGTCAAAAATTTCGTAACGGTTGTCTCCTACTTGTAACAACGCCACGGGATGGTCATCATCTTTGGTGTAGGCGAGCATAGGGGTGGAGTCTTTTTTCCACCATTTATCTGAGAGTGTGACTCGCCGCATTCTAATTTTAGATGCACGGGCGATCGCTTCTAAAGGATCTTGCAGTCGTTTGAGGTTTTCTGACTTGGCGGGGGGACGAATGGTAATTCCCATCGCTTTCCCCACCGCACCCACCGCCACTAGCAAGGCTTCGTCTGGGTCGTCAATGGGGGTGGTTCCAGGAGTCGCAGCTGTTTTCCGTGGTTGCAGCACGGCGGAGAGTTCGCCGATGGTCTCCGACATGACTTGATAATTGAGACGTTCTTTTTCCTGGTATCTCCGTAATTCTGCTGATGCTTCTAACTGTTCTAGGAGGTAAATACCAGAGAGGAAATGATTGTTCAGGCGGGACAAACTATTTAAGATGCCAGGATTATGGACAATCTCTGCGGTTGTGGTAGTGGCCAATTCCAATGCATCATCTGCCTGCAACCACATATCTTCGCTCATGGGAAACACACCAGAGGCAAAACTCAAGGGTACTTCTGCCATACCCATCCAACTAGCAGTACCCTGCTGAATTTGTACCCAAGATATTGTACTTGGTTGGGGTTGAAAGATATCGCCTGGGCGGAGGGCGAAGTAATTGGTGGTTTCCGGTTGGACTGACATGGTGGGAGCAGTAATTTCTGATACTGCTAAACCGAGATGCCCAATCCAGCGCTCTACCATTTTCACTTTCTCATCATCCATCAACTTGTGAAAGTCGGCGGCGGGGATTTTCACAAGTACAGTTTCTTCCATGGATACGGCGAGGATTTGGCGCTGTTCTCTGTTGGTGGTGGAAAACATGGCTTCTTCGTCGCCGACTGTGAATAAATAGCGGCGGGAACCTTCGGGGATGCCATTTTTGACGGTGACGGCGAATAGCGCCATGGAGCCGGATTTTACTACCCAGATTGTTTGGGGATCGTTGAGGAGGATTGGCTCGTTACCTTTGACGGTGTATTGTTGGGCTTGGGGGATGATGAGTGTGATTTGTTGCATAGTGGGGCATGGGGCGTTATAGAATGTGGGCTGAGCGAAGTCGAAGCCGACATTCTATAACGCTCCTCCTTCGCTGCGAATTAACCGTAAGTACGCACCTTCGACTTGCTTCAATTCGTCGTGAGTGCCTCGTTGCACTACTTGCCCTCGTTCCATGACGATGATTTCGTCACAGTCGCGGATGGTGCTGAGGCGATGGGCGACGATGATGCAGGTACAACCCCGTTGCCGGAGTTTGCGGTCGATGATTTTCTCTGTCTCGGTATCAAGGGCACTGGTGGCTTCATCCATTACCAAGATGGCGGGGTTATTGACTAGGGCGCGGGCGATTTCTAAACGCTGGCGTTGTCCGCCACTTAAGTTGCTGGCTCCTTCTAAGAGTTGGGCATCATAGCCTCCTGGTAGGGAAATAATAACGTCATGGATGGCGGCATCTTTACAGGCGCGCAGCAAATAGCTGTCGGGGACGGTGGTATCCCAGAGGGTGAGGTTGTCTCTAACGCTACCTGCAAACAGAAAAATATCCTGCTCGACTAAAGCTAGGGAATTAACTAGTACTTGACGGGGAATTTGGGGTCTGGGTTGACCATCAAATAAGATTTCTCCTTGCCAAGGTTCATATAATCCGGCTATGAGTTTGGCGACGGTGGATTTGCCGGAACCACTACCTCCTACTAAAGCGACTCGCTGCCCTGGTTTGAGGCTAAAGTTGAAGTTGGCGATTAAGGGTTTGCCTATTCTGTTGTAGCCGAAGGTGACATCGCTTAATTCTACATACCCTTGCAGACGCACTACAGGCTGGAGGACAGTTGCCTGTGTATTCTTCTGCCCAATTGGTTGCACCTGGCGGTCTACTTGGGGGTCTGTGGTGTTGCGGAGGACATCATCTAAACGGGTGATGTCGCCTTCTACTTGCTGGAGGTCACTACCAAGGCTGATGAGGTTGTTGACGGGTAGTAAAAATTGTTGCATTAGCCCCTGAAAGGCGATGAGCATCCCAATACTGAGATGCCCTTCCATGACTCGCAGACCGCCTACGGCAATCAGGAGCATGTTTGATAATGTGGTTAAAAATGATGGCAGTACTCCCAGGGTCTGGTTGGTGATGTCCATTTCCTGTTGGGAGTTGACTGATTTGGCGTAGTAACCAGCCCAACGGGCAAAGAAATCTGATTCTAAACCGGAGGCTTTGAGGGTTTCCATGCTCTGAAGTCCAGAGATGGCGACGCCGGCAACTTTTCCCTGGTCTTGTTGTAAGCGCATGTTGGCGTCGATGCGTTGCCGTGATACCCACTGTAAGGCGAGGAGGTTGATAATTACAAAGGCAATGCCAATGCAGGTGAGGATTCTGTCATACTGCCACATGACTACGGCATAAAAAATCACTGTGACGATAGCGATCGCAGTTGTGGCTAATCTCCCTGATAAAATATTCGCTAGGGAGTCGTTCAAGTTCACCCGGCTGCTGATTTCTCCGGCAAATCGTTGGTCATAAAAGCTAACTGGCAGGCGGAGGATATGCCAGAGAAACTGACTGGACATGCCTACAGACAGTTTGATTCTCATCCGTCGCAGGGCTTGGAGTTGCAGTAGGGTTAATAATCCCGTGACTGCGGCGGTGATCATAATTCCCAAAATTAACGGTGACAACCACTCTTGGCGACGCTCAATTAATATGTTGTCAACGAATACCTGGGAAAATGTCGGCATGGCCAAGCCGGGTATGACCAACAGTAATCCTGCTAATACACAATAAATCAGTGCCCCCAAGGAAAAGCGCAGTCTTTGCCACAAAGCAGAGATGACGCTGGGTTTCCGTCCGCCTTTTTTGAATTCTGGCCCTGGTTCCAAAACCAAAACAATGCCGGTAAAGGCATTGCTGAATTCTTCCATGGAGACGTGACGGGGGCCGGAGGCGGGGTCATTGAGATATACCCGATGTTTGTTGTACCCCTCTACTACTAAGAAGTGGTTGAAGTTCCAAAACACAATTAGAGGACACGACATTTCCAGTAGTTGCTCTAATTCTGCTTTGAAGCCTTTGGCTTTCATGCCGTAGTTAGTAGCTGCATTGAGGATATTGGAGGCTTTAGAACCGTCCCGCGATACACCACAATCTTGACGCAGTTGGGCTAGGGGAACGATGCGGCCGTAGTAACCGAGAATGATTCCTAAAGCTGCCGCCCCACATTCTACTGCTTCCATTTGTAGCAAGGTGGGGGTACGTCGCCTCGCGCCTGGATTTTTCAGGAGTTGTGACAATTTGGGCAGCGCCATCTAAACCTCCGCAAGGATCAATATAATGGATTTATTTCACGCATTTGACGAAGTCGTTCCCGCAGGGTAGGCGCAAAGGAAGAAAGGAATAAACAAGATTGTGGTCTGAATACATGAAAACTGCTGTAATTACGAATTACGAATTATTTAATTAATCCCACTCCAGGATTTGAGAATTGGTAAGGCAAAGGTGATGGGCGCTTGTTCTTCGATGGTGACGCGCACTGAGGTGGTGGTTCCTGGGGTCATTTTCAGTTGGGGTCCATTGGAGGAAGACCATTGGTAGCCACTGGGGGTGTTTTTATTGGGTTGCAGTTCGGCGAGGATTTGGATTTGGGGTTCGGAGGTGACTAAACTATTAACAATGTCGGGATTTCCTACTAAACTAGCTGCGGCTTCTTTGGTGACGGGGAAGGGGGAAACGTTGTTCACAGTACCGACAATACCACCAAATTGTTCCCGCTTGACTGTGGAGGGTGTAATTTGCAATTTCATGCCTTTTTGCACCTTTTTCCCTTCACTGACAGGGAGATAGGTGACGGCGAGGAGTTTGGCGGATGGTTCTTGGATTTCGATAGTACCGATGCGGCTACCGGGGGGGACGATTTGCCCGGAGGTAACAGTGAGTTCTAAAATGCGTCCAGTGCGATCGCTGATAATTTCTCTGATACCTGCTAATCTCTGTTTTAGTTGGGCAATATTGCGTTTCAAGTCTTGAATGTCGTTGGTGCGGTTCACAGATGTTTGGAAGTTTTGCTCTGTCAGCACCTTTTCTTGGGCGTCTAGTTGTTTGAGTTGGGTTTGGATGTCTGTGATTTGGCTGAGGTTCTCGCTGTAAGATTTTTGTGCCTGTACTTGGCTCACATCTAACTGTTTTAATTGACTTTTAATATCAGCAATTTTAGCAATACTATCTGTATAAGCTTGTTTGGCTTCTATGAGTAGGGTTTCAGGAATTGCCCCTGCTTCTCTGGCTATTTGCAACTTGTCTAGTCGTTGTTTGAGCGTAGGAGCAAAGGCTTGAGCTTCTCCTAACCGTTCTTGTAAATTTTGCCTTTGTTGAGCGATCGCGCTATTATCTTTATCTCTAGCAATGGGACTCAGGGATTGTGCTTGTCTCAGGCGTTGTTGTAAACTCAAGCGCTGCTGGGTTATCGCCCTCAGTTCCAAATTTCTCCGTTCTTCTTGTAGTAAATTAGCGTTGAGATTTTGTGATTCCAATTCTGCTAATTTATTTTGCTGGTTCTGGAGTTGTTTTTGGAGGTCGTCTTGGTCAATTGTGGCTATCAATTGCCCTTTCTTCACAAAGTCTCCCACCCGCACATTCACAGTCCTTAACTTACCTTCTGTTGCTGGGAACTGCAACGGAAGGACTTTACTTGGATGAACTAGTACCCCTCTCCCTTCTGCTGTGATGGGAATCCGCCCCAAAACACTCCAAGTCAGCCCGGCTGCAACCAAAGTACCCATCGCTAGCAAGGGTATCCAATTCATGGGACTGACCACTTGCATAATTTGATCTATGCGTTCCGGGGAAGAGGAACGCTCTAAAGCTTGTTTCCGAAATAAATTATTTTTATTAGTCACCATTTTTCACCCTCGCATTTCTAGAAGTACCAATAACAAATGACAAATAACGAATAACAAATAACAAATATTTAACTGCGGCGAATTCTTTTGAGCATCCAGTCAAATCTGGCTCCCGCTAAGGCTACCTGTGCCAAAAAATCAGCACTCAGTTCATTTTCATATTGGGTAGAACCATCTAAAGCTTGACCTTTGCCGTAACTAAGTCTGCCATAACCCAGGCGACTAACTATCCCCCGTTGTTTGTCTGCTAATAACACTGCCAGAACTCGATAAAAACGCGATGCAAAAGCTAAATCGTGCAAAAGTTTAGCAGCCAGTCGCCACTGGGGAATCGACAACACCCAGGAATCTTCTACAGCTTTCACCGAGAACGAGGGCGGCGGTGCTTCAATAAAGGGTGTTTCCCCCACGATGTCACCGCGAGATAATCTCGCAAACTCCTTTTCTGAGGAAGCAACGTTTTCTAAACTAGAGAATGCCCTAGCTAACGGATTGCGATCGTCTTCGGAAGCAGCAAGGGTCAATTTCCCTTCTAATAAAATATGTAGCGCCTCAACAGGTCTACCCCCTTGAATAAGTACAGCCCCGGCGGTAATTTTGCTCACACTCCCAGCAACAATCAACCAATCGATATCACTATCACGTAATTCAGCAAAAATAAATAGAATTTCTCTCAGTTGCGGCTGGCTCATCACCAGCGTACTATTACCTAACTGATTAATGATTTGTTGTAGTCTGTCTGACAAAAGAATCGCACTTGCCCGGTAAAGATGCGCTGCGAAACTCACATCTGCTTGTAATTTGGTCGCCAACTTTTGACGCGGAATCGCTAAAACCAGTGACTTAGTTACCGCTTTCACAGTCGTAGAGGGTAGATAAGCTTCCAGAAAAGGAATTTCACCTACCATATCACCACTCGACAATCTGGCAATTTCCCGACCTGTCAGTTCACCACCTTCTAAAGCTGCAAAGGCTCGTCCTAAAGGATTATCTTCTGATTGAGCGAGAGAAACTATTAACTCTCCATCCAGCAAAATATATAGTGCATCTACAGGTTTACCTTGGCGAATCAGAACTTGACCTGGAGCAATTTCGTCTTTGCTACCTGTTGTTAACATCCAGTCAATATCGCTATTACTTAGTTCCTTTAGCAGAACTTCTCTCATAATTTAACTCCCTAATATTTGCAAAAACGGGAGAGTGTTGTTAGTAGTTGTCAATATCCCAAAATTAGGAATCGCCATGCTAACCCTGATCCATCTTAATATTGGCTGAACGTTTTTCATCACACAGATATTCAAGGAATAGACTTTTTGTAAACAAAAATTACAGACAGTTAAATTACATTTATTTACTTAACTGCTACGTTATATATTCAAGGCGATTAAATGTAGAGCAGTAGTGATTTCATTTACAGACTGGATAGCTAAATCTGTATGACTTCGTGCCATCAATTTCAAATCATCTGCTGAATCATAACTAGGAGAAACTGGTACATCTTTACCACCTGAAATAGCATCTAATTCCTGTAGATATAGCTCAACCGCTTCATTAATATTAATAATTTTGTCTGACATAGTTTTTTCCTGCCTTGGTTATTTAGAGATACAACATAGATTAAAAAATATCGGAAATGTCTGGCGAAATTCTTTTACTTAACGACGACGGCGACCGCGTCTACCACCACCGAAAAATAAGCCAATGAACGAAAAAGCCCGGATACTGCGCGTCGCCATGAGAGAACTTGTAGAACTACCTCCGGGACCAGATTGTGTATTTTGCATAACTAGGCTGTCGGTTTGCTCAAAAAAGGTTGCAGCAAAGTACTGAAAATTGAAACCACCTGCAACAGTATCTAATTCATCATGAGATAACTCAATTGGCCCTTGTTTTTCCTTTTCCATAACTCACTCCTTTTGTCAAGAAAAATTTAATTTTAGTAAAAGCAGAGGTTGACTAACCATGACCTCTGCTGAAAACTATGCTTAACTTGCAATTCTTAGAAATTAGACATCTAACCCGATAAAGCGAAAAGCACTGGTGTTGATTCTTTGTCTAGCAATTGTGGAACTTGTGGAACTACCACCAGGTCCAGATTGAGTATTTTGTGATATTAGTAAAGTATCGGAATTAAATTGCGTAAAATCGAAGAATATATCTGCACCACCAGCGACTACATCTAGTTCTTCGTTAGACAATTCAATTGCGGCTTGCTTTTCAACTGACATAATTTAAGACTCCTATATTTTTGAGGTTTACTTGATTAAAAGCAGAGATAAATTCACTTTTTTTGTTTGCCCTCTGCTTTGTTTGCTTCAACTGTATTCATAGTAAAATTACTACCAAGAATAAACATCTGAAAAACGTCTTGATTCTCGCCTCAGCCAAATAGCTAACTTTCCTAAGACCTTCGTTGAGATCATAGGTGTATATATCTACGACTTTCGTCTCATACAAAATTAGAGCGTCGGCTTCCGGCGCTCCAACTTTGTGCTATTTTTCCAGGTAGGCTTTAGTGAACTCCGAACAACTGTATGTTTGAGGATTACCTCTACTGAAGATTACGTTTAACTGACCATGCTGAAAAATTAGGAAGCTAATCCAATCAAGTGAGCAGCCTTGGCGTTAATTTTTTGTCTAGCGATGTTTGCAGCTGCGGAACTGCCACCAGCAGCAGATTCTGCTTTTTGTCCGACTACTAAAATTTCAGACTGGTATTGTGTGACATCAGTAAATACATCAGTACCACCTGCAACTACATCTAGTTCTTCGTTTGATAGTTCAATTGCGGTTTGATTTTCGACTTTCATGATTGATACTCTTATATTTTTGTGGTTGGCTTGATTAAAGTATTGGACTTTGGACAAAAAGAAAATAGTTCGCGAGTGAGACTCGCGAATAAATGAATGATTAATCCTGTTTATAGTGACGAGCAGAAAAAAGCATAGCCACCAGAGACCCAACAAATAGTAAT
>JAHHHF010000083.1 GCA_019359495.1 Goleter apudmare HA4340-LM2
TGGGTCGCCAAATGCTTTTCCTTCCCACTGTTGAGCGTGAATCATTATTGGATTTTCCACCACTTTTTACTCCCCACAACTCCTTCCCTTAGTAGTTTACTAGCACTTGTGTGTACACCGTAGCCTTCACAAGGGGAGGGTTGGGGAGGGGTGATTCAAGGATTTTTGCAAGAGGTCTCTTGAGTTGTTGCAGCAGCGATGTCTATGACGGGCTTCTCACCACTGTTAGCTGTAAAACACCGATATCAGGTGAAATAATTATTTAATCGTAGAGTTTTCATATTTAAACTAACCATTTTATAATATTTAAAATTCTAATATTAATTAGGTCTATATTGTGAGTTTTGATAACGTATGTAAACTTCTAGCAGAAAAACATCCAGTAGATTTTGTCAGATGGTTAATTGCTGAAGAATCTACAAATGTTAAAGTGTTAAAAACCGAATTAAGTTTAGAGCCAATTCGTGCAGACTCTGTAATTTTTATACAAAATGCTAAAAGTATTTTACATATTGAGTTTCAGACTTTAACACAGTCTAATCCTGCGATTCCTTTCCGAATGTTAGATTATTCTGTGAGGTTAAAGCGTCAATACAAGTGTCCAGTTGTACAGGTAGTGAGTCCAGTCGGCGGTGTCGGTTTCCGTCCCGTCGAACTGGCGAACCCGAAGGGTAATATTTTTGCAGGAGACAGATGATGAAATTGCTTTTACTGAAGAATATCTGGATGATACAACTATACATCGCTATCGTGTAGTGCGGATGTGGGAGCAGGATTCGGGCTTATTCCTCAATAATTTAAATTTATTACCCCTAGCAACTCTGACTCGCACAGATTCTCCGCAAGCTTTATTATCTCAGGTTGCTGAAAAAGTGGCTAAAATTTTAGATAGAGAGACAAAACAAAATATTGCCGGGTATACGGAAATTTTAGCTGGTTTGCGGTTTGACAAAACTTTGATTCGTCAGATGTTAAGTGAGGATATTATGCAAGAGTCCGTTATTTATCAAGATATTTTACAGAAGGGACAAGAACAGGGAAAAAAACAAGAAGCTTTTTCTTTGTGTATGTCTTTGTTGGAAGAACGTTTTGGTGAGATTGATGATTCAATTTCTCAAAAAGTTCAAGCTTTGAATATTGAACAGTTAGAGGCTTTATGTCGCGCACTTCTTAGAATGTCTGAGGTAGATAATTTAGTTGCTTGGTTGGATGAACAACAAAGTATGTGAAGTATTGTTTTAAAGGCGATACTTGCTACTTACCCCATCCCAAGGCTATCTCTCAAAATTTTTACCTTACCAAAAGCTTACCTTGACTTTTGGCTGCGGAAATCGCACCATTGTTAGCTGTAAAAACTTTAATTCCTGGAATAGTTAAATAATCTCCCTCCGGGTTCGCCAGTTGCTTTCCGACGCAGGGCGACAGGAACGCACTGGCTCACCATCATCAGTGATTATTTATAAAGTAAATCTTAAGTAGCCGGGTTTCGACTCCGCTCAACCCTCGTCTTCCCAGGGAGCGAGCATTGAGCGAAGTCGAAATGCGTCTGATAAATGATTGCAACTTCCTACTTAATGCAGTGTTTTAGCTGTGCAACGCTACTAAGGTAATTTTATTTTTACTTTATAAATAACCTCTCAGTGATTATTTGTTTAACATCAGCTTTATCCATCGCTTCTAATATCAGCAAGTCGTAACCATCAAGCAACTGAGTTTGAAACCTAGTAAGCGCAGTATTAGTTTTAGTTTCATCTATCAATATTTCCTTACAAGCAGCAATTGATATAACCTGTTTCCAAGCAATTTCTACTTCTGCAACTACCTTTGCTCTCATCATGACTTAAAATTACACATCCATCATCGCTTAAAATTTAAATATCCCAACTGTTGATATTCACAAGCCTTAAAAATCATGTTAGATGAAACTACTATTGAGCAACGCTTGGTAAATCTTGAACGTACAGTTACCGAACTCAAACGTCTGCTGATAGCATCTCCCACCCCTAGCAATTGGTTAGAAAAAGTGACTGGTTCCATTTCTGATGAACAAACTTTCCTGGAAGTTTTGGAATATGGAAAATCGTTACGTTACGCAGACAAACCCGCAGACGAAATGAGTGAATAAGTGTGAAGTACCTTTTTGATACCGACCACATTAGTTTTATACAACGCCGTTCCAGTCAAGAATACGCAAATATAGCTGCTAAAATTGCTAAACACTCACCCGGAGATTTTGCATTTTCTATTGTTAGCCTTCACGAGCAGGTACTTGGTGCAAATGCTTTTATAAATAAATTACCAATTGGAAATCACAATTGTCAGTTTTGGCTAAGTGATACTTGCTACTTACCCAATTCCAAAGCTATCAATATAATAGCTACCTGTATCACCTATCACCCCCATGAGTGCCGAATATTCCGAAGACCGCCTAGTACAACAAACTACCGCTAACTTCTTTGAACAAACCCTGAAATGGCACTCAGTTTACGCATACAAAAAAGAAACCTTCGGCACTAACGGCACACTAGGACGCAAAGATAAACGAGAAGTTGTCCTCACACGCTATCTGCGCCAAGCATTAGAGAAATTTAATCCTGGTCATCCACAGCAAGTATACGACGATGCGATCGCACAATTCACCACATCCAATATTTCAGACCAATTAGTTACCATCAACCAGAAAAAATACCAACTCATCCGCGAAGGTATCCCAGAGAAACCCTACAAAAATCCAGAGGGTGAAACTATCAATCCTCGCCTCAAAGTGATTGACTTTCAAAACCCCGAAAATAATCATTTCCTGGTTGTGCGGGAGTTGTCTATTAAAGGTTCTCTCTATTCCAAACGGCCTGATATCATCGGTTTTGTTAATGGAATTCCTTTACTATTTATTGAACTTAAAGCCACCCACCGCAACGTCAGAGTGGCTTACGAAGACAACTACACTGATTACAAAGACACTATACCCGAAATTTTCCATCACAACGCCATAGTCATGTTAAGTAATGGAATAGAGGGGAAAGTAGGTAGCATTACCAGTCGTTACAGCCACTTCCAAGAATGGAAACGTCTAGAAGAAGAGGAACTCAGCAAAGTTGACTACCAAACAATGTTAATGGGGATGTGTCGTAAAGACAATTTCCTCGACATCATCGAAAACTTCATTCTCTTTGATGACAGTAGCGGTAAAACTATCAAAATTCTAGCTCGTAATCACCAGTTTCTTGGTGTTAACCGCGCATTTACCGCCGTTCAACAACGGGAAGTCCGAGAAGGTAAACTTGGCGTTTTTTGGCATACTCAAGGTAGCGGTAAATCTTACTCAATGGCATTTCTCACTCGCAAAGCCCACCGCCAATTACCAGGTAATTTTACCTTTGTCATCGTCACAGACCGCCAAGAACTAGATAATCAAATCGTGCAAACCTTTGCTGGGGTTGGTGCTATCAAAGAGACTAACACTCAAGCCGCCAGTGGTGAACAATTAGCTGAATTACTCAAAGACAACCATCGCTACGTTTTCAAGCTTATTCACAAGTTCAACAAACCCGGTGAGACTTACTCCCTCCGTCCCGATATTATCGTTATCTCCGACGAAGCGCACCGTACCCAATACGGTAAACTTGCGGAAAATATGCGCTCCTGCTTACCCAACGCATCCTTCATCGGCTTTACTGGTACACCTTTAATGGAGTCGGAAGAAGACCAACTCACCCGTCGTGTTTTCGGCGGCTACATTTCCACCTACGACTTCCAACGTGCTGTCGAAGATGGTGCAACTGTTCCCCTCTACTACGACAATCGAGGCGAAGAATTATATTATGACGACAAAGGCACTCAACGCCAAGTTGCAGCTGATGAGGAACTAAATCAACGCCTTGCTACTGCTATTGAACAATTTGACCTCGACACTGAACAAGAAGAAGCCGTCCGTCGTCGCTTGGGGGGAGAATATCTCATCCTCACCGCCGAAAAACGTTTAGACCGTATCGCCCAAGACTTAGTAGCTCACTATACCCAACGTTGGCAAACCGGAAAAGCGATGCTTGTTTGTCTAGATAAAATTACCGCCGTGCGAATGCACGGACTTATCGATAAATACTGGAAACAAGCAATACAAGCACAGAAACAATTAGTCAAACAAGCTGCTGATGAACAAGAGGAAGTGGAACACCAGCAACATCTGCAATGGTTGCAGTCAACAGAATATTTAGTTGTGATTAGCGAAGCCCAAAATGAAGTTAAAACTTTTAAAGATTGGGGTTTAGATATAATTCCCCATCGCCAAATTATCAAAAGTCGCAATCTAGAAGAAGAATTTAAGAGCGAAAAACACCCTTTCCGCTTTGCGATTGTCTGCGCGATGTGGTTAACAGGCTTTGATGTTCCCAGCCTTGCCACATTATATATAGATAAACCCTTACAGGGACATACTCTCATGCAAGCGATCGCTCGTGCAAACCGCGTTTACGAAGGTAAAAATAACGGCTTGTTAATTGATTACAACGGTATTTTAACAAGTCTCCGTGCCGCCCTTGCCAGATACTCCCATGCAGAAATAGGAAGCGAAGATGAAAGTATAACACCTTACAACGACCTGAACCAATTACAAGAAGATTATGCGATCGCCCTGCAAACTTCTATTGACCACATCGCCAATTTGGGATTTGACCTGCAAGAACTAGTGGAAACAACAGGATTTGATAAAATTGCTGCTTTATCCAGTGCAGTTAATACAGTTTGTACTAACGATGAATCTCGCGCCCGCTTTGAAGTATTAGCAAGGGAAGTCTTTAAAAAGAAACAGGCACTAATTACTGAACCTAAATTAACAGCACCTTACCAAGGAAGATATAACGCCATTGAGCAAATTTACAAACACTTACACGAACAACACAAAATATCTCTAGATATCAACGCTGTTCTCCGTTCCTTACAAGGTATTGTTAGCGAGTTTATCAACGTTGATACTTCTCGTCTTCCAGGTTCAGAGTCAGGCAAAACTTACAATATCAGCAATATAGACTTTGAATTTTTAAAAGCAGAATTTGCCAATTCCCCAACTCAAAATACCTCAGTCCAAACCCTGAAAGAAGCCGTTGAACGCCAACTCCAGCGAATGGTACAACAAAACCCATCTCGCATTGACTACTACACGCGCTATCAACAAGTTATCCAAAACTATAACCGCGAAACCGACCGAGTAGCCATTGAACAAACATTTGAGGAACTGCTGAAACTTGTCAAAGACTTATCTGAAGAAGACACCCGTGCTGTCCGCGAAGGTTTAAGCGAAGAACACCTTGCCGTTTTCGACTTGCTTTGCTCATCTAAAGATAATTTGGATACCAGAATTAGAAACCGCATCAAACAAGTTGCTCAGTCTTTAATTGAAGCCGTAAAATCACAATTACAGCAACTAGAAAACTGGCGAGATAAGGAATCTACAAGAGCCACAATTAAAAGTTTTATTTACGATTATTTATACAGCGAAGACACGGGTTTACCTGTAGATGCTTACGATGATAGCGATGTAGACAACCTGAGTAATATAGTATTTCTCCATATTTATCAGCAGTATAAAAGTGCTAATAAACATCCTTATGCAGCGTAATATTACTTGATCTTACTCGCTAAAGCGTTTGAGATTTTGGTGTAAGAGTTCGTGAATGCGTTGGCGTAGACCGCCGCAGGCATCGCACCAAAAGGGAATCACAGTTTGTCCATCTTCTGAAAATCTACAAAGTGAAAATAACCCTCTAAACACTGGGTGGGTTGAAAGGCGATAAAAACGACAACTAGGGCAGATGTAGCTCCGTGACAATAATCCTATAAACACTGGGTGAGTTGAAAGAAATAGGCTTGCCGAAAGACGCTATCACTAGAACTGTGATAACAACCCTCCATATACTGGGTGGGTTATCATAATTTTTATGAGGGAGGGTTGAAAGAGAGCGCTACGTTGACATTATCGCTATAGTCTCTGTAAATAAATGACATTAATGTGTCACTGGTACTTAAACGACATCAATTTGTCCCGACGACAGTTAATTAGTCCCAACGACACTAATCTGTCACCGACACAAATAATTAGTCGCTGTACATTACAAAAATGGACGTAACTGGATTCGAACCAGTGACCTCTACGATGTCAACGTAGCGCTCTAACCAACTGAGCTATACGTCCTTAACCACACGATTATCAAATATAGCATATCTTTCAGCGAAAAGTAAATTTTTTCTGGGAATTACTGTTGGAGCTTTTTCTGTGCTGCTACCAGTAGTCTTTGGGCTTCTGCGTAGGCAGTAGTTCCCGCTTTAATAGTTTTTAACTGATTGATCACGCCTTGGATTTGAGCTTTGAACTGCTGCGGATCACTAGGAGGAGAAGCAATCAAACTTGGGATTTGCTCATTAGTCTCTTTCAGGGTTGCTTGTGCTTCAGTTTCCATCTTCCTGCGAGTTGCAGTGCTGTTTCTCCCGCTAACGTTGCTTGGGGAAGTTGTGTCAAGTCATCTATAGCTGTTTGCCAAGAGGCGATCGCCTTTGAGCAACAGGCCAGCGAATCATAGGATCAGGCAAATTCACTACCCACAGCACCCCGACTGAACTACCCAAAAGTATAGTTGCCCATTTAATTTTGCTGAATAAACCAGGCGGTTGATTGGCTTTGGTAGCTTGCATGAGAACCTTCTCACTAAATTGTGGATATACATCGACGACTGCAACGCGCAATTCTTCTAACGTCATAGGTGCGCCTGTTTCTAAGCGCAGCTTTTGCAATCGTTTCAAGACTATCTATCTCTTGTTCGATTTTACCTACTTGCTCGTTACTGCCACATTTTTGTACTTCCACACGCAAAATTTCCCTGGCTCGTTTAAAAATATCAATAAGTATTGCTAATATTTATAAGGAGACTGAAATAACATCGAAATACGTATAATGTCAACTGCTTTAATTACTGGTGCATCTGGTGGTATTGGTAAAGCTTTTGCCCAAGAACTAGCCGCACGTAAAACAAATCTCGTTCTCGTTGCGCGTTCTCAAGAAAAACTGAACCAATTAGCCGACGAATTACAAGAAAAATACAAAATTCAAGTAGAAGTCATAGCTAAAGACTTAACAGAAACTAACGCTGCTATTGCTGTATTGGATGCCACAAAATCTAAAGGATTAAATATCGATTTTTTAATCAATAATGCTGGCTTTGGCGACTATGGTGACTTTGCCGAACGGGATGGAGAAAGGCAAGTGAAAATGGTGCAATTAAATATTTTGGCGTTGGTAGATTTAACACATAAATTTCTACCTCTAATGCGCCAACGCCGTTCAGGAAATATTATTAATGTATCATCGATTGCGGGATTTCAACCAATACCATATCTTTCTGTTTATGCGGCGAGTAAAGCATTTGTTCTGAGTTTTAGTGAAGCTTTATGGGCAGAAAACCGTCAGTATGGTGTGCGGATTTTAGCTGTTTGTCCAGGGCCAACAGAAACCGACTTCTTTACTGAAGCTAACTTTCCCCAATCTTTTACCGGGAAAACTAGTAGAATATCCACTCCAGAAGAAGTAGTCCGTGATGCCCTAATTGCTTTGGAAAAAGGAGATGCAACAGTCGTCAGTGGCAGTTTATTAAGTAAAATTATCACTAACTTACCCAGATTGATGCCACGAGAAACTTTAGTAAATTTTTTGGAAAAGCAGTTTAAAGGTTAGGGATGGTGTTTGTCATTTGTCATTTGTCATTTGTCAAGAGACGCGTCTGTATTTGAATTTTGAATTGATTCGTGCTCCAGTCCCTACATATACCTTGTTAACTGCACTCGATAGCGGTCTTTTTTCGTGACGGCAATTTCGCCTACTTCTAAGCGTCCTTTATAGCGAATGGCGATTAAGTCACCTGCTTTAACTTGAGAACTAGCTTGAGTGACTTCTTTCCAATTGACACGGACATCACCGGAGTCGATTAAATCCACCATTTTGCTGCGGGACATACCAAAACCAGCAGAAGCGATCGCATCTAAGCGTAAAGAAGCTTCGACAGTAGTTAATTCTTTTTTCTTTGGTTCCCGAATTTTTAACTCACTCAAATCAATCCGTCGGGTTTTCACAGGTACAGATCGCACTTGATTGAGACTCATCTCTAAAAATTCTGCTAAATCTGGTGCGACGATCGCCTGCGCTCCCCTCTCACCTAAAACAATAATATCTCCAGTCTTCTCACGGACAATGCCTGTCCCCAGCATTGCACCTAAAAAATCCCTGTGAGTGGCGGTGTCAAACAAGAAATTACCAGCAATTTCTAGTACAACCAGCTCAACTTGAGATTGATCTAGAGGGATTTCTCCACGGGCGATCGCAATTCTTTGGCGTTCTGCTTGCGGATATCCTCCCCAAGTCGCCAATTGCACCTCTGTTAACCGATTGAACACCCTTTGAATTTCTGCCAATTCTGGAGGAGACAGAAAATCTGTCAAAACCACTTCCCAAGTTTTGATGGCTTGTTCTGCCTGATCGATTACACGCGCTACACTATCTCGGTTTTCAACACCTTTTAAAAGTTCTTCTCTTGGCAACATTGTTATTTGTCATTTGTTATTTGTCATTTGTCAAGAGAGACGCGATTATACTCTTACGAGAAGCCGCTCTACGAGCGTCTACGCGTCTGTACTGCAAATTTTGAATTGATTCGTGCCCCATGCTCTAATTAGTCATGTCAGCGTACCCCTGAATATTTTCCGGCTCAAACTGACGTAAGATGCGGGTGGCTTGACGAGTCAGAGTTTCAGAACCCTCTACCACTACTAAGTATTTACCTGCGTCTAGGCGGTTGCGATAGGGTAATGCATCTCCACTACCTGTAACTAAGCCAACTCCACCACCAACAAACACACCACCCATTGCACCACTAATAGCACCCAGTAGTCCCCCAATAACGTGATTGCCAATTTCGCCTGCCCAAGCAAAGGTATCCAACCCAGTGATCAAGCTGAAGGTGAAACCAGCAAAAAAGCCAAATGGTACTAACCAAAAGGTCATCAGCTTTACCTGCTTCTTGGCTTCTTCTTTGGGGTCAATCAAGCCGAACTCGTCAGCAGTTTTGTACCCTTTACCCAGGATAGTACTGTTTATGCCTTCTTTTTCTAAGCCTAAGTAAGCAGCTTCCGCCTGGATACGGTCTGGTAATACGGCAACAAGGTAATTCATGAATTTAAGAATACGTGTCTCATAAGATTTATCCCTTAATTAACAGCGTATCAGTCCCAAATCCATCTTGTTCCTAATTTCGGCAATAGTCATTAGTCATTAGTTATTTGTTCTTCATTCCCCACAACCCATGCCCCATAATCCAAATTCACTTTAACGAATCCAGTGGCTCACAAAAGTTGCTCACACCTTGTTTGAGGACATATATCAACACGGGTGTCGCCAGAATCTTGGGAAAATTTGGCATTGTTAAGAGATGTTGCATCATTTTCTGCACTGAGCCATTGAGCAAATCATCTCGAAACCCTTGTTCGCAAATGACAGCGCGCCATTTTCTCGCCAAAGCATCTAACCACTCTGAATTTGCTCTTTCTGGTTCTTGTCCTGCTCTAATGGCTAGCGTCATCGCTGCATCTTCTAAATCTCCTTCACAGTCCTCAATCAAATCCAGTACTTCCATTGCTCTGGGGTCATCTGCCAATTGAGAGCGAAACTGTGCAATTTCTTTTGATGTAACTGTAGTCATAGTTTTTTTTAACCGAGTGTTTAAATACTCAGCTATGTTATTCCAATTTTAATAATCTTTGCGACACATAGATTGTCACGACGAACAAAAGGTAAACAGTAGGGGCGAACAAACGTTCACCCCTACTGTTTGATATTCGTTTAGACAAAACAAGAATAGCTAAAAATCCTTAGTCAATAATCATTTGCTCTTTGTTTAAGTACTAATGACTATTGACTAATGACCTAGGACTCCTAACGGAATGCCCTGGAGGTGACAGAACGTTGTAACTGCGCTAGAGCGCGGTTGTAATCCAAAATAGCTCTGATGCGATTACCTTCAGCTCTTGTCAAGTCGTTTTCTGAGTTAATCACATCAGTTTGAGTACCAACACCAGCTTGGAAACGTAACCGTGCTAATCGTAAAGCTTCTCTAGCTTGTTCTAGAGCCGTATTTGCAGTTTGAACGTTCTCCAAACTCGATTTCTGGGTAGAAAAGGCTTGTTCTACCTGAAACCGGATTTGGTCACGTTGGTCAGCAAATTGAGTTTCTGCGATCGCAATATTAACTTTCGCTTGTGCTGCTCTGGCTCTTGCTGCCCCTCCATCATACAAATTCATGGTTGCTCTCACTCCCAGAGAATAACCATCGCTAACGCCAACACCATCATCAAACTGATCTAGCAAATCGTAGGTAGCCACCAAACTGATTTGTGGCCCCAGTGTCGCCAGTGCTTGTCGTCGCTGTTGTTCGTTGATGTTGCGTTGCGCTAACTGTTGTTGTAGTTCTGGACGGTTTTGGAAAGCAAGTACAATACTTTGCTCCAATGATTGGTTCCAAAGACCCGCCAATTTCACCGCGTCAGCCGCACTGATACTCACTGACTGCGGTAAACTCAATCGGACTGCTAGACGGCGACGGGCAATTTGCTGGTCTGCAACGGCATTTGTTAACTCTTGAGTCGCATTTGCTAAATTCACCTGAGAGCGTAGCACATCAAAGCGAGTACCTACCCCTGCACGCTCTAAAGCTTCTGCATCTTTCAAACTCGCCTGGGCATTTTCCACAGATGATTGGGCAATGCGTACCTGTTCATCTGCTTGTTGTAAGTTGTAGTATTCCGTAGAAACATTCAGGCGGATTTCTTCAGACTGACGTTCCACAGTCAACTCACTAACACGTACCTCTTCCTCGGCTGCTCGTCTACGGGCAGTACCCGCACCAGAAGTAAAAACGTCATACTGTAATTGTAGTTGACCATTGAAAGACGTATTGGCTTCGGCTGAAGGTGTACGAAACTCTGGTGGCACTCCCTGGTCTTCTTCTGCTTGTTGTTGCAGTTTGACATTCAATGTTTCGCCAGTACCGCGTTGGCGAGTCACACTAGTACTAACTCCCAAAGTGGGAAGCAAACCTGCTTGTGCCTCACGTAAAGCAGCTTTACTCCGCTCCAATTCCAATAATGCTACCTGTAGTTCCCGATTGTTGCGTTTTGCTAATTCCAAAGCCTGCTCTAGAGAAATTGGCTGATTTTCCTGTACAGTTACTTCCTCAGGTTTGGTAGGAAATAGCAAAGGATTGGGATTGGGATTCAAGTTTTCCGGAACTTGTACCGGAGTAACAGGTAAAGAATTTCCTGGCGTCGTCGGAATTTGTACAGGAGCAGGACTGGTATCTCCTGGGGAAGTGGGAGGATTTTGAGCCACCAACTGCCCAACACCAAGTGTTTGTAGACAGGCTCTAGATGAGTGGGGTAAACCAACCCTTTCCTGTGAACAACTCGACACCTGCAACAGCTTTGCGGCTCCTGCATCTGTGACTGCTGTTGGTAAAACAGTCTGTAATTGGTCGTCAGGATTCTTCTTCTGCTTTATTGGCTGTTGTGAAGAAGACAAGGAAAAGGTGGTTTGTTGGACAGGAGGAACGAGATACTCTGATTTCTGCCCAGAAGTAGCTAAGTTAGCCTGTTGTTGCTTACTTTGGGCAATAGGATAGGAAGTAGACGTCAGACTGAAAAGTCTACTTTCATTGTTCCTAAGTATTTGTGCTCTGCTCCGAATAGTCTTTCCCGTCTTGATTACCGGGAATTTTTCCTGAGTTACAGGCTTGACATTGAGTGCAATCCATTCAGGGTAAGGTACTGGAGCCGGAGAACTATTACGGGCGGTACTTCGCAGTTGCAGGTTATCCGCAACCAAGGCTCGACCATAAGTAGCGGTCGAAACACTAGGAGAAGACGCCAGCTGTACCCCATTTCCTTTTACAGTACCAGCCCAAGCAGGCTGCGTTGTCAATACGGCTGCTGTCACACCAGGCAAGAAGCTATGGAATAATTGCTGTCCTTTCACCGCATCCCCTCACACAAAAATCAATTCTGGCGGCAGAAACTTTTCTTCACCTCAGAAATATAGCACGACACTAAATTTAAGAAAGGATATAGTACGACACTAAATTTAAATTTAGGAATCAGAACTCTGCTTATCCTCAAAACGTCTAACTATACGAGAAAGTTCCGCCTTTTCATCGATACTAACGCGAGTAGGAGCACCACTGACAATCCGTTCATAATTACGGAAAGAATCTTTAATTTCGGGGCCGTCGGCGGTGATGTTATATTCGCGGATACCCTTGTCATGCCAAGACCCCCGCATTTTGAATACATTTATTGCCCGCGACATTTCTCCACGAATTTCCACATACTGCAACATTAAAATTGTATCGGTAATTGTGGAAATATGAGAATCTGTAATCGAATGTGACCCCATAAACTGGTCTGTTGTGTTGGTGAAAAAACCAGTGATTTCTTCTTGTTTAGCGTACCCTGTAACACCGATTACAAACTGTCGGAATGCATTATTGCTCACTCCTCTAGCTAGGGCTGAAAGGGAATCAATAGCAATACGAGCCGGCTTAAAGACGGCAATTTCTGACTTAATAATTTGTAAGTGGTCTTCTACACCCGTTGATTCAGGATATGTACAAATTATTTTGAGTAAACCTTGATGTTCTAGTTCCTCAAAATCAATTCCCCACGAAGAAGCATTACGTGATAGCTGGGCACGTGATTCTTCATAAGCAAATAATATTGCCCGTTCACCACTGAGGCAGCCGTCTTGGATAAACTTGCTTACTAACAGGGTTTTACCAGTACCTGTGGCTCCCGTTGCCAAAATAATAGAATCTTTAAAGAAACCACCACCGCACATCTCATCTAGGGTTTTAACGCCAGAGGATACCCGGACATTGGAAGATCTTTGTGTCAAACGCATTGCTCCCAGTGGAAAGATATTGACTCCTTCGTTGGTGATTGTAAAAGGATATTCACCTTTCATGTGAGTTGTACCGCGCAATTTGAGAATTTCAATCGTGCGACGGCGACGTTCACCTTCTAAAACGTTACGGACAATTACTACGTTATCCGAAACAAATTCTTCTACTCCAAAAGAAGCAACAGGCCCGTATTCTTCGCTACGTTCAGTTGTAATTATAGTAGTGACACTCAATAATTTGAGACGTGCAACTAGGCGAAAAATCTCACGCCGCACTACTCCCATAGCTTCATACTGCTGAAATACCGCCGTGATAGAGTCAATAGAAACTCGTTTAGCTTTGTATTTACGAATGGCATATTGCAAGCGCTCAATCAGTGCAGATAGGTCGAAGTTACCTACAATATCTTGACCTTCAGGATCAGGAGATGCATCAAGAATAAATAACTTGCCTTCATCAATTAAACGTTGCAAATTCCACCCAAAAATATAGGCATTTTTAATAATATCGCTGGGCGATTCTTCAAAGGTAACAAATACTCCTGCTTCATCAAAGTAAGTGATACCATTATAGAGAAATTGCAGAGATAATAAGGTTTTGCCTGTTCCAGAGGTGCCACTGACTAAGGTAGTTCTTCCCACGGGTAAACCACCATGACTAATATCGTCAAAGCCCTCGATCATTGTGCGGATTTTTTCTACACCCCCAATTAATGGTGTATTGTTTGGCTCTGGTTGATATTTTTCACTCATTGCTCGATCAAAAATGGGGAATTAAACCCAGGTTTTTTGTCACTAAATGTTTGGAGATAGCCATCGCATTCCTATGCTTTGAGATATTTTACTCTTCCCAATCTTCTTCGCTTAATTCTTCATACAGTAGGTCTAATCCAATTAGCACTCTTTCTCTATCTGAAAGATCGCCGATAATTTTGCGAACGGGAGGAGGCAGAATTTTAGATAATGTAGGTGTGGCTAGGATTTTGTCTTCTTCTGCTAGTTGTGGGCTTTTGAGAACGTCGATCACTTTCAATGCATAAACACCTTGAAACTCTTGGTCTAAAATATTTTTTAGTGTTTTTAATGCCCTGACAGAGTTCGGCGTGTTCCCTGCTACGTAAAGCTTGAGCACATAGGTTTTTCTGGCTCTATTCATAAAGGTACAGGCTAGAGGTGAGAATTATTGATCCGAGGCATTGGGCATTAGCGAGAACATTCTAGGGGGCGCTTTTGCTGATTGAAGCTTGGATGCACTCACTCTACTTATACATCGAACACCTGTAGGTTTCGCACAAATGAGCCAATATATCTATGAGTGTTAAGCGGTAATCTATTAATGTTTCATCGCTCCTTCCTTCTAATCTTAGCTGTTTAGAAAATTCTTCAATTACTTCCATGTGAATTTCAATAATTTGGGGCACAGGAATATTAGCACAAAATACTGCATTGATAAATTTATCAATTTTTCCTTTCAGTGTTTTGTCTGTAGTGAAGTAACTTATAAGAATTTCTTGGTAATTGGATTTAATTTCTCGCAACAAAGCATCCTGCTTATCTCTGTCCATCTGTTGAAAAACATCCTGGTGTCTTTGCTGATGATCTGCAAACACATAGCAATATTTATTAGTGAAGTTTTCATTAAGGTTTGGTAGCAACCACCTCAATGTGTAGTAGTTTTTAACTGCGATGGTTACTATCAGAGGTAAAAAAAACAATTGGTGAGTAGTTGTGCTGATCAGGTTGCACGCCCACTTGATCAATCCTTTCTCACTGGATAGACTGACGAGATTATATAAAATTTTTTTAACATCTGGTTGAAAAATTAATATTGATAATAACATTTATTATCTATGTATCTCCCTGATCGCCCTAATGAAGTTTTATGGGCTGATTAAGTGTCGTAAACACTTCTAAACTTAGAGCAAGTGTGTAGTAAACTTGTTAGTCTGTACCAGGTTAACTCTTTGTCTGAGCCGTTAGTACTAGTTACTCAACAAGTTGATGCAGCGATCGCGCCGTAAGACTCAGTAGGTCGTTGATGTGGCGTTAGTTTTGGAGGGTAATGTGAATTTTAGTTAATTGATGATTCGTATATGCATATCCATCCATATATAGATTCTTTTATTTTGCTCCTTGATAAGATACTTAAACGAACTTAAAGGATTGTCGCATTCTAAATCATTATAATTCCTCAAGGTTTATTAGCGAATCTTTGGAGCCATAATTGTTTTAGCTATTGCTATTAAGGAGGAATTGTCACACCAGGTAAGACACTGGTAAGGATGGTCGCCCGGAGTTCAATGCAGCAAAGGTAAACGCCAAGCTCTCAAAATCAGTGGACGTAACTAAGTAATTGTAATGGTACAGTCCATTGTTTCGATGGCATTGAAATTGTAACGAGAATTTCTTGTAAGAGTCTTCTGAAAGGATATTGCTTCAGGCCTAAGTACCATTTGCCCAAATGCCGATGGTGAAGCCAGATGCCACCACAGGAAGAATGACCCCCGAAGCCTTATGTCAATGCTACACTACCCGCTTTATGACTTTCTAGCAACTGTACCCATCTGCGTGGAAACAAGTCCTCTAGCAATTGTGCTGGAGATTTTTGAACAAGAGCAATGCGATCGCTTGGTAGTGGTGAATCAGCAGCAATGCCCCATAGGATTGTTGTACTCTGCCCATGTAATCCAAAAATTGTGGGCAGCAGTCGATGGTGATCAATTGTTAAATTTGCAGCAGCCACTGTCAACCTTCAGTTCATCTCTAATTGCACCAATACAAACCATACCAGCTACTGAGCATGTGGCGCAATTTGGTTTGTTTTTGCGCTACCAACAAACCCAAATCAACGGTAATTTAGATTGGGCACTAATTGACCCGGATGGTAAATTCCTGGGGCTACTGGATAGCGCACGCCTATTGAGATTATTAGCTAAGGAACAAGTCGCAATTGGTACTGGTGCTTCCCCAAACTCGACACTCCAGAGTTGGTCTCAAAATCCACCGCATGAGTATACAGAGGTCAAAGGCAGTGGTGAACATCGAGAGCAGCCAACGCCAAACCAACAGCACATATCAGTTCATAAGCAACTTGTACAGTTGTTGGAACGACTCCCCTGGCCCTTAATGTTGCAGACTGACACAGGGGAAGTGGTGGCACAAAATCCAGCTTGGTGGCAACAATTGGGGGTATTGAAAGATCCAGAAGGCATCAGACAACAGGTAGAGGCCATACTCGCACCCGTCCACATCAAAGAACCACAATATGTCACCCAAAAAACTATCAAGGTGGAGCCTCATGGTAGGGGAAATGGTTACAGTGATGAGGAGCAAACTACACCAATGATTTCGGTAAGAGGGGACGCTACACAGCGTTTACCATCAGCTGCACCAGCCGTCGATGACATTTGTGAACCGCAGAACCCTACAGCAACTACATCCAATCATTGCTTTTGGGATAGTCAGGTGGGTACCTGCACCTGTATTGTAGAAGTCCAAAACGGTCAAGAGCGCATCTGGCAGTTTGCGAAAATCCCTTTAGATAGTCCTGAGTTAAAAGCTTGGAGTGCTGAGTCAAAACTTACACTTAGTACCCAAGAAGCAGGATTTAGTAGTGGTGAACTGTGGCTGGTGTTAGCTACTGATGTCACCGAACAGCAGCAGCTATGTAAGGAACTAGCAGCCAAGAATGCTGACCTCATCCAACTCAATCGCCTCAAGGATGAGTTTTTAGCTTGTATTAGTCATGAACTGAAGACCCCCTTAACAGCTGTTTTGGGGTTGTCACGGTTACTTGTAGATCGACAGTTGGGAGAACTAAATGAGCGTCAAGCCCGGTATGCTGGACTGATTCATCAAAGTGGACGCCATTTGATGAGTGTGGTTAATGACATTTTGGATTTGACCCGGATGGAAACGGGACAGATGGATTTGACGCTGGCTCCAGTACAAATCAACGCCGTTTGCGATCGCGCTTTATCGGAAGCTAAAAGTATCCACACTCAAACTAGCAAAGCCACACCAACTAACCAACCAACATCAGCACCATCACCAGAATTTAAGTTGATCCTCTCAATTGAACCAGGCTTAGACCAGATGGTGGCGGATGAATTACGCTTACGGCAAATGCTGGTACACCTACTTTCCAACGCCTTTAAGTTTACGCAAGTATCTGGTGAAATTGGGTTACGGGTGAGCCGTTGGGAAGGGTGGATTGCTTTTACCGTCTGGGATACGGGCATTGGCATACCAGAACACCAGCAACACTTGATCTTTCAGAAATTCCAACAACTGGAAAATCCCCTGACACGGCAATTTGAAGGCACAGGTCTAGGACTGGTGTTAACTAGGGCTTTGGCACGCCTCCACGGTGGTGATGTGAGCTTCTTGTCTCGTGAAGGTAAAGGCAGCCAATTTACACTGCTTTTACCGCCTAGTCCACCAAAAACAGGCTTTACTGAGCCAGAGGAAGAAGAGACAGAGACTAGAAACACTCCCATTCGGGGACATGCAGCATCAAATCGTCAGCGCGTCAATACATCTGCACCCCATCATCCCACTTCCTCACAAAGGTTAGTGTTGGTAGTCGAGGCTGTAGCTCGATATATTGAAGACTTAACTGAACAACTCAAGGGTTTAGGTTATCGCGTCGTGATTGCGCGATCGGGCACAGAGGCTGTAGAAAAAGCTCGTCGCTTGCAACCCAAGGCTGTATTTTTAAATCCCTTACTACCTCTGTTGTCGGGTTGGGATGTGTTGACCTTATTAAAATCTGATACTGCAACTCGTCATATTCCCGTAATTGTGACAGCTACAGGAGCAGAAAAAGAGCAAGCTTTTGCTAATCGAGCTGATGGTTTCTTGAGTTTGCCAGTCCAGAATCAGAACTTGAAACCACTGCTAGAAACTTTATGTGCTACACACACAATTCAGCCATCAAGTTCAGACAGTAGTGACACTAATCAGACTAAGACTCCCTTGCGAATTCTCAGATTAGTTAATCCTGATTTGGAATCAGTTAATTCCCATGCTTCACTGCGAGAACACCGGGTAATCGAAGTAGATGATTTAGATCAAGCAGAACTCTTAGCGAGGGTTTGGCAGTTTGATGTAGTGTTGCTGGATGTAGAAAGTTCTGTAGCGCAAACTTACTTACAACAACTCATTCAGCACCCGCGTTTGGCAGCTATACCACTAGTTACTTGCGATGTAGTAACTACTTTAGCAGCTTCTCAAATACCTGGGCTGTCGGTGTTTCCTTGCCTAACACCCATTGGTAAAGACCATAGTGGTCGTTCCCAAAAAACAGATGCTTTGTTATCTGTACTCCAAATTGCCTCTGGCGTATGCTGTCCACCCAACATTTTAGTGGTAGACATCAGTATGCTACGGGATCTACCACAAGTTAAGCGTAAGCAGGCAAAGGGTTATCGCTCAGAAAAAAGTTCTTCACTTAGTAGTGAAACTGCGGAACGAGGGTCTGAGTGGTTTCAAGCTTTAATTCAATATCTACAAACGGCTGGCTTGAAAGCGGCTATGAGTGAATGTTGGGCAGAAGTACTACAACAAATTCGCCATCAAAGTGTTGATTTACTGCTGATTTGCTTAGGAGAATCTGCTATGCACAAAGACGTTTTGAAAGCACTGAAAGCATTAGGAGATTCCCCTTTCAATCTGCCACCAATTTTGTTGCTGGACCAGCGATTAGATATGACTCAGGCAAGTTCCCCTTCTAACATTCCCCAAAAAAATGGCACGGATTCTTTAGCCAATATCGTTAGTGCTATTGCTGCCCAAATTTTACCTCGCTCAATCTCAATGGAAGATTTATTGACTCAGGTTAATCAGGCTTTATCGGTTAATCCTCAGAAATAGGGCATTGGGGAGCCAGTTGCGTGGGCGGGTTTCCCGACTTAAGCAAACTGGCGTCATTGGGAAGAGAAGCCTTTGACCTTGGAATCTCCACAAATGACAATTTAATGAACCTGATTAAGATATGTCTAATTTTTGTTTTTTAATTTTCTTCAAAGGCACTCGAATTAGGGAGTAAGCACCTTTGGTAGATAAATACTTAAATTCGTCAGGTTGTAAACCCATTTTTGCAAACATGCTTTGTTCAGCTAAAACCATCAGCGAGGGAGGTTTTACTTGTTTGGTTGTCTGATTTTGAATATGATCTAAGGCTTCTTGGGGAGCTTGTAAGTAATTGATCTGTCTTTGAGTGTAAAAGGCTACGCTTGGTTTTTTGAAGCCAACCATGACCAATTCTTCATTTGGCCGTTCTGCTTGGAGAGCGATCGCTGATAATTCTCTTAAGGGTAGTTGACGGTGTTGATCTACTAAAAACAGAGTAGGCATCAAAGCGACAATAAAAAACACCGCAAATCCTAACAAGTTGACACTAATCAACCATTGCCAACGACCAATTACTAACAAAGCCGCGATGATGACGGCACAAAGCAACCAAACCACTCCTCCCAATGCTGGTAAACCTGATTGTTCAATAAGTAGAAATAAATCTGGTGCAGCAGGATCTCTACCAGATATCTGGGATAGATTAATCAGTATGATTCCTAGGGCTGATAAAAATACTACATTTGCCCAGCCACTCCAAACAAAGAGTTTTTTAGACTGAGTGTTTGTACCTTTAATTTGGTCACTCCATAGCAACGCCACTAAAATAGCAGCTGCTGGCATTAAGGGTAAAACGTAGCTGGGAAGTTTAGTAACAGCAATTGTAAAAAAGCCAAAGATACCGATAAACCAAAAGCCAGCAAATAAACCCAATTGCTGAGAACGTTCTTGAGCTAGCCAATGCTGACGTCGCCAAAATTTGAGTTGCGCGATCGCACCTGGTAAGTAAACTGAGTATGGTGTGAAACCCAACCACACCACCACAAAGTAAAAATACCAAGGCGCTGAATGACCGTTAACAACTTCTGTAAAGCGTTCTACGTTGTGATAACCAAAAAAGGCATTAATAAATTCCCAACCATTACGCCAAATTACTAATGCATACCAGGGGACTGACACAGCTAAAACTATCAACAAACCCAGAAGAGGGCGCATTTCCCGCCACATTTCCCGCACCTTGCCTAGGTACAGCACAAAGGCAACAATAATTATTCCCGGTAAGACAATTCCTACTGGCCCTTTGGTCAAGATTCCCGCGCCCATCAGCACATAACAAGCTATGTACCATTTGTTGGGGAATGGGGAAGATTCTTTACTGGTATCTCTTGTATCCTTGCTAGCATATCCCAGAAAGAAGCAGAGTAACGACGAGGCCATGCAACCAGTGAGCAGCATATCTGAGACCCCAACTCTTCCCCAGGCAATCATTTCAGGATTGAGGGCTGTCATCGCTGCTGCTATGCCTGCTGTAAGGTATCGACGTGCGGGGCGTGATGTTTGCTCTAATTCATCTTCTTTTGTCAGCGCCCAAAATACAGCGTAGAATACCAACCCGACGACACCCATCGCCGCTAGCACTGAAGGGAGACGCACTGCCCACTCATTCATCCCCATAATTGCATAGGCGATCGCTTGACACCAATAAATCAATGCAGGTTTATCAAAACGAGTTTCACCATTGAAATATGGAGTAATCCAGTCACCTGTCACCAACATCTGCCGGGAAGCCTCGGCAAACAGTGGCTCTGTTTCGTCAACTAAGCCAACGTCACCCAAATGCCACCCAAACGCTACCCAACCAATCAGAACCAACCACAGAATTGCTAAGGTCACAGCAAGGGCCGGACGTTTCGCTAGATTGTTAAACCACTGGTCAACAGCACCGGGCACACTTAATTTCATCTTCATTTAATTAGCGGTCAATAATAATTAGTCAACAGTCAAGCGTCACTAGTCAATAGTCGTAGGTTACTGATATTTTGTTCTTGGTTGAGAATGGGGCATTGGGCAAGAGTGAAAAACTGACCCTTGACCCTTGACACTTGACCCTTAACAAATAACTACTGACTAATCACCAGTTGCCATTCTTTATTTTGAGAATTCCATTGAGGTAGAGATGTTTCGCCGACAACGTAGGGCCCCCAGTAGCGGCGTGAACCATCTTGTGCAAATGCTACTAAAATATCTCCCTTTGCCAGCTTTAAGTCACCGTTAGGCAAGGATAAAAGCAGCCCTTTTTCGCTACCTTCTTGGGGGGCAAAATCCCAATGTGCGGGGATATCACTGCCAGTTGGTACCCTGGAAGAGGTTTTAATTGAGGACTTGCGAGATAGTAGAGCCAGTCTTACAGGCTGACTGGTTTGATTCAACATTCGCAAAGTTCCTTGTGTTTTAGCATTTCGAGCCTGGTCTTGACTGGCTGCTAGCAGGGGAGTATTTTTGCTGCCACTTTCTTTGGCTGGTTTATTTGGGGTGCTAGTGGGGACAGGAATCTGAGCCGAGGTCAATGTTTCATGAGAAACATTAGACGATGGATTCTCTGGAAACCGTGGGACAGATCCGCTCGGATTTGTGGCATCGAAAGAAACACCCATCTCAACGCACCCTACCAGTAGCCACCACAGTCCCAATGAGCAGGCTAGAACAGCAGCGTTACCATACACTGACGATTTCATATTGATAGTTGTTAGAAATAAATTTTTGTCTAGGCTTGACCAAATACTAGCCTATTTCAGCAGTGACAATTCGAGGAACTGTCATACTCTAGATTGTCTTAGAATCAAGATATGCAATGTATCATAAGTAGCATTTTGTGTAAGAATTACTGGCCAAAATTACTACCTGCTTTTTCCAGCAGAAAATCAGCTAAAAACTTGAAGACTCAAGGTAAACTGCAAAACGGAGGAGAAACTTTAGCAAAATATGATACATTACTTGTCCGAATTAATAGTAAAAATACAAGTAGAGAGTTTGATGAAATCAGTATTTAGGGTAACAATGATTCTGGTATTAAACTCTGAGATTGATTTTCTCAATGATGTTAATATTTCTTAACAATTCATTATTTTAGATATTCTCCTGGTTTGCAAGATATCATCGCATGACAAAATGACACTTAGAGAAATATGTTTTTCTCTAGATGGCACAATGTATAAAAATTAATTAACACGGAAAACTTAATGGATATCTACAACACTATTCAATTAAGCTTATGCTAAAACTGATATCCTCAGACAGAGAAATGTTTCATGATTTCTTGACTTATTCATTTTAATTACCGCTACGCGGCACTAGTCCCCAGAGCAGTATTACCCATTGGTGTCAATTTAAGGTAAGAGCTAGCCTTGATGAACTCTACAGGCTTTTATTTTGTATGTTTTGTGTCAAAGATGGGGTGATAATGAACCGCAAAGGACGCAAAGGTAGAAAAGACGGAGAGATGAAAGGTGAATCCTAGTCAGGATTTAAGCTTGAGTTGATACGTGTGACCATCACCAATTCCCTATTTTTAAGCAAGTCCTATCGATGCAAAATACTCGTCTCAATAACTTGTTCGACACGATTGCTAGGCGTTTGGGAGAATTCTTTTTAAATCCTTGGCGGCGACTGTCGCTGCTGCTAATTAGTTTTTTGTTCGGCTTTTTTCTAGGAACGGCAATTTCTACCATAGCTGGACAAAGAGGGACATTGGACATTTTGGCGGCGGGGATTTTAGTATTTTTGACGGAGGTGATCAGCAAGATATACTATAGTCGTAGCTTTTTGTTGAAGCGATCGCTATGGGCAGAATCCCTTAACTTACTGAAAGTGGGTTTAATTTTTAGTATGTTTGTCGAGGCCTTCAAGCTGGGTTCTTGAGGCGGTAAGGATGATAAATTTGTGGGCTGGAGTGACAGAAAGTTGGTTAAAGTCAGCACGGGAAACAGCGTTAGCCGACAATTTGCGGGCGCAAGCTTTTGGTATTACACCAGAAAATGTAGATCAAGTGATCCAAGAGCGATCGCACTTACTCAAATCCATCTGGCCAGCATTTAGCCAATTTTGCCAAACTACCCTGCAAGCGCAACCCCAAGACATGTTACAGGTATTGTGGGATGTGTGGCTACCTTTGGCAACGAAAATTGCATCTTGTCGCCAAGACTTGAAACGCCCCTTCATTCAGGGAATTTTAGGCGGACAAGGAACGGGTAAAACCACGATGTGCAAAGTCCTCAGCTTAATTTTGCTACAGTTGGGATACCGTAGTGTGAGTTTGTCGTTAGATGACTTGTACAAAACTTACAGCGATCGCTTAGAGTTAACCCAACGTGACCCCCGCCTCATCTGGCGCGGCCCACCAGGTACTCATGATATCGACTTGGGCTTAAATGTATTAGATCAGATCCATCAGGGTAGCAGTCCTGTAACTATACCGCGCTTTGATAAATCTGCCTACGGCGGTGCCGGCGATCGCACTACTCCAGAAGTCTTTACTAGTGCAGATATTCTTTTATTTGAAGGCTGGTTTGTGGGAGCGCGACCCATCAATCCTGATGCTTTTGCCACAGCACCACCACCCATTATTACAGATGCAGACCGGGAATTTGCTCGTGATTTGAATTGTCAGCTAAGAGATTATCTCCCCCTGTGGGAGCGGTTGGATAGTTTAATCGTGCTGTATCCCACAGATTACCGTTATTCCTTAGGATGGCGTCAGCAAGCCGAACAACAAATGATTACTACTGGCAAAGCGGGGATGAGTGATTCAGAGATTGAGCAATTTGTCAATTATTTCTGGCGATCGCTACACCCGGAATTATTCATCAAACCCCTGGTAAAAAATCCTGCATTAGTTGATTTAGTAATTGAGATTCATTCTGACCATAGTTTTGGTCAAATTTATAGCAATGTCAATGTATCCTAATTAGATGATTATTAACAGTCTAATAACTAATTTTTAGACTGAATTTTCTGAATTAATTCATAAAAAGGTTGCCAATTATCATCCTGAGCAATTGGTTCCCAAATTGATTCAATCACGGGTCTTAATAACACTGTTTTCGGATTACTAACAGCTAAAGTTTGAGCAATTGTATCTAGTTGCTCAGGGTCAAAGCTGTTCAAAATTTTGTGATATAAAATAGACCAGTTATCAAAAATGGCTGATGCTCCCGATGGTGGGACAATATCAGAATTATGCATCACCAAAGCCGGATCATCTCGCCATTTAGATGAAAAAGTCTGAGCCATTTCTGAGAAAAATAGGTGATAACCAACTTGGCTATTTTGCAAAAAGGCGATCGTGAGTTGAAAAAGCTCATCAACTTCAGGATGTTGTAATTGCTCAAATCCTAATTTTTTCAACATTAGAGAGCGATATTCAGTACGATAAAGTTCATCAAATTTAGCTAATCCCGCCTCTAAATCTCCTGGAGCAATAATCGCCTTTAATGGTTCTTGAAGCATTTGTAGATTTAATTTACAAATACCTGGCTGATAGATGTAACAATAGCGTTTATAGTAATCAAAATATGCAGCCGTAAAGTAAGGATCATACGTAGGGATAAAAGCATAAGGGCCGTAGTCAAAACTTTCCCCAGTAATTGACATATTGTCAGTATTCAAGACTGCATGACAAAAGCCAGCCGCCATCCACTGGGCTACTAGTTTTGCGACTCGCTCAACTAATTCTGCATAAAATAGAGCATATCGCTCTTGTTCCCCAATGAGATGAGGGTAGTACTGCTCAATTACATGATCTAACAACTTTTGAATTAAATCTGGACGCCGCAAATAGTGCAGTCGCTCAAAAGTACCAAACCGAATATGAGAACGGCTCATCCTCACCATCACGGATGAACGAGTGGGTGAAGGTTCATCACCCCGCCACAGAGATAAACCTGTTTCAATCATGGTTAAACAGCGAGAGGTACGGACGCCTAGGTGATGCAATGCTTCTGCTGCTAAAACTTCCCGTACCCCACCCTTGAGGGTAAGCATCCCGTCACCACCACGAGAGTAAGGCGTTTTACCAGAACCTTTGGTGCCAAAATCGTACAATTCACCATCAGTTCCACGCACCTGTCCATAGAGAAAGCCTCTACCATCACCCAATCCAGAGTTATATTCACCAAATTGATAGCCGTGGTAACGCAGTGCTAGTAGTGGTTTCCGCTCCTCAAATTTACCAAAGGCTGTAATGAAATCTTCATCCGTGACTGTTTGGGGGTCTAGTCCTAGGCGTGGTAAAACTGCATCATTGCGCCAGCGTAAGATGTGTTGGGGAAATTCTGCGGCGGCTACTTCGTCGTAATAGTCATCACCCAGAAATTCTAAAGCTGGTTCGTAGTTGATCTGAAGAAAAGGATTGCGTGAATTTGTGTTGTGGGGAGTTTCAACCAGAGTCATTACAAGTAAAGCTGCTTTTATTCTTTCTTTAATACTACCTCTGTTAACCAACAAGAGTAGCTTTTTAAGCAGTTATTCTGCCTTGATTTTGTATACAAATATTACTATGAGTAATTTATAAATTTTTACACAGGTAATTGCCAGTGTGGATTTATGAGACTAGTAAGAATATGGTCTTGCCATTGTCCATCAATCATCAAATAGTCTCTACCATATCCTTCCACAACAAAGCCAAGTCGCTTGAGAACATTACCACTACGCTGATTGTGGGGCATATAATTTGCCATGATGCGATGCATATTTAATTCTTGAAAAACATAGTCAGTGGCTGCTTTTAGGGCTTCTGTCATGTAACCCTTACCTTGTTCTGCTTCCCCTAGACTATATCCCACAAAGCAAAAATGGGCGGCTCCCCGGACAAAGTTACTAAAATTGATTGTGCCAATAATTTTGGTGATATTTTTTTTAGGATAAATAAATAGCTTTAATGAGCGATCATTGATAAATTCTAGTAAATTGCCTTCAATTTGATATCGCCAGTACTCTTCTGTAAAGAAGTGCTCACCCCAAGTTGGATAGAATGGTGTGAGATATTCTCTGTTCTCCTGGAAATATTTGAGAATTTGCGGAATATCCTCTTGGATGGCAATGCGTAATAATAGGCGATCGCTGGCAATTAGTGGTAGTTCTGATTTCATAAGCTAGATGATTGCATCTCGTAATGCTGTGTAGTCATAGACTTGGTAATCTTTAACAAACAAAGTGTGACCTAGTTTACAGAAATTTGGTCAACACATGCCATAATTCCTAAATTTAGCAACAGTGACTTTGGTTATGTGATTCCCCTAAAATTAACAGCTTCAACTTGAGGAAAGTAGTGACGGGTGCGGAAATGCTAGGCTATCACTTTGTTTATGATGAGCAGGTGTGTTTTTGCCGTTAATTTAGCCATGCAAGCAAAATCTTGATAAGCTGATTTCTAATATCTATAGCCACAGGATTTAAAGTTGATCGCTAGTCAAGCATAGAAAGCAGCATAACTGCAATTTAAATTGCTTTACCCAGAAGCTGGCTGTGCGGATATTCAACACAAAGATAGCTCTTAAAAAACAAGTCTACAAAAAGGATAGTGAAGTCGGTGGGAATACGCTACGATTGGCAGGAAGCAGATATTCGGACTATATATAATACGCCCTTGCTAGAGCTAATTTATCAAGCTGCTAGCGTGCATCGGCAACATCATGACCCAAAAAAAATCCAAGTCTGTAAGCTGATCTCGATTAAGACGGGAGGCTGTCCAGAAGATTGTGGCTACTGTGCTCAATCTTCTCGTTACAAGACAGAGGTAAAAGCAGAAGCACTTTTAGAAAAGGACACCGTAATTAATATTGCTCAAACAGCAAAACAACAGGGTGTCAGTCGTGTTTGCATGGGTGCAGCTTGGCGAGAAGTGCGAGATAACTCTCAATTTGACACCGTTTTAGAGATGGTTCAAGAAGTGACCGCAATGGGTTTAGAAGTATGCTGTACCTTGGGAATGCTCACGACAGAGCAAGCTAAACGCTTAGAAGCCGCAGGACTCTACGCCTACAACCATAACTTAGATACCTCACGGGAGCATTACAGCACAATCATTTCTACCAGAACTTACGACGATCGCCTAAATACAATTGACAATGTCCGGCAAACCAATGTTACCGTATGTTCTGGTGGTATCCTGGGTTTAGGTGAAACCGTTGATGACCGTGTGGGGATGTTACACACACTCTCCAACCTCCAGCCCCATCCAGAGTCAGTACCGATTAACATTCTCTCACAAGTTCCAGGCACACCTTTAGAAACTCAACCAGATGTCCCCATTTGGGATATTGTGCGAATGATTGCCACGGCTAGAATTGTCATGCCATCTTCTGACGTGCGTCTCAGTGCAGGGAGGGCGAGGCTTTCTCAAGTGGAACAAGCTTTATGCTTTATGGCGGGAGCAAATTCGATATTTTCTAGCGACGATAATAAGATGTTAACCGTCACTACACCCTGTCCAGATTACGATGCAGATCGAGACATGCTAAATCTGCTGGGTTTAGAAATGCGTCCTCCCGTACAACGAGCAGGGAAGGTAGTAACACCAGCAGTTGTTGGTTAAATTCAGTTAACAGTTAAGAGTTAACTGTCAACTGTTAACTCTTAATTACAGTACCTTAACAGCACGCAAACCGAATAGCAGCGCCACAGCGATACCAGTGAACAAAGCCAAGAAGCCGATATAAGTTACAACTGCAAACATTTATCTTTCTCCACATTACTTCATTAACTATATTGAATCATTAATTTTTGGACATTAGTCATCAGTCAACAGTCGATGCAGAAAGATAAACTAGACTCAAACCAGATGCCTGGTTATTGAGCGTAGTCAAAACACTCTCCTCTAATGACACAAACTAACTTATTCTCAACCCTAGCCGTCAATATTCCACCTAATTTGACACTGACAGTCTCTCATGAACAGTTTGTGGAGTTGGCACTGGCTAACAGAGATTTACAATTAGAACGAACTGCTACGGGAGAGTTGATTGTGATGCCGCCAACCGGCAGTGATACTGGTAAGAGAAACTTTGACATTGCTGGACAACTTTGGTTGTGGAATCGTCAAACTAGATTAGGTGTAGCTTTTGACTCTTCAAGTGGTTTTCATCTCCCTAATGGTAGTGACAGATCACCTAATGCTGCGTGGATACGTCAAGACAGATGGGATGCTCTGAGTATAGAACAGCAGGAAACCTTTGCTCCAATATGTCCTGATTTTGTCCTAGAACTACGTTCTAAAAATGATTCGATAGAAAAGTTACGCGCCAAGATGAGAGAATACATAGAGAATGGCGCGCGTTTGGGTTGGTTAATTGACCGCCAAAATCAACAGGTAGAAATTTATCGCCCAGGTCAAGATGTGGAAGTGCTAAATCATCCTGTGAGTTTGTTGGGGGAAGATGTGTTACTAGGGTTTGTGTTGGATTTAACCGATGTCTGGAGTTGACAATCCTATTGCCTCTAACGCCTAAGTCTCTAGAATGCGGTAGAATACAGCCCACTGGCGCTTGTTGGGGTTTGGGTAATGAGTTCTGTAATTAATGTGAATCTACCACAGCAGTCTTATGAGATTGCGATCGCTCCTGGGATTTTAGATCAACTGGGTGAAAGTATCACCAGTTTGCAACTAGGCAAGAAAGTTCTAGTGGTTTCTAATCCCACGATATTTAAACATTATGGCGAAAGAGCGATCGCATCTCTAGCATCTGCCGGATTTGATGTCGCTACTAGCACTCTCCCACCAGGCGAACGTTACAAAAACCTCAACTCTATCCAAAAAATCTACGATAGCGCCTTAGAACATCGTTTAGAACGTTCCTCTACCATCGTGGCTTTGGGGGGAGGTGTCGTTGGGGATATGGCTGGCTTTGCGGCTGCAACTTGGCTGCGGGGAATTAATGTAGTCCAAGTACCCACCACACTGTTAGCAATGGTGGATTCTTCCGTGGGTGGCAAAACTGGTGTGAACCATCCCCACGGTAAAAACCTGATTGGGGCATTTTATCAGCCACGTTTTGTGTTAATTGACCCCGATGTCTTAAAAACTCTGCCCATGCGTGAGTTCCGCGCCGGCATGGCAGAAGTAATTAAATACAGTGTGATTTGGGATGCAGAATTATTTGCTCAGTTGGAAGCAAGTAAACACCTCAATCAACTCCGCTACGTCAAACCGGAATTAATCGGAACCATATTAACCCGTTCTTGTCAAGCCAAAGCCGATGTTGTGGGCAAAGACGAGAAAGAAGGTGGACTACGGGCTATTTTGAATTATGGTCATACCATTGGTCATGCAGTGGAAAGTTTGACAGGTTATCGGTTAGTCAATCATGGTGAAGCCGTGGCTATTGGTATGGTAGCAGCAGGACAAATTGCTGTGGAACTGGGATTGTGGCAGAAAGAAGATGCAGAACGGCAAAACGCCCTGATTCAGAAAGCAGGTTTACCAACTCAGTTACCAGAGGGGATAGATATTGAAGGAATTGTTGACGCTTTGCAACTAGATAAAAAAGTTAGAGACGGTAAAGTTAGATTTATTTTGCCAACCCAAATTGGTGCAGTGACAATTACCGATGAAGTGCCATCAGATACTATCCGACAAGTATTGCGATCGCTGTAATTTTTCAGCCAATTACAATTAAACTAGGTTTCAACTAATTTATGCCATGATACTCCAAGCAAATAATCAACTCACCTTAGAAGAGTTTCTCAATCTTCCCCCAGGCGAGGGAGATATCACCTACGAACTGGTTAATGGTCAAGCAATTCCTAAGATGTCACCAAAAAAATTTCATTCAAAACTGACTCGTGCTTTGATCAATTTAATTGAGGAATTATGTGGAGATAAAGGTGAAGTCTGTCCAGAATTGACAATAGCATTAACCCGTCGGGGAAAAGATTGGGCACCAATACCAGATCTGTTGTATATTGCCCATGAACGTTTACCCTCGGACTGGGAAGATGAAGGGGTATGTTCTGTTCCTCCTGATTTGGTAATTGAAATTGTCTCGCCTGGGCAAACCTTTGGACAAATCGCAGCGAAAGCTAAAGACTATTTAGATGCTCAAGTGCTGCAAGTGTGGGTGGTAGACAGCAAAGCGAGAAGCATTACTGTTTTCTACCCAAATGCAGCACCACAAACTTATATGGGAGGTGAAATACTGAAAGATTCTCTATTTCCAGGATTAGAATTTACTGTTGAGCAAGTGTTTCAAAAGGCGAAAATTCCTTGATCAAGGGCATAGGATTATGGGGCATATTCAATTTGACTTATCTCGTAGCAGCACATACAAATTTTGATTATTCCCACGCATCAAGCGCAATTCTTCATCTAAATAAGTAATATCAGACCAGCCATTAAATGAAAGTGTGGATGCTAGAGGTGATTCATCATCAATGCCTAAAGCCTCACGCAAAGCAGCATCACTCAAATGATTATTTGCACTGGTGACAGCAGTTTCGAGAAAATCAACATTGAGACGTTGAGAACCTTCTAACGTGTAGCGTGCTGTCACTCGCACAATACCATTGATACCAGAAGGTGCAGTAAACTCAATTGAGTTATTATACTGTTGACCATCTGGATAAATTTCTTGAAAAATACCAGTAACATTAACAGCCACATTCGGTAGTTTACCAAAAGCAAGGCGTTGCAGAGTCGTCTCCCGTTCCAAGCCAAAAGTGCTGTAAAGTAGCCGCCAACGTCCCTCAACTAATTGCATCTGGCTAGTAGGTTCTGGCGTGGGGTTTAATTTCTCAACTTGGGAGGCTAAGGATTCAATTTGGCGCTTAGTATCATCAGTGATATTAAAACCGATTTCCGTAGCCTGGGAAATAGAGATTAATTCTTGCTTGAGATTTGCCAGTTCGCTTGTCATAGTCTTCTAGCACCTGAATCACTCACAAGTTAATTGTCAGCAGTCAACGATATTTCTCAAGCACTTATAAGTTTTGTTAAAGTGTTTGTGACTAACGTATAAGCGATCGCCCAATAAGTAACCCAGAAGGACTGTTCCACTGTACCTTAAACCGTATTTTATTGTTATGGTCATCACTTACCATTCCTTATTCCCTCGCCGCAGGGCTGGTAATATCTAATATTCCTTGGTCGGCATCTAAAGTGACTGCCACACCAACTGGTAAAACGGCATTGGGCCCATCGTGACCAAAAGGCAAGTCTGAGACAATCGGAATCCCCAAATCACCCAAGCGATCGCGCAATACTTCTTCAACACTAAAAGTAGGGACATTGGGCGGGGCTTCACAGCGAGTAAAACCCCCCAAAGCTATGCCGTTGACTTTTGCTAAAGCACCACTTAAACGCCATTGCGTCAACATGCGATCAATGCGGTAAGGTGCTTCTGTAACATCCTCAAATGCCAAAATTACACCATCTAGATTTGGTTGTATGGGTGTGCTTAAAAGATGAGTTGCCACCGTAAGATTACCAGGTAGCAACATACCAGTCACAATTCCACCACCCCAACCGCAACCTTTGAGAGGAGGGAGGGGTCGCCCTTCTAGCCAGTGAAATAATCGCTCAATTGACCAATCTGGCTCATGGGCAAGAGTTGTCAGTACGGGCGCGTGGAGGCTGGAAATCCCCGCAGTGTAAAGGCTCCATAAGAGGGCGGTGATGTCAGAAAAGCCAATTAGCCACTTGGGTACGACTGAGTTGTTTTGCCAATGCCAATTTTCCAAAATTCTCGTACTCCCAAAACCACCTCTAGCACAAAGAATACCCCGACAGTTGGGATCATTCCAGGCAGTGGCTAGTTGGTGGCGACGGCTGTCATCTTTGCCAGCGAGATAGCCCCATTGCTCATCAATTGTTGGTAGGATTTCTACACAGTAGCCACGAGATCGCCAAATTTCTAGACTCCGCTCAAATGCCTCAAACTCTCGCAAAGCACCACTAGGGGCAATAACTCGCAGCAAGTCACCAGGTTTCAGGGGCGCTGGTAAGATTTTGGATTTCATCAATTAGGTATGCGTTGAAAACTTTTGCAAATTTTGATTTGGAGCATAAACGCAAATATGACAAAAAAGCAATACCCCAATACCATGTAGCAAACAAAGAACGGTTGTTCGCCCTGACCACATAGTTTATGGTGGCGAATATCAATTCCGCATTAAATCGAGCCGTGCTTGGGCGTTTTTCAAGGCTGTTTCTGGAGATGCACCTAGCATAGTAGCTTCTATAGCTCGACCCAAACTATCAGACAAGCGACTATAGCCAGGAATAATTGGTCGAGAACCGGCTACAGACATTTGCTCAAGAAAAACTTTCATCACGGGTTTTTGCTTGATATATTCTTGGTAAGCCTGACTTTGAGCCGATTTCGTATTTACGGGTAAAAAACCTGAACTGATACTCCATTCGGTTTGGAATTCTTCACTAACAACATATTGCAAAAACTTCAGAGATGCCTGTTCTCTTTGGGGTGTGGTTTTCATCACAAACATATTGCCACTAGCCAGTACACTTGCTGGTTGCACATTACTAGGAACTGGTAGGACAGCATAATCAACTTGGCTTTTCATAATAAAAGTCCAAGGCCCAGTTAACTGCATCGCCACACGACCAGCAATAAAATCATCTTCTTCGTATCCGCGTTCTGGAGCCGAGAATTTTGTCGAACCATCTTTAATCAAATCTTGCCAAAATTGCAAAGCAGCGATCGCTTGGGGATTGGCTAAGTTTGGGCTGTTATTTTCGACGATGTTACCACCATTACCTAATAAGAAAGGAAACCATGTAAATACTGTCCATTCTCCTTTACCAAGGGGCATCAATAGACCATATTGTTCTGGAGTCCCATCGCCATTCCGGTCTATTGTGAGTTTTTTCGCCACTTCTCGCAATTCTGCCCAGGTTTTTGGTAACTCGGTAATTCCTGCGGCTTTAAACAAATCTGGTCGGTAAAATAAGCTGATATTCCCTGCAAATAAGGGGACTGACCAAATATGCTCGTTTAACTCCATCTCACCAAAGCAATTCTGAATAATTTCGGATTTCATTGGTGAATTATTGAGCCAATCTTCCAGAGGGCGAATTGCTCCTAATTCTACAAATTGACCTGTAATTTGCGGGTTAAAAAATAAAATATCTGGTGGGACATTGCCGATAACTGCGGTTAAAACTTTCGGTATTTGTTGGTCAAGTTGACCTGCATAAATAGATTCCACCTCAATATCAGGATGGTTCTGATTAAATCGGTCTACTAGTTTTTGAAAAACATCTCGATTGGGAGGTGGATTAATACCATGCCAAAGGGTCAGGTGCACAACTTCTTTATTTGTGGGATTGACAGTCTGACAACCACCGAGAGTCAGTAAAAATAGACCCAGGAGAAAGACAAACAGCGATCGCCTAATTAGACCGACAGAGGTAACTTGCATGGGTCAGATGAAGAATTGGCTAGTGGCTAAATGGTTAACTGATTTTAAAGTTTAGTCAATAACTGGCTAAAACATTGGGCGATCGCTGGGGCATTAAATTCTAAAACTTTAGCGCGACCTGCTTTGCCCATCGCTTGACTTTTTGCGGGTGATAAGAGAATTTCTGCTAACTGGTGTGCTAAATCTTCTGCATCTAAAGGTGTCGCCAATAAACCTTGGACGCCATCTGTAATCAACTCTGGCGTAGAGGTCGAACGACTGGCCACAATTGGCTTGCAAGTTGCCATTGCTTCCGCAAACACAATCCCAAAGCCTTCTTGCAGACTTGGTAAGCAGAAGACATGACAACGGATATATTCTTTCACCAGTTCCTCATAGGGAATGTAACCCAAAAACGTCACCTGCTGGTCTAAATCCAGTTCTTGGGCGAGACGCCGCAGATTTTCCCACTCTGGGCCCTTACTAGCAATTCGCACTTCCACATCTGGCACTTGATGACGCAGAATGGCGGTAGCGCGAATTAAGGTAGCCACATTTTTGCGGGGATATTGCACTCCCACACACAACACGGTGGGATGTGTACTCTGGGTGATTTTTTCATTTGCAGTTGCTGATGCTAAGGCTGCATCCCATCCCTGGAGGTCGAACGGGGGCGCGACAACGTGGATATCGCCGCTATATTTGTAAAGTTGAGCTAGCCTAACGCGGGAATATTCACTCAGGGTAATCACCATATTGGCACGATGGACACTAACGCTTTCGGCTTTACCCATTAACTCTAAAGCCGTCCGCACCAAACCCCGCTCAAATTTGGCCTCATCGGCGATCGTACCGTTAATATAAGCCACAAAAGGCGGTTGGATGCGATCGCTAATTGTATAACCATCCATATCCATCCCCACCACCACATCATAGTCATCGAAGCTACGGGGATTGAGTTGCCAGTTCCACAGGAAACGATGCACCGTATAACCCAAAGGCCCGGATGACTTAGTGGGAGCAAAGACATCAACAGTATGACCCTGCGATCGCAATTGAGCAATCAAGTGGGCGCTACCAACAAAGGTACCACTTCCCAGCTTGGCGTTTTGAGGGGTAGCTGTGATAAACGCTAACTTCATCGAACACAGACCAGACAGTTTACTTAATTATTATGCTGCTTTTGTAATTGATCCTGATGGCTATCCCATCGCCGCATTCAATCGAGAACATTTATAGTCATCCTCAATTTAGCCAAATTCAATTCCTCACCTGCCTGATAATTCGGGGGTATTGTTGCTCAAATTGATATATTTTATAATAGTAAATAGATAGTTAATTTTATGGCAATTCTCAACCATAAAAGTTTCATTGTCAGCTAGAGCCAATAAACTTGCTCTCATCCCTGGCTAAACATATCAAAAAAGCGATCGCACCGAAAATTTTATGTTTAAAAGATGCCGATTTAGTTTGCTGCTGCTAGCAGTAATAGGAAATTTTGCGTGGACATTGAACGCCAGGGCAAATTTAAGTGGCAACCTCACCGTAGAAATTGATGGATTTAAAAATCAAAAAGGACAAGTCTGCGCCAGTATATTTGCAAATAGTAAAGGATTTCCTAATCAACGCGATCGCGTATTACAAAAGCAATGCACCCAGATTACCGACATCCCTGTAAAGATGACCTTTGAGAATTTAAAAGCCGGTAGTTATGCAATTGCTGTGATGCACGATCAAAATAAAGACCTCACCCTCAATCGCAATGGTTTCGGTATGCCCAACGAAGGCTTTGGTTTTTCCAGAAACCCAGAAGTGACTACCAAACCTCCCAAATTCGGCGACGCAGCATTTTTAGTAGCAGGGCCAAATACTAAGGTGAGTATTCAGTTGAAATATTTATAGAGCTAATTTTGATTACCTGTGAAAACTCCAAAAAAATAAACTATCGAATTTTTCTCCCCTAGATATTTTTTAATTGGAAGTCCCTTGGTGCATATCTTCCGGTGGACTCTGTTGCTCAGGTACTGTACGCATACGATTCATCTGACTGAGAGCATACCTTGCTGTTGACTGGACTTCAGCATCAGGGTCTTCCAGTGCATGGCGTAACATTTGGCTAATCTGACTCATCATGTCGTAAACACGAGTCAAGTCACGGATGGCATTTTGCCGCACTTGTGGGCTTTCATCTTGCATGGAAATTGCTAAAGCACGGTTCATAGGTTTTAGTGTGCGGATACCAATCTCCCCCACAGCCGCCAAAATTAAGCTGCGTTGTTGCGAATCTACATCCATCATCAGGTCTAACAGTGGCTGAATTGCTCGTGAGTCACCCTGCTGACCCAAATCCCAAATCGCCTTGCGTCTCTGATTAGGATCAGCACTGTGCAAATCTTTAATTAATTCCTCAACGATACTAATTTTAGCCAAACGGGAGGTTTGTTCTGGTGGCAGCAATTTGGTAGATATGGATGTGGTTACAGGTTGGTGACTTTCTTCCATTGGGACGCTTTCATCTGGATTGGGCGTCTTCTCCAGCTCTGTTGACGACTTTTGAACGGGTTCTTGGCCAGTTTCAGTATCAGTTTCAGCAACTTGTTTGACTTGACTAAAGCGCCTGATCAAATAAAGGATGATACCAACACCTCCTAGAAGTCCCAGTCCCAATAGTGACCACCAAATAAAGCCCCTTTGGCTTGACTGACTTTGAAAACTAGGTTGAGGTTTAGGTGTGGGAGCAGCCACAAATGAAGCCTTGGCAACTACTGCTGCTTGTAGACTTTCCCTAGTATCCTTACCAGCAATACCATCTGCTACCAAGCCTTTGGCTTTTTGAAATTGAGATACAGCGATTTTCGTGCTTTCCCCGTATTGGCCGTTAATCGCCCCGTCATAGTATCCTAAATCTTTTAATTGGGTTTGCAGAGCTTGCACATCCTGCCCTGTATCACCAAGTTTCAAAATCGGCTGTTTGGCAACTGCTGTAGAACTGGCTTGTGCAAGTTCTAAAATTTTAGGCGTTAAGTCAGGTGTCGCTGGATTCGCCGGACTATGGTATAAACCCAGGCAAATACAGCAGGTAAATATAGATATCGAGGAATAGCATAACCTCATATTGCGAGTTTCAGACAAAAAGTACTTGTTGATTTATCGATACCACGATAACTTCAAGTTGTCTAAAAGTTAACTCTTATTCTGATAAAAAATTGTCAAGGGAGGTATTGGGTAATACCTCCCCCATCACCCGATCTCCCTTATCTCCTCAAATTAGGGCAAAATTTCTGGTTCTGACTCCCTTACCGTTAGAGTTATGGGCTTGACTTGTTTGGCGGTAGATGGTTCTAAAATAGCTTGCTGGTGCGTAGTAGTTTTGTCCCTTGCCAAGTTGTCACGCTGGTTGATCAAATAAATACTAACTAAAGTCAGGGAGACTCCCACCCATTGCAACGGAGTGAGGACTTCTGAGAGAAAGAGATTACCAAATAGCAGGGCAAAAACGGGTGTGAGAAAGGTGAGGGAACTTAGACTCGTGAGACTACCGCTAGAAGCAAAGTAGAAAAACAATCCATAAGCGATCGCACTACCAAATACTGTGGCATATCCCAGTGCTAAAAAATCAGATGTGCTGATATTCTCCCACTGCTGGGATTCAAAAACCGATGACATGCCCCATAACGGTAATCCACCCAAAATCATATGCCATCCTGTAGCGACTACTGGATCGGCATATCGCATCACAAACCGGATTAATACTGTTCCTACGGCCATTGACAGTGCTGCTAACAGCATCAACCACTCACCGGAAGCAAACAACTGTTGCCAGTTACCAATTGTAATATCTGCACCTACACCCAGCAGATGGAAAATCCACTCATCAGGTAAGCCAATTAAACTAATGCCTGATATTCCCAATCCTAGCCCTAGCCATCCCCACAAACCAATATGTTCTTGGAATAGCCACAAGGATAATAAGGCCACGGCCAAGGGTTGAGAGTCAATCATCACAGACCCCAAACCCGCACCAGTTCTGACTAATCCTTCTGCTAAAAAGCCCTGAAATAGCGTTCCATCCACCAATGCAAATAAGGCAATCCACAACCAAGCCGCCCATCCTTTGGGCTGGGATTTACCCATGAGTGCTGCTGTGATGAGAATTAACACCCCAGCCGGTAATAAACGCACTCCTGCCATAAATAACGGCGTTGTATGGGGTATCACTCCTTTCATTGCCACCATCGCCGTCCCCCACAGGAAAAAGGGGGCAATTAATAGTACTGTGGCGAAAGGGAATTGAGACGCACTGGATTTCATCTGCATGGGTTTGCTGATGCCTTTGTTGAATAGGTGCAGAGATTGCTTTACATAATTTTACCGAATTGTGTCACTTTGTGTGCGTGTAGTGTCTCGTATCATGTAGTGCTTTGGGCTTACCGGAGGGTATTTTGAATCTTAAATTTGGTATAAAGCCTCTGTTTTTATCTAAACGGATTCACAATTTCTAATTGACTAACTACTACTAAACCATCTTGCATATCTTCAGAATAAAGAATACTTGCTTTTGCAGACAGCGCACAAGCAACAATTAAACTATCCCAAAAAGAAAAATTATATCGATTGCGGATATCCGATGCAGATTCAAAAATACTCAGGATATATCACCTTGCTATTGAACAAGCAGCGCACCATAACCTCTTACCTCCACCTCCATGTTCTCTGCGGTTAAATTAATTAGTTTTTAACCGCAGAGAAGCAAAGTCAGCAGAGAGAAAAAAAGAAATTTCACGAGTGACCTTGAAAGGGCTAGGTTAGGAGCTTGGCTTGCGTAATAGCGAATTATATTCGCCCAATAAGTTTACACTCTCTCAACCCACAGTGTTAATTCTGTGGGCAATTTAAATGTGATTTGACAGCTTATTGGAATATTTACTAGGCTCTAAAGTTGCCACTAGTTTTACACCAAATTCTGCTTCAAATACTCCTTTTTTGTAATCCAAACTCCAAAGTTCTAACTCACATTCATCATCAGGATGTGAGGGTAAAATTATCAGGTTACACTGCTGGAATTGGGGATAATATTCACATTGCACAAGTTCTATTGCGCCAATCTGTCGTCTATCTAAAGCAACTGCCAATCTTAATATTGCACTCAATTGACTGACTGTTTGTCGGTGTTGTTTGGTTTGCAAGTTGCGGTAATTTTCATGCTTTTTCTTGGGAGGCGATTTGCGATGATAACGAGCTAAATTAGCAATGACTTCAATTTCAGTCTCGGTATAACCCAGTAGTTCACTATTACGAATGAGATAGTAAGAGTGTTTATGGTGAGATGAATGGCTGATATAGTGACCGCAATTATGTAGCACCGCAGCTGCCCATAGCAATTGTCGTTCTTCTTCACCCCAGTAGTGTAGTGAACCCTGTGTTTGGTCAAATAAACTTAAGGCAAAGGCGGCAACGCGATCGCTATGTTCTAAATTAATTTGGTACTTGTTAGCCTGTTTGAGGACACTGCGCTGGCGAATGGAACTTTGAAACCGCAGTCTGTCTTCAATTAAACCGTGGGCTAGCATCCAGTCCACGATTACACCCTCGCGGAGGGAACGCTCACACGTTGTTACTGAATCGACACCCAAAAGGGTCATAGCTTCCTGTAAAATTACTGCGCCTGCTAGTATAACTTCAGACCGTTTTTCTGGCATACCGGGTATGGCAGCTCGTTCGGCATTAGATAGTTTCCGCAGGCGATTTACCCATTCCCGCAAGTCTTTGAGACTTAATTGGTAGCCATTGAGTGTGGAAGGTACAACACCCAACTTTTCCCGCGCATTAATCAGCGCCAGGGTTTCAATTGTGCCAGAGGTGCCAACTAAACGGGGTGTTTCACCCAACTCTAAATTTGCCAAGACATCTTCTGTAGCTCGTTCCAACATACCGCGTGCATAAGCTTGCAGGTATTGAAACTCTAGGTTACTGATGGGGTCGGTGTGAATTAGCTCACCAGTGAGTCGCACTGCACCGATTTTTGTGCTGGTGAGGGTACGCGGTTCATGGCTATCTCCCAAAATAATTTCTGTGGAACCGCCGCCAATATCAATGATGATGTGAGGCTGGTTGTGAAATTCCATCCCCGACAACACACCGAGGTAAATGCGTCGCGCTTCTTCTTGACCAGAAATCAGGTCGACGCTTAAACCTAACTCATCTACTATCCTGTGTAAAAAATCTCGCCCATTGGGGGCTTCCCGCACCGCACTAGTTGCTACAGCAATAATGGTTTCAGCATTCAAAGTTTTGGCAACTTCTTGGAAGCGTCGCAGAGCAGCGATCGCTTTGTCAATAATTTCTGGTTTGAGATGCCCAGTTTTGAGATCGCGATCGCCTAACCTGACGGTTTCTTTGTCTTTAGCAATAATAGTAAAAGCTGGGAGAGTGGGGTCAATCCGCACAATTACCATGTGCAGAGAATTCGTTCCCAGGTCAATGGCAGCAATAATTCGGTGTTGCTTAACTGTTGGAGTTGAAATACTCTCCCAGCTAGCTGAAACTAAACTCAGCATCTAGTTTTCTCTCTATTAAAGGAAGGATGGTAAAGGCTGGTGTGTCAAAAAATCAGCACTATTAATGATGCGAAACCAATCTCTTCTCAGGTGTAACGTCTAAAGACATTGCCTGAGTACGAGTATTCACCCTGCTGCCAACAACTAAAGTGACGATTTGGATGTATCCAAAGTTGCCATTGTAGGCTGTGATTATACAAATAGCAAATAAGGATATTCTATATATATAAAGATGTGTTAATTCATCTAGCTAAAGTAGTTTTTTGATTTTTATGCTCACAACGCCAGAACGCAACCAGGAACATGTATGGCTTGTAATTATCCGGCTGCTGCGGTGGCATAAACCGGAGGGACGACTAATTTTGATGATTCCCGCCCTTTGGGCTGTATGTTTGGCGGCCACTGGTAAACCACCTCTACCCTTGGTAGGAGTGATTATCTTAGGTACTCTCGCCACCAGTGCCCTTGGGTGTGTGGTCAATGATTTGTGGGATAGAGATATTGACCCAGAAGTGGAAAGAACCCGCGATCGCCCCCTTGCTGCCCGCACATTATCTATTAAAGTAGGTATTGTTGTGGCGATCGTGGCGTTGGCATGTGCTGCGGGGATGGCTTTCTATCTGAACGCCCTTAGCTTTTGGTTATCTGTGGCAGCAGTACCCGTGATTCTATTGTACCCTGGTGCCAAGCGTGTCTTCCCCGTACCCCAACTAGTGCTGTCAATTGCTTGGGGTTTTGCGGTGTTGATTAGCTGGAGTGCAGTCACACAAGATATTTCCCAACCCACTTGGTTACTGTGGGGTGCGACTGTACTCTGGACATTGGGATTTGATACTGTATATGCCATGAGCGATCGCGCAGATGATCAACGCATTGGGATTAATTCTAGTGCCCTATTCTTTGGTAATTTTGCCCCTACAGCCGTAGCGATTTTCTTTACGGGTACGGTGGTTTTACTTGCTTGGTTAGGTATTTCCATGCACCTAAATATCGTCTTTTGGATCAGCTTAGTAATTGCCGCCATCGGCTGGATTTGGCAGTCTCTACGCTTAAGGAAGCCAGAATTACCTAACCCTGCTTACGGTGAGATGTTCCGCCAAAACGTCTGGATTGGTTTTGTGTTACTTGCCGGGATGATTAGTGGATCTTTTTAGTTCACAGTCCAGAGTCATGCTGGATTCTTGACTCTGGACAATCCCCAACAGTAGATATGTAAAATTTAACCCAAGAGAAGACAACTCTAGCTGGAGGCGATCGTTATCAAATAAATCGACATGGTAGCAATCACTAAATTATGACTGATTGTTACTTGATGTCTCAATCGCCATCAATAAAAAAGCAGTTAGGTTCTAATTTTATACATTCTAGCCATTATGGCTGCACTGCAAAAGCAAAAGCCACTATTATCAAATTGTTGGAATTACAACAAACCTTTGATTGATTTTTCCTCTTAGACCCCAAAGAGGATATATCCCTTTGCTCATTAATATCATTGCGATGTTTATTGACACTCACAGAACAGTCGGCTTTGATTCCTAAACTTAGTGTAGGTCGGCAATAGACAATAGGTGAGCCACTGCGGTGTAAGGCTTCTTCGGTATCAAGAAGCCAACTTTGTGATGCTGATTTAGCTCATCCCTGCAAAACAATCAACTATTAGGATCTATAAATACTATGGTATCTCAAATCGGCATTGTAGATGACTCAGTTCATCGCTTTCTGGCTTTTGAATTGGAAGAAGATTCGGTTTCTACCCTGCCAGCCGATCTGACATCTTTCGAGATTACGGGACCTACCGGAGAAGTAGATGAATCCCGCACCTTCACTTATAGCTTGTCTATTAACCTCAGTTTTGGTCAACAATTAGGCAAACTGACCATGCAGGCATTTGAGAATGGAAAACTGATTTACGAAGACTCTCACAGAAGAAATCGATTTAGCGATCGCACCTGGCTAGATCAGGGCGAGGGTATTGGCAAGAACCCGGTTGATGCAGATGATGTTCTGGGTATCAAGGTTGCAAACTTCGAGGCGATGGATGCCATCATCAATATTGATCACATTACCTCTGATCATGAAGCAGAGATTCTCGTTAAAGCTTTCAATGATGACACTCTAGTTCATTCTGAAGTCTTTACTCTGGATAGTGTGCCATTGAAAGAGATCCAAAATCTGAACTTGAACAGTCAAGGTTTATTCAATACCCTGTATATCTCCGCCGCCGATGAAGATACGATCTTCACATTTCACTCTGTTGAGTTACCCACAGCCTTCAGAACTGGTGGTGATGCGACTCATACCATCGCTGACTTTGATGGTGTTGCTAGAGCAGGTAATTTTTCTTTAGGACAACTCACCGTGACACAAAACATCGGAGAGCGGGTCAATAACGTTTCATATAGCTTCTCCAGTTTTGGAGAACTATTTGGTCACAATAACGGATTTCAGCCTCATATAATCACAAACTCCAACCTTATGTTAGTTGGATAGACCAAAGAAGCTTAAAAGCAACCTTTCAGATACTCAAACAAAGAGTAAATTTCTCCCAATTCTACTGGGTTGGTTCTATTTACGTCTTCGTTGCTGGAGTTTAATGGTTGGGTCTTATGCTTAGACCCAACCGCTTTACAGCTTTAATTAATCGCGGGCATCATCAATTCGACAAGACTTAAACTGCTCAAGCTTGGCATTTGGGCTATTGGGAAGCAGGCCTGCAATTGGGGTGTCTAGGGTAATCTGACCTGCAAGATTAATCCAAAATTCGCCCAGTAGTGAATCTTTGCATTTTACCTCTATCTTATCGCCAGACTTAGGTCCAAAAGATGTCAGGGCTTGATCAATAGACTTGATGGCAAGTTGGCGACCAATATTGCTAGCAACTAAGACTTGTGTTGGCGATTTGTTAAATTCATCGAGCAGGACAATTGACTCGGCATAGTATTCCTCTGGCGTACCTTCATAACAGGTGCCATGCTTAATCCACTCATGCCGATGCAGGTTTGATAGGGTTCCAGGCATCACTGCTTGTAGCTTTTCCCAAGTCTCAGGCGAAAGCTCTTTCTCTATGGGTGGTAGCTTTGACCAGTCTCTCCCTTTCCCTTCATCAAAAGCCAAATCACTATTACTGACACCGCAGTAAATATTCGATTTAGGTTGAGGCCACAGACCATGTAAAGTGAAATTGCTAGCTTCAGGAAGACTGGGGTTTGCAGCTAGTCGTTTGCACTCAGGTTTTTCAGGTTTACTCTCGCAAAAAGCAGGCTGCCAACTGACAGCTAATAAGTAGTCCTTTTTGGTAGCAACTGGAATCACAGGAGGCTTGACAACAATTGGCTCAGAAGGTGGCTCAGAAGGAGATTCAGCAAGGTTAACACAACTAGTAGCCACCCAACGCTGAGGAGGGTTGGCATCAGTAATTTCCACAAGGTAGTGAGAAGGGATATCTTTGTTTTTCCCAACTACTTGATAAGTCTGACCTATCTGCAATCTCACATTGTTGGGGTTAGTTCCTTTTCTAATTGAGGCTAGTGCTTCGCAAGTATCTGTGGCTGTAAATTGACTTGCAAATGGCACCAAAGCTAGTGCTGGGTTAGGAAATACGATGAAAGAAAACACCAATATTATTGCCAATACCAGTGTTTTTTTGAACGATCGCAGCATAAAACGCTCCGTAAAATTCTACTTCAACCAATCTTGAATTCATCCTTGACAAGTTCAGATGTTCCCAATTTTGTCAAGAGCTATACCTGGAAGGTTTATAACTGGGATTCAGCTTGATTATATACAGATACGAGAAAAATACTTAAGTATTAACACTGAAAATACTATAAAAATTTTAATTGAACATTCAATCTACTGAGAATATACTGATGAGTCGTATCTCGCCAATCAGCGATCACCTATTCCCACTGGGTGAAAACATCTCTCAACTCTGGGTAAATAATTAAAGGTTTATAGTGTACCCCTCTGGAGAAGCAAATTGATAAGTCTATTCCCTGTGGCTCTGAGGAATAATGTTAATTTCTTCGCTGTAAGCAAGCAAAAATTTCATCGACAGAGAGTGTTAAATTCAAATCTTCTAACACTGGTAATATATCTTTTCCTGCTAATAAATCTGGTAAAGAATTAGGCTGATAAACTAAAATAGAGCGCTCACTTGGATCAATCAACCATCCTAGCTGACTACCATTTCTCAAACAATGTAAAATATTGCCAGTTACTTTAGTTTGACTTTGAGCAGGGGAAAGAATTTCAATTACCCAAGCAGGTGCAAAATCAATTCCGCCGTCAATAATATCACCGTTCTCATCCAATGGTAGTTGATTTGTGGAGATCACAACCACATCCGGAACTACTGAACGATTACCGCAGGTACAGCGCAATTCCGGAAAAGCTTCGTAATTACTGCCCAATGCATCAATCACTGCAACTAAATGTTTTTGCAGTAAGCTGTGTTTACCTCCTCCCATAGGTTTTTGAATTGCCCCTCCGTTAATATATTCCCAAGCTGGTGATTCCTCAATATATGGAAGTTTTAAGAACTCCTCTAGAGTCGTGCTTTTTGGAACTCTGATTTCTCCTGGTGTCAATCCAATATGTTTCATGATTTCGTTACAAGCAAAATCGGCTCAAATGTTGGAATCAGTGGTATTTTGAGAGCAAGATTGTTATGGTCTACTGTTTCTAGTATAGGTTGAAGCATTAAGTAGTGTTGAGCGATCGCTTGCCGCCGTAGGCATCCCTCAGATTGTTCAAGCAGGCATTCTGGTGGTATATTTCTACATCTCACTTTGTAAGAGACAGTAAAACTCTATGTTATTAAATAATGGAACAGATATGGAAGATTCACTAATGCAATTAGTCAGTCGAGAGCATATTGCGTAGGCGTAGCCCGTCGTAGACATCGCTCCTGATGTGCGGAGTGGAAAACCCTGCATTATCGGTACTCGCATTGCTGTAGAAGATGTGGCGATTAATTTCTAAGCTACATACAGCTATGGAGTTCAAGTGTATAAAGCGTTGTCATTTAATCCCTTAAAAAGGATATCAATAACAAAATAAAAAGCCCACATTAGTGGGCTTCTTAGATTAATTCAGAATTTTTAATTACCGTTTCGCCAACTTCTTCGACATCTTCCGCAGCCGAATTGATTGGGGTGTAACTTCCACCAACTCATCAGGGCCGATGTACTCCAAAGCACGTTCTAGGCTCATATCTACTGGTGCTTGCAACTGCACTAGTTCATCGCCACCAGCAGCACGGTGGTTGGTTAACTGCTTCGTCTTGCAAACATTGAGTTCCAAGTCTTGGGGACGATTGTGTTCACCGACAATCATACCTCTGTAAACTTTAGTGCCGGGAGTGATAAAGAATGATCCTCTATCTTCAGAGTTTTTCATGGCGTAGAAGGTAGAAACGCCTTCTTCAAAGGAGATTAAAACGCCTTTGTTACGGGCTTCAATATCACCACTAAGTTGACGGTAGTCTAGGAAACTGTGGTTCATAATACCTTCACCACGGGTCATCCGCATGAATTCACCACGGAAACCAATCAAACCACGGGCGGGAATGACGAACTCTAGCTGGGTGCGATCGCCACTTCCAGGTTGCATATCTTGCATTTCGCCTTTGCGTTGTCCTAGACGTTCGATGCAGCTACCAACAGCATCACCAGGAATGTCTAAAACTAAGAGTTCATAAGGTTCGCAAGGTTGACCGTTGATTTCGCGGTAAATTACCTGTGGCTGGGATACTTGAAACTCGAAGCCTTCCCGGCGCATGGTTTCGATTAAGATGCCTAGGTGGAGTTCCCCACGACCAGAAACGAGGAATTTATCAGGAGAATCGGTTTCTTCAACGCGGAGAGCAACGTTAGTTTCTAGTTCGCGGAAGAGGCGATCGCGCACTTGTCTTGATGTTACTAACTTACCTTCTTGACCAGCAAAGGGTGAATCGTTTACCCAGAAGGTCATTTGTAAGGTAGGCTCATCCACTTTAATTAGTGGTAAAGCTTGGGGTTCGTTGGGGTCTGTGATTGTTTCCCCAATGTAAGCATCCGCAAAACCAGCCACGGCAACAATGTAACCTGCGGTGGCTTCTTCCATTTCCACTCGCTTTAACCCTTCAAAGCCCATCAACTTGGTAATTTTACCCTTGACAATGGAGCCACTTTCTGTAACTAGAGCCGCTTGCTGTCCAGCCCGAATAGTACCGTTGTGAATTCTGCCAATGACAATCCGTCCCAAGTATTCAGAATAATCTAGGGTTGTGACTTGCAATTGTAGGGGCTTGTTGATGTCGCCTACTGGTGGTGGAACGTGTTGCAGAATCGCATTAAACAGGGGTTGCATGTCTACCGCCTCTGCTTCCATGCTTTCCTTGGCATAGCCGCCCATACCGGAAGCAAACAGGTAGGTAAAATCACACTGGTCTTCGTCTGCACCTAATTCTAAAAACAGATCCAAAACTTTATCCACAGCAACGTGGGGGTCAGCTTTAGCGCGGTCGATTTTGTTGATCACAACAATGGGGCGTAACCCTTTTTCCAAAGCTTTTTTCAGCACAAAGCGTGTTTGGGGCATAGGGCCTTCATTGGCATCGACAATTAGAAGACATCCGTCAACCATGCCGAGTACCCGTTCCACTTCACCACCAAAGTCGGCGTGTCCAGGAGTATCAACAATATTAATCAGTGTTTCTTTGTAGCGAACGGCTGTATTTTTCGACAGAATAGTGATGCCGCGCTCTCGCTCTAAGGCGTTGGAGTCCATCACACAATCCGGAACGTCTTCGCCTTCGCGGAAAATGCCGGATTGTTTGAGGAGTGCGTCAACCAGGGTCGTTTTACCGTGGTCAACGTGGGCGATAATGGCGACGTTACGAATTGGGAGCGTCATAAAAACTTTATATAGACTCTAGAGGGGGTTTTCAGATTTACATCGAAATGCTTGGATGCGAGGCTGTTTTAACAGAATTAAGAATCTTCAGCAAATTCTGTAAAGAAGCTTTAACAATTCTAGCTTAATCGTCACAATTCCGGAGCATTTTTTATGAGCACCATCCAACCATAAAATTAGCGATCGCTCCTCAAAAGCATCATTGAGCACATATCCTAGGTAGTTGTTAGTATTTTTTAGGTTTCCCTGGTCGTCAGCGATCGTTCTGCCAAAAAAATCATTTTATTTGGCTACAAGGTGCTATTCCTAATTACTTAAACGTGCCCACACATTAAAATCCGCTTTAAAACCAAGGCGGATTTAGCGCGATCGCTTGTCGAAATGATACGTATGACGACCCGAAAAAAATATATGATCATGGTAGGCTGGAAGTCTTAGAAAGCTTCAACTTCAACGCTTCCACAGCTGATATCCCCTCACCTTGAGTACCGAAGTACCATAAAGCAGAAGCAGCCTCAGCGCGAGTCACTGGTTTTTTAGGTTGAAATAAGGTTGTGTAGCCAAACACTCTGCGAATATTCGATTGCTCACCATTTTGAAAATCGGCTAAAACTGCTCTTAAGGCTTTGGGGTCAATTTTCCCTGCATCTTGAAAACCCCAGGTTTGTTTAACTGCATCTAGGTTAGCAGCAGGTAAAGCCTGACGCGTATCCAAGGGTAATTTCCACAGTATCAATTGCTCTCGCGTTAGGGGTGCATCAGGGCGAAATAATACTGCTGTAGCATCACCAGACAAAGCACTAGGAATTAACCCAGCTTCCGCTAATCCCTGGATTACTGGAAAGTCAGGGTCTTTTGCTGGTACATCACTAAAAGCTGGTTGAGTGCTTGTCGATACTAGGCGAATCTGTTTTGCTGGATGATTCGCATACATGGCGTTATTAGCCGTCACTAGCCAACTGGCATATTCTCGACGAGTGATAGTTTTGGCAGGTGCAAATTGGCTGTTTGCAGTATCAATAGTCTTATTTGACTGGGATGCTTGGGAAAAAACACCTAACTTAGCTAAGTCTTGTATATGTTGCCGCAATTCTAGCGGTGCATTGTTTAAATCAGTGAAGACTTGAGATCCAGGTGTAGCTGTAGGAGTTGCTTGATTATCAGGTATGCTTCCTGGTTGCGTTACCAAATTTGTAGGTGGTACTGGGCCAATAAACGTAGGATCTCCTGGTTGGGGAACATCGCTAGGATTTTGCGCCGTTTTTGTACTATTGGGTGAGTACTCAATTAGTAGTTCAGTCGCTGTTTGTGGTTGATTAGGTGCGGGATTAGTGACTGATTTCGCCTGTATAGCAACTTTTAGAGCCAAATCATGACGCCGCGCTTCAAAAGTACCGCCTAGATCATCGGGAGGTTGCTGCAAAATTTGCCAGTTGTTATCTTGCAACTGACTACGGTAAAAGCTGGTGATAAAATTGCTGGGTTCAGAACTCACCCAGCGCGTTGATACTTGATTTTCTGAGTTAGCAACAGGTGTAACTGCTTCTAGCTTGGCGTTGGGATACAGGGGGATATCTTTAGGAAAATCAGTAGGTAACTGAATAGTTGATTCATTTTGCCGCGTCGGTGGCTCATTAGTCTGAGCTTTGCCAAAGATAACTGGATTGTCTTGCAGGTTGGGATCTGGTGCTAAAGATTGCTCCAAGTTTTTCGCAACTGGAGCATTAGCACAGGCTGTCAGAGAAGTTAGTAAAACAGCCAAACTCAAAAATACGGCTGGACGTTTACGAGGCAGCACAGGAATTCACAAATCTAGTGTCAATACTTACCCTAGCGCAGACGGTCTAGATTTATAGCCTTTCTCGGTTGAACGCAACACAATCAAGGGCGGGGAAACCCCGCCCCTACAGGTTTTGCGATTTAAAACTGTACTTCACTCGTCTGAAAACCGCGATAATTTGGTTATTTCACATAGTCTTCTAAATCTGCAATTTGTGGGTTGGACAACTGATGTAAAACTCGCCATAGAACGGTGTAACTACCATCGGAACGGCGGCGGACTGGTCGAAAGGCGAGAATAATATCGCTGCTGCGTAGCTGTTGTAATTGGTCTGAACCTCGGCCTTTTTGTCGAGAAGCTGAATTACCGCTTAAAATCATCTCTGGTAGTTGAAATTGGAGCGATCGCACTAAATAAGTGTGGTTCAATTCAGCTGGAGCATCAGCCATGATTGCTTGGCTTAAGTTCCAGTTCTGGTCTTTACCAGTGATGAATCGCCGCCTTTCTACTTGTAAGCTTTCTAATTGCTGGGGTGGTTGGTAGTTGAGGAAAAATTCTCGCCTCGGTAAAACTACAGCTTGTAGCTTGTGATCTAACTTTTCCAGGGGTACATCACCCAAATCCACCATAAAACTGTAATCTACCCCTTGATGCTGCAAACTGAAGCGATCGCCCACCAGATGAAGTGCTAAACTGGGAGTAAATCCACCCTGCGTCTCACCTAAAGAGGGGAAAGGATAGCGTTCGCTAACAGTAGCTTGCAATCGATTCCGCAAGGTATTCGGCGGACGTCGGTAGGCTATTACAGGCAATACGCGGAAAATACCAGTTTTTGGCAATGTCAAAAACTTGGCGTAAGTCTGGGGTTCTTGGGAATCAATGTCGTAAGCAAAGCGGTCAAGGATTGCGGAATTTTCCTGAGGATTTGTGAATTGAGTTCCTGGGGGAAATGCTAGTTGTGCTGTAGTCAACAATTGCTTGGCAGTTGCAACTGTGGTCATCGCTGCTTCTGGCGGTGCGATCGCGGGTTGCACAGGTGGTATGTAGTTGGCTATGGCTGTTTTCCCATTCCTACCAATAATTGGTGCAGAGGCTGGGGATAAATTCGGTTCCCACGTAGATAGAGGTGTCCCTTGCTTACCAAGTTGGGGACGCTGCACTGGAGCGATCGCTATTACTGAGTCAAATTGTCGCTCGCCACTCACTAGGGGTAGGGGTCTTACTAGGGCTAACTCACCTCGGCGAGACAATAAACGATCTAGTATGGGAACAAGTTTTAACAATTCCTGGCTAGATGTATACAAAGAGCAGTAAATTTTTACTTGTGACTCATTTAACTGCTCAGGTAAAGAGCCATCTGTTGTCGCAAAATTAGCTCTTGAGGTACACAAAGTTTTAGGGCTTTGGTACTGACGGCTAAGAAACCCTTCCACCGATTTAACGTGGACGGTTAATTGTCCCCGCACTGCCCGTAGGGGATTGACATCAGGCTCAATTAGTGATTTTTCAATCCGAGCTATTAAATTGATCTGCTGCTGCACTAAATTCTTAGACTTAGTATCAAATTTTTCATTTGCTTTTACAGACGAAAGATTTTGATTGGCGACAGATGGCGGCTTATGATCACGGTTTTGGGTACTGTTTGGGACCGAAGTTAACCAAAAAGGTAGTAAAAGGCTGAAAAAGATGTATCTCATGTGAAAAATGCCGATCTGATAGGAGTATGAAAAATCTAAAATAGATATTAAATTGAGAAAAAACGACGACCATCGACAACTGTCAGTCCATTTTAGGTTTTGTAAAGCGTCGCCGGGTTGTTACCAGTGCTGAAACACGATTACATGCCAGTTTCCCAGGATCAGCCTATTTATTCTGAGGCCCCACTCCAGCTGTTGCTTTTTGTTGATGGACGGCCCAAGTCCCGACAACAAGTACAGCGAATACGTGCCTACCTGAAGGAATTACAAGCTGAGTATAATTTTGAACTTCAAATCATTGATGTTGGGCAACAACCCTATTTGGCAGAACACTTTAAATTAGTCGCGACGCCATCTCTGATCAAAATTCATCCAGAACCCAGGCAAGTTATAGCGGGTAGTAACATCATTGCCCAATTGAAAACCTGGTGGCCGCGTTGGCAAACCGCCGTTGATGCCTACTTAAAATTACAGGAAGACTTACAAGAACGGATTGACGACAATAGCCGAGTGTCATCGCCGAAATCGACTATCCGCTCAGTGGCTGTCTCTGCCGAATTAATTAGACTCTCAGACGAGATTTTCCACTTGAAGCAAGAAAAGGAGAAACTCAAAGAGCAGCTACAATTCAAAGATAGAGTGATTTCTATATTGGCACACGACCTCCGCAATCCCTTGACTGCGGCTGCGATCGCTATAGAAACACTCCAATCTAATTACAATTTGGAGACTGGGGAATTCCAACGTCTTAAACCAGCACTGACAGCGCACTTGTTAAAACAAGCCCGGAGTCAAACAAAAATTATTGACCGGATGATTGCCGATCTGTTACAGGTGGGCCGGGGCAGCGATACCGAGATACCAATTATACCGCAAAAAATGGAATTGGGCAAACTCTGCCTGGATGTGTTGGAAGAATTACGCGATCGCTACATCGCTAAATCCCAAAAGCTAGAAACAGATATCCCTAAAGACTTGCCTAGTGTCTATGCCGACCCAGAGCGTGTCCGCCAAGTCTTAGTCAATCTGTTAGATAATGCGATTAAATATACTCCAGAAGGTGGCAAGATCAGTGTTGCTGGACTACACCGTACTACCCAAAAAGTGCAGTTCAGCATTGGCGATACCGGGCCTGGAATTCCTGATGAGAACCGCGATCGCATCTTTGAAAATCACTTCCGCCTACAACGAGATCAAGGTACGGAAGGCTATGGCATCGGTCTTTGTCTATGCCAAAGGATTATTCGCGCCCACTACGGTCAAATTTGGGTGGACTCAGTCTCTAACGGTGGCGCATGGTTTCACTTCACATTGCCAGTTTATCCTGCTTAGTTATACCTACTTCTGCAAAACTAGGTAACAGGGCCTTTTGTAATTACGAATTACGCATCATTGACCAACACTGACTTTAAAATGATGCGATCGCGTCCCTCTTCTTTTGCTTGGTAAAGTGCCTGATCTGCTGCCACAATTAAATCTGAGGGTGAAGTTTCCCAAGTAGGAATGACCGTCGCCACGCCCATGCTCAGGGTGACATAGCGACTCACCGCCGAGCCATCATGCACAATTTGCAAATCTCTGACTCCGGCTTGCACTGCCTTAGCCACATGAACAGCACCAGAACCGTGAGTATTGGGCATAATTACGGCAAATTCCTCACCGCCATAACGTGCTACTAAATCCTGATTTTTTTGCGCCTGATCATTAAGAACAGCACCCACCTGCTGTAAGCAAAGATCCCCGGCAGGATGCCCATATTGATCATTGTAAAGTTTGAAAAAGTCAATATCACACAAAACCAGTGATAGGGGCAACTCCTCCTGTGCTAGATTAATCCACTGAGTATTCAGATAATCGTCAAAGCGGCGACGATTAGCTAACCCAGTTAAACCATCGACGTTAGCAAGATGCTGTAAAGCCTGGTTTGCAGCCTCTAACTGTTTATAAACTTGCGCTTGTTGCAGTAGTCTGCGTAATCTTTGACGCAAAACTGCCCAATGAATTGGTTTAGTGATGTAATCTGTTGCACCTACTTCAAAAGCACGGTTAACCGAATCTTCATCGTCTAAGCATGTGATCATTAATATTGGTGTCCGTTCCCATAGCTTGGAGATCACAGTATTACCTAGAGCAGAATCAGTATCAAATGTTGCCAATGCTGAGATCAAGTTATTCCTAGCAATTTTGAGTAACTGCTTACAACAAGTAAAGCCATCCATTACGGGCATCAGGGCATCAAGCAAAACTATGTCTGGTTTGATAGTCTCGTAAGCGTCTATACATTGCTTACCATCATTGACCTCTACCACTCTATAGCCTTCTTGTTCCATAGCTTTACGCAACAGCACTCGGATGGTTTTGTCATCATCAGCCACCAGAATCACTGGCGGTTGCTTGGAAAGAGAAAATGGGCTTAAGCCTGACATGAGTTGCGTTCCACAGAAAATGAGAATATCGGTATGGGCAAACCTGGGAAAACTTACCCCCTAAACAAAATCACCGATAGGCGATCGCACACTGTTAAAGCTGTTAACAACAGCCTATTCTTGCTGTCGGTCAATAGAATACTCGACTATTTTGGGTAAAGGAATTGGTAGATGACTAGGTTGCATAGGCAATGTGTGTATTGGGAACGCAAAGGTAATTCTTGCCTTGTTGTCCCGCTAAAGACACGGCAGAAAATACTACCACTTATAGTTCCCTAGTCTTGAAGTTAAATCGTCATTTTCTAGAAAACTTCAAATACAGACTAGACTCTTGAGTTATGCAGTGATTTTTGACACCAAGACAAGTTGACGCTCTGGGAATACCTTGAAGTAAGCTACTGCTTGCTTGAGTTTCTGATTTTATTCTTGTCTGAAAGCGGCATAATAGTAAATATCAAAATTTGGGATGTTCCCGATGCCCAATCCATTAATGTATCAACAGGATAATTTTGTTGTTCTAGAAACCAACCAACCAGAACAATTTATGACAGCCTCCGAGTTATTAGAAAAGCTCAAAATAGTTTTAGGAAAACTCAGTTTTGAGGACTTGCCACCTGATTTACAAAAATTTGCTACTGTGGAAGCACAAGCTCAATCTTTAATTGATAGCAGTTGTGAGTTAGATATCGGACCAGGGCAATATTTACAATGGTACGCAGTGCGCTTAGAAAAATAGAGCACTTTTAAATAATTCCTGAGCAATACAATCTTGTGGGTTCGTAGTAAGGACTTTAGTCCTTAATTTCTCAGCACTAAAGTAATTACTACAAACTCAGATCATGAAACATTGGCTATTTCTGAGTATTTATCAGTGCCAATTCAATTTTATCGGCATCTGGCTGTGTAATTTGTACCTCTACTCCCGGTCCAAAATAGCTCATCATTTTTTCCTGCTTTTGCTGCCAAATATTAATTGGTATTAAGGGCGATTCAAATTCTAAAATTAAGGTATAAGCCCCATTAATTTCCGCTTCTCGCAATCCTGTAACTACTGGTCTTTCCTCATCTGTAGGACTTAGACCCAAGTAAGATAGCGCCCCATCTAAATGGGCATCTTGACCGTAGCAGTAGCGGGTGATATCCTTACGAATCTTATTTTGGGTAACAGTTGCTTGCTGCTGCCTTAGTAACAAGACTGATGGCGTCGTCGGTTGGCTGAAGGGTATGGGTTTGAGTTCATTAGCTTTGAGTGCCAAACCTCCTAGCAACAGAGGAAATCCGTAAAAGAAACCGACAAGATTGAGTGTGGCATTATCAGCAGCATAGGCAACAAAGCCCATGATAGTTAATGTGCTACCAACGATTAAACCGATTGTTCCCAAAGAAATTTGGCGTAACATGATCTTAGATTAGTATAAATTCTTAACACTTCAGCTTTACTATCATCTGCTATAAGCAACAACTTAGGAAAGACCTCAGGCTAAAGTAAGTGTCATATTTTTGCCGCAGACACTCTGCTTTTGGTTAAAAGTTATCGAAACAAAGAAACAGTTTCTCCTATTGCCTGTTCTGATTTCCCGCTTTAATGGCCAGAATATCTGCCAGCATTGCGCGTAGTTTGGGTTGAACAACGCGAAACCCAACATGGATGAGGGTGTTGGGTTTTGCAATATAGCGGTTATTGGTTGAAAGCAATACACAGTGATAGAGGCAGGGCACTGCTAAGATTAACTGGTAAGTACAAAATGTTTCGATGTCATACACTTACAACATCTGTATTTCACCGCATTGAGAACAGCTATAGTCTCCAGACTAGCCTTTGTTTTGCGTTAATTTAAAATTTGTAGATAGTTAAGGATTGCAAAAAATTATGGATTTACAGACTATAAAAGAACGAATTGCTGTAGTTCAGGGTAAACGCGAGTACCTACTGAGTCTATTAGAGCAACCAAGCTTGGGCACTTTAAGAATTGACGTGAATCAGGCCTTGGAAGAATTGGATGAGTTAATTGATGAATTTAGACGCACAATACCAGAAGCGGGCAATAGTTAAGCTTTACTGAAAACAAAAACTAAAAATCACGTCGGTAGACTCTGATTTTCAGGCTTTACCGACGCGCCTCAACACTAAAATTTTTCCTAGTCACCAAAGTTGAAACACACCTGGGTAAATGCAGCGACGGGAGCATCCCAAATGTGTAAATTTATTTTTTTGTAGTGCGCGCTTCTAGCCCGCTTCCTGGACATTAGGGAGCAAGATGCTCCCACTACAAATTTTATTTTTGCAAAATTGGGATGCTCCCTGCAGTGACTATGTATTGCATTATTTATCCCTGCAACTGAGCATCTCCTTTGCGCTGTCCTAGCTGTCTCACCAAAGCAATAAGTTCGGTAGTAGAAACATCTTTTTTACAAACATCATCAAAGCTAGGCATTGCCTTCGTCTCCTGAACATGTACATCTTCCACTGAGGAGTAACCCAGGATTTGAGTCTGGGGAGAAATGGCTTTGATATAACCAGAAGCACTCCAGCCGTCCATAACTGGCATTTGTAAATCTAGAACAATTACGTCAGGGTGGCAGCGTTTGACTATTTCTATAGCTTCTTGACCATTACTGGCTAAACCTACTACTTGAATATTCTCTTGGCAAGAAAAAGCCAATTGTAGGGTTAAGCGAGTCAGCTCGTGATCATCAACCACGAGAACGCGCAAGGTAGAAGACTCACAGGACAACATTAACATTCAAAGGGAAAAGCTAAATAGAATAACTTTTATAGTTTATGGGAACTACTACTCGCAATCACTCTATCCTATGGTTGAATAATGTGTGTTGCAAAGATAATTAGTTTGAGATAACTTGTATAAAAATCAAGTTTTATAAAAAAACTAGTTTGAGTTAATTGTCAAGATAAAAAGAATTTTTTTTGGCATCAATGAGATTTGAGGCAATACTAGTTGAGCGTAATGCCATATTGATGAGAGTTTTTTGTGAATTAGATTCTGGTGCATCATCACAGGGACGCCGTTGAATATAAGTGCCATTTGGTTGTAAATCCCAAGCTTGGCGATTATCTGCCAGCATAATTCCTAGGATTTCTTGCAAATCCTTAGCAATATCTGGATCTTGAATGGGGGTAATTACTTCTACCCGTCGATCTAGGTTACGACGCATCCAGTCAGCACTGCCAATATAAATTTCTTCCTGATTATTGTTATAAAAATAATAAAGGCGTGAGTGTTCTAAAAAGCGGCCGATTATGCTAATGACACGAATATTTTCGCTGATGTCTTTGAGTCCTGGACGTAGGCAGCAAATGCCCCGGATAATTAGATCTATTTGGACTCCGGCGCGGGAGGCTTCGTATAAAGTGGCGATGATTTGCGGATCAACCAGAGAATTCATTTTGGCGACAATCCGCCCAGTTAAACCTTGTTGAGCATTTTCGATTTCACGATTGATCAGTGCCAAAAAGCGATCGCGCATATTCACAGGTGCAACCAGCAATTGCAGATAAGACTTTTGCCGGGAATAGCCAGTTAAAAAATTAAATAAATCGGTAATATCAGCACCCAATTCTTCACGACAACTAAACAATCCCAAATCTGTATAAAGTCGTGCTGTTTTCGGGTTATAATTCCCAGTCCCAATGTGTACATACCGACGCATCCGGTCTTTTTCTCGCCGGACTACCATGACGGTTTTACAATGGGTTTTCAGCCCTACCAATCCATAGACAACGTGAACGCCTACTCTTTCTAACCGCCTTGCCCAATAAATATTATTTTCTTCATCAAACCGCGCCTTTAATTCCACTAATACAGAGACTTGCTTGCCATTTTCCGCAGCTGCAATTAAGGCGTTGACTATGGGTGAGTCGCCGGAAGTCCGGTACAGAGTCATCTTAATCGCCAGCACATTGGGATCATGAGCTGCGTGGGTAATGAAGCGGACAACAGTAGCGGAAAAAGATTGATAGGGATGGTGTACTAGCAAATCTTTTTCCCGAATCACCGCAAAAAAATCCTTGCCTTCTTCCACTTCCAGCACATCTGAATCTACACTCGGTTCACGCAACCATTGCAAGCGGTGGGGAACTACAGACTGGCGTGGTGGTTCTTTGAGTTCTGGTAGGGGCAATGACATAAAATACATCAAATCCCGCAGTCCTAAAAGACCGTCTACTTCGTAAACATCGCTTTCGGTTAATTCCAAATCTTGCAACAATCTGGAACGGACTGGTTCTGGAGTCTGGGGTTGAATTTCTAGTCGGACTGGACTTCCACCCATGCGCCGTTTTCGCAGTTCTTGCTCGATCGCTAATAGTAAATCATCGGCTTCGTCTTCTTCTAGTGCCAAATCGGCATCACGGGTAATGCGGAAGGGGTGATATTCTTGGATGTTCATCCCCGGAAACAGGGATTCTAAATTATGGGCGATCGCTTGTTCTAATGGTACCCCAGTCCAATGGGCAGGTTGTCCGTTGTGTTGAATGCCCAACTCTGGCGGTAATGGTAAAAATCGCGGTAAGACACTAGGAGCCTTGACTCTAGCAAAAAATTCTTCATCGGTGTCTGGGTTTTTTACCACCACTGCTAAATTTAAGCTGAGATTAGAAATATAGGGAAACGGATGGCTGGGGTCAACAGCTAAGGGTGTCAGGACGGGAAATATTTGTTCTTCAAAATAGTTATCTAAATAATTGCGCTGTTTTTGCGACAACTCAATGTAATCCAAGATATGAATACGGTGATTTGCCAACAAAGGCCGTAGCACCTGCTCAAAATGTTGATGCTGCTTCGTCACCTGGGGACTGAGAGCAAACCGAATATCATCTAGCTGTTGTTGCGGTGTGCGGCCATCGGGGCTTAACAAGCTCACCTTGGCTTCTACTTGTTGCTTTAAGCCTGCGATCCGTACCATAAAAAACTCATCTAAGTTAGAGGTGAAGATCGCCAAAAACTTCAGCCGTTCTAGCAGTGGCGTGCGTTGGTCACAAGCCTCATGCAACACCCTACTATTAAACTCCAACCAGCTTAACTCGCGGTTGAGATAGTATTGGGGGTCATTGAGATTGATAGGAGTAGAGTTTTTCTTCGGTTTCGGCATCATGACCTCAGGGCAGTGGAGATACAGCCCATTCCACAGCAGAACATAAATATAGTAAATGAATTTAGGCTTGAGGGGAAATCAGAGGTAATTTTTAGTGATTGCGATCGCTCTGTGAAGAATATAGGGGAGCATCCCAATTTTGCAAAAATAAAATTTGTAGTGGGAGCATCTTGCTCCCTAATGTCCAGGAAGCGGGATAGAGAGCTATCACTACAAAAAAATAAATTTACACATTTGGGATGCTCCCGAATATAGTGACCACTTGGCAGTAAAATTTATGCAAATTTATTAGTGCCGACTCACACCAATAGACAAAAAAATAGGGCCACAACATTACCGTAACCCTATGACTATATTCTATTGTTTAACTTTCTAGATACGGTTGTTCTGGCCGAGTTCAACATCGCTATTCAACAACTGCATCTCTAACTGAGAAATGCGTCGGTTCAAAGTACTAATTACTTCTTGAGGATCAGAAGGCTTTTGTAACCACCATTTATTTCCTGCTGTTTTCAATGTCAGATTGTTTTCTTTGGTAAATTGATGAACACCAACCCTAACACCAGTATAATTAGGGTCAGCATAGTCATCCCCAAGCATTACACCATTTGGCTTCAGTAGTTCCCAATACTGCGTTATGTCTGCATATACGTCTTCCGCTTCATGACTAGCATCAATATAAATCAAATCAGCTTGTAAGTCTTTTTGTAATAACCATCGTCCGGCAATTTTACTTGGAAGGGGCAACGGTATAATAGAATCATGTACTTTGTTATACATGACATTCGCTAGAAATTGATAGTAGAGTGTCGGCCAACCGTGGTTTCGTGATAGGGTAAAGGCATGATTGGTTGTAGAAAGTTGTTCCGTACCACCAAGCCATGTATCAATGCAAATAATTGTGCCATCAATCTGCTTTTCTTGCAGCAGTTTGGCCATGTGAACAGCAGAACCTCCTTTCCAAGTTCCCACTTCGATAATTATCTTGGGCTTGATTTGGTCTATTAACTGATTAAATGAGGGATGAGTGCTTCCCCAACCTTGTAAATCTAGGGGATAATCTCGGTAGTTGAAGTGAGCATAGGGATTTTCTAAACCCAGATTGTCAGCAATTGCTTGAGTTGAATTCTTGAAAGCATGAGTTTTGCTGTTCTGTGCAGAGTCACCTGAAGAGATTTCTAGGGTTGATAATGCAGATAAAAAAGAATTATTTTGGGTTGTAGTAGATACAAGCGGAGTGTGAGTTGGAATTAAGGTTTCTTTTTGCCAAGGGAAACCTTGGGGATATTTAGTCTGCATGACAACATTCCCTTGGTGAAAGAACTCAAGTTGTACAGAAAACTTACTCATTCCCGCCCGATAATTAACTGTATAGCAGCCAGGAGTATCACAATTTGGATAGGCTTTCAGCAATTCATTGCACAGAATAATGGCTGAACTTTTGACACTTGCTGCACCAGATTCACTTACGGTAGGTTCACCATGTCTCATGTATAATTGATGAGCCTGTTGGAGGGCAATTCGTTTTTTCAGAAAGTAGCAATTAGTATCAATTAGATGAAAATTGTTGTAGAATACTGGCCATTTACCCAGGCTCTCGCAGTTATCGTAGGTGATAAAAGTGCCGTCTGCATTGACTATTTTTCTCAAGGAATAAGCCCAATCAAGTTGCTTTTCTTCAACAACCTGAACTAGGGAACTAATATGATTTGTTTCATACCAGTTATCTTCATCTAAAAATGCCAAATAATCACCCTGAGCAAAGAAAGGCGACATACCGTAAATACGGTGTCCATTAAACCCATCTTTACCTGTGGCGTAGGGTAAACAAAGAACATGGGTCTGGGGCTTCTTAAACTTAATTTCCTCTAAAATAGCGCGGGCGGCAGCTTCCCGCTCTTGACCGTCGATGACAATTAAATGTTCAATGTGTGGGTAATCTTGATCCTGGACGCTTTGAATCGCCTGTTTCATCAAGGGATTACCTGTAACAGGGGTGATGACAGAAACTAGCATGATGAGATTACCTCCAGGTGCGAATAGTTTGATGACAGTCGTAAGCAGTAATGGCTAGTTGGAAGAACCGGGCTATTTCGGTAATAGCGGCTTGATTTTCGTACAGCACCGAGGCGCGTGATTGAATTTCTTGTTGAATGTGGTGACGCCATTCCCCATCATGGGCAAGGCGATAGGCTACCTCAACGTAGGATTGAGCATCCTCAACAACGCAATCAAGCAAGCTCATTTGTTGATAAAATCCATAAGTCAATCGGCTACGTAGGTAGTCTCCTGGCCAAGTCACAATTGGTAGTCCAGTGGCAAAAGCTTCTAGAGAAGTATTACCGCCTCCAAAATGAATGGGGTCAAGCATGACATCCCCTAACATCAGTAGTTGTAGATATTCTTCATAACTGAGTTGCCGTACAAAGTGAATCCTGTTAACAACGTCAGGAATATTTCTTGCCCAGCGTTGTTGTAGTAATTCATCCCAATGAGATGAAGTTCCCTGAATCAGGACAAACCATCCTTGTGGATCACGTCGCAACAAATCTCCAATAATTTGGTCAAACTCTGGATGAAACTTGTAGGAGGTTTGAGGACAGAGGTAAAGAGTTCCTTCTGAAGGTAAACCAAAGGTTTCACGACTGGCACTAGAAGGTAAAGTCGGTCTAGTGTAATAAATTCCTGGTTCTTTGAGTCGGATCAAATGCTCGCTGTAGTGATCCTGAGCATCCTCTCGGTCAAAAACTGTGGCAGAGAGAAAATAATCCATGTTGGGGATACCTGTAGTGGAAGGATGTCCCCAAGTCATGCACTGAACTGGAGCTAATCGCGCGAAAGCTAGGAAGTAAGACAAGGAATTCATCCCAATATCGGTATAGAACAGCAAGTCTAGTTCCTGTTCCGCAATCTGTTCACGAGCTTTGACTAAATTATTTTCTAGAGAAATTACACTATCTGCGTAGCTATCGATTTTTGCAGACGTAGCATCCCTATTGTCGGGTAGGCGTAGCAAGACAACTTCAAATTGGTTACGGGGTAATTGCTCAACAATGCGTCCATAGAGCTTACCCATTGTATGCCACCGGAAAAATTGCGAACAAATGCCTATCCGCAAGCGTGGCTTGACCTGTCGATCGCCTTTACAATGAGGAGCAATCCAATCAAGATTCGGACAGCTATTGAGATAAAAGCGAGCCATTGCTGTTTGTAATTGGCGATCGCTGCGACCATGATAGGCTAAATAAAAATTGGCAGATGGGGCAATGCCAACAGGATCGTGAAGCTTGATACCTTCGCTATCTAGCGCCTGCATTTCTCGCAAAAAGCGATCGCGCTCTTGGTCAATTTCCTCGGCACTACTCACAATAATGGGTAAAGACAGTGCCCGACGTACTCTAAAAGTGGGAGCGCGGAGTACAGAAAATCCTTGTTGCAAAATTTCTCTGGCTTCAGCCAAGCGTCCTTGATTTATGAGTATTCCCCCCAAGTCATAATAATTTTCTGACTTCTCTGGGGCTAACTCCAAAGCCAACCGCAAACTCTCAACTGCTTGATCTACTCTATTAAGATAGTGATAGATGAGGCCTTGGACGTGATGTAAACTAGCAAATTTGGGATATTGCTCTAGACTTTTCTCAGCCCAAAACGCAGCTTCTTGTATCCGAGATTTTTGAACTAGAAGATAGCATAAGGAAAAAGAAGCATCTTGATCTGTTAATCCCAAATTCAACGCTGCTTGATAGCTTGTAATTGCTTCATCTATGCAGCCCCTCAACACAAAGATATCAGCTAAATTTTTATGAGCTAGGGTATAGTCAGGGCGTAACTCAATCGCTTTTTGAAAGTACTCAATGGCCTCTAGCAACTTCACCTGACGTTTGCTAATAATACCCAGGTTATTCAGAACTTCCGGAAAATCTGGTTGTAACTGTAGGGCTATTTCTAGATATTTGATTGCGGCTTCTAGTTTGTTCTGTCGAGTTAAAACTAATCCCAAATTACGGTAAGCTTCTACATAATTGGGGTCAAGCTCAATTGCTTTTTCGTAGCAGGCGATCGCTTCTTCCGTTTGTTTTTGTTCTTTGTAAATAGTTCCTAGATGATTATGGGCGATCGCATCTTCTGCTGCTAGATGAATTGCCCGTTGAAAACAAACAGCAGCCTCAGCCAACATCCCTTTTGCTTTCAGTGCTAAACCCAGATAGTTAAGCGTATTAACATCATCGGGTTGCAAGGTCAGAGCTTGTCTGAGTAGCGTCATCGCTTCATCTAGCTCCCCTTGCTGCATTAGCACCCAACCCAAGTTATTCAGGGCTTCGAGATAGTCGGGGTTTGAGTTTAAAGCTTGCCGAAAACTACTGACTGCTTCATCTAACTTGTCTTGCTTAATCAGTAAAAGTCCTAAATTATAAGCAACTTCCGGAAAGTTTGGTTGTAACTGCAAAGCTTGACGATAACAAGCAATGGCTTCTTCAACCTTTCCTTGGAGAGAAAATAAGACTCCCAAGTTACTGTAAGCTTCTGAATACTCCGGATTGATATCCAGAGCCTGCTGAAATGCAGATACCGCCTTGTGATTTTGACTACTCAATGCCAAGGCGGTTCCGAGATGGAAATAAATTTCAGATTCATTTGGACTTTTAGTAATCCCTTCCTGAAAGTAGGCGATCGCCTCTGAGTAATGCCCTTGGGTTAGCAAAGCAATACCGTCATTCATTACATCTAGCCCTAACTTGGTAAAGTAAATTTAAAAACATTACGCCATAAGCAACTTTCGCCAGCAGTAAGTTGGACAAAGCGCCAGCACACCTGGCATCAAACGCCACTGTTAACCCAATACGGTTCGGTTAGTATGTTTGGCTTTCAGAGATCCCTCCAATCTCCCTTAAAAAGCAGGACTTTTCCTCCTATTTACCCCCTTAAAAAGGGGGTCGCCGTAGGCGGAGGGATCTTAACCGAACTGTATTGGCTGTTATCCCCAACTCAACTCTATTGCCCAAAAAATTACTTTTCCATCAAGCAACTTAAGAGAAAGTTGCATATCGCGTAAATATAGTAAGTGTTAATTAGTACACCATTAAATCCTATGTGTGACATCAGTAATTATGCTTAAATAAATACTAATTCTGGAGATTTTTTATGTAAAAATACAGAGCATGATGGGATAGATTTTCTCATCGCTTTCGATGTAATCTCCTGTAAATCAAGGCATTACATATCCTCGTAATCAGTAAATTCATTACTCTCAAATCATCACTATTAAATATTTCAGGTTTCTAGCAAGAAATTATGCTTATTAACGTTTTAAATTAATTACTTAACCAATTTTGATAAACTTAAGTATATACACTGAAAACACTTGTAAAAGTGAAGGCTATATTAATAACGCAAAGGTACATAAGTAAACAAGGAGATCGTCAGTCATGAAAGTATCTGCAATTGTTAAAGGAAGCTTTTGTTTGTTAGGTTTGGTTGGTGTTACAAGCCAATTGGCAGCTCCTGCTAGAGCACAGCAAGCTGCTGCTCGCGCTGCTGCTTCTGTTACTAGACCCAGTGGTTTAACTGAAAGCCTCAGTGGTGAAGTATTACTACCTAGTGGTTTTTACTTTGAAGGCACAGGCGGTAACACTTTAACTGTTACACCTACTTACACAAATCCAGGAACAACTAATCAATCTCTAGCTAGCTTATCCTTCAACGCTGGTGCACCTATGCCTACGAACAACGTAGGTACAATTGCTGGTGTTGTTATCGACATCCTACAAGGTGGCAATGATGGGGTTAATGCTGCAACTATCGATGATGCATCTGCTATCATCAAGGCTGCTGCTGGTGCTGATGGTTTAGAGTAAACTGTGTTTTGCAAGGCATACGTACACAGTATTACTACAATAGAAAAATCTGGATAAAATCTTTACAAGAGGCTTAGGCTAACTCAAGAAAGCAAGATATCAATTTCAAGCTAAAATCTGGGTTATTGCCTCTAATCAGTAAAAAATTATTCAGGTTATCTAACAAAAATTAGCAACCGCTAGATTTAACTTTTGAGTAAAACACGTGTAGGAAAGGGCAGTAATTATATTACGCATCTTTTCTACATGTTTTTCACGCACAACTAGTTTTATTTAAAGCTATCTCATTCAATTTTCCTGCTTATAAAAAGCAGTAATTTATGCTTGATAGTCAGACAATTTAATTAAGTAAATGTGTGAAATATCTCAAACTTCTAAAGCTGTTACAGCATTATATCAGTCATAAAAAATTCTATTGGTGTGGCACAACTAAATTAGTGCAAGCTAAAATTTTTGTAGTTGAGCTTTAGTGCTGAATAAACTACAAAGTACATGAGAAAACTTCTGTAGGACTAGCCTCTAATCCATCTAGTACCGCACTACCAGAAAATCTACAGCATTAATTCAGTCGTGCCACGCCATTAGTGGTTTACTTCCATAGGCTCTTAGTAAGGACTTTATTCCTTACTATGGGCATCTCATGATTTGTGTCTATAGGACTCATATTTGATTTTTGAAAAACACGTAGGAGAGCCAGTTACATGGGCGGGTTTCCCGACTTGTAGACACCGCAGGCGGCTACTCTACGAGAACGCTTTCAGCGAACCCGCAGGGTACAAACTGACGTTGTGTTATGGCGCAGCGTAACGCACCTTTTAAAAGGGTTTGGTGCGTTAGACTAAAGTCATCACGCACCCTACTGGCGTGTCAAGGCTAACTAAAATGGTGCAAAAAATTTTCTTGTGGTGCGGGCATCTTGCCCGTTCTAACTAGCGGGCAAGATGCCCATACTACAAGAGATTGCTAATACACAAAATTAGCTTAGACACGCCACTAAAAATACTTAATTTTTTTCAGAAATCAAACCGGATTCCTATATCTATTTACAACGTTTTGCAGGTAAGTGAAGTAAATCTGTAGAGGCATAGCTTGCTTTTCCATTAGGAGTACAGTTGTTTGCCCTGATAGTAATGTCTACCTCACCAAGTTGCAATCTGCTGTAATATTCAAGGTGCTAAATTGCAAGTACTGTTACTAGAATTCAGTAGCAGTGCTAGGCAAAAATCAAGTAATTTCAACTACATTCAAATAACTAAAGTAAGTAATTTCACCACCATGAAAATCTCTACAGTCATCAAAGGCAGTGTTTATCTATTAGGTTTAGTTGGTGTAAGTAATTTCTTGATTACCCCTGCACATGCAGACCAAGCAGCAGCAAGATCCGCCGCTTCAGTTACTAGACCTAGTGGAGTGACGGAAAGCCTTAGTGGTGAGGTGCTTGCACCTGTTGGTTTGTATTTCCAAGGAATACCAGGAACTCCTGGAACTCCTGGAACTCCTGCAAATCCTGGTAGTCCGCATTATAATCCTGGTAGTGGTTTTATTCCCGTGCCTTCTTCAGGAGGTACTACTACTACTTGTGCTGGCAGTCCATGTTATTCACCGACTGGCACTACTCCATTTTTCGAGTTAAACCCAACTTTTGGAGCATCGCCAGCAATTCCTGCAACACCAGGAACACCTGGTACAACCTTAACAGTAGCACCCACCTACGCCAACCCAGGAGCAACAAACCAATCCCTAACAAGTCTATCCTTCAACGCCGGCACACCTACAGCCGTGAACACCGCAGGCACGATCGCAGGCGTTGTAGTAGATATACTACAAAGTGATAATGCTGGCGTGAAAGCTCCGACTATTGATAGTGCCGCAGCTATCATTCAAGCTGCTGCTGGCGCTAATGGCTTGGAATAGACTGAGTTTGTCATAAATACGTTTACTACACTACAACCATCTAAACACGATAGCCCTAATCTCTCACGAGTTTATCCTTCAATGTCAGTACACCTACAGTCGTGAATACCGCAGGCACTATTTCTGGTACTGTAGTGAATATACTCCGATGTGATAATACTGGCATTAAAGTTGGTTTTATCGATTCTATAGGACTCATATTTGATTTTTGAACAGATACGTAGTGGCGTATCAACGCTAAAATGGTGCAAAAATAAAATTTGTAGTGGGAGCATCTTGCTCCCTAATGTCCAGGAAGCGGGCTAGAAGCCCGCACTACAAAAAAATAAATTTACACATTTGGGATGCTCCCAAATTGTTTGCAACATTTTAGTCTAGACACGCCACTACAGATACTAAGATTTTTTCAGATATCAAATCGGATTCCTATAGTAGCCTGAAAGTCTGCCATCACCCTAGCTGTTGTACTAGTAAGAAAAAACTCAGAAACGCTCCCGGTATAAGATTTGCAAATCCTGGGGGTGTTTTCGTCGTAGAAGCCAGTTCACCTTCACTCTTCGTGACTAGTGCAGGTCGGCGGAAATAGCGCCAAGTTGAGCCAGTGTGTTGGACGGGTTCCCAAGGCAGCCGCTTGCGGGGGTTCCCCCCGTTGTGCGGACTGCCGCCGGCTTAAAGCAACTGGCGTTGGCGGTGTCGGTTTCCGTCTCGCCAAACTTTGTAAGAGAGACAACCCATTCCAAATGAACGAAACGCCTACGCTGTATTCATTTTGAATTTTGAATTCCGCTTTGCGGTACTAGTAGTTTGTCAATTTTGTTTTGAGGGATTTTTGGTAGTGTGAGCGTCTCGCTCACGCGGGTAAGATGCCCGCACTACAGTCTCGCTCACGCGGGCAAGATGCCCGCACTACAGTAGTGAGCCAGATTTTTGCTGTCTTACCCAAGCACGAAAAGCGCTCTTTGCTGCTAATTGACCAACTTTTTTGCTTTCTTGAATAAATCGGGGGATATCCTCTACTAGTATCGGCGCAAAAGTAGGACTTAGATCAACTTCCGAGTATTGGCTATCTGAAAGGGTATAAACTTGCAACAAAGTACCGTTGTATCTCCAAAACTCAGGGATACCCATTCAGGCATAGAGAGATAACTTATTTATCTTGGGTCTGGAATATTCCACCTCAAGTACTAAATCTGGTGGTGGGTCAGTTGCTAAATCAATATTTTCTTTGTCCCTAATCAATGACTCATTTTGAATGTAGTAGCTGCTATCTGGCTCACCTCCTTTCTCTAGGTCATCCCGTGTCAATGTTAATGAACCAGCGCTTTTGACTTCTAAACCAAATTCCTCGCACAACACAAGAACAAAACCTTCAATAACACGGTTTGAGTTCTCGTGTGGCATTAGTGGAGTCATAATTTCTACTATTCCATTTTCATAAGCAAATCGAGAGTTCCGCTCGACTCCCATTTCAGCCAGCATAGTTTTAAACGTCTGCCAACTGATGTTTTTAATCAAAGTTCTTGTTTCTGCAAGTGGTGCTGTAGCGGCCATACCAGTTCTTCTAATTAATTGTTGCTTTCATCTCAACATCATTGTGTCGCCTATTCGCTGATTCGGCATAACGGAGGTGAAAAAGCGCATAAACCCACTCTAACAATACTACGGAGACTACGGTTGGTATCTGTGACTAGTTTTATACTACCTATAGTGCCACAAAATTCAATATTAATACTGAGACTAGTGTTCATTTTCAAAGTTATATTGAGAACATAAAAATCTGAGATACGGAGATTTGGTTAACTATGAAACTATCTACACTTTTTCAAGCCAGTATTTGCTTACTAGGTGTGGTAAGCGCTGCTAACTTCCTTGTAGCTCCGGCTAATGCACAGCAAGCAGCAGCACGAGCTGCTGCTTCTGTTACCAGGCCTAGTTCTTTAACAGAGAGCGTCAGTGGTGAAGTCCTTTTGCCTGATGGCTATTATTTCACAGGCGCAGGTGGGGCAACTTTAACTGTTACACCTACTTACACAAATCCAGGAACAACCAGTCAATCTGTAAGTGCTTTATCATTCAACGCAGGTGCACCTTCAGCAATAACCGTCCCAGGTACTATTGGTCAAGTTGTCGCCGCCATACTTAAAGGTACTAACGCTAGCCCTGGTGTTAATGCTGCAACTATTGATGATGCATCAGCAGTTATCAAAGCTGCTGCTGGCGTTGATGGTTTGGAGTAAGTTTGTTTTGACAGTGAAGGTTTACAGCTCATGACAACCGTTCCGACAAGGGTTGTATTGGCAGTTGAAATAAAAACATGTAGGAAAAAGTAGTAACAGTTGTACACCTTTTTTCTACATGCCCATAAATTAAATTGTTGATGCTATTGTAGCATTTCTCCAAACTTAGGCTAATTGTAATTCTGTCAATCCCACTATGTATTTTGTTGCAAGGTGGGATTTACTGTTTTAATGTTTCTACTTGATTTCTTCATGAAGTCAAGTTTTTTTTATTTTACTTAGCATTGTTACGTATTTAGATTGTATATTTTTATTCCTGTTAAAAATTCTCTATTGCCTTCTCCATTTAAATAGTTACTGCTTTTATTCACTACAAAAGTTAAATAATTTACTGTAATTTTATCTTCATAATTCCTAATTTACATTAATTAGGAAAAATTTCTGTATCTTACTACGCAAATCTCACTGAAAAGTAAAGGATATAAATATCTAACAACAGGTAGATTTGCGGTGCTGTGGAAGGGAAATTAAGGTTAAAAAAACTAGGAACAATCAGTCCTGTGAATACTGCCTGATTTTCTCGTACTTATAAAAACTTCATTGCACATCTAACGAAGAATAACATAAGGCTCTGATGAAATATGAGTAAAGTTTTTGATCAACTATCTTCAGCAATTAAAGCTAGTGCATGTCTATTGAGTGTGATTAGTGTCGGTAATTGTGTGGTAGCTCCAGCCAATGCACAACAGGCTGTTGTTCGTAGTGCTGTGACGATAGTTAGACCGTCTGGCGCTTATCAAAGTCTTAGCGGTGAAGTGTCTTTACCCGAAGGTACGTATTTTAACTCTGGTAGTAACCCTACTTTAACAATTACGCCTACCTTTACCAATGCAGGAACTAACAACGAAAGCATACAATCTCTTTCCATTTCAGCAGGAACACCTGCAAGTACTGCAACAATTAACGCTAATCCTTCAGTTTCTCAGACTGGACAAGTACAAACAATACAAAACGTCACCCAAATAGAAGACGCAGCAGCACTCATTCAGGCAGGTAATGGAGTTCCAATCTCAGGAGCTTTAGAATAAATCAAAGCTTAAATCAAAGCATCTACCATGCATAATTAAAAGTTTGTAGTAATAACTTTGGCCCTTATCAATTTTTTGTTGATTATCATCTATAGAACTCATATTTGATTTTTGAACAGATACGTAGTGGCGTGTCTAAGCTAATTTTGTGTATTAGCAATCTTTTGTAGTACGGGCATCTTGCCCATTTTAATTAGCGGGCAAGATGCCCGCACCACAAGAAAATTTTTTGCATCATTTTAGGCTTGTCAGTCCAGTAGGATGTGTTAGCGACAGCGTAACGCACCCCCCCAAAGCTTTCGGTGCGTTACGGCTTGCGCCTAACACACCCTACACATACTGAGATTTTTTCAGATATCAAATCGGATTCCTATATGTTAGATTATCTGTAGTTAAGAAATTAAAAACGATAGCTACCTTGAAGTTGAAAATCAAAGCCATTCTCTCCAGTACCAATCTTAGCTTCTAAACCTACATTATTAACTGGAAGATTATACTTAAAAATAGCTCCATAATTAAACCCAGAAACTCTATTATTTACACCCTGATCAACCACACTAGAGTTTTTGAAGTAAACCCCAGCAACAAAGCTATAACTAATTTTATGTAGAGCTTGTATTTCAAAAAAAGTTTGTTTACCCACCTCCAGATTTGTCTTGAAATTTAGACCAGTTCTAGTACTAAATTGTCCATTAAATAGTCCCAAAAATTCACCATTAGCATTATCTTCTACATATGCTATTCCAGGTGCTAAAGAATAACCAAAACTTTGTTCTTGGTGTTCAAAGAAATAACTTAAAAAAGCAGTTATAGGGTTATTTCTGTTAGAGGTACTATTCCAGCTAAGTCTAAAGAATGGTGAATGGTTGTTGATGGCTATAGGTCTTTTGTTTGAGTCCAACACTACATATGTTTTAAGATGATTAACTAAGATATTAGAATATACGCCTACAGTTGGTTCTGTAATCCCTACATTATTATCAGAAACTCCTCCTGGAGCAGAATTAGCATCTATATTTAACCAGGTTCCTAAAGTAGCACTATAGTTAAGATCTCCATAAGTACCAGCAGCTAAGAACTCGACACTAGGTAATAATATATTGCCACTAAAACTATTAAAACTTATACCTATTTTATCAACTCTAGTGAGTTCCATATAATCAAATGCTAAGTCAAATGTCCTGACATTAAGTGGAACGATAGTATTATCGGTTGAACTAAAAGTCTGTACAATCTGTCTACCAGCAGAGTCAACTAAAATCACTTCTGCTGCAGAAGATTCGTTAATAGGATTAATAGCAGTATTATTTAAGGGATTGGGAATTCCCACAAAGGTCAGAGGCCCGAAAATGCGATTAGATAGCTTGAGGTCTGAAAAGAATGTTTCCCCTGGTTCTAAAAGCTCTATTTGTCTTTCCAAAAATTGGATGACTCGCCTGTGATTTCCTGTCCTAATTTGGAAGATATTAGAGCTATGAGGATTAATCTTACTTGGTAATGTGATAGTCCCAGATACCTGCTCTAGTCCACTAGCTGAATTAGCATAAGCTAAAGTACGATTGAGTCTTTGATTAATTTGTCTTCTTTGATTAGGCGTAGCAGTAGTATTTAAAGAAGTAAAACTTTCTCCATCTTGAAATTTTTGTCTAGCTTCTGCTAATCCTTGGTCAATTTCATCAATTTTAATTATTTTAAAAATACCACCTAATGCCATGCCTAGTGAAGTATTGATTGATTGTGTAGAATCAATACTAAAATCAGAAAAATTAGTAGTTAGAGAAAAACCTGGACTGGCAAAAATATTAGAGTAAGTAGCACTAATGGCTAGTGGATCATATTGAATAATACTACGATTGTGAGGATAGTTAAGATAGAATCTGTGCCAGTTAGCAGAACTTTGTGTTTGAGATAAGGTTTCAAATTCAGGTTGTCGTTTACCAAAAGATATCCAAAATAGAGAATTGAGATAACTTAAGTCCTTCTCTACTGGAGTCAGGAAAGGATTGGTGATTATTTTTAATAAATCAACATTATCAAATCTGCCACGTTGAGCAATTTTTATTCCCGGTACGGAAGAAACGGGAGCCGCAAAACCAAAACCTTCTCCAGTCAAGATATCTCCCCAAAAAATACCAGATGCTTCTAGCACACTGTTAGGGATAGTTTGCCCTACTACCAGTTGAATATTACCGTCATCTAGTAGAGGTTTCAGGTCAGTTGTAGGAAAAGCTTGGATAATTTGGGGCGTGTTACTAGCATCTAAAGCATCAAATAAAGCTCCACCACCATCTGGACTGAAAGTGGAGCCACCACCAATAAGTGGTGTAGAGTTCCTTAAAACTGTAACGTTAGGATTTTCTGGATCAATACCACTATTAATTACTACTCTACCAGCTGGTATACCTTCAGGATTAATTACCTGTCCGGCTGTGGAAATAACAGTTAAATTATTGATGTCAACTTCTCCAGTTAATTCCTCAAAGTTGGGAGGTAAAGCCACCAGAGATTGCAAACCCCAAAAGGATTGCACTGATGTCATATTTTGTGTGATGTAAGTATTGCTACTTCTTCCTTGATACGCGATTCCTATTTGTGAGCCTTTGGTTTCAAATACCAATCTATTATTGCTAAGTAACCAATAAAATTGCTCATTTTTCGGAAAGTTAGCATAAGTGAATTTGTCAATGTTTTGACTGGTTTGTGAAGAGTTAATACGTAAATCTGTATCTATATAGTTTTCATCTTCATTGGGTTTAAATAGTTGGGTAGGAAAGGTATATCTATCTGTTGGGTTAGTAATCCAGGGATATCTACTAGCACTGGATGTTAAAGCATCAAGAATTGTTACCCTTGTTTGCTCTCTGGTACTTTTAGATTGTCGTAGCTTTTGTATTAGCAGTTGTTGTGATAGATTATACGGTTTTTTTGTTGTTTCCGGCTGCTTTTCTGCTTCATTAGATAGGGGTGGAATAGTAGTATTTGGTTCTGCTTCATCCTCATCTTTTTCAGGTTTTTCTGGAGGTTCAGCCTTAAAATCATCAATAGGGATAACCTGAGCTATTGTAAATTCAGGCGATCGCTCTGATTCTGGTACGCTAGGTTTGATATTATTTAAACTTTGTTTGAGGTGTGGGGCTATTTGAATACTTTCAGCTTTAACTAAGGTGTTTCTTCTGGAATGAGCTATTTGTAAATTGTGATTTATATCTGTACTGCTGCGTATATTAACATCAGTATAATTCTGACTTTTACTAGTTAAAGCGCATATAGGTAATTCTAGTAATATTACTTGGATTAAAATAGCGGGTGAGAGTACTACTGTTAGGAATAAATGTAATTTTGTTTTAATCAACAACATAGATTTTCGAGCATATTTTGACATAACAAATAATATTTATTCCATCTTGAAATTAAAGAATGCAATTACAGCCAATCGGTGATCAAAACAAAACTATGAAAAGCAATCTAAAACTTATTTATTTGCTGCTTAATTGCACTTAACTACTAAAAGCAAGTGCAAAATATCTGTTATGAATCTTTATGATCTTGCTGACACCATTCTTTAATAGGATTAAGAAAAATAGCAGACACAGCAAAATTAGAACTTCTAAAAGGCTTGTTTGAATAGATTAATTGTTATTTCATTCAAGCTTAATCAACAATAATCTCAGCTAATCCCAACACCAGTAATATAATTCCTGTGTGAATACAAACAAGATTTGTCAAACTTGCTTATATAGATTTTCTTTACTCTTCAGTTTGAGGTTTAACATCTTCACAGAGAATTGGTATAAGCCAAGAAAACCGATTTCGATACTCCATCTAAAAGAAATAAAATCAAGTAATACGTATCTGCTGCAAAAAAACTTTAACCCGATGCCCAAAATTTAACTTCGGTAAATTTCCTGAAATTCAAAAACTATACCAGTGCTTTACCGTATATACACTGAATATATATTTTTATTATGAGAAATTAAAATATTAAATTTCTATTTAATTTTGGCAAATTTTAGTATGAATTAGGTTTTGTCATTTGTCATTGCTTAAGAGTCAGGATAAGTCTATTCGCCATTCACCATTATGTTTCAAGCTACTCGCCGCCGTCTCGCCATTTGGTACACTACTGTTACTGCCGTGTTACTACTACTGTTTGCCAGTGGTGTGTATTTATATGTACGTAGTACGCTGATTGAGCGCATTGATGATACCCTTAGTCACGTAGTAGAAGTGGTAGAGCGGTGTTTAACGACTAGTCGCTGTGCATCTGGTCTGGTAATTGACCCACTCAACAACGATTCTGATAAGTTACGGATTAATTTAGAAGCTAGTTTGCGCGATCGCTCTGACACGGTAGATGATGACCACATTGACCTAGAATGGTTCAGTCCTACTGGTGAGTTACTTTGGTCAACTTTATCTGAACCCCTAAATATTCCTATTCACGCTAACCGGACTGGGGAAACTGTGCGTATAGTGAAACAAGACAATAGCACATGGGAAGACTCAGGACTTTTATTGCGACAAGTAACACAACGCGTAGAAGTGGGACGGCGGGTATTGGGATATCTGCGTGTTAGTCATCCCTGGTTTGAAGTGACGAAACCCAGCCATCAATTGATTTTTGATTTGGCTTTGGGGACTGGATTAATGGTGTTATCTGTAGCAGCTAGTGGTTGGTTTCTGTCTGGTAAAGCAATGGAACCAGTGGGTGAGTCTTACCAACGCCTCAAACAATTTACTGCTGATGCTTCTCATGAACTCAGAAGTCCAATTACCTTGATTCAAACTAATGTACAAGTTGCACTTGCTGACTTGGAATCAGTAGATACAGAAGCTACTGCAAATTATCGCCAACAATTAAGGGTGATGGAACGGCTAACTCAGCGATTGGGTAAGTTAGTGAATGATTTACTGTTTTTAGCACGACAGGATAGTGGAATTAGTAAAGATAATTTTTCTTCTTGTCCACTAGATGCGTTATTGATGGAAGTGCTGGAAGAACAACAATTATTAGCGACTGAAAAAGATATTATTTTGACTTTAAATTTAGTTGATCCTCCTAGCTCAGAAATTAGCCCAGAATTGCTAGAAAATTGGTTCACATTTATGGGTAATTGGGATCAATTAGTCAGGTTATTCACAAATTTAATCAGTAATGCTTTGCAATACACACCACCAGGTGGACAGGTGAATGTGGAGTTAGCACGTCTAGACGGAGTCAATCGCATATCTGGACTGCGTTATGCTACAGCACAATTGCAAGTTAAGGTCAGTGATACGGGAATTGGTATTCCCACGGAAGCATTACCACTGTTATTTGACCGCTTTTATCGAGTAGATCCTGCACGTACTCATAACACTAGGAATAGGGCGAGAGAAAGTAGCATTGGCTCAGGATTAGGACTAGCGATCGCTCAAGCTGTGGTTGAATATCATCAAGGTTTAATGCAAGTTGAAAGTACTCTGGGTAAAAGCACCACTTTCACCGTCACTTTACCAGTCACAATTGAAACTTGATTTTCTCAAAAATTACCGTTTGATTAATTTATTTGTCTCTGGCTAGAGGCTGAAAAATAAATTTGGAATTTGATTTATTCTTCAGCCAGTGGTCAGATACGAATAAAATTTGCAATTACTAATATTTAATTATTAGACTTGTTATTTAACATTTGCACAGACGTTATTCTGTAACAATTTTTATTATCCCTATTACTTATAGCGGTTTTCAGACGAGTGAAGTACAGTTTTAAATCGCAAAACCCGTAGGGGTTTCCCCGCCCTTGATTGTATTGCGTTCAACCGAGAAAGGCTATATTACCCATTTACAATTTAGGAGTTAAATATGAACAAAAAATCTCCCAATTTTCCCAAGCCTGTTGGAGTATTGAGTGCGATTTGTGGAGGCTTATTGATGAGTCTTCCACTCTTTACACAAGTAGTAAAAGCGCAACAGCTTACCCCTCAAGTTAATCCCTGTCCGCGAATATTCTATGAGGAACCGCATAACAACAGGGTTTTAGTACCGCAGGGATGTCCTCCCAATGCTTTCACTCAACAATTGTTAAATCAAGGTCTGATCACTCCATCACCAGACCAAATTAGAATGGGCGTTGGTGGTGAAGCGCCTCCTTCTGTACTTAATCCTAATCCTCGTATTTTCCAGGAAGCACCCTACAATCGCTCCCAGCAACCCTTAACAACTCCTAGCGCTGTACCTGTACCTCCAGTACCAAGAAGTTCTGTAATTCAACCACCCTTACCGGGACAACAACAGTCTCCCATTGCTACAGTCTTACCCACAAATAACGTCGTCAATGTCCGCTTGGTCAACGATTCAGGAGCGAATATTACTTATCAAATAATTGGGGATACTGCACCGCGATCGCTGCCAGGTAGGTCAAATACTACACTAAAAGGCTTACGGACACCAATTACCGTAACATTTTACCGTGAAGATGGTGGATTAGTGGCAGTGGCAGCCCAAAGAACTTCTCAACAAGGAACTTTGTCAGTTACTTTACGCGAAACCACGGAAGTCGGTAAAGATAGAGGTACGCTGAGAATTGCAGAAAATGGATCTGTGTTTTTGAATTAGTAGGGGCGAACGGTTGTTCGCCCTAGGATCATTGTGAGAGATATCTAATTTGTTATCGCTTCAACATCCGAGTAAGGCGATCAACTAGCAACAATTCTCGCTTATCGTCTGATAATGTCCGCGCTAGGATAATCGCCCTTTCGTAAAAATTACGCGCAGTTGAGTAATTACCCAATTGCTCATACAAAAGAGCATAGGACTCAAAAGATTTTAGTTCTTCGCGGGTGTTTTGTAATTCATTAGCGATCGCCAAACGCTGTTCTAGTAAATCAAAGGCTCTCTCATAACGTCCCACAGAACTGTGTGCTGTCACTAAACCATCAATTGCTCGTAAATAATTAGTGCGATCGCGGTTCGTTTTTGCTAACCTTAATGCTGCGCCGTATGTCCCAATCGTATCTGGATAGTTACCTGCGACTAGATAAGCATCACCCAAATTGTTGAGAGTATTAGCCTCACCAATCACATCGCCAGTTTGACGCCGAAAAGATAAGGCAGTTTCATACAATTTAATTGCCTTATTGTAGTCTCCCAACCTAGCAGATACCAAACCCAAATTACTCAAAGACAGTCCTTCACCTTCAATGTTCTTCACGTTACGAGCAATTGTCAATGCCTCCTCAACCGCTTGTCCGGCTGGGGCCGCTTCTGCTTGTTGCAGTAGTAAGCTACTAATATTATTGAGGGCAAAAATTTGAGCTTGAAAGTCTTGGGTATCACGAGCGATTGCTAAACGACGACGCAAAGCATCTTCTGATTTCTTAAAACGACCTAGCTGCACATAAGCCTTAGCCAGCAAATCATAGGTGATTCCCTGCGCTTTGAGATCACGAATACCATGATAAATCTCCAGTGCTTCTAAGCAAGAATCAACAGTTTTCTCAGGATATCCAGAATTGTATTGCTGTTCACCAATTCGTACTAAGCTATCTGCGTGATCTCGTGATTCTCGCACTACCGAACTATGCAAAGGACGGTGGAGTTGTTCGGTGATATCAACCGCACCAACAACAACAGGACTGAAGAGAGAACTAAAAAATAGCAGAGAAAAAGTCAAAAACTGGAATTTACGACTCTGGCGCGTGGCTAAAGTTGCTAAATTTAAAATCCCCAACCCGTGGCGTCTTGATTTCAGGGTGGGATTTAAATGCAAAATTGTCTGTCCTGGGATTATATGCTGTTGTTTCATGGAACGCAGCCGTGAAATTTCGGGATTAAGTATTAGAGTTTAATAAGAGGTTTTTAATTTTTATATTTAAACCCAGATAATACGCATTTACACTTAGGAAGTTAATAGCATTAAGCTTCACCTAAGTAGATGGTGCGGACATCTCCAGGTAATTTGTCCTCTAACATACGATATCCTTCCCGCAGAAAATTGGCTACTTCAATAGGCGTAATATTTTCTCCTTCAGCTTGCAGATAGGCAGCAATTCTAGTTTCACTCCAATGGAAAGTTTGAGCCATCAAAACCACAAAGCGCAAAACAGCCGGCAGTTGTTCTAATGCTTGTTCGACATAGCACCATAAAGGCGGTGAAGTCGTCTTTAGAGAATAATGAATAGCTTCTGTTGGTGGTAGTTTGATTTCGTTAATGCAATAGGCTGTCATGTTAATCAGCCAATTTTGCAGAGTCAGGTTTTCCAGATCTCCTTCCACGCTGGTTAAATCCAGTCCTCCGAGTTCATAGTAAATGTGTCGCCAAGTCAGGGCAAACAGATAATCTGCTTGCACAGGCGATCGCGCCGAGTGGCAAATCAGGGTGTAGACTATAGGGCTATAGCGGCAAAAAATCGCCGTAAAGTATTTACCTGTGTCGGGATAGCGCTGAAACAGATTCAGCAATTCCTCGTCACTTTGGTGAAACAGCGATTTAACTAAGGGGTGGTTAGCTTCGGAAAAATGAGGTATTTGCACAAGCTTGGAGGTTTATGGTTATTAGAATCTTCTGGGAAACCCCAGTCTCCCGTTCCAGCGCATAATATCTTAATGCTGGTCAATTTGTGGTTAAGACTCAGACTGGTTTAGTATTGATACACTATAAACAAGGACTTGACTTTAGTCTTCATCAAAAATAAGAAAACTCCCTACTTTATACAATATTTGCTTTATTCATGGTCATAGCAGCTAGTGTGATACCGTTCCTGCCCAGTACGTTTACTTTAGGCTCATTTCTACCTTCCCTGCCCCTGGATAGCCTGTTGTCTACCCAAGGCATTATGGTGTTGCTGCTGGCTGCTTACGCCGGTGCAATGTGGATGTTCCTCACTAGTGCTCCTAAAGTCCACACTGTTATGGTGTCAGATTTGGAGATTGCGCGACAATTGTATGAAGGGCTGCTGGATTTACCCGCAGCTGAAGTACCTTTGCACTACTACTACAACTACGAGCAAACCATAGGCGCAACAGGTATTGATCCTCTTTATATGTCCACAGGCCCTAGCTTTGCTGGCAAATCAATGAATAATGCCAGCGAGGGGTTGTGGTATCAACTAAAGAAGAATACCCAGCTGCACGTCATCACTGGAGCAAGTTTAGGTGCTAAAAATCAGCAGCGTCACGTTTGTTTCGACCGCGACTGCTTAGAAATGATTTTAATGCGAGTGGAAACACGCGGTTTAAAGTTCAAAATTCGCAACCAAAAACCCTTGAATTTTTTGGTCAAGGATTATGAAGGGCGCATTATTGAATTGGCGGAAGTAGCGAATTAAAAAACATAATTTTTGTTTTTGATGTAATTAATTCGTTAACTAGTTCCCATACTCTGTATGGGAATGAATTCTCAAGGCTCCACCTTCAATAAAACAAAGGCGGAGCTTCTGGTGATTGCATTTTCAGTCAGAGACTGGAAACGAGATAAAACATAATTTTACAAATTAGCGATGTGCGGGTTAATAGTGTCCCAACCAGACGGGTTTCGACTTCGCTCTACCCTCAGATGTCGAGAGTTGAGCGAAGTCGAAACTCGGTTTACTGGTACTTTCTTTTCACGCAAGTCCCTTACGTCTTTTCAAATATTTCTGCCAATTTCTTGATTGTTTCTGCTGCTAAATGCTGGATTTCCAGATCGTACACATCACTGGCATTCTCATAAACTCTTATACTCATCACTCTCCCCGCCAAAAAGTTACTCAAACCATTAATTTGGTCTTCTTGAGGGAAATTCCAGTATTTTTCTAATTTAGTAGCAATTTCCGCAACATCTTTATCTGGTAGCTGTTTTCTTAACCTCACAGCTAGCCAGTCATCAGTTTGTAGAAAAGTTGTTACTAACTCTACAAAACTTCGTTGCTCCTCTTCGTCTTCCCCCCACTTTTCCAACCAATCTCCGTCTACATCTTCAAAATATAAATGAGCAGCCTCTAACCCATATTTCAGTATGTCATCCTGTAGTTTCCGAGCTGCTGCTAAATGCTGACGAAATCTCTCTAATTTTTGTAGACGGTCAGTTGGTGTGCCGTTAACCATAATGACTCACTTTGATAAATGATGTTGCTCTACAAACCCAATTCATGAAAGTATCCGACAACTAGAGATTAAATTTTAAATAAATACCTGTGTTGAGATGATCACCGTTATATAGTGTTAAGTTCACCATCTGAGTCATAAAATCTTTTGCACCAGGAGTGTAATTTAAAAACAATCCTCTATCTATTTGCCAAAAACGCAGAGTAACTTCCCAATTGTGAGATTTTTCTGGAGAGAATTCTTGAGAGACACTGGTAAGTTGAGTGCAAAGCGGTTTCTCTTGCCTGCTACTGATAATTATATCAGTTGCCATCGACAGGTCTGCAACATAACGTTGTACAACTGTACCACCACGCTGCCTAATCAAATTAGCCAGAGAGTCAATTAATTTTGTGTCCTCCTGATGGAATTCTCCGGACATTAGTTTTTGTCTCCAAATATAAAATTTGGGATCATGTTCATTTAACCATTGGGGAAATAATTGAGTGTACCAATATTTTTCTGTCGGTGTCATTTCCTCATAAGCTTGCGATTCTCCTGCTTCAGCAGCCAGGCTTTTAATATCCAGCCAAGTTTCCGCATCCGTGATAATTTGTTGCAAAAATAGAATGACAAATCTTTTAGCAGTCAGGGAACCTGTTTTAACATCTTTAACCCAGCGATTTATTTCTGTTAATCTTTTCGCTAAATTAGGGTCGATAACAGACGCTTCCTCTATGAGTAATTTTAGTTTATTCTTAATTTCTTGAGCTTGCAAACAATGATCAACCTTATGGATGGTGTGGCTTCAGGAATTAAAGATAATTTTATAGCATTATCAATACCAAACCTGTATAAACGCAAAATTTTACGTCACTCTCCAGCAAAACACCCCTCATCGTAAACCTTGGCAGATAAAAGCAGACCAGTATCGCGGGTGTGAAAAGGGAAACTTTTCAGTGGAAGTTTCGGTTTGTTGAATTAATCTATTGACTCTGGCGTACATATTGTATTCACGCTCCCATTCTCGATATTCTACAGAACCACGGCTGTATTGTTTTCTACTTTGTATTAGTTGCTTTTCCCTCGCCTCTATTTCTGGAAAAATTTCTTTGCAATCCTGTTTCCTCAAGTTGCGTAAGTTCATTTGTGCTTGCTGTAAAGCTTTGGAACAGCTTTTACCTTGTTTTCTGTGTTGGTAGTAAAAGATGGATAATATAGCTGTAGCCAGATCATCTACTTTCCACAGAGTACTGACAACACTTCTTGCACCTGCACACAAAAAGCCCGTAGATAGGGTAAGAATGTCATCAGTCAGGGAAGTAGTACCTAAATTTGTCTCACAGCAGGACAGAAAAATATCCCAAAGATTAGGTAAACGCCATCCTGGCGTCATCAATTGCCCTAATGTAATATTGCCATCGCCTAATTGCAAATAAGATTCGAGTGGATTGTCAAGACGGGATGCAGCATGATGACAGCAGTGAAGTACCTGGACTTGTTCAGCTAGCTGGCGATATCTAGCTTTAGTGGCTTGATTACTACCTCTAAGCCTTTGAACGCTGGGGATTTCGTACAATTTAGCAAGCTGTTCACCTTCAAAACTGGCACAGGGTAAATCATCTGTGGCATTTTCTACAATGCCGTATGAGCGATCGCTGCTTTCTATCTTGTCTCGTTGTTGACAAAATTCCAAGATTTGGCAGCTAGGAGTATAGCGAATGAGAAACTTATCTCCTAGATATTGATTATTAGCAATAGGTAAAGCCGCGAAGGGAATTTGGTGCAGTACCAAATGAGGTACTAAGATTAGTTCTTCTATATCTTCTAATTTTTGGGAAATTAGTTCAGGCAGTTGCAGGCGTTGAGCTAGTTCGCTGAGAATATGATTGATTTGGCTTCCCCATGTTTTGCGATCGCCTACATACACTAATAACCAATTCTCAAAAATCCAGTTTTGCAGCGTTTTTAGTCCTTGTCCGATGCAAGTGTGGAGGGTAATTTGGTTTTGTCGCAGGATAAAGATATGGGTGTCGTTATCGGTAGTGTAGAAACTGAGGATAGCGGTATTAGGCTGGTCGATCAGCTTTTGTATGGCTGAAAAATTAGGGGCGCTAACTTGAATCTCGCCAGCTAAAACGGGATCTAAGCGTCTGAGTTGTTCCCAAACTTGCTGTTTTTCTGTTTCTAAAGATGCGATCGCTTCGTTGTAAGCTTGGAATGCAGCGCGTGTTTGACTACGATTATCGTTGGATTTTGGGCGATCGCGTTCTCGATCAATTTGCTGTTGCAGTTCTTCATACTGCTGCAATAAATCTTTGACTGCTGGGGGAATTTCGCCGCTTTGGTACAAGTCGTTACTTGCCATTAAGTCTACCAGACGTTTAGAGCGCGATCGCTCGGCATATTCAAAAGCTTTTTCTATTTCACCCGCGTTGATGCAGGCTTGTACCATCTCTTGGTAAACATCAATCGCTGCTTCGAGAATTTCTTGGCGACGAAATTCAGAAGTTGCCCAAGTACGACTGGTTTCTACTGCTTCAATAGCTAGACTATATCCTTCGATAGCTTCTAACCAAAGTTTTGCATTTGTAGCAATTTCACCTAGTTGCTTAGAAGTTGTTAAGCACTCCAAAGGAAAGGCTGTAGCTGTGAAAATTTCTAGGGCTAACCGACAACAGGCGATCGCTTTATCAAGCTTACCTAAATGTGTGTAAGCAATAGCCAGATTACTTTGATTTTTTGCCCAATATTCAGGAAGACTATTGCGGGTAAAAACTTGGAAGGCTGCTTCATAATATTTAATTGCTCTATCCAAATTTTCTGCTTTGTTACCTATTATCCTTTGGCTATAGACAATACCCAAATTTTTTTGAGCCATTGCCCAATCCATAGGAAATGTCTCTTGAGTGTAGATTTCCAAAGCTGCTTCAAAAGCTGCGATCGCTCGTTCCTGATATTTCTTATGGTAGATATACGGCGATTTTAAATATGCTATTCCCAAATTGTTTTGGGTTATAGCCCATTCTCTAGGAAGTGCCTCCTTAGTATAAACTTGCAAGGCAGCTTTATAAGCTTCAATAGCTATTGTTAAATTTTCGACTGGATTACCTCTAATTCTCTCGCGGTAGGCGTTTGCCAAATTGATTATTGTCTGTGCCCAATCATAAGGTAACGCCTCACAGGTGCGGACTTGTAGGGCTGCTTGAAAGCAACTGATCGCCATTTCTAAATTTTCTGCGCGATCGCCATGAATTCTTTCAACAAATATAGCACCTAACGTGTTGAGACTATTAGCCCATAATGTTGGAAAAGTTTCTTTTGTATAAACTGATAAAGCTGAACTAAGATAATGTAAAGCCTTGTCCAAATTTTCTGCTTTATCACCCTTAACCCTTTTAAGGAAAGCTTCTCCCAAGTTGTGTTTTAACTTTGCCCACTCTTTAGGAAATGATTGGCGTGTGTGAATTGATAACGCAGCTTTGAAAAGGCTAATTGCCTGTTCTAAATTCTCAGCTTTATCTCCATAAATACGGTCACAGTAAGCCCTTGCTAAGTTATTTTTTATTGTTGCCCACATTTCGGGCATATCTTCGCGTTTGATTATTTTTAAAGCTTCATGACAAGCTGATATTGCTTTTTCTATATTCTCGTGTTTATATCCATATATCCGGCTAACATACACTAGACCAAGATTACATTGCATCTCTGCCCATACAAGTTTTGTCCAAGTTCCTTTTTGATGACTTATAAATTCAGCGCAAATTTCCCATCCGCTCACAGCAATTTCTAAATTGAATGCTCTGTTACCCAATGGAAAATAGTTAATAATCTCACTAAAGCAGCAAACTCCTCTGACTAAATAAAGTGCTTTCTATCAACTTTAGACAGAGTATTTGGCAGCCATTGCTGAAAATACTTAATAAATTTATAATTTAATTTATTTAAATTTGCTTTTAAAAATGGGTATACCAACTCAGGTCTACGAATGTTTTTATAGCTTGCTTGTGATGCTTCTTTGAGAAAAAAATAAAATTCAGTGTTGCGATTTTGTTGAAATTGTTCTTTTTTGGAATTACCGAAACCTTTTCCCATATTGATTCAGCTAATATCTATTTAGGCTCACGGAAACATCATTTTGCAAAAAATTAGTCACTAATTATAGAAGAATTTGCTGCCTATATTCGTCTTCTCCCCATGTTTCTAGCCAATCTCCATCAATATCATCACAATATAAATGTGTGGCTGCAAGCCGATACTTAATGATGTAATCCTGTAATTTTTGAGCAGCTTCTACAGCTTGTAAAAAGTTGTCGGGAGCATCCCAAATGTGTAAATTTATTTTTTAGTGCGGGCTTTGTAGTGCGGGCTTCTAGCCCGCTTCCTTTGCATTAGGGAGCAAGATGCTCCCACTACAAATTTTATTTTTGCAAAATTGGGATGCTCCCAAGTTGTCTAATCTCTGTTGATGCTCAGATTGTTTTTCCTGAACCATAAGAACTCACTTTGTCATCCTAAAATATCTGCCAACTTCTCTAGCAATTCCTCAGCTAAATCCAATAACTCAATTTCATCAATTTCATTACTGGTTCCGCGATTACTTTCTCCCACTACTAAACTACCTGTTAATACATTTTTTACAGCAAAAATCCGGTCTTCTTCTTCAAATAAACTTAAACATTTTTCCAACTCTATAGCAATTTCTGGAATTGTCTTTGTATTTAAACGCTCTCTTACTTTCACAGCTACCAAATCATCACTTTCCAGTAGTTTTACTAAAGCTGTTCTCACTCCATTATCTTGGCTAGCAAACTTATCAATCGCTGCACGAACATATTCCCGCACACTCATGTTTGCCGCTAATGCCTTTTGTGCAACTACATCTGGTACATCTACAAGCAGTACACCATCGTTATCGCTAGCTTGATATAAGTCATCACCTTGTTTGATGACTACGAGTAAATCTGCACCCAATGTATGTAAATAGTGCAACACTGATTCCAATTCATGATCCTTTAAAGCTGATTCCAACTTGGACACTGCGGCTTGTTGCACGCCCAGTTTTTCCGCTAACTGCGCTTGAGTTAATCCGGCTTTGTTGCGTATTTCCCGCATGGCATCAGTAAGATAAAGACGCAGATACTCTAGCTTTCCTGCCAAAATCACCTCTGGATCTTCGCTGACTTTCTGCTGTAACCAAGCTTGAAAATTAGGCTTTTTCATGATTCCTCTGCTGCAATTCACGCAATCTCACTCTTGCAGGTTCTTTGTCTCTCTCTTTGATAGCGTCGTTGTATTTCTTCATAAAGGCGTACAGCACCACAAACCTTTGAGGAGTGACAGCCGTTAAGATAAACCGTGGATTATGTTCGCTCTTAGTCATCCGTAACTCATACAGGCCATCTTCCAACTTCTCAAAGATGCCGCTTGTAAGTGATGCGAGTCCTTTGTTGCACAGGTAGCCTAGGTTAACTTGCAAACGCCTGGTTTCGGAAGCACTCAATAATGGCTTTGGTGGATTTTCTGGTTGTTCCTCTTTGGGAATCATCCTCATGAAAAAAGCAAGTAAATCTTTGGGTATTTTCTCATTGACATCTTGATAAAGTTCCCAAGTCCAGGCCACTTCCTACCTCACAATATATTATTCCTTATAAGGAATGTCAAGCGTATTATTCCTTATAAGGAATATCATATTGAATAAGTGAGAGCAAGTAAGATAATAAAAGGTAGAGTGATAAAAATGGTGCGTTAGGCAAAGCCATAACGCACCCTACTGGCGTGTCTAAGCTAATTTTGTGTATTAGCAATCTTTTGTAGTACGGGCATCTTGCCCGTTCTAATTAGCGGGCAAGATGCCCGCACCACAAGAAAATTTTTTGCATCATTTTAGGCTTGTCAGTCCACTACTGTTGAATGGGACTTACTATCTCAACTCAATTGTTCATACTTAAATTTCCCTTTAATAAACTTGTTAAAATATTGACCTTTAGACGGTGCATTGTCTAAGTCTTCCTTGACACTAGGAGGTACTTTGAAATACTCGTAAACACTTCCACTATCAAATTCAATAGTCAGTGTTTGAGTTTTTGGATCGTAGCTAAATTCCTTAATAACACTGCCTTCAGGTTTGAGGAGGGGGAAAGCGATCGCATCCCGAATACTGGCACAATCTGTTAATAACATCACCAAGCGATCAATCCCAATCCCTAAACCACCAGTGGGCGGCATACCATATTCTAGGGCTGTCAAAAAGTCTTCGTCTACGCCTTGGGCTTCCAAATCACCGGCGGCTTTTTTGGCAGCTTGGGCTTCTAAACGTTGTCTTTGATCAATCGGATCGGTAAGTTCTGAGAAGCTATTAGCAGTTTCTCGCCCCACGATAAATAACTCAAATCGTTCTACCAAACCAGGTTTAGAACGATGCGGTTTTGCTAAAGGTGAAATTTCTACAGGATAATCAATCACAAAGGTAGGTTGAATTAATGTAGTTTCTACCTTTTCTTCAAAAGCCAAATTGAGTAGCTTACCTATAGATTGGGCTGCATCTACACCAGGAATCCCCGCATTTTTACTTGCTATTTTTGCCTCCTCCAAGGTTGAAAAAGAATTGAAATCCAAGCCTGTAGATTCTTTCACTAAATCGTGCATTGTCACCCGTCGCCAAGGGGGTGTTAAATCTACAGTTTGCCCTTGATAGGTAATTTCTAGTGTGTCGAGTACTTCTTGGGCGACAGTGGTAATAATCCCTTCTGTCAGCGCCATCATATCGTTGTAGTCGGCGTAGGCTTGGTAAACTTCAATCGAGGTAAATTCAGGATTATGGCGGGTGGAAACTCCTTCATTACGGAAAATCCGCCCTAATTCAAACACCTTTTCAAAACCACCGACAATCAACCGCTTGAGATGGAGTTCTGTGGCAATTCGCAGATACAACTCCATTTCTAAGGTGTTGTGGTAAGTGACAAATGGACGTGCATCTGCACCGCCTGCTTCACTCTGCAAAACTGGCGTTTCAATTTCCAGAAAATCCCGTTGTTCCAAATAGCGACGAATACCCGCCGTAATTTGAGCACGACGGCGGAAGTTTTGGCGCACTTCCGGGTTGACAATCAAGTCAACGTAGCGCTGACGGTAGCGCTTGGCGACATCCGTCAACCCATGCCATTTGTCTGGTAGGGGCAGCAGAGATTTAGTCAGAATAGTATATTGTTTGACGTAAACTGATAATTCGCCCTTTTCAGTCCGTTTAATCGTCCCTTTGACCCCTAATATATCGCCTGCATCAGTGAGTTGCTTAATATGGTTGAAGGCTTCAGCATCAATATCTGCCATGCCTTCCTGGATGCGATTTTTCTCTAAATAAATCTGAATTGTGCCTGTTTCATCTTGCAAAGTGAAGAAAGCCAGTTTACCAAAGACGCGGCGCGCCATAATGCGTCCGGCGATCGCAACTTCTAATTCAACTTCTTCGCCACTGGGTAAATCAGCAAATTTTTCTTGTAGTTGTGCTGCTTGATGGGTAGATTCCCAACGATAGGCATATGGATTAAAACCTAGCTGTTTGATTTGTTCTACTTTTTCCAGCCTAGCGGCACGGATATCTTCTTCCGCCATGATCACGAACTAAAGAGGGCAAGATTAATTATAGATGCTGCGCTCCAATCGGGTGATTAACTGCAATCTTGTCAAAAAAATTAATGTAGATGCGATCGCCAAAGAATTTATTTTGAGATCAGGGTATAAAATTTTCTGGGACAAAGCCTGTCATCATTAAAGCGATCGCTTCTACTCAAAATTTCGCAGTACCATTGAACCTTTTACTTTTGCCCTACTGGTAGTAAATGCCTGGTGGAAATAGCTCTTAACTTTAAGTTAGTCAACTGCATAATTGCTTTGACAAAATCCTGCTGTTCTGGTCTTAAATTCAGTGTTCTGAGGGCTTGATTGAGGTCATCACCATGTCGCAGATTGTGAGCCAGTTTGGCACGTTGGGATGAGTCTAGGATAGCGACAATTTCCCGATTTCTGCGTTGACGTACAGCCTGGAGTTCTTGACGCTGTAGGGGAGTCAGGTCAACACTGGGGTCTGGGATGGTAGCTTGGGCAAGAATGATGGTTTGGGTAGTGTGGATGGGAGTTGTTGCGGCTAGGGCTATTCCAGGTATGAAAAAGACAAGGGCAAGAATAGTAGCTAATGTAGATAGTCGTTTTGTAAATTTACTTGACATCTTGAGCAGTTCCTGAATCAGATTAGAAGTAGAGATACAATCAAGCAATTTGGGATTTTCGCCATCCACAAGGTGATGTTTCTCTAACGATGTGCTTACTAAGGAGTCAGTAGCCCACCTCAAGTATTATCGGGGCTGAAGTCACCCAGACAATAATTTATGTCCTGGAGCGTCAGTTTTATCTTGCCCTAGCTTTGCCACCTGGGAATGCTTGCTGTAAACAACTCAAAATCCCTGATGGGTTTAGTCCATACCATAAAAAATTCCCCACCCTACATGCAGGGTGAGGTAGTTCTGATTTACTCAGACCTTTTCATTTTGTTAATTTCTCGTTGTAATTCTTCAATTTGACGGCGCAAATTTTCAGCATCATTCTCGGATGCTTGGGCAGCAACATTTACTGCTCCGGAAGCAGGCGTTGGCGTAGCCTGCCATCGGCATCGCTGATAGTTACCTCGGCGAATTTGCTGGTATTCTTCTGATACTGCCCACTCTCGTAGATAGTGTATGCGTTCAACGGCAAAAGGATGGCTCAACATCTGTTCTGGAGAGCCGTTGTATAGCAAAAATTTATATACTTGATTCAGTCCATCTGCATCCAAAGCTTGATAACTTTCTGACTGACGGATGAATTCCTGCAAACTACATTCGTTGGCATATTTGATACTACCACCAGATACTTTCATCATCGATGACATCACTGGATTTAATTCATCTATGACTAATAGGGCAGCCCGATCTGCTGATAACTCAGCTTTGCGTCGCCATTCAAAAAAAGCATAGATCAAAGCTTGAGTCACAAAATTACCAATACCAAAGGTCAATTCACCAAGGGCGGAAGCAGCACTCATTGCCCACATCGCCATTTGAATTAAAATAGTATGACCACATTTAATATGCCCCAGTTCATGGGCTAGCACCGCCCGAATTTCGACTTCATCCAGTAAGTCTAGTATCCCTGTATTTATTACTATGTAAGGATTCTCTTGACCTAGTGCATAGCTATTTGCTTGTGGATTTTGTGAAACAAACAGTGTAGGTTCTGGGTAAATATCCAAATCCCGCACACATTCCCGAAACATCTGGTAAATAGTGGAATATTGTCGCGGCCCGACTTGGATGGTGTTGCCCATTAGATAGATTAACTGAGGGCGTTCGTAGATAAATTCCACAAATTTGCGAGCAACTAAATCAAATCCCGGTAAATTTCGTAAAGCTTGCTCGGCTTGGCGATCCAGTGGATGTCTGAAGGCTTCGCTGGAAATTCCTGTGTAGATTGGCATAATTCAGGGTGATTGGTTAGTAGTCATTGGTCGTTCGTCATTAGTCATTGGCAACTACAAAGGACAAATGACAAATTACTAATGACAAGATAATAGAAATGGGGCTTTGTTTGTAAAAGTCACTTTGTATGGGATTAAAAGCGTGTGATAGAGGCAGAAGTTCATTTGTCATTACATAACTTCCTGCGATCGCAGGCAGGTTTTCCTTCCTGGCACCATCATTTGACGATGGCACGGTTGGTAGCACGGGCCTTGCGCGTAGGACGTAGTGCCCTGATTCAAGTAGGGGCAGTTTGTGGCTATCAAGGGCGATATCGCACTAGTTTTGTGGCATCAGCATTGATGTGGCATGGCCCTGTAATTATTGTTGCCCCTGAAGCGGTGCAGCAACGCTTACTAAAAGTGGAAATTCCTCGACTACAACAGTGGCTACAAGCCACAAAGCCCATCAGAACAGGTGACGCTTGGCCTGGTGCTGAGTTCCAAGGACTCTTACTTATTTCCCCGGAAGCTTGGTTAAAAGTGCAACTAGATACCAGGGAGTTTTTTCCTCCAAGTATACCCACAATTATTGATGGAGTAGATGATCTAGAAGATTGGGTACGTCAGCAACTGACCCAAAATATTCAACCCGATGACTGGGAACAACTCATGCTAGCTTGTCCCCAACAAGCTGATTCTATTCGTTCTGCACGGGCACAATTAACACATGAACTCTTCCAACACCCGGCTAATCCTTATGAGTGCTATCTGATCACCCAGCCTGAATTAGAAATTTTACATCGTCTCTATCTGGCTTTAGAACAAGTTGACCTCCCAGATAGTTGGCAATACTTTTGGCAACAATTTTCAAATAGTCACGAAAACTCTTCTCTCGCCGTCTCCTCACCTCACCTCCTCTGGGCAACTATTGCCCGTCGTCAAGGTTTATTTTCTTTACACTGCGCCCCCATTGAGTTAGGCAAAAGACTCATGCCGATTTGGCAACGGCAGCCTGTGGTGTTGATTGGTAGTGCTTTAGAACCAGAAACAGAGGCGCCTTTATTCCGCCAACGCCTAGGTTTGGAGGATGTGACTTGCTTGAAGTTCTCATCTGATAATCAAGGAGAAGCGATTCAACTATATTTACCCTATAAGTTGCCTTTACCCAATACGCCGGAATTTCAAGCGGCATTTATTCACAAAGTCCGGACATTGCTTTGTTTAAGTGCTACAGCACCAGGCTTAACTGTGATCTTGGTGGGGGATGTACCACTCAAGGCGCAAGTGGGCGCAGTTTTAGCGGCTGAGTTCGGTTCACGAGTACAGGTAGAAAAAACTTGTTTGGACGAAAATGGGATTTTAATTAGTGGTTGGGAATTTTGGCGAGAACATCAAGGTGTCTTGCCTGCACCCCAGTTGTTAATTATTGCCACCTTGCCCCTACCATCCTTAGAAAGCCCCTTAGTAGCTGGGAGAGTGGCTCACTATAAGCGATCGCATCAAGATTGGTTCCGTTTATACTTACTACCGGCGGCTTTAAATGAACTACAACGGGCGATCGCTCCTGTGCGAGAAAGTCAAGGGATTGTAGCTTTACTTGATGGTCGCGTAGTTAACCGTAGCTATGGCGCTCAAATTCTCTCGGCTCTTAGTCCCCTCGCACGCATTAACTATCTTGATCCCAGTTTGTTCTCTCACTCCAACGAAGAAGATTCTGCTTAGTCGCCAAGGAAAGGCAGGAGGCAAAAGGTTCTAAAAAATAACAATTCCTCCCTGGAAGCAGAGGTTTTGAGTACAAATAAATTTATTTATGGAGATTGTAATTTTGAATTTTGCGAAAAATTCTGTAGGCGGGTTTCCCTCTGTAGGAAACTTTTAAAGACGAATTTTGAATTCCCCGTTCGCGTCAGCGTCTCCGTAGGAGAAGGGGTTGACTCTTTACATTTTGTCAACAGGAGTGCGATTCGGTTCATAGCAAGCGCTATCATCTGTTTGTTCGAGAAATTTCCTGTTTCATCAGCTGTCGCACATCCGGTTTGTCGTCAGAGTATACATGACATTGCCTCTCTGGTTTCGCCAAGATGCCTACCAATCTAGATTCATAACCTAAGTTGATTTTAAAATTGCTGATTATGGGTGAAGCAAAGCGTCGTAAAACATCTCTCGGAGAACAGTACGGTCAAGATACTCGCATCTTACCGTGGGTTCCCATCACCAAAAACCAAGCAGAATTATTCGTTAGCTGGACAACTCGCGGTGCCTGGATAGGTATCGGTGCTATGGTTGTGGCGTGGCTGACCATCCGTTTTATCGGCCCTGCTTTCGGTTGGTGGCAAGTAGTAGCATAGATCTGCAAGACTTCTCCATAGGATAGTTTTGGAGATGTGTATGGTATTTTTTTGCTTGGTAGTAAGGTGGAATGGCACTTACTCAAGTAAAAATTACTGCCTAAATCCACCTCAAGAAGTTGGGGACATAAATCTAGCTGATAAAAATCTAGACTTCTGAATATAGCTGGAAATATTTGCCCCGACTTACTTAGATGCTACTTTCCTAACTTATTAGTGATATCAATAAATTTAATCAGCAGTTGGACAGATTGGTCTAAGTAATTGGAACCCATATAAATCATCAGTTTTTACGGTTGTTCGCAACTCATACCTATAACTCTCGGTAGAGTAAAAAAATTACAGTCCTCAAATATTATTGAGCAGCAAGACTTTCACAAGATCAACTCCTCTGGCTATCAGATGATTAATACACCTAATATTTAAGGAACTTCCAATTAAAAACACACCCATCTGGGTAGGCTCATATCTTGCACTAGGCGACTGGAAGTCACGGCTACACAGGCCAAACCCGCCAACGCCGGTTGAAAACCCTTATTTTTCCGTGAGTCTGCGGAGGCAGACTTAGTTTGTATAGCCGCGATTTCTAATCGCCAGGCTTTGGTGCTTCCCGGATCATTTACTTTTAGGACTTACGCAAGTGTCATATTTTTTTTCGTTGACCTTGTCAAGGTCAAGAGTCCAAAAAACCTGAATTTTAGATCCTTGACCGGAGACGCTCCGCTCTTGACTCCCAATACGATTCGGTTAAGCCCGAAATCCCGCCCTAAAATAAATTTTGGGCTAATAGCTAAAGTAAGCTAAAAGCTTACTGGGGAGTTTTTTAACCCATCTTTATGGGTTTAAACTTCGGTTCCGGAAATTTATTTCACGGCTCTTAACCGAACCGTATTGTCTTGACTCCTATGGCAGAAGATAGGTGTGAGAGTTGCGTAAGTCCTGACTTTTATGAGTTCCCTAACCTCATGCTCAGTCTTGAGCATAGCTAGGTTCGGATGTATCAATCAGCTTTTTTGTATTCTAGGTAACTGTTAACCATGATCTCCATCAGACTTTCAGTAGCCTATGTAACGATTTCGCCATCATCTTAGGAAGTGCGAAAATACTGCCTAAATGGCAACATAGCCATCCTGAGTTTAGTTATTCTCAGTATGGATTCTATAGATTTTGGGTTTAGATTTTTTCCTGGGCGTTAAGTAATACTTTGTATAATCAGGAACTTTTTACTTAATCACCCGTCCCTAACTTCAAGCCGAAACCAGGCATGGTCAACTACAAAAGCTCACTTAACCTAACAGAAATAGACTTAGTCTACCCAATATTGGAGCTATACTAACTCTCTGGGATTAGTAGCTTAGGTGGCATATAAGCGATAAAAATGCAATATGTATCTTTTATGTAGTTGACGGATGCCAAATTTAAGTTACTCTTAAGTCGGATTAGTCTCACAAGCACCCATCATGGCAGAGAAGTGTAAAGATAATCTTAATCTTGACTGTTCTGTCTGATATTCTGATTTCACAAACTGAATAGTTTGATACGGTATGTGGAACCGTTATCTACTACCCTAAGCAAGGTAGTTACTAAACAACTTCGTAAGTGTCTGGCAATTGTAATGGATAGTTTACAATACCAGTAGATGAGAAAATCTAAAGAAAATATAAAAGAAACTCAAATGACTGTGGTGTCTGGAGGAAAAACGTGTTTCTAAGACTAGCGCATCAACACCGACAATTTGTCCAAGATTTGGTAATGAACCTACAAGCATTGGCGATCGTACTAGAGCGACGCGGATACCCTGCGTCTTGTTATACTTGTGGCGACCAGATGAACAGTGCTTCATTTATGGTGAGCTTGGGAGACAACCACCTGATTCGGTTTTTGGTGTCCGATTATGGAATTACTTGGACAGAAATGCGGGATGACCGCGAATTAATGAAATTAGAAGGTGCAGAGGCAATTAATCAGTTACAGGAATTGGCCAATATTGTCAAACAGCCTGCAACAACTTCTACAGCTAATAAAGCCCTAGCTAAAAAGTTCTAAGGATTTATGTCCAAAAGCATTAGTAATTCTGAGATGGTTGCCGATCATCCATTAATATTTACTATCACCTACTGTGAAGTGATTGGCAGACTATTGGGCTGTAAATTATATTTCAGCGTAAATTGGAAGGTACATCTCAGAATTGAGTTTGGGATCTGTCAATGTATGTGACTCTCGCTCTCAAAAAAAGAACTTTATAGATTTGGCATTTTCCTGGGAACTTGTTCGTCCTGTGTTTAATTCCCGTTTTCGGCAATGAGATAATTGCTGGATATTTAGCTGGTAGTCATTACAACCCGTTTCCAATTAAAATCAAAGGTACTCAATAGTAGGGATGATCGAAGCTACTATTTACAGTCACCGATATATTTTTACTTTTTAGCTGCAAGTTTCCAGTAATCAGTGCAATTTGAGCTTGTCATAAGGCTGCAACTTTAGTCAAATTACCTGAAGTTGGCAAGGCGTAAAAAGCACTTATTCATGCTTGAGTACCGCTATCATCCACAGTATATAAAGAAGTAATAGCTGCTACAGCTTCCACTTCCCAGGCTGCAAATGGCAACCTAGGAAAAACTAACTGTCGGTTAGCTACATTGACAAACCCGTTTTGGGGCGGGAATAGGGGTGGGAGAACTCGATCAATAAAATCAACTCCAAGCAATCCGATTTGGGTTCAGCGTTGTATATCAGATGAGTCTTGAAACAGGCAGCGAGTTTTACAGTTGGTCGCGCTCCAACTGTAAAGTCGCAGGGACTGCCTGCTCTCAGGATGAGTTTTCTGTCGATAACCAACGATTCGCAAGAACCATGCAAACTCAAATCACGATCGAAATCGAAAATTTAGCACCTACTAATAGTACGCTGCTGACCCCGGTTTGGTTTGGATTTCACAATGGCATCTTTGACACCTATGATCGCGGCCGCCCTACTTCCCCGGGATTGGAGAGTGTTGCAGAAGATGGCGCAGTTAATTTAATCAACCGTGAGTTTAACCTGGCAGGGTTTGGTACAGTACAGGGCGTAGTTCTGGGTACAGCAGGTACACCAGGACCAATAGACTCCGGCGAAACGGCAAGCTTTACGGTTAAGCTGGATGGCAGCGATCCCACGAGTCGCTTCTTCAGTTATGCCTCGATGATTATCCCCAGCAATGATTTCTTCATCGCGAATGGGAATGAGCGGGCACACCAAATATTTGATGACCAGGGCAACTTTTTAGGAGCCGACTTCACTGTTCTGGGTAGTCAAGTGCTGGACGCTGGCAGCGAAGTGAATGATGAAGTGCCGGCAAATACTGCTTTCTTTGGTCAGCAAACCCCAAACACAGGTGTTACCGAAAATGGTGTCGTTCAGTTAGCAACTGGGTTTATTCCAGGTGGTTCCATTCTCAGCACACCTCGATTTGCTAATGCTGACTTTACCGCGCCCAATTATCAGGTTGCTCGCTTCCGCATTTTCAATACGATTAATGGAGATGATGGCAACAACAATCTGACCGGAACTGATCGCGACGATTTGATCAACGGCAATGACGGCAACGATCGCCTCTACGGCAGACTCGGCAACGATAAGCTAGTTGGGGGCTTGGGTGACGACTTGCTCGCAGGGGGCAGAGGCAATGATTTTCTATATGGCAATGAGGGGAACGATCGCCTGCTCGGTGGTGAAGGCAACGATCGCCTGATTGGTGGCGAAGGATTCAATCGACTCACGGGCGGCGCAGGTAGTGATCTATTTGTTCTAAGTACAGGTGTAGGATTTGACAACATTACGGACTTTAGCCTGGGCAGCGGCGATCGTTTAAGCCTATCCGAAGGCTTAAGCTTTAGGGATTTGAGCATTACTGGAGTTGGACGGAATACGATTATCAGTTTTGGCAGCGATGAACTGGCCTTGCTAAGAAATGTCAGTGCTGCCAGCATTACTGAATTGGTCTTTGCCTAATACTGGGTCAGGTCACTTGCATAAGCTCACCTGAACGTGGATTTTGAATTGGCATCTTGCTTGTAAATTACGAGCAAGATGCTTTAAATCCGATTTAGTTCTGGTGCTGTATATCAGATAAACCCTAATTGATGAGGTCAACAATGAAGCGTCTGTCTCAATCATTCTTGCTCCTGAGTCTAACCGCAGGTAGTCTAGTTGCTACATTCATGCAAACAGGGTTAGTAAATGCTAAGTCAGAATCGAGCACGCCTCAACCCGTCCAAATTGCTAAAGCAATGGCGAAGCCTTTGGCTCAACAACTGCAAGGGAAACCGGTTGTGGTTGATATTTATGCTAGTTGGTGTCCAGGATGCAAAAATATCGCACCTACGCTATCTAGCCTGAAGCAACAGTATCAGGATCAAGCAAACTTTATTGTGTTTGATGTCAGCGATCGCAAAACAACCCAAATGGCACAGGCAAAAGCCAAACAACTGGGACTGAGCGAGTTTTTGATGGCAAACAAAACCCAAACGTCGATGGTTGCGATCATTGATCCGGCGACAGGCAAAGTGTTGAAGCAGTTCCGCAACAATCCCAATCAAGGAGACTATATGTCCGTGCTGGATACCGCGATCGCCCAAATGTCGAAGCAATAAATTTCAGAATGAATAAACTTCATGCACAAAAACTCTGATCTATCCATCCCCCCTCAGAGGCGATCGCCCAAATGGTTCCTGCCTGGATTTTTGTTTACTGGAAGTGTGCTGCTGATTGTGATAGCTAGCCAGTTTACAGCACTTTCCACTGGCATTGACCATTTCATTTCAGTGATTGAAAATGCTTATCAGCAGTGGTTTGATCAGCAAGACACTAGCAATCCCTTCATTCTCTTGACGTTGGCGTTCCTAGGAGGGTTGCTTGCCAGCTTCTCTCCCTGCATTTTGGCGCTACTGCCTGTGAATCTCAGCTACATTGGGACGCTCGGTCTAACTTCTCGTGGGGATGCGTTCTTCAAAGCGGGTTGGTTTGTCCTGGGAACCGTGACAGTCTTGAGCCTGTTTGGGCTACTTTCCTCCTTTGCGACCACCATCATTGTGGACTTTAAAGGGGTGGTGCATTTAATCATTGGTGCGATCATTCTACTGATGGGATTGAGCTTTGCTGGATTGATTCATTTGCCGTTGCCCCAAACGCAAATATCCCTACCCATCTCAGGTTCCTACGGTGTGGGAATGACGTTTGCTTTGGTCAGTTCACCCTGTGCCAGTCCCATATTGTTTGCAGTGTTAGCTGCTGCTGCTGCCAGTGGTTCTCAGCTTCTTAGTGTGCTAACGATGGTGAGTTATGCACTGGGATACACAGGGATTATCTTTTTCGCCAGCTTGTTTACTGGGCTAGTGAAGCAAAGTCGGGTGTTGCTCCAGCATTCTGATCGAGTGATGGGTCTGGGGAGTGTGGTGTTGATTTTAGCAGGGGTATACTATGTGGTCAATGGAATTCGTTGGTTCTTCTAATACCAAACTGCAATCTAAAACGTAACATTGAATCTCATGCAAGGGTGGGGAAACCCCACCCCTACCAAAATCTTAATTACATATCAGAACGCGGATTGGTATAACATGTCATTTGCTGATCATGACGATGTAACGATCGTTCAGGCAATGAAAATCGGCGATTTAGCTGCTTTGAAAGTGCTTTATCGTCGCCATGGGGAAGGAGTTTTCCGTCTGGCACTGCGGATGTTAGGCAATACTCATGAAGCCGAAGACTTGACCCAAGAAGTATTTCTCAGCTTTTGGCGCAAAGGAGCCTATGATCCGTCTCGTGGTTCGGTGCTGGTGTTTCTGCTGACGATGACGCGATCACGAGCAATCAATCGCCTAAATCAGGTGAAATCAAAACAAAAACTCTTGCAACGGTGGCAACAGCATCAAATGCCCAACACGCCTAATCTGCCCCTGGAAAAAGCCTCTCTGGAAGAACTCTCTGATCATGTTTCGGAAGCTTTGCAACAGTTGACAGACACTCAGCGGCAAGTATTGGAAATGGCTTACTATGAGGGGCTGAGTCAATCACAAATTACCGAACAATTAAACATCCCGCTAGGAACTGTAAAAACGCGATCGCGCCAGGGACTCTTAAAACTAAGACAATTTTTGAAAGACTGGGTGGAGTAACAATGGAACCCCTTGAACATTCTGAACAATTAGAAAGCCTGCTCGCAGGGTACGTTCTGGGCAACCTGACTCCCGAAGAAACTGCCCAGATGAAACAGCTTCTAGAAAGCAACCCAGCCCTGCTGACTGACCTGCACCAGCTACAGACAACTCTGGCACTGCTACCGTTGTCCCTGCCGATAACCTCCCTATCTGAGCAATTAGAAACCCGAATTCTGCAAGCTGCTGAGGCAGAAAGCTCTGCTGTGCTCAATCCTCTCACAAAGCCGCAAAGTCCAGTTAAGCTACACTTCTGGAAATGGGGAGGAGCGATTGCAGCAGTAATCATTGCAGGTTTAGGAATTGCAACTTATCAACTGCATCAAAAATTGGTAATCACTCAACTGGAAAATCAACGCCTGCATCAACAGTTGACAACTGCTCAGGCAATGCTTGATCGCCTTCGTCGAACTGAGTTAGCAACAACCCGTCAGCAGCTATCTCGCTACCAGAAAGCTCTGAACCTGCTACGGCAACCCAACAATCGCTTCCTGACCTTGAGAGGCACAAGTCCAAAGTTGCAGTCTTCTGGAAGTCTGGTGATGGTTCCCACAAAAGGTGCTGCTATGCTGGTCTTACAGGATGTTGCTCCATTGCCAAAGGGTAAAGTGTATCGTTTGTGGGCATTTGAAAATGGGCAGAAAATATCTTGTGGAGATTTTCTACCAAACAATCGAGGTGAAGTATTTTTGGAACTGCCACTAGATAAGTGGGGTGGGACGACAGAAGTTGTGGTCACGATTGAACCAGACCGAGCACTGCCTATGCCCGTAGGTGAAATGGTGATTACGGGAAGTTAATACCATTTCGGATTTTGGATTAGAGAGTGTTGTGTAATCCAGTCAGAAAACTATAAGCAGTAGATGATAAACAAGGTAATTACCATCTATGATAATATCGAGGATCTGTAGCCAGCGATCGCCTATGAAGAAGATTGTCGATGAAAGATGCGTAATGTAAAAATTATGACTGCTTAGAAAAATCATAGCTGTGCAGAAAGTTGAAGATGTCTGAAGGAAAACCCAGTCAACCAACACTACCAATCAATGCCCTAGACAGATCCTCTCAACGTGAATTTGAGAATTGGTTTGCATATCCTGTGAGAGTCCAACCCCACCATACCGACTATGGTGGTGTGGTTTGGCATGGTTCCTACATAGCTTGGATGGAGGAAGCGCGGAATGAGTGCTTACGCTCAATTGGCATCAATTATGGTGATTTGGCTGCTATGGGCTGTGACTTACCAGTTGTAGAACTTTCAGTGCGCTATCACCTTCCACTTCAATTAGGTATGGCAGCAGTAGTAAAAACGCGGATGGCTGATGTAACTGGTGTTCGCATCAATTGGGATTATGCGATCGCCTCAAGCGATGGGGAACAATTATACGTCACTGCCAAGGCGACTTTAGTGGCATTAGACCGCGAAAGAGGTAATATCATGCGTCAGTTACCTCCAAGTGTTAAGGATGCCTTGGCACGGGTTTCAACATTACATAATAACTAACTGGGGAATATGTCAGGGCAGGTTTAACTAACACAGGATTTACACAACTGGCACAGATATTTTCTGGTAGAACAGTCAAGGGTCAAGGGTCAAAAGTCCAAAAACCTTGGCTCTTAACCCTTGAGAAATTACTATCATTTACCGCCACGTATTTGCGACAGTATTTTAGGTAACTGAAGTATTTGTTCCCAGATGTCTTGAGGAGTAATGCCAAAAGCTACCTGTAATAAGACCAGGATCATGGCTATAGTTAGTGCTGTTTTAAAGGTTGTTTTTAGAACTTTCCATAAGATGGCGAATACTATCCAGGCTAAAATCAGGGTAACAATCATAAATTTTGACTACTTAAAATAGCTCTCGTTGCAGGGGTAAATAATTGAGAAAAACTCAGCCTCTTTGGGGAATTAAAAATTCAAAAGAAAGGCTTTGCACAAAATTATAGAAAATATTTTTATCTTTTTGGTAAATATATTTAAAATTTATCAATAAATTTAGACATGACAATTTTGAGGGTGGCTTGCTTGGCTTACCATCCTCATCAATGTCCTGTTAACAAGTAGCTAGCGCAGAGAAATGATCTGCGGGGAATGTTCTAGGGTCTCAGTTGCGATTAAGACTTCTTGTCGTGCCCATTTATCTGCATTCAAAATGTCATTTAGAGTAGGATTTGTCCGGTTATCATCTTGATGGCGATCGCATACCCATTCGATACAACGGGGAATATCTAAAAAGTGAATTTTTTCTGCTAAAAATAATGCCACAACTTGCTCATTAGCAGCATTTAAGACTGCTGGCATAGAACCACCAGCTTTACCTGCTGCATAGGCCAATTGCATACAAGGATACTTCTGATGATCTGGTTCCCGGAAAGTTAAATTGCCAGCTTTGACTAAATCTAGTCGTTCCCAGTCAGTGTAGATGCGATCGGGCCAAGATAGGGCATACAGTAGGGGCAAGCGCATATCGGGCCAGCCAAGTTGGGCTAAAACCGAGGTATCTTGTAGCTCAATCAGGGAGTGAATAATACTTTGGGGATGGATGACAATCTCGATATTTTCGTAATCCAAACCAAACAGGAAATGAGCCTCAATCACTTCCAGTCCCTTATTCATCAAAGTAGCCGAGTCTACGGTGATTTTACGTCCCATTGACCAATTAGGGTGCTTCAAGGCATCAGCAACAGTCACTTCTGCTAACTTTTCCACATCCCAATCCCGGAAAGCCCCACCAGAGGCGGTGAGCAAAATCTTCCGCAAGCCACCTTTGGGAACACCTTGGAGGCACTGAAATATTGCCGAGTGTTCTGAGTCGGCTGGTAGTATTTTTACGCCATATTTTTCAATAAGTGGTAGCACAACAGGGGCACCAGCAATCAAGGTTTCTTTGTTTGCTAGAGCGATATCTTTACCAGCTTCAATAGCGGCGATGGTGGGTAACAAACCAGCGCAACCAACAATACCAGTCACAACCGTTTGGGCGTCGCCATAGCGAGCGACTTCGATCACTCCGGCTTCGCCAGCTAGTAGAATTGGTTGAAGATCAAGGTCTTTAATAGCAGCTTGCAATGCTGGCAATTTTTCTTCTGACCAAATCGCTGCTATACTCGGTCGGAACTGCCGAATCTGAGCAGCTAAAAGTTCTACATTACTTCCAGCGGCCAATCCCACAATCCGAAACTGATTTGGGTACTGAGCGACAATATCTAGAGTCTGAGTACCGATAGAACCAGTAGAACCAACAAGAGTAATCGCTTTCACAATTGCTTAAGGATGTACAGACAACTCCCACTATAAATTGCTACGGACGCTTTAAATTAACTTGAAAATATTTAATTTCTTCGCTGAGGGTGATGGGAAGACAGGGAATAGGGAACAGACTAATAATTTACAGACGTTGCAGTGCAACGTTTGTAGCAAATAACAAATAACAAAGCTTCTTTTTATTTGACTCAACAAAAAAATGTGTATATAAATACTATAGTTATAATCAATATTGCTTAGAATTTGAGGAATATTGATTGAGTGGTAATTACTGAATAAATAGTGCTAAGAAGTTTAGTAGTGATTTTTTTAGTTAATTACCAAGTTTGGCAGCAGAGTGTGAGGTGTCGGATGTTACATACTAATAAAAAATTTCCAGCCATAAGTAAGAGGATGCACTAAGGAGTCGGTTAAAAACTCAAACTTATGGCTAAAGTTCAGATAGTTATCACAAAAATCTTATGGACAAATGAGTTCATATTCCCTGCAACAATCTGGTTTCTCAGCCGAATATTTATCTGGACTACCATGTTGCTGATTGCGCCACATCTGTCGGCACCAATACCAGGAAATCCACACAATTTTATTTGGGAAGTTTTCCATGCTTGGGATAGTGTCCATTACAGATCGATCGCTACTTCTGGGTATGAATTCGTCGATGACGGCAAGCAGCATAATCTGGCCTTCTTTCCCTTATTTCCCCTAAGTATCTGGGTTTTGATGCGCCTAGGCTTACCGTTTGAAGTGGCTGGTATCCTGATCAACAACGTAGCGTTTTTCGCGGCGCTTTATTGTTTGTATTTTTGGGTCAAAGAACATTGTGGGATCAATGCTGCACAGTGGACTATCGTAGTGACCGCTTTGTGTCCCATGTCTTTATTTACGGGGGTAATTTATACAGAAGGGCTGTATTTGTTTTTGAGTACAGCCGCCTTGCGTACTTTCGATCAACAGCAATATGGCTGGACTGCCCTTTGGGGTGCAATGGCTACAGCGACTCGTCCTACAGGCATAGTGTTGATCCCAGCATTAGCGATCGCTGCTTGGAAACAACATAGACCACCTATTGCATATCTTGCGTCTTTGACTAGTGCGATCGGCATCCTGTTATTCAGTCTTTATTGCGCCATTCATTTTGGTCATCCCTTAGCATTTATCCATGCACAACGCGGCTGGCGACCATCTTTAGGGTTTGATTGGCAAGGTTGGTTAAATATGCTGTTGCAAATTCCTTTGGGTGCAAAGAATTGGCGATATGGTTGGATTTTATCTCCTGATAGCGGGATTCAAGATCCTTGGCATCCCTTGCTGTTTGCGATCGTAGTTGGTCTTGCTTGTGTATTATGGTACTTCCGTAAACATTTGAGTTCTATCAAAGTGGTTTATGGCTTTTACGTCGGCGTCGGGTTTTTGTTGATTTTGGCGGATGAACGATTAATCAATAACTTACTCAATACTTTAATGGTCGTGGGTGGTGGCTATCTCTTGTGGCGCTTACGCCGGGAACTCACACCAGTCACTGTAATCTATGGCTTTTGTGGTCTAGGTTTGCTACTGGCCTCTGGAGGAACAATTTCCTTAAGTCGTTTAGCTTATGGAATTGTTTCCCTGTGCGTAGCCTTGGGTGTATTGCTATCTCGTTATCCTCGCCAAGGATATTTGATGTTGGGTTTGTTTATAACGTTACTAGCCAAGCTATCCGTGGGTTTTGCTCAAGAACTTTGGGTAGGTTAGAAATCAAGAGTTGAAATTTCAGAGATGGGAGTGTGTGCTTAGGGATTACTAACTACTCACTCCTAATTTTTTATTATCCTCTTGTCTATCCGTATACTCTAATTACCATACTTATCTGATAAGATACCTCATGGTAACTTTCTATCAGATAACACAAAAAACTGAATCTTTATTGTAGTATCTAGTACAGCATGGCGTAAATAGAGATACCATTCAAAATTTCTGAAAACCTTACACTGTATTCATTTTGAATTTTGAATTCTGCCTTGCGGTACTAGTGGTTATTTGCAGTCAATATGTTTACTGCTGAAGTAGTTTCCATTAATTTACCCTGTGAGCAACCAGGGTGCGATTATTTTTATTAAAAGTTCATTGCTTATTCTTGAGATTTTTATCAGAAGTTTAAAGAATCTAGGTTTAAATGATTTACATACAAAACATTTGCAAGAAAATATTTCATCATTTCTAGATAACAGATAATATTTATGACAAAAACTTCAGACAAGAGAACATTGGAATCACTAGAAAATAAGTATCATAGGCTATTACGCTCACTTCAACACCCAGTTACAAAATATTTAGTTACAGGCATTATATTCGCCGTACTAATTAGATGGATTTGTGTCCCAAACAAATCAGTAGATTACAAATATTTTTTAGATCCCTGGTACGATTTCATCGCTTCTCATGGCGGTTTTAGTGCTTTAAAACATAGTTTTGCTGACTATACCCCCCCCTATCTCTACTGGATTTTGATTGCAACTACCCTGCTTTCTGGATTACCCAAAATACTGGGAATCAAGCTTTTTGCTATGGCTGTAGATTTTCTTTGTGCCTTTTTAGTTTACAAAATTGTCCGCATCAAATATCCAGAGGGTAGTAAACCAATCTTGGCATTTTTGGCAATTATATTAAGTCCTACCGTCATTTATAATAGTGCCCTCTGGGGTCAATGTGATGTCATATATACGACGGGGATAGTGGCCTGTATTTACTTTTTATCCATTCGCAAGCAAATTCCAGCATTAATCAGTTTTGGTGTGGGGCTTTCGTTTAAGCTACAAGCGATGTTTTTATCACCTTTACTATTGTTTTTTTTCGTGAAAAGAAAAATCAAATGGTATTATTTGCCGATAGTTCCTTTGGTATATGTATTGGCAATATTACCCGCTTGGATTGCTGGCAGACCAATGTCAGATTTGCTGTTAGTATATTTCAATCAAGCTAATAAATATAAAGAACTGGCTAAAAACGCACCTAATCTCTATCAATGGATTCCTAATAATTTCTACAATATCGTTGTTCCTATAGGTTTAATGGCAACTGTGTTTGCCATATTGTTTTTGGCATACATTGTATATAAAAGTAAGCTCAAAATTACTCAAGATAGACTGATATATTTATCTACTTTATCAGTTTTTTTTATGCCATATATCCTGCCCAAAATGCACGAGAGATATTTTTACCCTGCTGATATTCTCTCTATTATCTTTGCCTTCTACTTTCCTCGATATGCTTGGGTAGCTGTAGTGATCCAAATGGCATCATTTTTTAGCTATTTGGGAACACCTGTATTTATCCAAATATTTTCTATACCTTTAGGTTTTACACTATGGTTTATCGTGCGAAAATGTGACATGATTCATCCACAGTTAAAACCAGATTTTTCTATTAATAGAAGTACTAAATTTTAGTATGTTCAGTAGTATCAAAGCCATAGAGAAACTGCAAAGACATAACACTATTAATGTACTGATTGGTATTAGTGCTTTAATTTTATTTATCTCTAGCAGCCTGAGACATGAATTATTTAACTCATCCGGAGATTTAGCATTCTTTGATCAAGGAGTTTACTTAATTAGTCAGGGACAACTACCAATTTCTTCGGTACTCGGTTTTCATGTTCTGTCTGATCATGCTGCTTGGATTGTATATTTCTTGGCTTTATTGTACAAAATTTACCCCAGTGTTTATTGGTTGTTTGCAGTACAGTCTATTGCTTTAGCTTTAGCTGCTTTACCTACATATTTGCTGGCTTTGCAAGCAGGTTTAAGAACAAGTCAAGCTGTAGCAATGGTAGTTGTATATCTACTGTATCCAGTTGTCTTTAATAGCAATTTATGTGATTTTCACCCAGATATAATTGCTGTCCCCGCACTGATGACAGCAGTTTTGGCTGCGAGATCGAGAAAAATAATTTGGTTTTGCGTCAGTATTCTGCTGGTGTTGGGATGTAAAGCTGTACTTTCCTTGACAGTAGTAGCTATGGGAGTTTGGCTACTATGTTTTGAAAAACGACGTTTATATGGTGCGATCGCTATTATTAGTGGAACAGCTTGGTTTTTGATCGCTAACTGGATGATCATCCCATATTTTGGTAATGAAGCAGCTTTAGTCAACCGTCATCTGTATCGCTACAGCTATCTAGGAAACTCATTTACTGAAACATGGCAAATTTTGCTGTCACAGCCAGAAATAATTTTTAAAAATGTTTTTTCACCGATAAATTTAGAGTATTTGTTTTTTTTATTATTACCTGTGATTTGGGGGTTAAAACCAAAATATATCACACCTCTAATAGGTGCTATTCCTTGTGTGGCAATGAATTTACTTGCTGATCATCCCTCACAAAAAAACCTGGTTTTGCATTACTCTTTACCAGCCATTCCATTTCTCACACTAGCCCTAATTGCTAGCCTAGCAGCAGGTAAAGCATGGATACAACAACAACGATTAATTATTCTGTGGTCTTTGGTAGGATTTTTAGCTTTAGGTAAATTTGGTTTTTTTACTTCAAGATATCTCAAAGATTGGGATAATTGGCAAGCTACAAAAGAGGCGATCGCTCTAATTAAGACTAAAGATAGCGTGCTGACTACAGATAACATTACGCCACATTTAACCTATAGACAGTTAATTAGTTTTAAATATAATAATCCTCTAGAAATAGCTCAGTTGCATCAGTTCCATTATATATTACTCAATTTGCGTTACCCAGGCTGGGCTGCTAGTTCAGAGTCTTATCAAGAATTAGCCAACCATTTAAAAAATCAGTCAGAGTTTCAATTAAAATATCAGCAGGATGATGTTTATTTGTTTATAAAGTAGTAATAGTGATCATGATCTACTATATTGTTTTGTTCCCTGGAGGAAGGTGAGTATTTAATTCGCAAATTTCGCAGTGATGATCCTATTCAGTCGCCTACTTTTCCAGAGTTACATTTAACTGCTCAACAAATTTTTAATGCAGGTTTATGATGTTGCTGGTGCAACTAATGTAAATCCTTCCGCTTCTCCCATAATTTTACTATTGCTGAGATTTAACTTTGGCAAGGTTTCTTTATCCAGCAACAAATAAGATTCGTTAGATATCATTTGCTGTAAAACAGGTACAGTTGCAGCAGTTACTTGACAATCACTGTAAAAGTCTAAACTAGGGCGACTATAGGCAAAAGAAGTGTAAATTTGTGTCCCTGTTGGTACGCGTTGGCGAATTAATACAGCTACTGGTTTGACGGGAAAAGCTTCATTTAATTCCCAAATCCAGGATTGAGAACTCATTAACAGGGCTAAAACCAAATACATACCAGAAAATAAGACTGGAATAAAATTGCGATCGCCCTTTTTAATCAACCATGCTACTATCCCCATAATGATTGCTAAAACTATACTCATGGCAATTAAAACAGGCTGAGGATCTGTCGTAGCAAAGTAAACACAACCTCCCAACCCAGCAGTAGCAATTATCGCCAAGAATATCGCCCACAGAGGTTCATGAAACTTGCTTCTTTGCCAAACTACACTAAATTTCGCTCCAACCGCTAATGCCAAAAATGGATAAACAGGCATAACATACCAGGGTAGTTTTGTTCGCATCAAAGAAATAGTTACTAAATAAACTATTGTGACTATCAGAACCAAACAACCCCAGGTAGTATGGCGTTTTTTCCAAGCTAAATAAAAACCTCCTGGCAAAAACAACAGCCAGGGAAAACCGTATTTAAGTAACTCAATTAAATAGTACCAAGGTGGGCCACTATTTCCTTCTACAGCTTGTCCCAGACGATCAAAAGCTTGAGACAGAAAATGCACTTGTAAGAAAGCATTACCATAATGTTGCCATTGTGCCACATACCAAGCGATCGCTGGGGCATTACCTAATAGCATTCCTACCCATAGATAGAGATTTTTTAATAAAGCTATTTGTCGATTTGCTAGCAGAAATAAACCAGCTATTCCTCCAAGTACCACCACTAACATACCCTTAGTCAAGGTAATTAGCCCTAAACAAAAACCTGCGCCTAGAGCATATTTTTTATCATCACGAGCTTTTAGTAGACAAAATAACAACAATAGAAAAAAAGAAATAGTCATCCCATCTAACATTGCCAGTCTGCCGTGACGCACCACAGGCAACATTGTCAAGTAAACCAAAGACCCAAACAATGCTGGTAAACTTTGATTAAAGGTTAAACGTCCCACCAAATAAAGTAAAGGAACTCCCAAAGCCGTTAATACTGCACCAGGAAACCTGGTAGCGAATTCTTGCACTCCTCCTAGTTGGTAACACAATGCAATTAACCATTGCATTAAAGGTGGTTTTAACAAAAAAGGCTCTCCCTGAAGAGTAGGATAAAGCCAGTTACCAGTGCGGTAAATTTCTCTGGCAACAATAGCATAAGTGCCTTCATCCCAGTCTCGTAGAGGTGAATTACCCAAGAATATGAGGAACAAAATCAGAGATGCTATTGATAAGCCTAATAACCATTCTTTTTCTGGGAATGGGTGCATATTTACAATCCAAATAATTCTTTGTTTTAGCAGTAAATTATTGGTAAAATTTTTATAATACTTAGTATTACTTTTAAAGTTGTTAATCCTGGTATATCTGCCTTGAGTTTTTCTACTACTGTCAATTTTTGTTCAGCTTGTGTAGGTTGAAAACCATAAAAACTAACAAGAGAAAATATAGCGATCGCGTCTCTAACCAAAAACTTCCTTATTGATAACATTTTATACCGCAATATATTACCGAAAGTAAGTGCATAGTTATGCTACCAAGAAAGTGTATAGTTAAATATTAAAAGTAATACTTACACATATTTTGTCAACTAAAAAAGCTTAATTAATAGGTTTCTACCAACTAAACAATAACAGTGAATCAGCCCATCTACTCTCTGGTCATTCCTATTTATAACGAAGAGGAAAATATTATAGAACTATATCGTCGTCTCATTGATGTCATGGAACAGTTAGACGGCGAGGCTGAATTGATTTTAATTGATGATGGTAGCCGCGATCGCTCTTTGAGTATGATCCGCGAACTCTATCATCAGGATAGTCGGGTGCGCTATCTCAGTTTGGCACGGAACTTTGGTCATCAAATTGCTGTGACAGCAGGGTTGAACTTTGTTCAGGGCAAAAGCGTCATTGTGATGGATGCTGATTTGCAAGATCCCCCAGAACTACTTTTCCAGATGATTGAGAAATGGCAACAAGGCTACCAAGTAGTTTATGCCCAGCGTTTATCTCGTAGAAAAGAAAGCTGGCTCAAACGCTTTACAGCCTATGCCTTTTATCGTATTCTCAAGCTTCTAGCCCATGTAGATATCCCGGCTGATACGGGAGACTTCTGCTTGATGGATCGGCAAGTAGTGGATATTCTGAACGCTATGCCAGAACGTAACCGCTACATTCGTGGTTTACGCGCTTGGGTAGGCTTCCGTCAAACAGCCGTGCATTTTGAACGAGACCCTCGTTTTGCTGGTACAGTTAAGTATACTTTTGGTAAGTCGTGGGCATTAGCTGTGGATGGCATTGTTTCCTTTTCAAAAGTTCCTTTAAGGCTAGCAACTTATATGGGAATGCTATCAGCAGGAGTAGCGATACTCATGATATTACTAGTTCTTTATTGGCGTTTATTTGAACCGAGTACCCCATTAATTGGATTTACGTTAATTACACTAGCTATGTTTTTTATGGGTTCTGTGCAATTAATTTGTATTGGAATTTTAGGTGAATATATTGGTCGTATATATGAAGAAGTCAAGGGGCGTCCTATTTACACTTTAAAGGAAACTGGAGGATTTGTGAATACTAATTCCTGATTAGGAAGTGCCTATATAATTTGATTATTCGTGAAATTAGGCGCAAGTTATAATTAATCTCAATTCATATTCATTGATAAAATATAAAGGCAATCTCTGTGACACTGCAAGAATTTGTTTTACTGCTGATGTCAGTTCTCATTAGTGTAGCAGGGCAGTTTTTTCTGAAGCTAGGTGCTATGAGGCTGGGCAAAGTTAATGCAGGAAATATTATCAATCACATTCTCAGCATCGTGACAACACCAGAACTTTTAATAGGTTTAACTTGTTACGCTCTTGGTGCTGTAGCATATATCCTACTGCTAACTAGAGTTAACTTGAGCGTTGCTGCACCAGCTGTGTCTGTAGGTTATATTTTCTCAGTTTTACTAGGTTGCTTAATCTTAAAGGAGCCAGTTCCACTAATCCGCTTACTAGGCTTGGGCTTCATTGTCATTGGTGTAACGTTATTAGTCTGGCAAAAATAAAATCTAGCTACATTTTCACTATCAAAGCTGTTTTGTCTACATTTGCTGATAGCGTCTGGAAACGAAGTTTTCCCAAGGTTATAGGTTAAATTGACACTGATCTTGTATCGAGGTGGTAAGCACCCAAGTAAGCAACGCTTAAGTAAGTATAGTGGATGACAACTTGCTAATTTCAGATTATTGTCAGGGCAAAACAACATGCTTACCTGTATACTTAATTTTCAGTAATTATATGCACACAAATTATTGCTTTAGCTTATCAGAAAAAGTACTTAAGTAAGTTAATGACTAACATTGTCATACTTAAAATATAAATTTGTTGTAAAGTTCAGCGTATATACGGTAAAGATATATTAAACTCCTATGTTTAGATGACAATGATCTGTATTAATTAATGGTTAATATTCAGCTTGAAAAAATCTATCTGTTATTGAGCAAAGCTCATATTAAAAATAGTACGCAATGGTTTTCTCTCAACACTAAAATTTTAGTGGCGGCGACTGAGTAAACAGTATCTAGGCTAACGAATCATTGCCCCCAAGCAGTGGGAAACTATATGCAGTTGATAGTTATCTAGCTAATTAACATAGAGATAACAGTCAATAGTGGAAAATTTAACTTTTTCTTAAAAAGGAAGCAATGACTCTAAGCCTTACAATAAACTCTATTGGAAATAAAATCGGTGATTTTAGCTAATATCTTTGGTTAGATACTTCGTCCTCAATCAAATAATTGATTAGCCCATCTGTAGAAAACGAACCCAAAATTCGCAAATCTCAGGTCTAACTAATCATAAATAGTTGCCGAAGCAATTATTTTGCCTGCTGGAGTTAGCTATATGTATTGCAAGCTCTACCTCTTATTAAGTGGGTTGTTATAGATAGATTGGCTGAAATTCAACAACAGTAAATATTTTATAGGCAGTGGTTGGTTCAAAGCAGACAGGTTAACCTGCTGATTTGCCTAGATGTCCACACGCCTAATTACTGATCTTCTGTTAATCAAGATACATATTTTCAGGATTACCAGAAGGTAACCAGGTATCTAAGTATATAGAAAAAATGTGCTATAACTTACCGTCAGCACCCTGGCTGATGGTTAGATCCTTGAAGGAGCTGTGAAGTGGAAAGCAATAAGTCGTTTTTTTGGCCGCAAGGAATATTAATTGCGCTAGTCGCCATAACTGGTAGTTTTAGTCTTGGGTTGATGATGCTTCTTAAGCCTAATGCTTCAGATGCACAGAGTAGAGAAAGTATAAATAAAAACTACATAACTGCCAAAACAGGAACTCAACAACGTCTTGAGGGATTAAAAGCGGCAATGCTGACAACTTGGCAGCAAGAAGCTAGCACGAAGGGTCTTTCTTCTACGGTGCCAGCACGCTTTCAAGGAGCTACGATCGCTGATGCTAAACTTGCTAAAGATCAAAAAGTCATCGCCCTGACCTTTGATGATGGCCCTTGGCCACAAACGACTGTGCAAGTTTTGGATATCCTGAAACAAAATGATGTAAAGGGAACATTTTTTGTTGTTGGACAGAATGTCAAGAATTATCCAGATTTAATGAAGCGGATAGTTGCCGATGGTCATGGCATTGGGAACCATACTTGGCATCACTGGTATCATGCGATGAATCCACAAACGGCAGCCTATGAAGTTGAGAACACTACAAATTTGATTTATAAAACCACGGGTGTGAAAACGGGTTTGTTTCGACCACCAGGGGGGATGATGCACAATGGAGTCGCTGCTTATGCTAGAAATAGCAAGTATGCAGTTGTGATGTGGTCGTCTGACTCTATAGACTACTCACGTCCTAGCGTGCCCAAGCTGATAAATAACGTATTTCGGCAGGCAAAACCTGGTGGGATAGTCTTAATGCATGATGGTGGTGGTAATCGTTCCCAGACTGTACAGGCTTTACCAACTATTATTGAAAACTTTCGGAAGCAGGGCTATAGTTTTGTCACTGTTTCAGAACTTTTAGAAATGCAAGATAAACACCAAAAGTTGATCGCAAACAAGAAGTGATCATGAAATTGGGCACAGGTTATTGGGAATAGGGCAAGGGGAATAAACTTAGCACTGCTAGGTCTGTACTCCTTGCCCAATCTCTTGAACTAAACTGTACTTAGTTGTTTTTGTTCAGCATTAGCTTCTGGACTATCAGCCTCAGAAGGTGGTACTAATTGCCAGAACCTAGGCAAGAATTCTGACCAGTTTTGTAGAATCGCTTTGGCTTTTGGTGAACCAGTGCGATCGCTATGAAATCTAATTAATTCTTGCAATTGTTTTTCACCAGCTGCCGTACTTACCCGTTGAATTTTGACGATTTCCCGATTGACTAAATCTGGGAAGGAACCTTCTTCATCTAGGAAGTATGCGAGTCCACCAGTCATCCCTGCGGCGACGTTGCGTCCTACTTTACCGAGAACAACAATCACACCACCAGTCATATATTCACAGCAATGATCACCCGCACCTTCAATGACAGCGACAGCTTTGGAGTTCCGCACAGCAAAGCGTTCTCCTGCTAAACCGTTGGCAAACAACACCCCACCGGTAGCACCATAGAGACAGGTATTGCCAATTATCACATTTTCTGCATGGTTATATGTGGCATCAGCAGGTGGTTTAATAATGATTTCACCACCGTGCATCCCCTTACCTACGTAGTCGTTGGCTTCTCCTTCCAGCCTGAGAATAATACCGGGAAGGTTGAAAGCGCCAAAACTTTGACCAACGCTACCGTGGAAGTTGAGGTTAATTTGTCCGGCAAAACCGCTATCACCGTACTGAGAGGCGATCGCACCGGCTAACCGCGCCCCCACAGTTCTATCGGTGTTGACTATCTTCAATGTTTTGGTGACAGTAGACTGATTTTTAATAGCCGCTTGAATCTCCGGATCAGCAAGTAACTGATCATCTACAACTGCACCATTACTATGAACTTCTTCATGCACCAACCAGTTACGGTTATGCTTGCTATCCGGTAGCTTCAGTAAGCAGTTGAGATTGATGGATTGGGTTTTGGTGAGTTTCACCTCATCACGCAATTTCAGCAAATCTGCACGCCCCACAATTTCTGACAAAGAACGGTAGCCAAGTCGCGCCAACAGACTCCGGACTTCTTCAGCGACAAAGTAGAAGAAGTTGACTACGTGTTCGGGTATACCTGTGAACCGTTTCCGCAGTTCTTCTTTTTGGGAAGCAACACCCACAGGGCAGTTGTTGGTGTGGCAAATCCGCGCCATAATACAACCTTCGGCAATCATGGCGATGGAACCAAAGCCAAATTCTTCGCCTCCCATCAATGCACCTATTACCACATCCCAGCCACTCTTGAGTCCACCATCTACCCGCAGAATGACGCGATCGCGCAGTTCATTATCCATTAAAACGCGATGCACTTCGCTTAAGCCCAACTCCCACGGCGAACCAGCGTGCTTAATTGAGCTTAATGGTGAGGCTCCTGTACCGCCATCATGTCCGGATATCTGAATAATATCAGCGTTAGCTTTGGCAACACCCGCAGCGATCGTCCCAATCCCAATTTCTGCCACTAGCTTCACTGATACCTGTGCTTTGGGATTGATTTGGTGCAGGTCAAAAATCAGTTGCGCTAGGTCTTCAATGGAATAGATATCATGGTGCGGTGGTGGTGAAATCAGAGTTACACCTGGTTTTGAGCGCCGTAACATCGCAATGTAAGGACTCACCTTCGGCCCTGGTAGTTGTCCACCTTCCCCTGGCTTGGCACCTTGGGCGATTTTAATTTCAATTTGTTTGGCGCTAGCTAAGTACCCTGGTGTCACCCCAAACCGTCCGGAGGCGACTTGTTTAATCGCACTGGAAGCCGTGTCACCATTCCGCAAGCCTTTTAAGTGCGGTAGGGTGGGTGAGTAGCCAGACTCATCGACATCATTGAGTACTTTATACCGGACTGGGTCTTCGCCACCTTCCCCAGAGTTGGATTTACCACCAATGCGGTTCATAGCGATCGCCAGAGTTTCATGTGCTTCCCGCGACAACGCGCCTAAGGACATCCCCCCGGTACAGAAGCGCTGCACAATCTCACTGACTGAGTCTACTTCTTCTAGAGGAATAGATAGGCGATCGCTTTGGAAGTCTAGTAAGTCACGTAAGGCGGTAACTGGTCTAGTTTGCAGGTGTTGTTTATAAACTTCGTAGTGGTCATATTTTTTACCATCTACCGCTTTATGCAGCGCCTTTGTCAGTTCGGGGCTGTTCATGTGGTATTCGCCGCCACGACGGTACTGGACAAAGCCCAAGTTTTCTAACTTTTTAGTTGTGAGTTCAGGGAAAGCCTTGTGATGGAAGGACAGTACTTCTTGTGCTAGTTCGCTAATACTTAACCCAGCAATGCGGGAAGTTGTACCCCTAAATCCCAGTGCTAATAAATCTCCACCAATCCCAATGGCTTCAAAAATTTGTGCAGCTTGATAGCTGGAGAGTAAAGAAATCCCCATTTTGGAAAGAATCTTTAATAAACCAGATTCTATCGCTTTCCGATAGTTCGCCACAGCCTGCTCTAATGTGAGAGACTTAATTTGACCACGCGTCATAAATTGTTGAGTTTTGGGGTCAGACCACCAATCACGCACAGTTTCTAAAGCCATGTAGGGACAAACAGCACCAGCACCATAGCCAATCAAACAAGCAAAGTGATGAGTACTCCAGCACTGAGCTGTGTTGACAACTAAGGATGCTTTCATTCGCAACCCCTCCCGGATCAGATGGTGGTGGACTGCACCTACAGCTAAGAGGGGAGGAATATAGCTGTATTCAGTACCAAGTTGTGAGCGGTCATTCAATATCAAAATCTTCGCACCTGCCCGTACTGATTCCGCCGCTTTCGCTTGTAAAGATTCAACGGCTGCTTTTAATCCCTCTGGGCCTTTAGCAATTTCAAACAGTGTTGACAACTCAGCCGTCGCAAATCCCGACAACTTAATTGCTTCTAATTCTGATTCAGTCAGAACTGGCGAATCTAGCTTCACCCTTCTGGCATATTCTGGCTTGACTTCTAGTAAGTTACCCCGTTCTCCCAGTTCCACTTTCAAAGACATCACCAGCTTTTCCCTCAAAGGGTCAATAGGTGGGTTTGTCACTTGAGCAAAGCGCTGCTTGAAATAGTCATACAACAAGTGGGGTTTTTCTGACAGCACTGCCAGGGGAATATCATCTCCCATACAAAAAGTTGGTTCTGAACCTTGCAGCGCCATTGGCTGAATAATCATTTCCACATCTTCTGTGGTGTAACCAAAAGCAAGTTGATGTTGCAGCAATGATCGTCTAGCGATTGTCTGTTCTGGATCACTTGTCGAGTGTCCTTTACCATTGCCATTACCATTAGCAGATGATATGGGTGCTTCACCTTGCCGCAGGGTATGACTCTTGACTAATGATTTTAATTCTTGACGATGCTGTTGCAACCATTCCCCATAGGGATGCTGTTTAGCAATTCGCTGCTTAATCTCCCAATTCTTCAGTACTTCCTGGGTTTGTAAATCTACAGCAATCATTTGCCCAGGTCCCAGCCTACCTTTTTCGATAATATCAGCTTCTGGGAATTCCACGACACCTGCTTCCGAAGCGACAACGATGTAGTCATCTTTGGTGATCACATAGCGCGCTGGTCTTAAACCGTTACGGTCTAATGTTGCACCAACTTTTTGACCATCACTGAACACCAACAGTGCTGGGCCATCCCAGGCTTCTTGCAGACCACTGTAGTACTCATAGAAATCCACAATTTCTGGATAGTCGCCCAAAGACGGCTGATTTTGGTAGGCTTCTGGGACTAACATCATCAAGGCTTCCAAGGGGCTACGTCCAGAACGTACCAACAACTCTAATACATTATCTAAGGTAGCTGAGTCACTGTTATCAATGTGAACCAATGGCTTGAGTTCGTCAATGCGACTACCCCATACTGGATTCCCTAAGCTGGCTTCTCGTGCCATCATCCAGTTAATGTTACCCAAGAGCGTGTTGATTTCGCCATTGTGTCCCAATAGCCGCATAGGTTGAGCCAAGGGCCACTTGGGCATGGTGTTAGTACTAAAGCGGCGGTGATAGACAGCAAAAGCACTCTTATAAGCTGGATTTTGCAAATCTTGATAAAACTCTCCCAACACAGCCGAACGCACCATACCTTTATAAACAATTGTGCGGCTCGACAAAGAGCAGACGTAAAATTCTTCGGAAATATTTTTTGCCGCCTTCACAATACGGCGACTAGTAATATACAGTTCCCTTTCTAATTGATCGCCACTTTTATTTGCAGCAGCGAGAAAAACTTGTTCTATTTGGGGTTGATTTTCTTTGGCTTGTACTCCTAATAAATCAGGTTGCACTGGTACTACTCGCCAGCCCAGTACAGTCAATTTTTCCTCAGCCGCTATTTGCTCAACCGCAGACCGAGATTTCCGGGCTGCTTCGGGATCTTGTGGTAAAAAAATCATCCCCACAGCTACATTTTCTGTGCTCGTGACTGGGAATTCTGGTTGGAACAACTCCCAAGGTATCGCTGTCAATATGCCTGCACCATCACCAGAGTCTTGATCTGCACTACAACCACCCCGGTGTTCAAGGCAGGTCAGAGCAACTAAGGCTTTGGTGACAATTTCGTGGCTGGCATGATTTTGGCGATGGGCAATAAAACCCACACCACAAGCATCTCGTTCTTCTACTAACCACCTTTGCCCTTGGTAATTATCTTCTGCTAGTGTAACGTGGTGATTTTGATTCATTGGTTGATTATTCATACCCTGTTCCTGAGATATTGAGTTGCAAATGTTGCCGCTATTTGTGAGGAAAATTTTCTAAATTTAGCAAGGGAGAAAGTAAGTATAGAATCACCGAAATTTAGGGAAAAAAAATTTTAACTTCGGTTTTACTTTTTGGTTCACCCGTGTTAAAATCGTCGCGCTATTTTTTTGTGTGCTTATGCTGAGTTAGACAAATTACTTTGGCTCTAATAGTCTTCTATTCATATGGTGAATGGTGAAGCTAATTTACTTCTCTTGATCTCAGATACTTAGTCAACTTTACAGGTATTACCAGGCTCGGCTGACCTGATACAGAACTTAATCTGAATGCTTCACCGATTTTAGTGCCTAAATTTTCCTGATTCGGCAACAAAATCAGCCTAGTACACTATGTGACCATTTGACAATTCCTAAATATCTCTATTGTTGTCTAGATTTTTGTTAATTATTAGTTGCCATTTGTGTTACTACTAGCTAGACCTCACTTACAGTAGCAACAATAGCAAACATCGGTGAGGAGGTAATATTTTAATCCAGCTTGGATCAACAAGACTAACGTCATGATTTGCTGGAGACGTGTGCCAGTTCAAACACTTAGGTGCAGTAGTTTCTTAAGAAAAATGATTGCGGCTTTCTACAAGAGATAAAGAGCCAATCTATAGACTATCACGTTTTCTTGAAACTTATATCATGATTTCTTTATATTTTCGCATAATTTGATTTACACCTTGAGTGATAGCTTTCAAAAGTACCTATTAAATGATGGTGAAAATGCTGAATAGTTGCCTACAAAAATATCACACTGCGATCGCTCTAATTAGTAAAAGTAATTTTTTCTACAATAGTGTCTCGCCGATACTCTCAGTAGCATTGTGCTTATATACGATCAGTGCTACCAGTGCCCAACAGACCCCAACACCTCCTTTAACCGGAGTCCTCTCCTCAGGTAATCAAATTTCTCTCAACGGTCGGACATTATCAGGGGCTTGGTTGCAACAGCCTGGAACTACTGGTAAGGTGACAACTCATCTCAGCGATGGTGTATTAAGGCAATTAATTGGAGTAGACCTGTTAAGTAGTAGCAATCCAATCAAGCAACCAGTAGAGTGGTTTTCCTCAGCCACAAAGCCAATGGTTTTAGCTGCAAAGTTATTGGGAGGATATCGCTATCTCGATATTACTAGTTTTTCTCAAATAGCAGGATGGCAGATCCAAACTAATGGCAATACTTTAGTGATTGTCACACCGGGAGTCGTGGTCAAAGATATTCTTCCGGAGCAAGCATCCTCTAGCAACCGCATCACTATAAATTTAGATCGCCCCACCCCTTGGCAAATCACCCAAGGGTTACCAATCACCGCACTTTCCGATCCTGATACCTTAACCCCAAAAGTTTCTACCCTGCCTAATAGAGAGTGGAAAATTACCCTAGATGGTATAGCTGACCCCAGTTTGCTCCAACGCTATACACCCCTACCGCCCATATCACCACCAACACCCCTCCCTAACCTGCTCAAACAATTATCACCAGCAGCCACCCCAGAACCACTAATTAGAAAAGTAGAGGTAGTTAAAAATCAAACAGTTATTAGTTTAAGTGTGCCTTTTGGACAATCTCCTCGAATTACCACTTTAGCTAACCCCCATCGCCTCATAGTTGATATCCGACCCGATGCACTAGTAGAGCGAAATATTACTTGGGCACCAGGATTACACTGGCGGCAAAAGTTTATCAATTTAGGCACAGAACGCTTTCCCATTGTTTGGCTAGAAATTAATCCCAAAACCATTGGGTTAACACTGAAACCAATCGTTAGTAACTCTGATGCCGCAGTAGGAACAGCACCACTAATTCAAACAGCACAAAAATATTTAGCAGTAGCAGCCATTAATGCTGGTTTCTTCAACCGCAATAATCGCTTACCTTTAGGTGCATTGCGTCGGGATGGACAATGGTTGTCAGGGCCGATACTCAACCGAGGAGCGATCGCCTGGAATAATTCTGGGCAATTTTACTTAAACCGCCTTGCCTTAGAAGAAACACTTACTACTCCTAATAACCTACGGTTGCCAATCCTGTTCCTCAATAGTGGCTACGTGCAAAGCGGTATTGCTCGCTACACCCAAGATTGGGGGACAACCTATACGCCCCTGACAGACAACGAAATTATCGTTGTCATTGAGAACAACCAAGTAACCAATCAATTACCAGGCGGTAAAGCTGGTGCAACCAACCTTGCCATTCCTCTAGATGGCTACTTATTAACCTTACGTGGGAATGCTGCTAGTACTGCTGCACAGTTGCCCAGAGGGACAGTAGTCAATCTTACTAGCGCCACTACCCCTACAGATTTCAGTCGCTACCCCCATATCGTCGCCGCAGGGCCATTGTTAGTCCAAAATCGTCAAATTGTTCTCAATGCGAAAAGTGAAAAATTCAGTGATGCTTTTATCGCAGGAAAAGCCATTCGTAGTGGCATCTGCACAACTACTACAGGTAAATTGATGATTGCTGCTGTGCATAATCGTGCTGGTGGTGCTGGCCCTACCCTGGCAGAACACGCTCAACTAATGCAGCTTCTAGGATGTGTAAATGCTCTCAATTTAGACGGTGGTAGTTCTACTAGTCTTTACTTGGGGGGACAATTACTAGACCGTTCTCCTAGTACTGCGAGTCGTGTTCATAACGGCATTGGCATTTTTTTACAACAGAAGCAATAAATAATTCTAAATTCCTCCATAAGCTCTTACCTCAGTGTTCTCAGTGCCACTGGGGTTATATAAAATCACTTTTTAACCGCAGAGGAGGACACTTGCTTAGGTGGCTACTCTACGAGTTCTCCTCTGGAGTACCCGCAGGCTGCAAAGTGTTTGTCGCGCAGAAAGCACAGAGAAAAAAAGAGATTTTTTGAGTCACCTTGAAAGGGCTAGCCGCTCCGGCTAGACTCTTGACAAATTACCAATGACTAAGATTCTTTAAAGTTTTGAATAAGGCATCATTGTGCTTAATTAAAGACTTGATGTAGCCACAATTGTTTGCTTAAGGATCTTTTACAGTACGAAGGCTGATTCCCCTATCTTTGGCCAGGTGGCAACAAATTACTGGTTTTCACGGTTGCAACATTAGGTCAGAGTTTTCCATCAATGGTTAAGAGTACAGACGGTTTGTTATGTCTTTAAGTGAGGTAATTATGGCTCCATATCAAGAAACAACACAAATTCAAACTCTGCCCCTACCTCTTGCCGTCACTCCTAGAGGCGTTGCTGCAACCGAGTTGCGTCCTTGGGGTTCTTTCACAGTTTTGGAAGAAGGGCGCGGATACAAAATTAAACGCATTGAAGTTAAGCCTGGACATCGCCTGAGTTTACAAATGCATCACCACCGGAGCGAACACTGGATTGTGGTTTCTGGCACAGCCAGGGTTGTTTGTGGTGAAACAGAGGTGTTATTGAGCAATAATCAATCAACCTATGTCCCCCAATGTACAACTCATCGCCTAGAGAATCCTGGTGTGATTCCCTTGGTCTTGATTGAAGTGCAAAATGGAGAATACCTAGGAGAAGATGATATCATTCGTTTTCAGGATGATTATGCCCGTACGGAAAATAAAAACCGTTAAATCCTGACAGAGGCTTTCAAGGTAATAAATCCTCTATTTTTAGTTTTGACGCTGATTAAAAGGCAACGAAGCAGGAGGCTAATACAGGTGGGGCTGAAACTCATACTTGTATTTGATACTTCTGAACCGGCATTTATCTAGGTAGAAAAAAGAGCATTCATCTTGCCTTTTCTCCTCTGATTTTTTTGTCATCCCATCTGTAATATGGGAAATAGAGTTTTCAATTTCCCATTTCAGAATTTCATGATTAACTTGAGTCCGTCTGCTACAAGTGAAATTGGGCGATTGCAGTCAAAGCAGCAAATCAACGTCTTCTTTCGTTTGGCAATTAAGCCTGGTGGTTGTTCCGGGTGGTTTTACGAAATGTCTTTTGACCAAACGGTAGCAACTAGCGATCGCATTTTTAATTTCAACGGCATCCAATTAGTCATCGACACTAACAGCCTAGAATATGCTAGCGGTTTGACAGTAGATTATTCAGAAGACTTAATGGGCGGTGGTTTTCGCTTTCACAACCCCCAGGCGATCGCTACCTGTGGCTGTGGCAATTCCTTCGCAATTAGTCAATAGTCATTGGTCATTTGTAGTTTGCCACAAATGACCAACTACAAATAACAATTGACATAAAATCATAAAAAAAGATATAATTAGGATTTGTTAAAACTTAGACCCTAAGCAGCTTCACGCGCTGTAACTCATGCCAACAATACAGCAGCTCATACGTAATGAACGCGAAAAAGCGCGTCAGAAAACCAAGTCCCCAGCTCTGAAACAATGCCCCCAACGTCGGGGGGTTTGTACCAGAGTATACACAACGACACCTAAAAAGCCTAACTCAGCCCTTCGCAAAGTCGCAAGGGTAAGGCTGACCTCTGGGTTTGAAGTGACAGCTTATATTCCAGGGATAGGTCACAACTTACAAGAACACTCAGTAGTAATGATTCGTGGTGGTCGGGTGAAGGACTTACCAGGCGTGAGATACCACATCATCCGTGGCACCCTAGATACAGCCGGAGTCAAAGACCGCAAGCAAGGCCGCTCCAAATATGGAACCAAGCGCCCGAAAGAAGCGAAAAAATAGGAACTAGGCGATTAATCACACCAGATTAATCGTCTAACCTAAAACTAAAAGCAATCGCCCCGAAACAGCATTTAGTGCTTGTGTCTGATTTCATAAATCAAGCCACACCCTGCACTGAGCGAGCAAGTGTAGGTGGTAGTTAAGCAAGTGTAGGTGGTAGTTAGGAAAAAAATCCTGTCAGCGACAGCAGCATTTTAATCTAGAAATTAAGGTTTATAATGTCGTCGCCTTGAGTTCCAGCTTGCAATTAGCAAGTCAACAGATTAGCAAAGCTGCAACTAGTAGAGAAAAATTGAGTCGGTCTAAGCAGTGGTGAGATAGCTTTGCAGGAGGTTTTGCCTCCATAACAACTTCTTTAGCGGGTTACCCCGCCGAAGAAAATGCCATTAGGTGACACCAAAAAAGCTGCCACCGCTTTTAGCTGCCAGTGTCTGATAGCATATAATTTCGTTGCCAAATCTGAATCTAAGGTTGAAGTATGTCTCGTCGTGGTGTTATTCAAAAGCGCCCAGTTCCGTCTGACTCGGTGTACAACAGTCGTCTTGTGAGCATGATCATCAGACGGATCATGCGTCATGGCAAGAAATCGCTTGCTGCACGCATTGTTTATGATGCGTTGAAAACTATTGAAGAACGCACTGGTAACGGTGCATTAGAAACCTTTGAAAGGGCAGTGCGAAACGCAACTCCTTTGGTAGAAGTAAAAGCCCGACGCGTTGGCGGTGCAACTTACCAAGTACCAATGGAAGTACGTTCCGACCGAGGAACAACCCTAGCATTGCGTTGGTTAGTGCAATTTTCTCGGTCTAGACCCGGTCGCACAATGGCGAGTAAACTGGCAAATGAATTAATGGATGCCGCCAATGAGACTGGAAATGCGATTCGCAAACGGGAAGAAACACACCGGATGGCGGAAGCAAACAAAGCTTTTGCCCACTACCGTTACTAAGTGAAGCAGCGATATATCGCGCGCCTGAAATCGGTATATCGCCAATTTACAAAAACAAAGGCGGTTTTCCGTAAAAGTATAGAATCTTAACAAAGAGTAATATACAAGATATCATGAGGCAAAAACTATAGGAGGCTACTGTGGCACGTACGATCCCGCTAGAGAGAGTACGCAACATCGGTATTGCGGCGCATATAGATGCGGGCAAAACAACGACAACAGAGAGAATATTGTTTTACTCTGGGATAATTCATAAAATTGGCGAAGTTCATGAAGGAACTGCCGTAACAGACTGGATGGATCAGGAGCGGGAGCGTGGAATTACCATTACCGCTGCTGCTATTAGTACCAGTTGGAAAGATCATCAAATTAACATTATCGATACTCCCGGTCACGTAGACTTCACGATTGAAGTTGAGCGTTCCATGCGCGTGTTAGATGGTGTAATCGCAGTATTTTGTTCTGTGGGCGGCGTGCAACCGCAGTCTGAGACAGTGTGGCGACAAGCAGACCGCTACAAAGTTCCTCGGATCGCTTTCATCAACAAGATGGATCGCACAGGAGCGAACTTCTATAAAGTTCACGAGCAAATGCGCGATCGCCTGCGGGCAAATGCGATCGCCATTCAACTGCCAATTGGTAGTGAAAACGATTTCCAAGGCATTATCGACTTGGTAAGAAAGCGTGCATATATTTACGCCAACGACCAAGGAACCGATATTCAAGAAACCGATATTCCAGCAGAAATGCTAGATCAGGTAGAAGAATACCGCGTCAAGCTAGTCGAAGCGGTGTCCGAAACCGATGATGCTCTGATGACTAAGTACTTCGATGGCGAAGAACTGACAACAGACGAAATCGCTTTAGCCCTGCGTAAAGGTACAATTGCCGGCACAATCGTACCCGTACTTTGTGGCTCGGCATTTAAAAACAAAGGCGTACAGTTAATGCTGGATGCCGTCGTTGATTACCTGCCAGCACCAAGCGAAGTACCCCCAATTCAAGGCATACTGCCGAATGGCGATACCGTTGAGCGGCGGGCTGATGATAACGAACCTCTGGCGGCTCTGGCATTCAAAATTATGGCTGACCCTTACGGTCGCCTGACATTTGTTCGTGTTTATTCTGGTGTGTTGAAAAAGGGTAGCTACGTTCTCAATGCTAGCAAGAATAAAAAAGAACGGATTTCTCGCTTAGTTCTGATGAAGGCAGATGATCGGCAAGATGTCGATGAACTGCGAGCGGGTGATTTGGGAGCAGCCCTAGGATTGAAAGATACCTTGACAGGTGACACTATCTGTGATGATGGCTCACCAGTGATTCTGGAATCCTTATTCATTCCTGAACCTGTGATCTCGGTAGCGGTTGAACCCAAAACCAAGAACGACATGGATAAGCTATCCAAGGCGTTGCAATCTCTCTCCGAAGAAGACCCCACCTTCCGCGTCAACGTTGACCCAGAAACCAACCAAACCGTAATCGCCGGGATGGGAGAACTCCACCTAGAAATTCTCGTAGACCGGATGTTACGCGAATTCAAAGTGGAAGCCAATGTCGGTGCGCCACAGGTAGCTTACCGCGAAACGATTCGTAAAACAGTTACCAACGTGGAAGGCAAGTTCATCCGTCAAAGTGGTGGTAAAGGTCAATACGGTCACGTTGTCATCAATTTGGAACCAGGAGAACCCGGTACTGGCTTTGAATTCGTCTCGAAAATTGTTGGCGGTGTAGTACCTAAAGAGTACATTGGCCCTGCCGAACAAGGAATGAAAGAAAGCTGCGAATCAGGTATTTTAGCTGGATATCCGCTAATTGACGTGAAAGCGACGCTAGTTCATGGCTCCTACCACGATGTAGACTCTTCGGAAATGGCTTTCAAAATTGCCGGATCAATGGCACTGAAAGAAGCTGTGCTCAAAGCTTCACCAGTACTATTAGAGCCTATGATGAAAGTTGAGGTGGAAGTTCCTGAAGACTTTATTGGGAACGTCATTGGCGACCTCATCTCCCGTCGGGGGCAGATTGAAAGCCAAAGCACTGAACAGGGACTCGCTAAAGTGGCATCCAAAGTACCACTGGCGACCATGTTTGGCTACGCCACCGATATCCGGTCGAAGACCCAAGGTCGGGGTATCTTCACGATGGAGTTCAGCCACTACGAAGAGGTGCCTCGCAGCGTAGCTGAAACTATCATTGCAAAAAGCAAAGGGAACGCTTAATTAGAAAAGGAAACGAGGATTCATGGCACGCGCAAAGTTTGAAAGGAATAAACCCCACATCAATATTGGTACTGTTGGCCACGTTGACCACGGTAAAACCACATTAACAGCAGCCATCACTATGACTTTGGCGGCTAATGGTCAGGCTGTAGCTAAGGGCTACGACCAAATCGACAACGCACCAGAAGAAAAGGCACGGGGTATTACCATCAATACCGCTCACGTTGAGTATGAAACCGCAAATCGGCACTATGCTCACGTAGACTGTCCAGGACACGCCGACTATGTGAAGAACATGATTACCGGCGCTGCTCAAATGGATGGAGGTATCCTGGTAGTTGCAGCTACTGATGGACCTATGCCCCAAACCCGCGAACACATCCTACTGGCAAAACAGGTAGGCGTTCCCAGCTTGGTTGTCTTCCTGAATAAAGAAGATTTGATGGATGACGAAGAACTGTTGGAACTAGTCGAACTGGAACTGCGAGAACTACTTTCCAGCTATGACTTCCCTGGTGATGACATCCCCATTATCAAAGGCTCAGGTCTACAGGCATTGGAAGCTATGACTGCTAACCCCAAGACACAACGGGGTGAAAATAAATGGGTAGACAAAATCTACGAATTGATGGACGCTGTAGATGCCTACATTCCCACTCCAGAACGGGACGTAGATAAGCCCTTCTTGATGGCTGTAGAAGACGTGTTCTCCATCACAGGTCGTGGGACTGTTGCCACTGGTCGGATTGAACGGGGTAAAGTTAAAGTTGGTGATAACGTTGAATTGGTGGGAATTAGAGACACTCGTAACACCACCGTCACCGGCATCGAGATGTTTAAAAAGAGTCTCGAAGAGGGTCTTGCTGGGGATAATGCGGGTGTACTACTCCGTGGTATCCAAAAAGCTGATATTGAACGGGGTATGGTGCTAGCTAAACCCGGTTCGATTACACCTCACACACAATTTGAAGGTGAAGTGTACGTGCTTACCGAAAAAGAAGGTGGTCGCAAGACACCATTTTTCGCTGGCTACCGTCCTCAATTCTACGTACGGACAACCGACGTAACTGGTACTATCAGAACCTTTACATCCGATGACGGAAGTGAAGCAGAAATGGTCATGCCAGGCGATCGCATCAAGATGACTGTAGAATTGATCAACCCGATCGCTATTGAGCAAGGGATGCGCTTCGCTATTCGTGAAGGTGGACGCACCATCGGTGCTGGTGTCGTTTCCAAAATCCTGAAGTAGCACCTTTTTTCTCTCATAACAAAGGAGCAGAGATGGTAAATTCCCTCTCTGCTCCTTTATCTTCCCTTGACTCACTAAAATGGTGATTAGTTATTTTCTAACTCTCCATTCCCTATTATCCTAATTAATCAGAACCAAGAAAACTAAAGATGGCAACTCTACAGCAGCAAAAAATTAGAATTCGCTTACAAGCTTTTGACCGTCGTTTGTTGGATACATCTTGCGAGAAGATAGTTGATACAGCTAACCGCACTAACGCTACAGCTATAGGCCCTATTCCTTTACCCACAAAACGCAAAATTTATTGTGTACTGCGATCGCCTCACGTAGATAAAGATTCCCGAGAGCACTTTGAAACCCGCACCCATCGTCGGATTATTGATATTTATCAACCTTCTTCTAAAACTATTGATGCTTTGATGAAACTGGATTTGCCATCTGGTGTAGATATTGAAGTTAAGCTTTAATAGCACCAGTCATTAGTCATTAGTTACTGGCAACAGACAAATGACCTTTCTAAGTATGAATATTTACCTAGCCCTGAGATCAATTTCTTCAGGGCTTTTTATTAGCTGTGAAACCAATGATAGAATGTAGACAAAGTACGGGAAAAACACAGAAGGCTAAATTTTAAAAATTAGATTAAAGATTAAAATTACACCAAAGTACCAATGTCATCTTCTTCTAAAATTGCAGTCCGCGAACTACCTCTGTTCCCGTTACCAGAAGTAGTACTGTTTCCTAGCCGGCCATTACCCCTACACATCTTTGAATTTCGCTACCGAATCATGATGAACACGATTTTAGAGAGCGATCGCAGGTTCGGGGTATTAATGGTCGATCCAGTTAAAGGTACAATTGCAAATATTGGTTGCTGTGCGGAAATCATTCATTATCAGCGACTACCGGACGACCGCATCAAGATGTTAACTTTGGGACAGCAGAGGTTCCGTGTTTTAGAATATATTCGTGAAAAGCCATATCGCGTGGGACTGGTAGAGTGGATTGAAGACCAACCACCAACGAAGGATTTACGGCCTTTAGCTTCCGAAGTAGAACAACTGCTAAGAGATGTAGTCCGGCTTTCAGCTAAGTTAACCGAACAAAATATTGAACTCCCAGAAGATTTACCCGATTTGCCCACAGAGTTATCATACTGGGTAGCCAGCAACCTCTATGGTGTGGCCACAGAACAGCAGGCATTACTAGAAATGCGAGACACGGTGGCTCGACTAGAACGGGAATCAGAAATATTAACTTCTACTCGGAGTCATTTAGCCGCTCGCACCGTTCTCAAAGACACCTTTAATCAGAAGTTATAAGCCAATAATTAACGGCTTTATCTAAAATATTGACCGTGGAACTATAGCTGTTGATTACTGATTGGCAAGACACCATAACTGCCAAATATTTTTAAAACTTCTGTGTGGGGCGTTAATTGTGTCAAGGCAGATTGTGTTTTTGCCTCAGTAGTGTCTGCCTCTATATCCAGAAAAAACAGGTATTCTCCCAGCGATCGCTTAGTAGGACGAGATTCGATCCGGCTGAGGTTAATTTCTCGTTGAGCAAATATTTGCAATGGTTCAACTAATGCTCCAGGGATATTGGCTGGCACGCTGAAAGCTAGTGAAGTGTGGCTTGTTTTTACTGAGGATATTTGGTGTGCGGTGTCTGTTTGATTGTGGCTGACGACCCAAAAGCGAGTACAGTTTTCTGGATAATCGTTAATGCCACTGGCTAGTATGGGTAGATTGTACAATTGAGCAGCTCTGTGAGAGGCGATCGCTGCTGTCGTTAATTCATTCTCTAGTCTTTGTAAGGCCTCAGTAGTGGAATTACTAGGAATCAGTTGCACATTGGGCAGAAACTGCCCTAACCATCCTTGACATTGTGCCAAAGCTTGCGGATGAGAATACACAGTTGCAATCTCATCTAAACTAGTGGCACAGGAAATTAATGCATGGGTGATAGGCATGACTAGAGCCAACCGAATTCGTAAACTATCCAATTGCCACAGTGCATCCATTGTCATTGTCACACTGCCTTCAATAGAATTTTCCACGGGTACAACAGCTGACTGCACATCACCTTGAGCAACGGCTTGCAGTGACTGGGCAATGCTGGGGTAAGGACATAATATGCCTGCCATTCCTGTGTTTTCACGCAGCCAGTTAACATAAAAAATTGTTGCTTGTTCTGCGTAAGTGCCAGGAGGCCCTAAATGTGCGATCGAGAGGGTCATGCCTATAGCCTTTAGTTGCAAGTTTAATTTGGCATTACAGTTAGGTATGGTCTTTTAACTTGAGCAAACCAAATGTAATGCAGAACTTGTATTACAAAATATATATTTATAATATTTAACGCGATGTGCGACTTATTGTTTCGTGACACAAGTCCGGTGTATGAACGATTGAAAAGAAAATTCCCACAATCCGCACTGGAGCGAGAAAATCGTTACCAGTGAGTGGAATGAGGGAAAAATGTT